>NZ_QOLD01000070.1 GCF_003333305.1 Candidatus Colwellia aromaticivorans | reverse complement strand
TTCTTTTGCTAAATCTACGCCAATTATAGTATTCTTCATAACAAGGACTCTTTATAATATTTTTTGTGTGGTAACAAATATATTACCCCACATCTTAGGTGTGGGGGAGTCCAATTATCTTATTAGAGAATGCAGGAGCATATTCTCCTGAGCAACCATTCCCTTCAATCAATGCCTTGCCTATAATGTTTCTAATTCCAACTGAATCATGTAATTTGCAGTCGTTTGTATAATAGCCAAATATGTTACACAAATGGATTTTCACTATTTATGATTATTTTACGATTATTGGTTATTGTTAGCTTAAGCTTCATTACCTCTTGCGCAAGTGCAGACAATACTATTCAAAAACTTTATAAGTCGGTTAACCCTGCTGTTGTTGAATTACATGTTAAAGCGTTAGCGGATCCAAAAGCGGGACAAGCGACTTATAAAGCGAGTGTTGCGGTTCTTTAGGATCGGGTGCATTAATCAATAAACAAGGCCGCATTTTAACCGCTGCTCATGTTGTTGATAAAGCAACGAATATTACGCCACGTTTATTACAAACAGATGCGTCGATTAATGTTGGTAACTCAGGTGGGCCAATGTTTAATGATAAAGGTGAAATTATTGGTATTGTTAGCCATGTTTTATCAAAAAGTGGCGGTAGTAATGGTTTAGGATTTGTTGTTTCTGTTGATACTATTCATGAGATTATGGACAGTGATCCTGGAACATTTTCTGGTTTTATTCCTTGTTTACTAAACAAGCAACAGTCGTATGCTTTAAACAATGTGGCAGGACATGGCATGTTAATTCAACATGTAGTGCCACGTACTTTAGCTGATAAATTAGGTTTTAAAGGTGGAAATAAAAATGTCACCATTGGTAACAAATCTATATTACTTGGCGGTGATATTTTATTAGCAATTAATGGCCATAAAATTACTGATGTAGATTCGGTTATTAAAATTAAACAGCGTATGGCTAATGTTAAAAAAGGTGATGAGATATCGTTTACTTTTTTAAGAAGCGGTGAAGTTAATACGGTTTATTGGCAGGTAGAAACTACACAATATTAAATGTATACCCATGATACTTCAATATGCGCGTTTCAGGACACCTGAACGATTCATGATCAAGACGCATCTTTTTATTAAGGGTTGTTCCCTTAAAAAGAGATGCAACGAAGAGCATGATTTGCTCAGGGATCCCTGTAAGGCTGGTTTAGAAACGCTTTATGCTACGTTATTGATTTCGACAATGGAACAACCATTCTCTTCAATCAAAGCCTTGCCTAAAGGCATTTCTAATTCCAGCTGAATTCGACATATTGAAGTAACATGGGTATAAACAGAATCAAATCAAGCATAATGAAAAATAATGGCAAGTACAATTCAGTGACCGTAGCTTGTTACTTGCCATTTCTTTAAGCTGTTTTTATGGTTTAAATAAAGCACCTTCATGCATTAATAATTTAGCTTTTAACGCTAAGCCCCCAGAATAACCCGTTAATTTTCCATTACTTCCTATTATGCGATGGCAAGGTACAATTAAGGCAATAGGGTTTGCCCCATTTGCACTGCCAACAGCTCTAACTGCTTTCTCATTGTTAATTTGTTTTGCTAACCAAGCATAAGTTTTAGTTTCTCCCTGTTTTATTGCACATAAAGCGTGCCACACTTTTTGCTGAAAGGGCGTGCCTGTTGCTGCTAATGGTAGGTCAAACTTTTTCCGCTCACCGCTAAAGTACTCGGTTAATTGTTGACACACTTGGGTAAACTTCTCTGGATTATATTGGTAGTCTTTAGGGATTAGTAATGATGTATTACCCTTAACTTCTTTACTATCAATCTCTTTACTATTAAGAAAAGTTAATGCCGTTAAACCTTGATCATTAGCGGTTAACGCAATGTCACCAAAAGGAGATTTATAATAGGTGTAATACATGATAATTCTCAAAAATCATTTGATACATTTATGAATACAATGACATCGTTTTGACATGTTTCATTTATATAAGGTTTATTTCTTATCATTTACTGTTACTGCAGCTTAAGGCGGAAAACTTGCGAGTAAACGATTAACTGTAGCTGTTACTGCTTTGTCTTTTTCTTCCATTGATAGATTGCCAGTTGCTTCATAACTGTCGCTACCGTGCCAAATTGCTTGCTTCGTATTGCTCATATCAATCACTATTTTAGTCATTATATCGGCTTCGCTATTTATTGGTACGCTAGTGCTAACGCCAACACTGCCTCTGGAATTACTGCCCATTCTTGATGTGCCTAAGCCAATACTAAATGAAGAGTTATTTTCTTTTTCTTTTTGGCTGAAATTAACATCAATGGTTAAATCGGCACTGTCCAT
Organism: Candidatus Colwellia aromaticivorans; assembly: GCF_003333305.1. GTDB lineage: Bacteria > Pseudomonadota > Gammaproteobacteria > Enterobacterales > Alteromonadaceae > Colwellia > Colwellia aromaticivorans. Next base: position 134,708 of record NZ_QOLD01000070.1, on the reverse strand, counting down.
GTCGACAAAGGTTTGCTTTTTTAAGCCTTTACTGGCTAAAGCAACTTCTACAGCGCTTTGTATTCGATTTATCATGATAGGGTTAGCATCAAGTGAATTATTTACTTGAGGAGTAAATTGATAACTGCTAAATAATTGAAAGTTTGTATCTTTGTTAAAATCAATGTGAATTGTCGGCTTGTTACTGCAAGCACTCAACAGGCAAAATAAAATACATAGTGTGATTAATTTTTTCATAAATTCATCTCTGTGAGAATAGGGTCATACTAATTATATTAAATTTATTCCCTCCTCAGAGCTATATCAGAGGTTAATAACAACTTAGTAGACTTAGTATAAAGTCATCATATAACGTAAATTCCATTTTATAAACATAACATTGTTGTATTTTATTTACCTCTATCTTCAGTTAATACCTTAAAACAGAAAGTAGTATTTTATTTCGTTGTAAAAACCTGCAAACATTGACTTTTATTGATTAAATCTATAGTATTTGCGCCCTCAAAATCCCTATGTTTCCTAATAGTCGCCTATACACACGTTGGCCATTAGCAGCTAACTTCGCGCATGTATTTATTACCTATACATCGCAATACTATAATCAATGAGATAAAAATGTTTGAATTACACGCAAGTAAGGTGTCAAACCTGAAAAATGATGTGCTGTCGGGCTTGACTGTCGCTTTAGCTCTAGTGCCTGAAGCGGTCGCTTTTGCTTTTGTTGCTGGTGTTGAGCCATTAGTCGGTTTATATGCTGCTTTTATGGTGGGTTTAATTACCGCTATTTTTGGTGGTCGTCCGGGAATGATTTCTGGTGCAACAGGCGCTATGGCAGTAGTTATGGTGAGTTTGGTTGCCATACATGGTGTGGAGTACTTATTTGCTACCGTGGTGCTCACGGGCATACTGCAAATTCTGGCAGGTGTATTGAAGCTCGGGAAATTCATTCGTTTAGTCCCTCATCCTGTGATGCTAGGCTTTGTAAATGGTTTAGCAATTGTGATTTTCTTAGCGCAGTTAGGTCAATTTAAAGTGACTAATAGTGTTGGTGAACTTGAATGGTTACAAGGCTCACCTATGATGATAATGGCAGGGCTTATTATATTAACCATGGCTATTATCCATTATTTACCAAAATTAACTAAAGCGGTACCATCATCATTAGTTGCTATTGTTGTTGTTACGCTATTAGTGCAAAGCCTAGGGCTTGATACTCGTACAGTTGTTGATTTCCTTCGTGATATGACTAACGATCCTGCAGCGTCTATTGCTGGTGGCTTACCGCAATTTTCTATTCCTAATGTTCCATTTTCTCTGGAAACACTAGAAATCATTCTTCCTTTTGCATTAGTATTAGCCGCAATTGGTTTAATTGAGTCGTTATTAACATTAACGTTAATTGATGAACTAACCGGTACACGAGGCAGAGGTAATAAAGAATGTATCGCCCAAGGGGCAGCAAATACGGTTACAGGATTTTTCGGCGGCATGGGTGGTTGTGCCATGATTGGTCAATCGATGATAAATGTTAATTCTGGTGGCCGAGGTCGCGCATCAGGTATTACTGCAGCATTAGCATTACTTGGCTTTATTTTATTTGCTTCAGGTTTAATTGAAATGATCCCGCTAGCGGCATTGGTTGGTGTAATGTTTATTGTGGTTATTGGCACTTTTGAATGGTCAAGCTTTCGTATCTTGAGTAAAGTGCCAAAAGCTGATGCCTTCGTCATTATTTTAGTCTCAGGTGTTACGGTTGCTACGGATTTAGCTATTGCGGTTATTGTTGGTGTGATTGTTTCTGCATTAGTTTTTGCTTGGGAGCATGCAAAGCATATAAATGTGAGTCGTAGCACAGATGAAAATGGCTCTACTGTATATGAAGTAACAGGTCCAATTTTCTTTGGTTCAGTGTCTACCTTTTTAGAACAATTTGATATTGAAAACGATGGTAATGATATCATTATTGAATTTAAACGTTCACGTGTTGCTGATCACTCTGCTATAGAAGCGATTGATACATTAGCCGAACGTTATTTAGCTAGAGGTAAAACCTTACACTTAAAGCACTTGAGCATGGAATGTAAGAAATTACTTAAAAAAGCCGGTGATTTAGTAGAAGTCAATGTAATTGAAGATCCTGATTATCATATTGCTACTGATAAACTAGCTTAAATTATAGTCTCGATATCAAAATAGTGCGCTGGTGAGATATACCCGTTCCACTTGTAGATGCTCGTTTCAGGAAGTCTGAGCGACTCATAATCAAGGCACATTTTTTTATTAAGGGTTATTCAGGAGAATATGCTCCTGCATTCTCTAATAAGCTACTTCCATGTAGCGCCCTTAAAAAAAATGTAACGCAGAGTATGATTTGCTCGGCCTTCCCCTAGGGCTGGTTTAGAAATGCTTTATGCTGCTTTATTGATTTCGACAAGGGAACAACCATTATCTTCAATCAATGCCTTGCCAAAGTCGTTTCTAATTCCAGCTGAATCATGCATATTCAAGTGGAATGGGTATATACTTAGCTTACAGCGCATTTTTATTTAACGGTGGTTAGTGTAAGTGCAGTTAGAGTTTTTTGATGTTCCAAGCCCTTGTGTGGGTATATGCCAGTCAAATGCTAAAGGCTACTGTCTTGGCTGTATGCGTACGCGTGACGAAAGGCAGGATTGGATTAATCTAGATAATGATAACAAGCAAAAAGTAATTAAACGTTGTATTCAACGAAAAAAACGTCAACAAAATAAATATAAACCTAAAGCCGTTGAAGAAATAAATTTATTAGAAATTGAACATGAATCAGAACAACCTTCATTATTAGAACCACCAATTAAACCTAGAGTAATTCATGATAGTGATCTGGATTTTGGTGATTTTGAGCTTTAATACCAAATGAAATAATGAATGAGTCAATTCAGAGGGCGTCAGGGAAGTTAGAACAAGCAAAATTTGTGCGTATATAGTCATTCTATATCAAACAAATTTGTGAGGTTATCACTTTCCTGACAAGCTCCCAAGGGCGTGTTTAAAAGGTATATATGCTGCGTTATTGATTTTGACAAGGGAATAACCATTCTCTTCAATCAATGCCTTGCCTATACACCTTTTAATTCTCGCTGAATGATCCATTCATTACTTCAATTGGTATAATTAGCCATTTTCGACCAGGTGTCAAAAAGTACAAAAAAACGGTTGCTAGCCTATAAAATTATAGCTATGATACGCGAGCTTTGAGACATAGTTCTTTTTAAGAATGTGATTCAATGCCCCGATAGCTCAGTTGGTAGAGCAGAGGATTGAAAATCCTCGTGTCCCTGGTTCAAATCCGGGTCGGGGCACCATTTTATTAACACCATAAAAAACCTAACAGTTATGTTAGGTTTTTTTGTTTCCAGCACCCAAAATTTATACATACCAATAAATCATAAAGAAATGACATCCAGCCCCACTTAATACAAATAAGTGCCAGATAGCGTGGTTAAAAGGTATCTTTTTTTGTACATAAAAAAATACACCGACTAAATAAACTGTACCACCTGTTGCTAGTAAACTAACGGCATTACCGGGGAGTACTTTATATAATTCTCCTAGAATAGTGAAAGCAATCAGGCCCATTCCTATATAGGTTGCTAAAGATATTTTTTTATATTTATGACCAAATTTGAATTTAAAAAATATCCCAGCAATAGCAATTAACCAGATAAGTATCATTAAGCTGTAACCTAAAGTACCTGATAAGCTAAGTAATAATAATGGGGTATAAGTACCAGCAATGAGTACATAAATGGCACAGTGGTCAAGTAATTTTAATGTTTTTTTTGATTGCGGATTAGTCGTCGTATGATAAAAAGTAGAGCTAAGAAAAAGTATCAGTAAACTTGAGCCATAAATACTAAAACTAACAATACGCATTACTTCATTATTTATTGAGTAACCTACTGCGCTATTTGTGACAGCATTGGTAAGCAATAAAATTAAGGCTGCAATACTAAGTAAAGCACCTAACCCATGACTAAGGGCATTAGCTATTTCTTCATTTTTACTATAGGTTGGGGTTGTCATTTCTTTTCAGTGTACGCGTGTAATACCAATTGACTCATTCATTATTTCATTTGGTATAAGCTGTATTGTGAACAATAGCAGAGAGTGCTAATAAAGTGAAGGCACCTGACTAGGACAAATATAAAAATTTAAATTGAGAATTTAAAATAGATAGTAGCCCTCAGGTAGAGAGCTACAAAAGTGAAGAGATAGACAGGTAAAGTTATAACGCCAATTCTATCACCATTACTTTCAATTCATCCTTTGAGATAGAATTACTATGGTTAGTATCAAAGCGGTTGAATATAGATTCGCACATGCGAAGACCTTTATCTTGTAGTAATACGTCAATTAATTCTACGAATTCTGAGCGGTTTATTACACCGTCTTTATCTTCGTCAAATACTTCAAACAACTCATCTACCCACTCATTTATTTCCATGAGGATTCCTTTGGTACTTAGGGGACGTTAATAACTAAACTTTATCTTTTATTAGAGCATTTGTGAATGACTATTTATAAATATTTTCAAATAGTCACATTCCAAAGGGTTAAAAAATAAAATAGAATACAACTGCTTTTGGAAATAACTTGTTAAAAAACAAAATGGATGGGAATAATGTTAAAAAGCGGGATAATTATTTCGTTGTTTATTTTACTGGTAAGCGTTAAGGCTTATAGTCAAAATCAGCAATTTACCTTAGAAAATTGCCATGTAGATGGAATTAGGTCTCAGGTTAAATGCGGTGAATTGCAAGTACCTGAAAACTATAATAAAGCAGACGGTGAACATATCACGATAAATTTTGTGGTATTACCTGCTATAGACAATAGTGATGATAAAACCCCCTTAATGTTTCTTGCTGGTGGTCCAGGGCAAGCAGCTGCAGAATTAGCATCAGGTTTAACAAATGTGTTTTATGAAGTACGTAAAACGCGTGATTTGATTTTAGTGGATCAGCGCGGAACAGGACAGTCTCATCCTTTACAATGCGAAGATGCGGTAGACCAAAATGTTTATGCATTAGCGCCAGAAGATTTTTCTGACCAAGATATCAAAGATTGTTTAAAAAATTTAACGGGAGATCTTAGTCAGTATAATTCAGAAAATGCCATTAGAGATTTTGAAGCGGTGCGTGAAGTATTAGGCCATAAGCAGATTAATATTTATGGTGGTTCATATGGTACACGTGCTGGGCTTGTTTATATGCGGATGTTTCCTCAATCTTTACGTAGCGTAGTGTTAGACAGTGTTGGACCGGTAGAAGTGCCAATTGGCTTATTCGGTCAAAGTTCAGCGCGCTCATTTAGTTTATTATTAACAAACTGTCAAAAAGAATCGAGTTGTCAGCAAGCATTTCCTCAACTTGAACAAGAATTTCAAGCTTTACTTACTCGTTTAGAACAGGCACCAGCACAAGTGGATATTGCTCATCCTCGCTTAGGAACACAGACCAAGTTTGTGATAAGCAAGGCAAAATTATTAGGTACAATTCGTAGTCAATTATATTCAGTGGTGACTCGTTCATTGGTGCCTTTAGTTATCCATCAAGCTTATTTAGGAAACTATATGCCCTTGGCTGGGTTAGTAGCACAAACAGAAGGCGGGCAAGGTATTTACATTGGCTTATTATTTAACATTACGTGTAATGAAGATTACCCAAGAATATCACCCGCTGACTTTGAACAAGATGCAGATAACAATTTTGGCGGTGACGATAGTCATTTTGGTTTCAAAATGGCTTGTCCTTTGTGGCCGAAATATCGCCCGAGTGATGCATTCTATAAACCAGTAATTGCTGATATTCCAACGCTTATCTTGTCAGGTGATCTCGATCCCGTCACTCCGCCAAGTAATGGTGAATATAGTGCTAAGTCTTTACCAAATAATCATCACATAGTAGTAAAAAATACAGCGCATACTGTCGCGATGAGTACTTGTGCTAGTGACCTTGTTAATGAGTTTTTAACCTTGTTGAAACCAAAAATGCTAGATGAATCCTGTTTAGACGATATTCCTAATGAATCTTTTATGACCAATCTAAATGGCGGTACAACGAGTTTTGAACCACCGACCGAAGCGCAAGGAGGTATTCACTAATGATTGAAGTGAATAATTTACGTAAATCGTTTGGTGGTACAAAAAAAGGCTTCTTTAAAAAGAAAGAAAACCCAGTAATAGCCCTTGATGGTTTATCTTTTACTGCTAACGATGGTGAAATAACGGGTATTTTAGGTCCTAATGGTGCAGGAAAAACCACGTGTTTACGAACGCTTTATGGCTTGCTTAAAGCTGATGGCGGGAGTGCCACTATTGATGGTATTAATGTGGTTGATAATCCCCTTGCTGCGAGAGCTCGCTTAGGGATATTTCCTGATAAATTTGGTCTATATGAGCGTTTAACCGCCTATGAACAAATTGATTATTTTGCCAGTATCCATGGCTTACAAGGTAATGCTAAACATCAAGCGATAGAAACTGTGATTAACGATTTAGAGATGACAGAATTAGCGCATCGAAAAACATTGGGTTTTTCTCAAGGTCAACGAATGAAAGTAACATTAGCGCAAGCACTAGTTCACCAACCCAAAAACTTTGTGCTTGATGAGCCAACTCGCGGCCTTGATGTGATGAGTACGCGTGTACTGCGTAATTATCTTGCACGCTTTAAAGAGAAAGGTCATTGTATTTTATTCTCATCGCATGTCATGCAAGAGGTTGCAGCACTTTGCGATCGCGTGATTATTGTTGCTAACGGAAAGTTAGCAGCACAAGGCACGCCAAAAGAGTTATGTGAATTAGCTGGCGAAACTCAACTAGAGGAAGCCTTTGTTAAGATTATTGGCTCTGATGAAGGAGTCGCAGCATGATTACTTCTAACATAAGCCAGTTTAAAGCGTTACTTAGTAAAGAGTTGAAAGAGGCATTTAGAGATAAACGCGCGATGATGATGGCCATGATGATGGCTGTGATGGCACCCGTTATGATTTTTGCTATGTCTAAAGTGATGATCAAAGAAGCGGTAGAAACTCCTGCTATTTACCTTAAAGTATCAGGCGTAGAATATGCACCAAAATTAATTAACGCATTAAGTAATGAAAATATTTTATTATTTAGTGATGTGCCCAGTGATAAAAAAATTATTTGGGATGAACGAAATCTAACGTTAACTATTCCACCAAGCTTTAATCAAGACATGCTAGACGGCAAAGCTATTGATATTTATCTCAGTGCTGATTATAGCGAAAAAGCAAATTTATCACCCGTTCGACGTATAAAAAGCACTATTATCAACTATGCTCGCGGTATTGGTTATAAACGCTTATTAGTGCGTGGTATTGATGTGCGATTGTTGCAAGTGGTTAAAATTATAGAGCAAGATACCTCATTGCCAAATTCCAATGCGATGATTATTTCAATGATGCTTGGTTTATATTTATTAATGGCGGCATTTATGTCAGGTTTACCCGTGGCTATCGATGCTAGTGCGGGCGAGCGTGATCGTAATGTTTTAGAAATGCTATTATGTCAACCAGTTAGTACCGTAAAAATAGTTTCGGCTAAGCTCTGCTGCGCCAGTTTAATTGCCTGTATCGGAGTATTATTAACCTTAAGCCTAACGACATTTTCAGTGAGTTTTATTGATTTAACTAAAATTGGTGCCAGTTTTAGTTTAGATTTTTTTACTATTTCGGCGCTGATATTATTACTATTACCTATTTGCTTTTTTGCTTCAGCATTACAGTTATTTGTCGCTTTTCAATCAAAAAACTTTAAAGAAGCTCAGTCAATGGTTTCTATGATTATTATGCTGCCGGCTATGGTGCCTGTAATCATGATGTTCGTAGATGATAAGCCTAAATGGTTAGACTGGTTACCTATTTCAGGGCAATCACTAATTATGGAAGATCTCTTTAAAGGGCTACCCGTATCCTGGTTATTAATGGGCTTTACTGGCTTGGTTACTATTAGTATTACCATTTTGTTAGTGCTATTAATGGCGAAGAAATTACGCTCTGAAACAGTCGTGTTGGCACTAAGTTAATTTTTATCTTTGTTTATTGTCATATAGCTTCTGAACGTTTTGAATACAGGGGACTTCTGGGTACTTTAGATAACAAATTATAAATCGGACATAAGACAAGACAAAATGAACTAAAACAACATATACATTTTGAGCAAATTCAGGCAGAATATGCGGCATTAATTTTAGTACCATTTATTGTACGGTGCTCTTAATTGTATAGTTAAGGGTACAATCAGAACTTGCAGCCTACATGGTTGTTTATTTGAGGAAAAAACATGTTTACTCGTGATATGAATATTGCCGATTTTGATCCTGAACTTTATCAAGCAATGAGCAACGAAGTTGTACGTCAAGAAGAGCACATTGAACTAATTGCTTCTGAAAACTACTGTAGCCCGCGTGTACTTGAAGCACAAGGTTCACAACTAACGAACAAATACGCTGAAGGTTACCCAGGCAAACGTTATTACGGTGGTTGTGAGTATGTTGATATTGCAGAGCAACTAGCTATTGATCGCGCGAAAGAATTATTTGGTGCAACATACGCTAATGTGCAACCACACGCTGGTTCGCAAGCAAACTCGGCTGTTTTCCAAGCTTTAGTTACACCTGGCGGAAAAGTGTTAGGTATGAGCTTAGCTCACGGTGGTCACTTAACGCATGGTTCTCATGTGAACTTCTCAGGTAAATCATATGAAGCTTTTCAATATGGTCTTCATCCAGAGACAGGCGATATTGATTATGACGAAGTTGAACGTTTAGCGAATGAACACAAGCCTGAAATGATCATCGGTGGTTTTTCTGCTTTTTCTGGTATTGTTGATTGGGCGCGTATGCGTAAAATCGCTGATAGCGTTGGTGCATATTTCTTCGTTGATATGGCTCACGTTGCCGGCCTTGTTGCTGCGGGTCTTTATCCAAACCCTGTTCCACATGCCCACGTAGTAACAACAACTACACATAAAACATTAGCTGGTCCTCGTGGTGGTTTAATAGTTTCTGCTTGTGATGATGAAGCGGTATACAAAAAACTAAACAGTGCAGTATTCCCTGGTGGCCAAGGTGGCCCATTAATGCATATTATTGCCGCTAAAGCAGTAGCATTTAAAGAAGCGCTAGCGCCAGAGTTTAAAGTATATCAGCAAGCTGTTTTAGATAATGCTAAAGCGATGGTTACTGTATTACAAGAACGTGGTTATAAAGTAGTTTCAAATGGTACAGACAACCACTTGTTATTACTTGATTTAATCGATAAAAATATTACTGGTAAAGATGCTGATGCCGCTTTAGGTAGAGCACACATTACGGTAAACAAAAACTCTGTGCCGAATGATCCTCGCTCTCCGTTTGTTACCAGTGGTTTACGTCTTGGTACACCAGCAATCACACGTCGTGGTTTTGGTGTTGAAGAAACTAACGCACTAACGGGCTGGATTTGTGACATTTTAGATGACATTAGCAATGAAGATGTTATTGCTCGTGTTCAAGGGCAAGTTTCTGAGCTTTGTGGTCGCTTCCCTGTTTATCAAAAATAGTGACTGAATAACAAACTAATTCACCAATGTAAGTGAATTTATATTAAAATGGTCGCAATTAGCGGCCATTTTTGATCTGTATTGCAAGTGTTTTTTTGCTAATAGCATGTCCTTCGACTGCTCGTTCCTCGCGCTCAGCATTAACGGCTATTGTTATCCGTCGGTCCTGAGCTTGTCGAAGGAAGCTTGTCCTTCGACTGCTACGCGCTCAGGATAATCGGCCAATAAATCCGTCGGTCCTGAGCATGTCCTTCGACTGCTACGCGCTCAGGATAATCGGCCAATAAATCCGTCGGTCCTGAGCTTGTCCTTCGACTGCTACGCGCTCAGGATAATCGGCCAATAAATCCGTCGGTCCTGAGCTTGTCGAAGGAAGCTTGTCGAAGGAAGCTTGTTACTAAACTTTTAATTTCCATAGGTAAATAATGTATTGTCCTTTTTGTAGCGCAACAGATACCAAAGTTATCGATTCACGTTTGGTTTCAGATGGCCATCAAATTCGCCGTCGTCGTGAATGTCTCGCTTGTCATGAGCGCTATACCACTTTTGAGAGTGCAGAATTGGTGATGCCGCGTATTATCAAACGTGACGGTACGCGTGAACCATTCAATGAGGATAAGATGCGTAGTGGCTTTAGCCGTGCATTAGAGAAACGTCCGGTGAGCATTGAGCAAGTTGAATTATCAATAAATAAGTTAAAATCACAATTACGTGCCACAGGTGAGCGAGAAATTACCAGTGAAATGTTAGGTAATTTGACTATGGCACAATTAAAAGAATTAGATAAAGTAGCCTATTTACGTTTCGCTTCAGTGTATTTATCGTTTGAAGATATCAGTGAGTTTGCCGATGAAATAGCTCGCTTAGGCAAAGAGAGTATTAATCGAGGAAAAAACACTGATAAAAAAGCGATAAAAAATACCAGACAAAGGAAGTAACGTGTTTAGCCAACAAGACCATCAATATATGGCGTTAGCGATTAAGTTAGCAAAAAAAGGCCATTACACTACTTCACCCAATCCGAGGGTCGGCTGTGTATTAGTTGCTAACACCGAAGACAACACCGAAAGTAATATCGTAATTACCACAGGTAAAACGCAAGTTATTGGGGCAGGCTTTCATCAAAAAGCAGGGCAAGGGCATGCAGAAGTTAATGCGCTAGCGGATGCGAAGCTGAATCATCCAAATTTAATTAATGGCGCAACAGCGTACGTTACGTTAGAGCCTTGTAGTCATTTTGGTCGAACACCACCTTGCGCCCAAGCATTAATAAATGCTGGCGTAAAACGTGTAGTAGCTGCCATGGTTGATCCCAATCCAGAAGTTTCTGGTCGCGGTTTAGCTATGCTAGAACAAGCAGGCATTAAAGCTGAGTTTGGTTTACTTGAAAATGAAGCAAAAGCACTGAATCGGGGTTTTATTAAGTTAATGACTCATGCTTTACCTCATGTTCGAATAAAACTTGCGGCAAGCCTTGATGGCAAAACGGCAATGAAAAGCGGTGAAAGTAAATGGATCACATCACCAGAAGCTAGAAAAGACGTACAAAGTTTAAGGGCTGAAAGCTGCGCCATAATTTCAGGTGCCGATTCTATTTTAACAGACAATGCCAAAATGACAGTACGTTGGTCTGAATTAGGCGAACTACAGCACAGCTATAAAGAAGACAATATTCGCCAACCTGTGCGTGTGGTTATTGATAGTCAAAATCGATTAACACCGGAGTTGGCTTTTTTTAAGGTGAACTCGCCAATATTAATTATCAACACTTTAACAGATCCACCCCTTGAAAACTCACCTAAGTGGCCTCATTTTGTAGAACAAGTACAATTACCAACCATTAAAAATAATATTGGTGAGAGTAAAATTGACTTAACTAAGTTATTAATGATGTTGGCGAAACGTGGATTAAACGAGGTGTTGGTTGAATCAGGAGCCCACTTAGCAGGCGCGTTTATTGAGCAAGATTTAGCTGATGAGTTTATACTTTATCAAGCACCCAAATTGATGGGGGGCGATGGCAAAAACTTGGTTGAGATGCCTAACATTACGGCTTTATCGCAAGCTAAGACGCTAGCCATTACTGATGTTCGGCTAGTCGGTCGTGATATTCGTATTACGGCTACGCTAACAAAAACATCTAAATAAACAGTAACTAATAAAAAATCTAATAGAGAAGTAATATGTTTACCGGAATAATTGAAGCAGTTGGTACAATTAAAGCAATCAATATAAATGCTCAAGGAGCACGCTTAGTTATTGCTACCAATAACCTTGATATGAGTGATGTTAAACTTGGCGACTCAATTGCTACCAATGGTATTTGTTTAACGGTAGTTGATTACGATCAACATAGTTACAGTGCTGATGTTTCTAATGAAACCTTAAAGCGAACCGGCTTTGCTAATTATGGTGCTGGCATGGCAGTTAATTTAGAAAAAGCGATGTTAGCGAGTACACGTTTTGGTGGCCATATGGTTTCAGGGCATGTTGATGGCGTATCTGAAATTCTGTCTATTACTAACAACGGTAACAGTATAGAATATTGGCTCTCAATGCCTAGTGATATTGCGCATTACATTGCAGAAAAAGGCTCTGTTACTATTGATGGCACTAGCTTGACTGTTAATGCACTAAGTGAAAACTCGGGTGACGGTAAGTTCCGTTTAACTATTGTGCCGCATACAGTAAAAGAAACTATTTTTGCCCACTACCAAGTAGGCACTAAAGTAAACTTGGAAGTGGACTTAATCGCTCGATATTTAGAGCGGTTACTCACGAAAGAAAGTGCGGTAGATGAGCCTAAGTCGAATGTAACGGAATCGTTATTGCATAAAGCCGGTTTTATTAACCCTTCGACAAGCTCAGGGCGAACGGGGAAATTATAGCCCGATTATCCTGAGCGCGAGGAACGAGACAAGCTTCCTTCGACAGGCTCAGGGCGAACGGGGAAATTATAGCCCGATTATCCTGAGCGCGAGGAACGAGACAAGCTTCCTTCGACAGGCTCAGGACAAACGGAGCGTAAAGGACAAACGGAGCGTAAAGGGCGAACGGATAAAACACGCCGTTCATCCTGAGCGCGAAGCAGTCGAAGGGCGACAAGCTCAGGGCGAACAGATTAATTGAAAAATAGACTTAAATACTAACGAATAACCAAAGAGAATCTAATGAATTTACATACACCACAAGAAATAATTGACGATATTGCTTTAGGTAAAATGGTTATTTTAATGGATGATGAAGACCGAGAAAATGAAGGTGATTTCATCATGGCGGCTGAAATGGTAACGCCGCAAGCGATTAACTTCATGGCAACTCATGGCCGTGGTTTGATTTGTATGCCAATGACTCAAGAGCGCTGTGAAACCTTAAAATTACCTTTAATGGTTGATAAAAATGATGCGCAGTTTAGCACAAATTTCACCGTGTCTATTGAAGCTGCAACCGGCGTAACTACAGGGATTTCAGCAGGCGATAGAGCAACAACTGTGCTTGCTGCTGTTGCAAAAGATGCTACGCATTTAAATATTGTGCAACCTGGGCATATTTTTCCGTTAATTGCTAAAGATGGTGGCGTACTTAATCGTGCTGGCCATACTGAAGCAGGTGTTGATTTAGCACGCATGGCAGGTCTAGAACCTGCGGCTGTGATTGTTGAAATTTTAAATGAAGATGGCACGATGGCGCGTCGCCCTGATTTAGAGATAATCGCTAAAAAACATGATATTAAAATGGGCACTATTGCTGATTTAATCGAGTTTAGAAATGCGACAGAAACAACTATTCAACGTGTTTCACAATGTAAATTACCAACAGTGTTTGGTGAGTTTGATTTAACTGTGTTTAAAGACACCATTGATGGACAAGCGCACTTTGCCTTAACTAAAGGCAAAATAACGCCAGATGAACCAACGCTAGTGCGTGTTCATTTAGAAAATACCTTTAGAGACTTGTTGTTTAGCCAACGTGAAAGTGTTGCTAAATGGCCAATGGCTAATGCGTTAGAAAAAATAGCTAAAGAAGGCGGTGTGTTAGTTTTATTAGGTAAACATGAATCTCCAATGGAATTGATTAACCTCGTGAAAAAATACGCTAAAGTTGATGCGGGAGAAACAGTGAAAGAAGTCAGTCGTCACGTTGGCTCACGTAACGTTGGTGTTGGTTCGCAAATTTTGTCTAACTTAGGTGTTAGTAAAATGAGATTATTAAGCTCACAAACAAAATACCATTCACTGTCTGGTTTTGGTTTAGAAGTAGTTGAGTATATTGCGGACTAAAATGATTCAGTCTAAGGATACATGCCATTCTTAGACTGTTTTTGAGTTCAATATGCATGGTGCTGCTTTACTGATATAGTATTGTTTTAGCTCTCCACTTTTTCAATAGAATATTCCGGATAAAGCTGAAAAAATAAGCTATATTATTTTAAAGGAAACTTTACACAACTAGATCTTTTGAAATTAATACTAGTATTATTTGGTCTATTTTTTGAAAATATAATTTTTTGTAAAACTTAAAACTGTCGCAAGTTCCACAGAGTGAGATTAGGTGAAAAATACTAAAGCCAACATAACTATTATTGTACTGATGTTAATGACTTTTTTAGGTCAAGCATTCGCTAGTGCAACTATGTATTGTACTCATGAAATGACGATGGAACTGTCTATGATGGATCATGACAATATGTCAGATACTGCAAGCCATGCTAGCATGATGTCAGAAAGTAGAGATGAAGGTAGTAGTGAAAGCGGTGTGATGGATTGCTGCCAAGAGCAATGCAAATGTCCAATGAGTGGCTGCATAAGTATTTCTTTACTCTTTGATACAGGTTTTAGCGCTGGAATAATTGCAGAGCAAAAAATAGCTCAGCTACCTTTAATACATCAATCACAAATAAATACCTCTTTATACCGTCCCCCTATTTCGTAACTTCAAGGCACACTTGTGTCTAAAATTCCTTTATAAAACCCTTTATACAAGAGTGTCGGCTACGTTGTAGTCTGCATAAAATGAATAATTCTCCGTATTTACACATGTAAAGAGAAAGAAGCATGAAAAAACCTATTACCTTATTTAACAGCCTTGCTGTGCTTACCACTTTTTTAGCTACATTTATTGCTAGTAATAACTATGCAGCGCAACAGCCTTTGAGCTTTAAAAAAGCAATTCAAGTGGCGCAACAAAATGACCCTTGGCTTGAGGGGAGTCGGCACAGACAGCAATCGTTAGCGCTGTTAAGTCATGCAGCCAATACGCTGCCAGATCCTAAAGTTTCAGTGGCTTTTGCTAATTTACCCACAAATGGTTTTGATTTCTCTCAAGAAAATATGACGCAATTTAAAGTGGGTGTTTCGCAAATGTTTGCCCGTGGTGATAGCTTGGATATTAAAAATCAGCAACTTAAATTACAGTCGCAGCAG
This sequence comes from Candidatus Colwellia aromaticivorans, assembly GCF_003333305.1. Classification (GTDB taxonomy): domain Bacteria; phylum Pseudomonadota; class Gammaproteobacteria; order Enterobacterales; family Alteromonadaceae; genus Colwellia; species Colwellia aromaticivorans. The sequence goes on along the minus strand of NZ_QOLD01000070.1, from coordinate 119,678 downwards.
CAACCATTGCAGCGCCAAGACAGGATAAATAAAGTAGCCGTTACCGTGGGTAGTTTATGGCTTGATTTATATCGTGTTCAACAAAGTATTATCTTAATTGAGAAAAACCGTAGTTTGTTTGAACAATTAGCTGAAGTAGCAGAGGCCAGCTATGGCAGTGCTTTAGGTAAAACGCGACAACAAGATATTGTGCGTGCGCAATTAGAATTGACTCGGTTAGAAGATAAACTAAACCAGTTACAGCAACAAGATGATCGCTACCAAGGTATGTTGGGTCAATGGTTGACAATTTTTTCGCTGAATCCTCAAAGCAACCAAGCAGACTTTAGAATTTCCACTATCACTTTACCGTTTAATGTTAGTAAGCAACCGCCACAAATCGACCTTATTAATCATGCCAGTGTTTACAACGAGCAATGGCTATCGGCAGAAAAACTAGCCGCTTTTTTATCATTACACCCTTCAGTTAAAAGTATTGATAAAAAAATTGCTGCAACCAAAACCGGCATTGAACTAGCTGAGCAAAAATATCAACCACAGTGGGGCGTTAATGCTAGTTATGGTTACCGTGGTGATGATGCTATGGGCAATAGTCGAGCAGACTTCTTCTCAGTGGGTGTGATATTTGATGTACCTTTATTTACCGAAAATCGTCAAGATAATGAGGTTAAGTCAGCCATTTCAAAAACAGAAGCCATTAAAACAGAAAAATTGTTATTGCTCAGAAAGTTAATGTCAGCTTTTGCTAGTGCCAAGGGGCAATTAGTACGTTTAACCGAACGAGAAACCTTGTATCAGGATAAGTTATTACCGCAAATTCACGATCAAGCCGAAGCTTCTTTAACTGCTTATACCAATGACGATGGTGACTTTGCTGAAGTGGTTAGAGCACGTATTGCTGAGCTTAACGCTGAAATAGATTTTTTAGCGATTAATGTACAAAAACAAAAAATTATCTTAGAAATTAACTACCTATTTGTTGGTTCTGTTGTCAATCAGCAAACTGGAGAGAAATAATGAATTCAAAAAACAAAAGCCTTTTTATAGGTATTATTATTGGTCTTGCTGTGAGCGGTATTGGGTATTTATTGACAGTTGAAAAATCAGTGAACAATGAACAAGTAGCAGACAAAGCCGAAAAAATACCTTTATATTGGGTTGCACCAATGGATGCAAATTTCAAAAAAGATGCACCGGGACTATCTCCAATGGGAATGGATCTGATCCCTGTTTATGCTGATTCTGGCGAGGGCGCAGATGAAGGTCCAGGTACAATACGTATTTCTCCTGATGTTATTAATAATTTAGGCGTACGCACTGTTAGTGTTCAATATAAAAATCTGCATAACCAAATAGATACAGTAGGGTATGTCACTTACGATGAGGATAAGTTAGTACATATTCATCCACGTGTTGATGGTTGGGTTGAAAAACTTTATGTAACCAGTGTTGGCTCAGTAGTAACAAAAGACCAACCGCTTTATGATATTTATTCGCCCGCGTTAGTGAATGCACAAGAAGAGTTGTTGCTGGCGTTAGAGCGGAAAAATGGACGTTTGATTAAAGCGGCAGAAAATCGATTAGTCGCATTGCAGTTACCAAGAAGAGTGATAGCACAGTTGAAAAAGTCACGTAAAGTACAACAAAACATCACCTTTTATGCACCGCAAAATGGCGTGGTAGAAAACTTAAATATCCGTACTGGATTTTTTGTTAAACCCGGCGCTACGCTAATGTCTATTGGTGACTTATCTGAAGTTTGGCTTGAGGCTGAAGTATTTGAGCGTCAAGCAGCGCAAGTACATGTTGGTACTAAGGTAACGATGCGTTTAGACTATTTACCCGGTAAAGAGTTTGGCGGTAAAGTCGACTTTATTTACCCAACCTTAGACGTTAAGACTCGCACAGTAAAAGTACGTATACGTATTGATAATAAATCAGGCGAATTTAAACCGAATATGTTTGCGGAAGTCGCTTTTCATACGAGTAATAACGCACAGGGATTGCTTATTCCCAGAGAAGCATTAATTCGTACAGGCAATCAAAATAGAGTGGTTTTGGCGCTCGGGGGAGGGAGTTTTAAATCGATAGCGGTAACGGTTGGCCGTTTTGATAGTGATTCAGTAGAAATATTATCGGGTTTATCCGAAGGTGAAGAAGTGGTTAGTTCGGCACAGTTTTTATTAGATTCTGAATCGAGTAAGTCATCTGATTTTATGCGTATGAATCATTCTTCTGTAGATATGAATGAAGATGCGATGGATATGTCTCAACCAAGTGATGTTATATCAGCAACAACTAGCGGAACTATTAACTCAGTAATGATGGATCATCGTATGGTTAATATCTCACGAGCAGCCATTGATAAATGGCAACGACCTGCTGCGACGGTAGATTTTTTAGTTGATGATGCACTAGCTATGGAAAACTTTATCCAAGGTAATGACATTGATTTTACTTTTGAAGTTCGTGGTGATGATTTTGTTATTACTCATTTTGATATAAAAGAGCTTGTTATAACTGAACCTTCTGTACCTGAACCAAAGTTGCAGGAGTAAGCCATGATTTCAGCAATTATTCGTTGGTCAGTACATAACCGTTTTTTTGTTTTATTAGCAACATTTATTCTAGTAGGGATAGGGCTATATTCAATTAAAAATACCCCTATAGATGCTTTGCCTGATTTATCTGATGTACAAGTTATTATCAAAACTAGTTATCCAGGGCAAGCGCCACAGGTGGTTGAAGATCAAGTCACTTATCCATTAACCACTGCTATGCTATCGGTACCAGGTGCGACCACAGTGCGTGGTTTTTCATTTTTTGGTGATTCTTATGTGTATGTGATTTTCGATGAAGATACTGATCTTTATTGGGCTAGATCGCGTGTGTTAGAGTATTTAAGTCAAGTTGCCCCAAATTTACCTAGCTCAGCAAAACCACAATTAGGCCCTGACGCTACAGGCGTTGGCTGGGTTTACTTATATGCCTTAGTTGACCGAAGTGGTAAGCATGATATTAGCCAATTACGAAGTATTCAAGACTGGTTTTTAAAATATGAATTGCAAACTGTTGCTGGCGTTAGTGAGGTTAGTGCGCTTGGCGGTATGGTAAAGCAGTATCAAGTGCAGGTTAATCCCGACAAGCTACGTGCTTTTGGTATTCCGCTATCGTTAATTCAAAAAGCAATAAAACAAGGTAATCAAGAAATTGGTGCGTCTGTTGTTGAAATGGCCGAAGCAGAATACATGGTACGCGCTACGGGTTACATTAAAAATGCCGATGATTTAGAAAATATTCCGTTAGGGGTTAATAAAAATGGTACACCATTATTATTAAAAGATGTTGCTGATATTGTTATTGGCCCACAAATGCGCCGTGGCATTGCTGAGTTAAATGGTGAGGGTGAAACAGTAGGTGGCATTGTTGTGATGCGCTTTGGTGAAAATGCTCAGCAAGTTATTGTTAAAATAAAAGAAAAACTTGAGCAGTTAAAGCAAGGTTTACCTGAAGGAGTAGAGATTGTCACTGTTTATGATAGATCGGCATTAATAGAGCGAGCAGTTGATAATCTCAGTTTTAAATTACTGGAAGAATTTGGTGTTGTTGCGCTAGTTTGCGTATTATTTTTATTTCATGTTCGTTCATCTTTAGTCGCGATTATCAGTTTACCTGTGGGAATTTTAACGGCCTTTATCGTGATGCATATTCAAGGGTTGAATGCCAATATCATGTCACTAGGCGGTATTGCCATCGCCATTGGCGCCATGATAGATGGTGCTATCGTGATGATTGAAAATATGCACAAACATATAGAAAAACTAACAGAAAATGGGAATACCTTAACGAATGAAAAGCGATGGCAAGTCGTCATTGATTCGGCGACCGAAGTAGGGCCGGCTTTATTTTTCAGTTTGCTTATTATCACCGTTAGTTTTGTGCCTGTTTTTACGCTTGAAGCACAAGAAGGGCGAATGTTCTCGCCACTAGCGTTTACTAAAACTTATGCGATGGCCGCATCAGCTGCACTGGCGATTACCTTAGTGCCAGTATTAATGGGTTATTTTATTCGTGGAAAAATTCTACCTGAACATAAAAACCCCATTAACCGCTTGCTTAGTGCTATTTATTTACCGGCGTTAAAAACAGCATTACATTACCCGAAAAGTACGCTGCTTGCCGCATTAATGATGATAGGTGTTGGCCTTTATCCGTTAGATAAAATAGGTAGTGAGTTTATACCAGCGCTTGATGAAGGTGACTTAATGTATATGCCGACGACGTATCCGGGTATTTCTATTGGTCAAGCCAGACAATTGTTACAACAAACTGATAAATTAATTTATACAGTGCCAGAAGTAGAGACAGTCTTTGGTAAAGTAGGGCGTGCGGAAACTGCCACCGATCCTGCGCCATTAACCATGATTGAAAGCTTTATTCAGTTCAAGCCGAAAGATCAATGGCGAGAAGGTGTAACGCCTGAAAGTTTGAAGCAAGAGCTAGATGCGTTAGTTAAGCTACCCGGCGTTACTAATGCTTGGGTAATGCCAATTAAAACCCGTATTGATATGTTAGCAACGGGAATTAAAACCCCTGTGGGGATTAAAATTTCAGGACCCTCTTTAACCAAAATTCAACAAATAGGGCAACAGATTGAAACTATTTTAGTGGATGTTCCGGGTACTGCTTCTGTGTATTCTGAGCGAGTTGCCGGTGGTCGTTATATTAAAATTGATATTCAACGCGCAAAAGCAGCACGTTTTGGTTTAAATATTAGTGATATTCAACAAGTCGTCGCTACTGCTATTGGCGGCATGAATGTTACCCAAACCGTTGAAGGTTTAGAGCGTTATCCTGTGAGTATTCGTTATCCGCAAGATTATCGCAATTCGCCTGAGCAGCTTGCTTTATTACCGATTGTCACGCCCAATGGTCAACGAATTCCTTTAGGTGATGTAGCCAATATTTTTATTGAAGATGGACCTCCGGGTATAAAATCAGAAAATGCCCGTTTAAATGGTTGGTCTTTTATTGATATTACTAATGATACTGACATTGGCAATTATGTTGATAATGCTCAACAAATATTACGTGAGCAGCTAGTTTTACCTGCAGGTTATTCAATTGCCTGGGCAGGGCAGTACGAATATATGCAACGAGCAAAAGAAAAATTATCGTATGTTGTGCCATTAACCTTAGCCATCATTATTGTATTACTGTACTTAAATTTTAGAAATATGATTGAAGTTGCCATGATTATGGGCACATTACCCTTGGCTATGGTGGGTAGTATTTGGTTGATGTATCTTGAAGGTTATAACTTTTCGGTTGCGGTTGGTGTTGGTTTTATTGCGCTAGCGGGCGTGGCTGTTGAGATTGGTGTGATCATGCTGGTTTACTTAAATCAGGCATATCAATCAATGTTATCAGAGCATAAAGCGCAAGGTATACCCATTAACAAGTCATCTATCTTTGCTGTTGTGATAGATGGTGCGGGTAAACGCGTTAGGCCTGTTATGATGACTGCTGCTGCTATTGTTGTTGGTTTATTACCTATTCTATATGGCACAGGTACTGGCAGTGAAGTGATGAGCCGAATTGCCGCGCCTATGGTTGGCGGCATGCTTAGTGCAATAATATTAACTTTATTAGTTTTACCTACACTGTTTTATTTGTGGCGAACCAGTGGATTAACCAAGCTTAACAATGAAATAGATTAACTTGCCTATGCAGTTAACTCAGGATGTAACTGTATACGTCAGGACAATATGCTCCTGCATTGTCTAATAAACTACATCCATGTAGCGTATCTTCGAAGTATCTGATCGAAGATCTATTGCGCTTAATACACCAGATCCCCGATTCAGCTTTGGTCTGGAACTACAAAGCTGAAGCCGGAATCTGCCTGTTTTAAACAGTAGACTCCCGATTAAAATATCTCGGGAGTGACGATAGGTGAGTAGTTCCTTTTTTATTAACCTTGAATTTTAGGTAATAAAAAAGCGAAGATTAACTTATTGTTAATACTTCGCTTTTTTTCGCTTTCTTTATTATCTTTTCTTTTCTTTCTCTAAAAGAGGATAAGAGGATAAGAATATAATAAAGTAGAAAGTTAGGTCTAATTAAAGAGCTACAACGTTCTCAGCTTCAGGGCCTTTTTGACCTTGTTTAACACTGAACGATACTGCTTGACCGTCAGTAAGAGTACGGAAACCGTCTCCTGTGATAGCGCTGAAGTGAACAAACACGTCAGGACCATTTTCTTGTTCTATAAAACCGAAACCTTTAGTTTCGTTGAAGAATTTTACTTTACCGCTAACTGAATCAGACATATTTACATTTTCCCGTATTTTCTAAAAATAATATTAATGTAGCGTTTTCTTAAAAGGATAAATCCATAAGAATTAACGCCGTTTTTACCCGAGTAAATGCCCTCTACCAAGTAGTACAGGAAGAGGAAGGAAACAAACCATATTCGTAACAAAGCGTATTTGGAACAAACAACTAGTCTGCATTGCCTAAATCCGTTTGTTAAAAATATTCAAATATAGCTATCTGATAAATTTAAAACAAAAGTTAGTATCAACCTTCATCTGCAACACAAAAACTCAACGCGGCAGCATAATAACACAGATGTTTTTAATATGCTTTAGGAAAAGTTAAAATAGTTCAATTTTATTTCAATAAAAGTTATTTTAATGTTGAACAGGGGGAAATAATTAAAAAAAGCCTTAAGGAAGGTAATATTCTTCTTTTTTTATCAAAACTTAACATGCCTATGCAGATCAATCAGGAAAAGTTTACTAATAGAAAAGAATCCAAGCAAAAAGACAATGGATCTTCGATAAAAGACTTCGAAGATGACGTTATTAATGAACTCCTGAGTAAAGTACATAGGCAAGAAACTTAAAAATTAATGCGTTGCCCGCAAAACATCAACATCATATTGATATTTCAATGTACGCCAGGTTAATGATTTTCGGTATTTTTGTTTTTTTGATTTTTCTCTAATAAGCCATTGATTAACTCCATCGGGAGCGGAAAAATAATGGTTGAATTTTTCTCTCCAGCAATTTCAGTTAAGGTTTGTAAATAGCGCAACATAATGGCATTTGGTTGTTCTGAAAGCTTACTAGCAGCTTCAGTTAGCTTGCCCGATGCTTCCATTTCTCCTGATGCATGAATAACTTTTGCACGACGGGTTCGTTCTGCTTCGGCTTGTCTGGCAATAGCGCGAATCATACTTTCATTTAAATCGACATGTTTAATTTCAACATTGGATACTTTAATGCCCCATCCGTCAGTTCTATCATCTAAAATGGTTTGAATATCAGTATTTAACACGTCTCTGTTGGCAAGCATTTCATCGAGCTCGTGTTGTCCTAATACGGATCTTAGTGTGGTTTGAGCTAGTTGTGAGGTTGCTTGCAAAAAGTTCTCAACATTAATGATGGCTTTTTGTGGGTCTATCACTCGAAAATAAATAACGGCATTGACCTTCACCGAAACATTATCCCGACTAATAACATCTTGACTGGGAACATCCATAACCACAGTACGTAAATCAACTTTCACCATTTGTTGAATTAACGGAATAAGAATAATAAAGCCAGGTCCTTTTACTTTATAAAAACGACCAAGTAAAAAAATGACACCGCGTTCGTACTCTCGTAAAATTCGAAAGGCGCTTAGAAGTAGGGCTATGAGTAAAAATATTATCGAAGTCGAAAATATTTGAGTGCTATTAAATATGGTTGTCATTAGCTTGTTCCTTATCATTAACTAAGGTGGCTGGTAAGGCTAAATTTAGTGTTAGCCCCTTGATAGACTTTACCTTGATTTTTTGACCTTTTTTTACTGGCTGTATAGAATTAGCTGCCCAGCGTTCACCATTAAACATGACGTAGCCGTTACCCGTAAAATCATCACTCACTGTCACCCAAGCATTGATGATTTCTTCTTGCCCACTAACTATTTTATTTTTCCTTGTCCGCCAAATAAAGCCTAAAGCAAAAACAATAAATAATGTTGAGATAAATGCAATTGCAGCAATTAACGGCAATGACACTTTGAAGTGGTCTAGTTCGGTATTGAATAAAAAAATTGAGCCTATAACAAAAGCGGCAACACCGCCTATGCCAAAAACACCAAAGCTGGGCACTAAAGATTCAACTACCAATAGTGTTATGCCTAAAATAACTAAACCTACACCGACAAAATTTACCGGCAGTAATTGGAAGGCATACATAGCGATAAGTAGTGAAATACCGCCAGTCACACCGGCAACCCCCACACCAGGGCTATAAAATTCGAGTAATAAACCGTAAATGCCTATTAACATTAAAATGTAGGCAATATTAGGATCGGTAATGGTGGCAAGAAATTGGCTGCGCCAATCAGGATCTTTTGTGACAAGGGTAGTATTAGCCAGCTGTAGTTGAGTTACTTGCTGATTTATTGAAACCTCTTTACCATCAAGTTGGCTAATTAGTGCTTGTGGCGTTTCGGCGATGATATCAATCACTTTGGCTTTTAACGCTTCATCGGCGGTTAAGGTGGCAGCTTCAGCTACGGCTTTTTCTGCCCATTCGGCATTACGGTTACGTAATTGAGCTAAGGAGCGAATATACGCGATAGCATCATTTAGCACCTTTTTCTCCATAGACGAAGCATTACTTTTTTCAGGGCTATCTTTTGATTGTGGCGCCATGGGCGCAGCAATATTTACTGGGGTTGCTGCGCCGAGCGTAGTAGCTGAAGCCATTGCGGCAACGTGACAGGCATAAAGAATATAAGTTCCAGCACTAGCAGCACGAGCACCTTGCGGGTAAACTAAGCAAGCTATTGGCACAGTTGAGCTGAGTATGCTTTTATTAATGTCTCGTAAACTGGCACTTAAACCACCAGGAGTGTCTAAAGTGATTAATATCAGTGGCGTATTGGTCTTAGCATTAGCAGCAGATATTTCTCTAACTAAATAATCACTTACGGCAGGACCTATGGCACCTTTTATGGTGAGCAAAGGGATTTGTCTATAACTCACTTGCTTTGCAACTTTTGGATTTATGTTTTGGATCGGCTGTGCGTTTGCGGCCAAAAGCGCGCAACTCAGTAATAAAAACACACTAGCCCAACGATACATAACAAGTCCTCGTTCATTATTTGAACAGTTGATCTATTATAGTAATTGTAGTTGAGTCTGGTTAATGTGCTAAATTTGTTGTGTTTTAGTTATTCTAAATCAAAGAAGATATCCTGTTTTTCGGTCTCGTTTAGGGTGTGACCTTTTCGCGTTATGCCTTAGAAACTCAAAGGCGGTATTTACCGCATTTAGTAGGCCTTTCCAACATTTTTTATTACGGCGATTAATATTTCAATCCACCAAACACTTGTTGTCTTTGCAACTGTCATTGTTGACATCTCAACTTGAAATATTTTTTTAGTTTATTTTTATGTTAATTAATAGCTTATAATTAATAGACTAGTTTCTGTCTGTTTTTTGATCGATTATGTTTGACTATCTTCTTAAAAATGTATTAAAATCGCCTCGAACAGCACAATAAGGGACAGACTAACCTCAAGTTTAATCTGTCCATCTGCTGAGTAATTTATAGTATAAATTGCTTGGCATCTGTAATTGAAAAGGGCAAAGCTTTCGAAAGAAAGTGGCGCAAAGTCACCGGTCTACGGGAACTATCCTACGATAGCGGAACTGCCAACTACCAGCATTATTGTGTGACAATAATGATGTGCAATGACGGGCATTAAGAAGCAATAGGTTTTCTGTAGACTTCACACACTGTGGAGTCAAAAAATGAAGTATGTAAGTAACAAGCAAATCGAAATCAGCTCGCTAATAAAACGCAACAGCAAAAGTTTTACACTAGGCACATTATTATTACCCTTAACCATCTGCAATGTCGCTATAGCAGCACCTGCTGAACATTCGGCTGCTTGGGCTAAAGGTCAAATTTTAGTACAGCCACAACCGGGCTTGTCAGAGCAACACTTCCAAAAAATCCTAGGCAAACACAAAGCCAGTTCAAAAGGTAAGCTTAATCAATTACGCACCCACATTATCAATGTACCGGCAAACGCAGAACAAGCAATTGTTAAAGCATTATCTAATAACCCAAACATTGAATTTGCTGAATTAGATTTATTAGTCAAACCAAGCGAAATTATCGCCAACGACACCTATTACGGCAATGCTTGGCACCTGAATAAAATGCAATTACCTACTGCTTGGGAATCAGCAAAAGGCAATGGTGTGGTAGTTGCTGTTTTAGACACTGGCGTTGACAGCAATCATAGTGATTTATCGGCCAATATGGTGGCAGGCTGGAATAGCGTTAGCAATAATAGCGATACCTCAGACGTATACGGTCACGGCACCTGGGTTGCCGGAGTAGTTGCCGCAACGAGTAACAACGGCAGCGGTGTTACCTCTATCGCCTGGCACTCATCAATTATGCCGATTCGAATTACCAACCAAAGTAATGGCTATGCCTACTGGAGTGACGTTGCCAACGGCCTAACCTGGGCGGCAGATCATGGCGCAGACATTGCCAATATTAGTTACAGTGTAACTACCAGCTCCAGCGTAACCAACGCGGCACAATATATGCGTAATAAAGGTGGCTTGGTTGTGGCTTCCGCCGGCAATGAAGGCGCTAATTTAAATTGTACCGACAATGCCAGCATTATCACCGTTAGCGCAACCGACAGCGCAGATAACAAAGCCAGTTGGTCTAATTACGGTAACTGCCTCGATGTCGCGGCACCGGGCGTCGGAATTTGGACAACTTATTTGAATAATGGTTATGGCAGGGTCAATGGTACTTCCTTTGCCAGCCCGGCGACCGCGGCGACGCTGGCGCTGATAAAGTCGGCTAATCCCAATCTTAGCAACGATGAGCTCGAAAACATTTTAGAGACAAGTGCCGATAAAACCAAGAGTGGCGGTGTGTTTAGTTCCTATTATGGCCATGGCCGAGTCGATGCTGCGGCTGCCGTGGCGATGGCGCAACAGGCACCAACCATAGATCAGCAGGCGCCAACAGTTGCTATTACCTCACCGACTGAAAATAGCACTCAGGCAGGCATATTTACTATTGCCGCTAATGCCCAAGACAATATGGCTGTTAGCTCGGTTAAGTTATATGCCGATGGTGTTTTGGTCGGCACCGATAGCGTCGCGCCATTTAGCTTTAGCTTTAACAGCAATAATGTCGCCGATGGTAACGTCGCCTTCACGGCATCCGCCGATGATGCTACTGGCAATCAGGGCAACTCTGCAACTCATTGGCTAGCTATCGATAATATCGTCGATGTTGCCGATACCATAGCGCCTAGCATGGCAATTACCAACCCGGCTGACGGTAGCACCATGAGCGGCACCATCGCGATTGGCGCGACTGCGACAGATAATATCGCAGTGACTAATATTGCGTTATATATCGATGGCCAGCTAAAAACTCAGGTTAGCGGCTCGGTGCTGTCTTATAGCTGGAATACCCGCAAAGTGGCTAATGGATACCATAGCATTATGACCAAGGCATATGATGCGGCTGGTAATCAGACGCAGCGCAGTGTCGAGGTTTACGTTGCCGCAACCAAGAAGGGCCGCCGGAAAAAATAGCCTGTTTTTAACGAAAAAGGCACCGCTATCTAGCAGTGCCTTTTTTACTTTACCCCAGCTCTATTTAATGAGTGATTTACGCTGGCGCCAACCTAAGCCAAACAAAGCACTGGCAAATAGAAACAGCGTTGCCGGCTCAGGCACAGGGCCGCCACCCGGCGGGTTAGGACCTTCATCACAATCAGTACATCCCCATATTGCTACATGTGAAATAGCACCCGATGAAGTACTCCCATCCTCGACTAGCCAGAAATCGTCCATATCAATCTCCAAACCATCCCAGCCTGAAATGTCAAAAATATAGACAGCTGGCTCTTTTTTGCCATCTTTTACTTCAAGAAAACAAGAAAGCGCACCTGAGCAGTTCATCACAGGTAAAGTCTCTGAAGGGTCTGAAGGGTCGCCGATATAACTCAATAATGCATCATTAGGCTCTGTATTTGAGTTAGTAAACTCGGTATCATACGAAGGTGCAAACGAGCCCGTCTCCGCTCCGTCATCAAAGTCCGATTTATAAAGATCAGTGACAGTCTGTCCAATTAGCTCGGAAATACCTGCCGCACCAAGGTTAGAGGTAGTATTACTAGTCCAGCAATCAGTAGTAGTATTACAATCACCAGGACTTAACATCAATGTTGCTTGAGCTGTATAGGAAAAGCCAGCAAGCGCAATAAACAGTATGCTAGTAAATCTTGTAAGTATTTTCATATTAAATTCCTTATTAACAACCCCAATATATAAATTCAAAAGAGATTATCCTTACGTTATTGTTAAAAAGTTAAAAAGTTAAAAAGTTAAAAAGTTAAAAAGTATATTTATACACCAAACTTATTTTAGCTTTTGGGCACAAGCTAAAGGTATGCATATTATATACCTGTTATTTTTTAACACGATTTATCATGCGGTTAAAAAATGATCAGCTGGCATGTATGGGCATGTATTTTAGTTTTGTAAAAAAAGCTGACACTTTATCACTAGAGCACTAGCCACTAATTGATATATACCCATGTTACTTCAATATGTCGGATTCAGCTGGAGTTAGAAACGTCTTTAGGCAAGGCTTTGATTGAAGATAATGGTTGTTCCATTGTCGAAATCAATAACGTAGCATAAAGCGTTTCTAAACCAGCCTTACAGGGGCCCTGATCAAATCATGTTCTTCGTTGCATCTCTTTTTAAGGGAACGACCCTTAATAAAAAGATGCGCCTTGATCATGAATCGTTCAGCTGCCCTGAAACGCACATCTTGAAGTATCATGGGTATATACCCGTAATCATTCAAAATGCTCGATTCAGAGTACTTAAGCAATGCCAGTTTGAAGCGCGTCATCCCCGTGGTGTCTTTGCCTACATGACGGTACAGGAAGTACCTTATTAGAGAATGCAGGACGCACATTCTCCTGATGTAGGGTCTAGCTTTGGTCTGGAACTACAAAGCTGAATCGGGGATCCAGTTTCTAAAAAGCAATGGATCTTCGACCAGAGACTTCGAAGATGGCGTTTACAACGACGTCCTGAGCATCATGCACCTTCAAGTGGAACGGGTATATATGAGCGCTAAACTCAGTCACTTGCGAAACCATAAAACACCTCTGAAACATAATTGTACATGCCTATGTAGATCAATCAGGAACAATTCAAAATTGTTCGAAAACGTCATTCCAGTGGTGTTTTAGGCTGACGTGGCATGGATGCCACTTATTAGCAAAACAGCGGCTACGCCCCAACCATCTACGAGTAACATTTTACCACCGAGACGCTGCGCTGCACAGAGGGCACTTCGAGCCTGCACAGAGTTTTTGCTTTTCTCAGTGTAGTGCGTAGCACCTCGGTGCCCTCTGTGGTTACCTAATTTATCAATTACTTAATTCATGTTACTTAGATAATGCAGGAGCACATAGTCCTGAATCCAAACTAAAAGACAATGGATCTTCGACAAAAGACTTCGAAGATGACGTTATCAATGAGCTCCTGAGTAAAGTACATAGGCACGTAATTGTATTCAGTTAGAATGCTGAGCTCTTCGAAAGCAATATAATGAGCAATTTGTCGCAAGCCCTGAGATGTCGTTAGTGAGCTGTGGAGTACCTACAACATTGAAAGCAAAGGGGTAAATATACAAGTTGTTTTAGCGAGTTATTCATATGAAGCGGGCCATGATCGTGATGACAGGAGCATTACACGAACTTGCTGGTAATGCTAACGAGACGCTACTGGCTAAATTAGCACCTATTAGAGATGAGGTTATGAGTAATATTACTGAAGGTGATATTACTGTACCTCAAGCAACACAAAGGCAGAAGCAATACGATGGCTTAAGTGAGTTATCATGTTAGCCGAATAACCCATCACTTAGACACATTTCACTGCGCCAATAAAATTTAGAGGGGAATATTGTTCAACTCTCTCACGGCTCATTGATTTAGATCATTAAAAAACACAGTAGAAATTTATATGAATACTATACTTTATTTTACACTTTACCTGCTCGAGTAGTTTTTCTTAGCCACTCTTTAGCAACAATTATAAATATAAAGTATGAATAAAAAAATAATTAATAAAGTTATCGAGAATAACCAAGTAACAAATTTAACTGATTATCAAGAATGCTATCAGGGTTTTAATTGGCCGAATGAAACACAACAGCCCAATATTGCTTATCAAGCTGTCGATAGCCATTTAAACACCCCTAATGAAGATAAAGTCGCCTTGCGTTGGCTTGGTAAGAAAAACCAAAGTATTGATTTTACTTATCTCGATTTAGCCAAGCAAACCAGTCGTTTTGCTAGTGTGTTACATACCCTTGGATTTGAACAGGGGAATCGTGTTTTCAGCTTAGCAGGCCGTTTACCTTTGTTATACATTGCTGCTTTAGGTACGTTAAAAGCGGGCTCAGTATTTACTCCTTTATTTTCCGCTTTTGGCCCTGAACCTATTCGTTCCCGCATGGAAATAGGTGAGGCAAATGTACTTATAACTACTATGAGTTTGTATCGAAAAAAAGTAGCGAAATGGTGGCGAGAATTACCTCATTTAAAAGCTGTTTTACTCATTGATGGTTCAGGCGAACTTGATGACGGATGTTATGCTCTAACAGAATTAATGGCGCTCGCCGATGCAAGTTTTGCTTGTGTGCAAACATCGCCAGAGGATATGGCTTTACTGCATTTCACCAGTGGTACCACGGGTAAACCCAAAGGCGTTGTTCATGTTCACCAAGCCGTACTGGCACATAAGTCCTCTGCTTATTATGCGCTTGATTTACATGCGACAGATATTTACTGGTGTACAGCTGATCCTGGTTGGGTCACAGGTACTACTTACGGCATTATTGCACCCTTATGCCTTGGCGCAACCATGATCGTTGATGAAGCAGAATTTGAAGTAGAGCGTTGGTATCACATACTTGAGCAGCAAAAAGTAAGTGTGTGGTATAGCGCGCCAACCGCTATTCGACTGTTAATGAAAGCAGGAGAAGGCATACGAGCACAGTATGATTTATCAAACCTGCGCTTTATCGCCAGTGTTGGTGAACCACTTAACCCAGAAGCAGTAATATGGAGCGAACAAGTTCTCGGCTTGCCTTTTCATGATAATTGGTGGCAAACCGAAACGGGGGCAATAATGATCGCTAATTATGCCAGTATGCCAATTAAACCCGGCTCTATGGGCTTGCCTTTACCTGGCATTGAAGCAGGCATTGTGAAACGTGCTAAGCAAGAAAACTCTTTACAAGATAAGCAACAAGATAAGCAACAAGATAAGCAAGGTAAATTAGAGCTGATAACTCGCGCAAATGAGATCGGTGAATTAGCGCTAAAGGAGGGCTGGCCATCGATGTTTCGTGGTTATCTACACCAAAATGAAAAATACCAGCGTTGTTTTAAGCAAGGTTGGTATCTCAGTGGTGATTTAGCCTATAAAGATGAACAAGGTTATTATTGGTTTGTTGGCCGTGCAGACGACTTAATAAAATCATCGGGTCACTTAATTGGTCCTTTTGAAGTAGAAAGCGCCTTGATGGAACATGAAGATGTGATTGAGGTAGGCGTTATAGGCATACCGGATGATATTGCTGGAGAGCTTGTTAAAGCTTACGTTACGTTAAAATCAGACGTGGAGCCGAGTGAACAATTACAAAAAGAACTTAAAGGCTTTGCCCGTAAAAAATTAGGTGCGGCTGTTGCTCCCAAAGAAATAGTCTTTCGACAAAACTTACCTAAAACCCGTAGCGGAAAAATAATGCGGCGCTTACTTAAAGCACGAGAACTCGGTTTACCTGAAGGCGATATATCAACCTTAGAGAGTGATGAACAATGAAGCATAAATTACATCTTGATAGAGTGCACTTACTTGCTCAACTTAAGCAAATGTTACGTATTCGCCGCTTTGAAGAAAAATGTGCAGAGCTTTATGGGCAAGAAAAAATTCGTGGTTTCTTACATTTATATATTGGTGAAGAAGCGATTGCGGTTGGCGTTATGTCAGCGCTGAGTGCTAAAGATAACATCGTTGCTACTTATAGAGAGCATGGTCATGCTCTGGCGCGTGGCTTATCAATGAAAAGTATTTTGGCAGAAATGTATGGTCGTACTAATGGTTGTAGCCGAGGGCGTGGTGGCTCTATGCACCTTTTCGATAAAAATCATAATTTTTATGGTGGTAATGCCATTGTTGGAGGAGGATTACCCTTAGCTGCTGGCTTGGCAATGGCAAATAAAAATCAAGACAAACAAGCACTCACAGTGTGTTTTTTTGGTGAGGGAGCGGTTGCTGAAGGGGAGTTTCATGAGGCGATGAACCTGGCAGTGTTATGGAAGTTGCCTGTATTATTTGTTTGTGAAAATAATCGTTATGCTATGGGGACAGCACTTGCTCTGTCAGAATCTGAAACCAATATTGCTAAAAAAGCCAGTAGTTATGGCATGGCGGCAGAGCAGGTTGATGGTATGAATGTTGTCGATGTTGAAGCGGCAAGTATCAAAGCTGTTGAGCAAATAAGACAAACCAATAAGCCGTATTTTTTAGAGTGCCAAAGTTATCGCTTTCGAGGACATTCAAGTTTTGATGGTCAATTATATCGAGACAAAGCTGAAGTAAAATTATGGCAAGAAAAAGGCCCCGTTATTCGCTTAATTACTTGGCTAAAAGAAAATAATCATTTAGAAGATGAAGAACTTAGCAATATTGAAGCTGAGATCAAGGCTGAAATACAAGCGGCCATCGATTTTGCTGAGCAAGGGCAGTGGGAGCCAATATCGGATCTAGCAAAAGATGTATATAGCCCGCCAGCGTCATCTACTAATACAAGTCACGCAACTAATAAAAGCCAAGGAGAGCAATTATGAGCGAGCAAGTATTAACTTATCGCGAAGCATTGCGGGCAGGTATTGAACAGGCACTTCTTGATGATGAACGAGTATTTTTGATGGGAGAAGACGTTGGACGTTATGGTGGCTGTTACGGTGTGAGTAAAGGGTTGTTTGAACGCTATGGCGCAAAGCGGATTATTGATACGCCTTTGTGTGAATCGGGATTTGTTGGCGTAGGTGTTGGCGCAGCGCTTGGTGGTATGCGCCCCATTATTGAGGTGATGACGGTTAATTTTAGTTTATTGGCGATGGATCAAATTGTGAATAGCGCAGCAACACTACGCCATATGTCAGGAGGGCAGCTAAATGTGCCCTTGGTTATTCGTATGGCTTGTGGCGCAGGTTTACAACTTGCAGCGCAACATTCCCATAGCTGGGAAAATTTTTATGCTCATATTCCTGGTTTAAAAGTATTAAGCCCAGCAACTCATAATGATGCAAGACACATGCTGATTCAGGCATTAGCTGACCCCGATCCTGTGATTATTTTTGAGCATGTCATGTTGTTAAATACTAGTGGCGAGGTCTTAGAGCAGAGTGAAGCGAGCATGGAAAAAGCCTTAATTCGCCAGCAAGGAACCGATGTCAGTTTGATCACTTATGGTGGCAGCTTAGGTAAGGCGTTGGCAGCAGCTAAGCAGCTTAAAGATTTAAATATTAGTGCAGAAGTCGTTGATTTACGGTGTTTGCGTCCGTTAGATACTAAAACAATAATTGCCAGTGTTACCAAAACCCATAGAGCCATTATTATTGATGAAGCTTGGCTTACGGGAAGTTTAGCTGGGGAGATTAGCGCAATTATAATGGAGCAAGCTTTTTGGCACTTAGATGCACCTGTTAAGCGACTTTGTACGGCTGAAGTTCCCATTCCTTACCCTAGTCATCTTGAGCAAGCTGCACTGCCACAAGTAGAGCAAATTGTAACTGCAGCACAAGCTATTATGGCGGCACGCTAATGGCTGAAACACCTATTGATAAAGGACTAACAAGCACATTAGCGCTCGAAGATATTACTATGCCTTCACTGGGCGCTGATATGACCGAAGGTACTTTGACACAGTGGCTAGTTAAAGAGGGAGATCACGTTAATAGTGGTGACATTATTGCCGTATTAGAAACACAAAAAGGTGCGATAGACATGGAAGTGTATTCAGCTGGCACTATCGCAGAAATTTTAGTAGCGCCTGTGGCTAAAGTACAAGTTGGCACTGTATTGGCACGCCTTGCTTTAACTGAACCATCAAAAGCTGAACCATCAAAAGCTGAACCATCAAAAGCTGAACCATCAAAAGCTGAACCATCAAAAGCTGAACCATCAAAAAAAATAGCTACACCAGCGGAAACTATTGTGGCAACAGCAAATGAGACAACAGTTCAAAATGAAGATAATTATCTCGTTAATGAGCAAATTAAGGTCATTGGTATTAACGCTTCCCCTATTGTCCGTCGGTTGGCTCAAGAGCAGCAATTAGACTTATCGGGCATTCAAGGTAGTGGTCCTCAAGGCGCTATTTTGTTAGCTGATTTAAGTGCTTTGTCAAAACCAAAAACAAAAAGCAGTAATCATGATAGTGCTGATAATCACGAACAAAATATGCGCAGTGCTATCGCAGCAGCAATGGCTAAATCCAAACAAGAAATTCCCCATTTTTATTTAAGTTTAGAGATTGATATTAGCGCCGTACAATACTGGTTACAGCAACAAAATAAAGCAGCGCCACCAGAACAATATGTGCTATTGCTGGCGTTATTGTTAAAAGCCATGGCGATATCTTTGGTTAAGTATCCAAAGCTCAACGGTTTTTATCAAGGTAATGCTTTCGAGCAAGCAAGCACCATTAATATTGGTAATGTCATTAGTTTACGTCAAGGTGGTTTGGTGGTTCCTGCGATACATGATGTTGATAACTTGTCTGTGAGTGAGCTTATGCAAGGCTTGCGAGATATTACCGCACGTAGTCGAAATGGACATTTACGCAGCTCAGAGTTAACTGATGCAACTATCACTGTAACTAACATGGGCGAGCGCGGTGCCGACAGTGTTTTAGGCATTATTTACCCACCTCAGGTTGCTATTTTGGGGTTTGGCAAAGTTAGGAAAGTGCTGCAATTAGTTAATGATGAAGTTAAGGAAAGGGCGATGTTAACTGCTTCTTTAAGTGCCGATCATCGAGTGATTGATGGCATGTTAGCGGCTAAGTTTCTGAACCATTTATCCAAACAATTACAAAAACCGGAACGTCTATGAACACTAAACATATTCAACAAAACATTCAGCAAATTATACTAGAAGCTATTCAAGAAGTTGCACCGGAAATTGAACAAGACGACATTGATATGGATGAAGATATTCGTGAAGAATGTGATTTAGATTCCATGGATTTTCTTAATTACCTTATTGCCTTAAAAAAATCTACGGGTGTCAGTATTGCTGAGGGTGATTATACCCAAGTGAATAGCTTTAACAAAATGCTGAATTACCTATCTGAAAAGCTAAGGTAAAAGCATCTTTAAGTGGAACGGGTATAACTAAAAATAAGGAACAGTATCATGGTTGATAGCACCGATATTTCTGATCATAAGAATAGCCCATACATTTATTGGTTTGATGAATTAACCATTGCTGATGTTGCTAAAGTAGGGGGTAAAAATGCTAGCCTAGGCGAAATGATCACGGCTATGGCGCATGATGATATTGCTGTGCCGACAGGCTTCGCTACTAGTGCTCAACTATTTCGTGATTTTTTGAAGCAAAATAATCTTGATGAACCTATTAAGCAGCACTTACAAGAATACTTTACGGATGCTCAAAGCTTAGCGGTAACAGGAAGTGCGATTAGAAAGTTGATCAGCCAAGGTGAGTTTACAGCGGCGCAGCAAGCAGAAATTGTTAAAGCTTATCAACAGCTTTCAAAGCACCTGTCTAAAGAAAAGGCGCAAGAGAATATCAGCGTTGCGGTAAGAAGCTCTGCGACAGCAGAAGATTTACCTGAGGCGAGTTTTGCTGGTCAGCAAGAAAGTTATTTAAATATCACGGGTGAAATTGATCTACTTGAAGCCTGTCGTCAATGTTTTGCCTCACTTTATACTGATAGAGCTATTGTTTATCGGCAAGAGCAAGGTTTTAGTCATCAGCAAGTGGCACTTTCTGTTGGCATACAACAAATGCTTAATTCCCAGTGTGCTGGGGTGATGTTTAGTCTTGATACTGAAACAGGTTTTCCTGATGTGGTTGTGATTAATGGTGCTTGGGGTTTGGGTGAAACGATTGTTAAGGGCACAGTAACACCCGATAGCTTTATGGTATATAAGCCCTTACTTGGTCAAAGCTCTGCTTCTCAAGCCTCACTTTCTCAAGAAAAGTTTATCCCTATCATTGAAAAGCAGCGTGGTAGCAAGCTAGTCAAAATGTTGTTTTCCTCATCATCACCAGATCCAACCACTACCTGTGATACTAGCGAAAAGGAAAGGGTAGCATTAGTACTGAGTGACGATGAAATATTAACACTTGCTCGCTGGGCAGTAAAAATAGAGCAACATTATGGCTGCGCTATGGATATGGAGTGGGCGAAAGACACTAATACTCAGCAACTTTATATCGTTCAGGCTAGGCCTGAAACGGTGGAATCACAAAAAGTGGGCTCAGTACTAGTAAATTATAAACTAAAAGAAAAGTCCACTGTATTGGTGCAAGGGGCAAGTGTTGGTAGCGCTATTGCTAGTGGTGAAGTATTTAAAATAGATAGCCCAGAAGATATTGAACAGTTTCCAGATGGGGCCGTTTTAGTGACGCAAAGAACTGATCCTGATTGGGTGCCAATCATGCGTAAAGCAGCGGGTATAATCACTGACAGTGGCGGACCAACTAGCCATGCGGCTATTGTTAGTCGAGAGTTAAAAGTAGCCGCTATAGTGGGTTGTGAAAATGCCACACAACTATTGCACAATGATCAAGCTGTGACGTTAAGCTGCGCGGAAGGATCGATAGGAAAGGTTTATCAAGGTAAGTTAGCTTTTGAAGAAAGCGCGGTTAATTTAGCGGATATACCAAAAACTAAAACAGATATTATGATCAATGCTGCAATGCCTGATGGTATTTTTAGGTGGTGGTCATTGCCTGTAGCCGGCATTGGTTTAACGCGTATTGAATTTATTATTTCCAGCCAAATTTGTTTACACCCTATGGCCTTGATAGAGCCTGAAAAAGTGACTGACGAAAAAGTCAGAGCCAAAATTGCTCAATTAACCCAAGGTTATCAAAATCCCCCTGATTACTTTGTTGATAAGCTCGCCTTAGGTGTCGGTAAAATTGCGGCCTCACAATACCCGAAACCTGTGATAGTGCGTATGTCAGATTTTAAATCAAATGAATACCGCGGGTTATTGGCCGGGGAGTTTTTTGAAATTGAAGAAGAAAATCCCATGCTAGGGCTTCGTGGCGCTTCACGTTATTATCACCCGCTTTATCGAGCTGCTTTTAAGCTTGAATGCCAAGCGATTATTAAGGCGCGCCAAGAGATGGGCTTTGATAATATTATTGTTATGATCCCTTTTTGCCGTACGCCAAGTGAGGCTGACAAAGTGCTGGCTGTAATGGCAGAAGCTGGGCTAACCCGTGGTGTTAATGGTTTGCAGGTTTATGTTATGTGTGAAATTCCCTCGAACATTATTTTAGCCGATAAATTTGCTCAGCGTTTTGATGGATTTTCCATTGGCAGTAATGATTTAACCCAATTAGTACTGGGCATAGATCGAGACTCAGTCGAATTAAAGCCGTTATTTGATGCGAGAGATGAGGCGGTGAAAAGCATGATAGCGCAAGTGATCAAAGTGGCTCATCAGCACCATTGTAAAGTGGGGATCTGTGGACAAGCACCGTCAGACCATCCTGAATTTGCAGAGTTTTTGGTAAAATCTGGTATTGACTCTATTTCCTTAAATCCAGACTCTGTCGCAAAAGCTAGTGTGCATATTGCCAAAGCTGAACAAGAGTTACAGTAATTAAGCGGGGTTATTTACTGTAACTCTTGCCAACTAAAAGTAGGACCATTTTTACAAACATAGCGTTCATTTAAATAACAATGACCGCATAGCCCAATAGCGCAGTGCATGCGCCTTTCAATGGCGAGAAAAATATCATCACTGGCAATGCCATTATCAACTAATTTTTTTGCCGCGCTGTTCATCATTATTTCAGGACCACACAATAGTGCTGTTGTAGCTGGTTTGATAAAAGTAGCAAGTGCGATGTCTACTATATCAAGTGGTGTACCTTGGCTTTCATTTTCGACTAACGTGTATTGATCATTGATTTCATCTAAGCTGTTATAAATCTTAATATGCTGTTGCCAGCGTTCACGTTCAGTCGTTAATAGTTGTGCCTGCTTGTTTTGGGCTCCATAAATTAAGACTAATTGTTGGCTAGCTGTCAAGTTATCAATGAGACTATCAATTAAGTTAACAAGTGGTGCTAAACCACAGCCACCGGCAATAATGATAATATTTTTCTTATTAATTTTTTCTAGTGGCCAACCTCGACCAAAAGGTCCGCGTGCGCCCAAAATGTCACCTTTGGGCAGAGTAAATAAGGTAGTGGTCAGTTTTCCCATTTGACGAATTAAGGCGCGAAATTCTCCTTGCTCGTTGGGAGGCTCAGTAAAAGTAAAGGCGGCTTCGCCAATACTAGGCACATTAAGCATGAAAAACTGTCCAGGTTGTGCATCTTGCCAATGGTGCTTAGCGGTGTTGTTATTAGTGTTTTTTTCACTGGGTTTGTTTATGTTTACTAATCGAAATTGATAATGACGAGCCTGTTCACCATCATCAATATAATCTACTAATTCAATAGCATCAGGAATATGACTAAGCATTATTATTAATCCTTTTCATTACACTATGTACGCCAATAACACCTGGGCAAGTTTGCTCACAACGACCACAACCAACACAGCCATGACGATTAAATTCAGCAAAAAATTCGTTGCCAAATTTATGTTGCCAAAATCGCTGCACTCTTTTACCTGCTTCGGCGGATGGATTGTGAAAACTAGCTTCTCGTTGAAATCCTTCATAAAGACAAGAATCCCAAAAACGTTGCTGTGTTATCACCTTCTTGTCTTCTGATTCATCGGTAATACTACGAGTGCCGTAACATGAACAAGTAGGGCATAAGGTGGTGCAACCAGAGCAACCAAGGCACTGTACCGCCAGTTGTTGCCAAAATGAATCACTCACTTCACCATTATTCAGTTTATCTATAGCTTGAGTTATATCGCTGTCATCGGTAAATTCTTGCTCACATTGGTGTAAAGTGAGATCTCGTTGAGTTAAAAAATGCCAGTGACATGTTTTAAGTGATAATCCTTTAATTGCTTCAGTGCCTTTATCGTTAGTACTGATCAATAACCATTGATGATTTTCTAGCGGGTGCAAAATAATATCTGCAGTGTGTTCTCTAACTCCGGGGCCTGCATCTACCGTGGGACAAAAACCTTGCTGACAAGGCTTAATACAATCTAACCCTACCAACAAGCATTGTTGACGCCTAGCTTGATAATAAGGGTCGTCTTTAAAAAACTGATCTTGGTAACTAATAGCGGTGAGGTCGCAGCTTAATATGCCAAATAATACGAAAGGTGCAGGTGTGGGTAAGGTTTCTTGAAAATACTCACCATTAAAGATCAGTAAATTTTCATGCTCAGCAAAGAAAAAATCTTTCGCAGAGCTTTGGGGTAGCTCAGCAATAAGCGGTTCATTTCTTTCTTTAGTTTGCTGTTGCCAAGAGCATTGTTTATCGTCATTTTTGACCACTTGATAAAGTTGATATTGAGCCAGTAAATGTTGCTGTAGTAAGCTCAAATCATCAAGATGATAAATTTCCATATTATTTACCCTCCTGTAATTGTTGTATCGTTTTAGGTACTTGGTCTTTGGCTAAAGCAGCTACAACAACGGCGCAAGCTTTAAGCTCTGGCATTTTAGTGACAGGATCTTGTGCGGTATTAGTGAGTTGGTTAGAGGGTGCTTCTTTAAAATGATAAGGCATAGACACTAAGCCTACAGGTACATCATCACTAAACATGGCGCGGGTTTCAACATAGCCGCGACGAGATTTAATACTGACAGGTGCTTGGTGATTAATATTCAACGCTTTCGCATCAATAGGGTTAATAAATAGCACGCCCGGTGGTGTTTCCCGTTCTAATAGGGGAGAGTTACGTGTCATTGAGCCACAACCATAGTGAAAATGTAGGCGGTTAGTGGTTAATAATAGTGGATAGTTGTCATCGGTTGATTCATCAATATCAACTTGATTAACGCAAATAAATCGTGCTCTACCAATAGGAAAACTTTGCTGATGCAAAATGGTTGTGCCATTAGGTGTTTCGTTGGTGCATGGCCATTGTAAGCCTGAGTTATCAGTAATTTTTTGGTAAGTCATCGCCTGATAAGGGGGAGTTAGTGCAGCCATTTCATTAAATACATCCTCGCTGCTTTGCCAGTTTAACAACTTACTACCCATTTCTTTCGCTAATGCCTGTAACCACTGCCAATCACCTTTAGCTTCACCCAGTGGTGCTATGGCTTGATTTACTTTTTGTACTCGTCGCTCGCAATTGGTAAAGGTACCGTCTTTTTCGGCAAAAGAGGCTGCGGGCAAAATAATATCAGCTAATTTGGCGGTTTCTGTCATTGTTAGTTCGGCTACCACAAATAAGTCTAGATTCTTTAAAGACGATTGCACATGGTTTTGATCGGGGTCGGTTACCACAGGATCTTCACCAAAAAGTAGTAAGGCGCGAAAATCGCCTGATTGAGCTGCTTTAGTCATGCCAAGTGAGGTTAAGCCAGCCTGTTGTGTTACTTTAGTCCCCCAAGCCTTGCTAAACTTTTCTTGGTTTTCTAATTCTGCTACCGCTTGATAACCAGGATAAACATTGGGTAAGCACCCCATATCACATGCTCCTTGCACATTGTTTTGTCCCCGCAGCGGGTTAACGCCTGTACCTGCTTTACCTATATGGCCGCAGGTCAATGCTAAATTAGCCAACGAGATAACATTGTTAGTGCCGCTAACATATTGGGTAATGCCCATACCATAGAAAATCATTGCACGTTTTGCATGGCTATAAGCCCTAGCCGTGGTTCGAATTAATTCAGCACTGACTCCAGTGGTGCTCTCTACGGACTCTGGTGTTATATCTTTGACATGTTTTGCTAGTTGCTCAAAGCCTTGAGTGCGTGATTCAACAAAGCGTTGATCAAACCATTGTTCTTTAATAATGACATGTAATAATGCATTGATTAAGGCAATATTACTGCCGAGTTTAAGTTGTAAATGCATAGGGGTTAGCTTGGCAAGGCGGGTTACTCTGGGGTCAACCACAATCAGTTCAGTGCCTTGAGCATGTGCTTGCATAATATGACCACCTAAAATACTGTGGTTTTCGGTGGGATCGGCACCAAAAACTAGCATTAAGTCTGTCTCAAGAATATCCTTGGCGCTATTGGTCATAGCACCAGAGCCTAAAGATTGTTTTAGACCGGCGACCGTAGGACTGTGGCAAATACGAGCACAATGATCAATATTATTGGTTTTTAATACCGCACGGGCAAACTTTTGAGCGGCATAGTTATCTTCATTACTGGCTCTAGCGCTGCTGATAACACCGACTGCTTGGCTACCTGACTCATCAATAATTGCGGTTAGCTCATCGGCTATAGTGGTTAATGCTTCTTGCCAGCTAATAGGATAAAAGCTTTTGTTGATGCGCTTTAATGGCTGGGTTAAGCGCTGATCTGAGTTGATGGCGTAAGCGGTACTCCAACCTTTATCACAGAGTTTCCCCTGACTTATGGGATGGTTTTGTTGTGGTTCAACACTCAGTAACTGTCCTTGTTCATCTACTTTTAAGCAAATACCACAACCAACCCCACAAAATGGGCAGATTGTTTTAACGAGATCCGCGCACATAACAACACCTTTCTATAATCCATTTGCGTTAAAGTATAGCAGTATAAATTGGTTGTTTTTTATGCTACTCATTACTTTTATGATCTAAATCAGACTATGCTTAATTTTGTAGGTTAGTTACCTTTAATGAGACTAAAGTAATACTACTTAGGTGCTTTTTTTAAGGAAATAACTATGTCTGAAATATTTGGCTCTGATGCTTTCTCTCCCAAAGAAATAGCCCAACGGGTAAATAATGTTGGTGTTGCTAAAGTGCGTTTGCCGTTTCTATCTTTGTTGATGTTAGGTGTACTTGCAGGTGCATTTATCGGTTTGGGTGCTCTTTATTTTGTGTTGATTAAATCAGATGCCTCTATTGGTTTTGCTACTGGTCAAGTGGTTGGCGGATTGGCATTTTCTTTAGGGTTAATTTTAGTGATTGTTGCAGGAGCAGAATTATTTACCGGTAATAATTTGTTAGCAATGGCGTGGGCAGAGGGAAAAATATCTAGCTTAGAATTATTAAGAAACTGGATTATAGTTTGCTTGGCTAACTTCATTGGTGCGGCGGGGTTGGCGGTATTGGTGTTTCTTTCAGGTCATACTGAAATGAATAATGGCGCAATTGCTGAGCAATATATAAAGATAGCTATGGTAAAAACCGCTATGCCATTTTGGAGTGCTTTTTTTAAAGGGGTACTATGTAATGTGTTAGTTTGCATGGCTGTATGGATGGCTTTTGCAGGACGAACCGTCATTGATAAGGCGGTTGCGATTGTTTTTCCTATTTCTGCTTTTGTTGCTGCAGGTTTTGAGCACTGTATTGCTAATATGTATATTATCCCTCTAGCTATGCTGGAAAAGGCTTTTAACACGACAAACCTAGCGGCAGAAACCGTTACTTGGGCTGGTTTTTTTAGTAATTTACTGCCAGTTATTTTAGGTAATTTGGTTGGTGGCAGCTTGCTGGTAGGTATTGTGTACCACATTATTTATCGAAGAAATATAGTGCAACAAGATGCAAAGTAAGTTTCCTAGAAGGTACGTGAAGTAGCATAAATAATGTTACTTGCCTATGTACTCCTGAGTAAAGTACATAGGCACGTTGTTTTTTTACTTATAATGCGGCTATTTGCTGTTTTTGCTCTAACATTTTCGCTAGGGCTGATTCAGCTTCGCTAAGTTTAGCTTTTTCTTTATCAATAACGGCCGCAGGTGCTTTACTAACAAAGTTCTCATTATTTAACTTACCACGTGTTCTAGCTGCATCTTTTTCAAGTTTATCAATTCCTCTGTCTAAACGAGCCAATTCTGCATCTTTATCTATAAGTCCTGCCATAGGAATTAATACCGATAAGTCACCGACAACAGCGGAAGCGCAAGCAGGCCCTTGTTCATCATCATTTAGCACAGAAATACTTTCTAATTTCGCTAAAGAGCTTAAAAACTGCTCATTTTCATCTAGGCGACGTTGGTCAAGTTCATTAACGTTTTTAAGTAATACTGGTAATGATTTGCTTGGTGATATGTCCATCTCACCACGAATATTACGAATGGCAACGATAAACTGTTTAACCCACTCTAAATCATCAATGGCTTGTTGATCACATTTATTGGCATCAAACTGTGGAAATGCTTGAACCATGATTGAGTCGTCAGTTTTACCGCTTTTGATCTGATAATCACTTAATGGCTGTACACGTTGCCAAATAGTTTCAGTGATAAAAGGCATAATAGGATGCATTAAGCGTAATAAACCTTCTAATACATTCACTAGTGTATGGCGTGTGCCACGTTGCTGGGCTTCATTTCCCTGTTCTTGATCTCTAGGAAATAACACGGGCTTTGTCAGCTCTAAGTACCAATCACAGAATTGATTCCAAGTGAACTCATACAAAGCTTGTGAGGCAAGATCAAAACGGAAAGTATCAAATGCTTCATGTACGGTTTTCACTGTTTGTTCAAATTGACCTATAATCCAACGATCGGCTAGTGATAATTCCATTTCACCGCTCTTTCCTTGAAGTGAAGAGTTGCCACAATCAAACTCTTCAGTATTCATTAATACATAACGACTAGCATTCCATAACTTATTGGTGAAGTTACGGTAACCTTCAAGACGTTTCATGTCCCAACTAATGTCACGACCTGTGGTGGCAACGGATGTTAAGGTAAACCGTAGCGCGTCGGTACCATGGGCTTCAATGCCATTTGGAAATTCTTTTTTGGTTAGCTTATCAATTTTCTTAGCAAGTTTTGGCTGCATCATGTTGCCAGTACGTTTAGCTAATAAATCTTCTAAAGAAATACCATCAATCATGTCTAAAGGATCAATAACATTGCCTTTAGATTTACTCATTTTATCGCCATTTTCATCACGAATAAGACCAGTCATGTAAATCTTTTTGAAAGGTATTTGCGCTTTACCTTCTTCATCTTTGTTAAAGTGCATGGTCATCATGATCATACGGGCAACCCAGAAGAAGATAATATCAAAACCAGTGACTAAAACATCAGTAGGATGAAAGGTTTTTAAGTCTTCAGTTTCTTCTGGCCAACCTAAAGTTGAGAAAGTCCAAAGGGCTGAAGAGAACCAAGTATCTAGTACATCGTTATCTTGTTTTAGTGTGACATCAGCGGCAATATCGTTGTTCGCTCTTACTTCATCTTCGGTGCGACCAACGTAAACTTTGCCATTTTCGTCATACCATGCAGGAATACGGTGTCCCCACCATAATTGACGTGAAATACACCAGTCTTGAATATCGTTCATCCAAGAGAAATATAAATTTTCGTATTGCTTAGGCACAAATTCAATTTGGCCATCTTTAACTGCTTCAACGGCAGGGCCTGCAAGTTTTTCAACACGTACATACCATTGATCAGTCAATAAAGGTTCAATGATAACGCCAGATCTATCACCATACGGGGCAACTAAATCATGATCTTTAACTTCAACTAATAAACCCAGTTCATCAAATTTAGCAACGATCGCTTTACGGGCAACAAATCTGTCCAACCCAGCGAATTCGCTTGGTAATTCAGAACTATAAGCATCACAAAGTTCGCCTTTGGTATCGTAAACTTCAGCACTGGCTAAAATTGCCGCGTCTTTATCTAAAATATTTATTTGTGGTAGCGCGTGACGCTTGCCAACTTCGTTATCGTTGAAATCATGGGCAGGCGTTATTTTTACACAACCAGTGCCTTTTTCCATGTCGGCATGATCATCACCAACAATAGGGATTAAACGATTAACCAGTGGTAACAATACTTGCTTGCCAATTAAATCTTTATAACGTGGATCTTCTGGATTAACCGCAATGCCCGTATCACCTAACATGGTTTCAGGTCGAGTAGTCGCTACAACCAAATAATCAAGACCTTCGGCAGTTTTTTCGCCATCAGCTAATGGATAACGTAAGTGCCACATATGGCCTTTTTTATCTTTGTTTTCAACTTCTAAATCAGAAATAGCGGTATGGAATTTAGGATCCCAGTTAACTAAGCGTTTACCACGATAAATTAAGTCATCTTCAAATAAGCGAACAAAAACTTCTTGGACGGCTTCTGACATGCCCTCGTCCATGGTGAAGCGCTCACGGCTCCAATCAATAGAGTTGCCTAAACGACGCATTTGTTTGCTGATAGTACCGCCAGACTCTTCTTTCCATTGCCAAACTTTATCAATAAAACCTTCGCGTCCGTAATCATGACGGGTTTTATCTTCTTCAGCAGCAATTTTACGCTCAACCACCATTTGTGTGGCAATACCAGCATGGTCACAACCCGTTTGCCATAAGGTATTTTTACCCTGCATGCGTTGGTAGCGAATTAACGTATCCATGATGGTTTGTTGAAAAGCATGTCCCATGTGCAAAGAGCCGGTGACATTTGGTGGTGGAATTGCAATGCTGTAACTATCTCCTTCGCCTGTTGGGCTAAAGTAACCTTGCTCTTCCCAGCTAGTATATAAAGATTGTTCAATGTCGGTTGGGTTGAATGTTTTTTCCATCATGTTCTCGAAATAAAAGTTGTAAATTGTAGGTCGGCTTTTAGCATAAAAATGCGCTGACAAAACTTAATGTCGCACTACTTTATATCGCACTAAAAAGTACGTCCTACATTATTGTGTTTCTGCTACTGCTGCTTGGTTATCAACTTGAAAACCTCGTTGGCGACAAGCTTTGAATCGTTCTCGGGCAAGTTGTTTCAATGTTTCGTCACTTGGGACAAAATCAACAATAAATTGAAATTGATTGGCAAAATCGGGCACAGTACTAGATAAGTTAATCAAAACAGGGCGACGGCTACGTGAAGCTTGGTGGCTAATTTCAACCGCTGCGCCTTGTTTAGGGCCTTCACCAGATAAGTTATGGGGTACAAAACTATCACTGTCAAATGCCCATAACATTTCATCTATTTGTTCTGCGCTTTTTTGATCTTGAGTATAAATAAATACCCGTTGATTTTGGCGATAAAAGTAGCTTGCTTGTAAACAGGCATGATAAAACGCTGAGCTTGTATCTTTAGCATCAGCGCTTTGTTTATCATCAGATAATATGTAAAACATTACTTGAGTTTGCATGCATATGCTCTTATCATTTTCTCGAAACTCGAAACTCGAAACTCGAAACTCGAAACTCGAAACTCGAAACTCGAAACTCGAAACTCGAGTTACTCGCCTTGCTCTTGCCCTGCTTTGTTAAGCAAAAATTGCGTTAACATGCTAACTGGACGACCCGTTGAGCCTTTATCTTTACCACCACTGCGCCATGCAGTACCAGCAATATCTAAATGTGCCCAATTATATTTTTTAGTGAAGCGTGCTAAGAAACATGCCGCAGTAATAGTGCCAGCACCTTTACCGCCAACATTACTCATATCCGCAAATGGGCTTTCAATTTGTTCTTGATAATCATCCCATAACGGTAAGCGCCATGCTCTGTCACCACTTTGCTCTGAAGCATTAAGTAACTCATGAGCAAGCGGGTTATGCGAGCTTAATAAACCTGTGGCATGTTTGCCTAATGCAACCACACAAGCGCCAGTTAATGTGGCAACGTCAATAACAGACTCAGGGTCGAAACGTTCAACATAGGTTAACGCGTCACAAAGTACCAAACGACCTTCGGCATCAGTGTTTAACACTTCTACAGTTTGTCCTGACATTGTGGTTAAAATGTCACCAGGGCGATAAGCATTGCTGCTTGGCATGTTTTCACAGCCAGCTAAAATACCAATAACTTTGATAGGTAAGTTTAATTCAGCCAACGCATGCATAGCACCTAAAACGCCAGCAGCTCCGCCCATGTCGTATTTCATTTCATCCATGCCAGCGCCGGGTTTTAATGAAATACCACCACTGTCGAAAGTAAGGCCTTTACCAACCAATACAAGCGGTTTAGAGTCATCATCAATGCCATTGTAAGACATGATACTCATTAATGATTCGTTAACAGAGCCACGGCCAACCGCTAAATAAGCGCCCATGCCTAATGCTTCCATTTCTTGCTCACCCACTATGGTGGTTGTGACATTTTCATATTCACTATCAAGAATTTTTGCTTGTTCAGCTAAGTATGCAGGGTTACAAATGTTTGGTGGCATATTCGCGACATTCTTACAGGTAGTAATACCTTCTGAAATGGCTAATGCGTGATTAATTGCACGTTCACCAATAGGTAACTCACGGCGTGTTGGTACATTGAATACAATTTTACGCAACGGTCTACGTGGCTCTTCTTTATGAGTTTTTAAACTATTAAAGCTATACAAACCATCTTGAGTTGCTTCTACTGCTTGGCGAACTTTCCAATAGGTATCACGGCCTTTAACATGTAATTCTGATAAAAAGCATACCGCTTCCATTGAGCCAGTTTCATTAAGAGTATTAATGGTTTTATTGATAATTTGGCGATATTGGCGTTCGTCTAGCTCACGCTCTTTACCACAGCCAACTAATAAAACACGCTCACTAAGAATATTAGGTACATGATGTAATAATAACATCTGTCCTGATTTACCTTCTAAATCACCTTTACGCAAAAGATTACTGATATAGCCTTCACTAATTTCATCAAGCTGTTCTGCTGTTGCACTAAGGCGGCGTGGTTCAAACACACCAACAACAATACAGGCACTGCGTTGTTTTTCTGGGCTACCGCTTTTTATACTGAACTCCATGAGCTCTCCTTTTGCATAATAATTTGGTTTTTTTTTGGCTATTGTTTTACTATAACGTGCTAAAATCAGTAAAAAATAGCACTCTTGTCTATTCAATTGATATCGCTAAGGGCTATAATTATAGCTGTTTTACTCGATATAGCTTATTTACTGACTATATAGTTTACTTACTAAAACGGCAAGTTTACTGAATATTTGCTGTAATGTCAGAAAAAACCATGTTTTATGGAAAGTTTTTATAGGATCTTTTTGTGATCATCTTTCGTTATTTATTAAAAGAAGTAGCTAAAACACAACTTGCAGTATTTTTTGTGTTAATGACTATTTTTATCAGTCAGAAGTTTGTTCGAGTACTTGGCGATGCTTCTGAAGGAAGTATTCCAGGTCAAATGGTGATGATTTTCATCGCGCTAAAAATTCCCGATTTAGCGGGTATGATGTTGCCATTAAGTTTGTTTTTAGGGGTGTTATTAGCTTACGGGCGAATATATGCCGACAATGAAATGACCGTATTGCATGCCTGTGGTGTGAGTGAGTGGTATGTTGTACGAGTGACGTTAGTTTTAGCGTTTATTACCGCTATTTTTACCGGTATTTTTACTTTGTATTTAGCGCCGATGGCATCGGAATATCAATATCAGGTAAAAGATCAATTAGCTGCTGATTCAGGGCTAAGTTCATTAGTTGCAGGACGCTTTCAAAAAACAGGTAATAAAAAAGCGGTAATTTTTATTCATGATAAAAACCGTGATGACAATAGCTTTGATAAAGTGTTTGTTGCTCAATTGCCGGATGAAAATCATAGTGAAGAAAGTATCATTAACTCCAGTTTAGTTTATGCGAAACAAGGGCAAGTGATTGAAGAAGAGTCAGGCTCTCAACGTTTAGTTTTATCTGATGGTACTCGTTATCACAGTGATGCTATCAATGGTGAATTTCAATCGGTTGCTTTTGATCGGTATTATATTCAAATTCAAGATCAAGAAGTAGAGCAAAAGCATCGCAAACTCAGCGCGTTACCTACCCAAGCCTTATTTTCGCCAACTGAAGATAAATTAGTGGCCGAATATGGCGCTACTATTCAGTGGCGTATTGCCTTTCCTTTGGCTTGTATTATCTTGATTTTTATTGCTGTGCCGTTAAGTGTAGTAAATCCTAGGCAAGGTAAGTTTGCTAAAATGCTACCAGCGCTAATGTTATTTTTAGGCTACTTTTTATTATTAACAGCAATGCGTTCAGGCATAGAAAGACAAGCTTTACCTGTGATTTTAGGGCTTTGGCCTATACATATCAGTGCTTTAATTTTAGGTATGATTTTACTGATGAAAGAACGACGTAGCGGCAAAAAACTCAAAGCGAAACTACCACGTTTTAAACGAAGCAATGTCGATAGGCGCGTTGATAAACAGGGTGAAAAAAGCCAAAGTAAAGGACAATCATAATGCGAATTTTAGATGGATATATTGGTCGTATTATCGCTTCAACTACTTTTTTAACGCTAGCGGTTTTTGTGAGTGTTAGTGGCATTATTAAATTTGTTGAACAAATGCGCGCGGTTGGACGAGGTAATTATGATTTATCTCACGCCGCTCTTTATGTGCTTTATGCTGTGCCAAGAGATATTGAAGTGTTTTTCCCTATGTCTGCTCTCATTGGTGGGCTCATTGGCATTGGCATGCTAGCAAGTAATAGTGAATTAGTCGTGATGCAAGCGGCAGGTTTATCGCGGTTAGATATTATTAAGTCAGTGATGAAAACCGCCACATTGTTAATTTTTATTAGTATGGCGGTAGGCGAATGGCTTGCGCCAATAGGTGAGGCGACGGCAAGAGAAATTCGTGCTCAGGCTATATCAGGCGGTAGCTTAATATCGTCTAAAAATGGCGTATGGGCAAAAGACGGTGATTATTTTGTTAATATTGGCGAAGTTTTAGAGCAAGGTCAGTTGAAAAAAATTCAAATTTATCGTTTTGATGAGCAACTAAAATTAGAAAGTTGGCTTAGTGCTGATAGTGCTATATATCAAGAGAATGTTTGGTTATTGACTACAGTGATTAATACTCAGTTAAGCAAAGAAAAAATTACCACTACCAATATTGAACAACAAATATGGGAATCATCATTAACGCCTGAAAAATTAGGCGTTGTAACGGTTACTCCTGAATCATTGTCGGTGAGGGGCTTAATTGACTATTTAGATTATCTTGAAGCCAATGAGCAAGATCCTAGTCGTTATCAACTCGCTTTTTGGCGAAAACTAATGCAACCCATTACTGTTGCCGTTATGTTGTTGGTAGCGCTGTCCTTTATTTTTGGCCCATTACGTTCAGTATCAATGGGTGCGAGAATTATGATGGGCGTAGTGACAGGAATATTATTCTTTGTTTGTAACGAAGTGCTAGGCTCGTTAAGTTTAGTGTATCAATTCCCTCCACTTATCGGAGCCATTTCACCTAGTATATTGTTCGTTAGTGTCGCGTGGTATTTTATCAGTAAGAAGGCGACATAACGGCAAAAGTTGTTAGCACGAAAAGTGACTAGTAGCGAAGTGCCATACAATGAGCTATTTTTCTTCGAAACTCGAAACTCGAAACGATTAACTCGTAACTATTAATTCGAAACGTCTACAGTCTACCTTTATTTGCGGCTAAAGATAAAACAACAACTTCAGTGTTAGTTAACCTGTCTTGTAAGCTGAGTTTGTTTTTTCGATCAAAAATAACAGTTAAATTACCCAAACCAAGCAAAGTAGGGATTAAACGTTTCAAGCCTGTCGTTATAGTGATGCGTGTACCATCTTGATTTTGTAGACGTAATCGCCAAGCCTTCATTCCTAACGTTTGGCCGCTTTTTTCCCAGAAATAAACAAAGAAAAAACTCACCCAAGCAAGCTTCCAAAATTCATTTGGCCACTTTAACCAATAGGTATTTGAAATAGTATCTGAAAAATGTTCATAGCCTTGCATGCCATACAAACCTATATAATAACCTAGATATATCAACAAAAATGATACTGCCCCTGCCACCATATAAACAGCAAAAGCAATGAGAACATCATATACCCATGAGCCAAATCGACGGCGAAAGCCTGCTCGGGGAAAATGTTCTAGTTGGCTATCGCTCATAAAGTTCTCTTAATATTGTAAAACACAGTAAAATTTTTTTGCTAGTCTAACAAAAGTAAGGGCATAAGTATCTATTCACCATACCTAGTATTCCCGTCATTCCAGTTGTGTCTTAAGCTGGAGTCTCAGTGTTTTAAATTCTAGACTCCAGATTTAAAGACCTCGGGAGTGACGATAGGTGAATAGTTACGCGCATAACAAAGTAAATAATTTTGTTTTTAGTAATTTTCAGTCAAATCATAAATGACTAAAAGCATGTGTGCCAGATATTGGTATGTTTTGGTTAATTGTTTTAGAGGTAGCTTTTATTTTGTCTTGTCGTCAATACTAAATAACTAAACAAGCTATTAAGTGAGTTGAAATGGATAACTAACCACTTGTATAAATAAGCAACATATAAGCAAGCATACGATAAAAACACTTGTCAACTAAGGGATTTCTCGTATAATGCCCCCACTTCGTTTTCGCTAGAACTCATGTCGAAAGACAGTGAGTATGCAAATCACTGTAAGTTTTGCATAAAGTGAGAGAAAAGAAATTTAAGTTAAAAGTTGACGTGATAACCACGTAGTAACTGTTAACAGAAAAAGCTTAAGCCGCAGTGGTGGAATTGGTAGACACGCCGGATTCAAAATCCGGTTTCGAAAGAAGTGACGGTTCAAGTCCGTCTTGCGGTACCATATAAAGAAAGCCCTGATTCGAAAGAGTCGGGGCTTTTTTATGTCCAAAAGATAATGTTAAAAAGGTTTTATATGGCAGCTACAGCGTACGCACTTCACATATTGGTTAAGCACAAAGCAATTGCAGAAGACATTATTAAGCAGTTAGGTAAAGGCGCTAAGTTTCAAACGTTAGCTAAAAAACATTCGTCATGTCCGTCTGGTAAAAAGGGCGGTGATTTAGGCGAGTTTAAACGAGGTCAAATGGTACCTCAGTTTGATAAAATAGCATTTAACGGAGCAATATTAGAGCCACACCTAGTTAAAACTAAATTTGGTTGGCATGTCATTAAAGTGCTTTACCGGACTTAATTTACAACTAGTGGTTTTTAATGCACGTTCTTTTTTAAACTCCTGTCGAAAGATATGGGGTTCAAGTCCGACCGCGGGTATTACAATTTATGAAGCCTTGCTCTTAACGGAGTGGGGCTTTTTTTGTACCTGAAATTTGTGGTGTAGCCAACTACTTGATACCTTATAGCTTAGCATTAACTTTATTTGTTCAAGGAAGTGGCTTGAAAAAAAGGCTCATAGGAATATTTACCTTGCTGGCGTTCGTTGGTAGCTTCTTACTTGCCAGCTATTTCAGCGACCACGGTATTAGTTTGCATGCACAACTTAATAAAACCATCCATTGGGTAGAGTCGCTATTTGCTGATGTCCCTGAATTAAAAAAGCCTCCAGCTAATACAAGACAAGCTGTTGCCAAGGCCAAACCTAAAAAACAATACCAACATGTAGAAGTGGGTAATGCTAGAGCCTGCAAAGATACATCATTGGGCGAGGTTAAATATAAAAAGGTCGGTGAGGTTTATACTTGGGTTGATGAAAGGGGAATAGCAAATTTTAGTAGTACACAACCTAAGAATGGTGAATTCAGGGTACTAAACTATGCAGGTGAAAAGGTATTTGATTATTTCTCCTTAGACCTAAACGCTGAAAGCCTTCCCTATGATTTTAACCAAAAGCTAACTCTGAAGCTTAACAAACTGTTTGAGATATATGGTCAACTACTTGATAGGTCATCGCTAAAGAAGGTAGATATCAACCTTCGTATTTACGCATCTAAAATAACTTTCAACCAAATCAAAGCCAAAAACAATATGCCTGTTAGCGACAATACGCCGGGCTTTTATAGTCATGCAACTAATCAAGCACACCTATTACTCACTAATCATGCTGCAACCATGCGAATAGCAACCCACGAAGCAACTCATGCTATTAACCGAGGTATTATTGGCTATAGCCCTAAATGGTTAAATGAAGGGTTGGCAGAATACAGTGAATATATCGAAGTGGATGGTCAGAACGGTAGGGTATATCCCAACAAAAATTGGACTAACAACAACCATATGTCTAAACAGCTATTACCTTTGAACAAATTGCTGACTGCCACCAATGGTGATTGGAATTCAGAACTAAGAAGTAGGCTGTATGCGACTAGTTGGGCATTTATTTATTTCATGATGGATAATCAACAAAGGAAAGGCATGCTGGCGAAGGTTATTAAGTATGAGCAACAAAACCTATGTGATGTTACTGGCATAAAACAAGTTGAGAATATTATAGGTCTGCCAATCAAGGGGCTACAAAGACAATTTAACCATTGGACTAACCTAAGGTTAAGGGCGCAAACTATTTAGTAGTACAATACTAACCAAACAAGTATATCTACCTTAAATATTTGGCTAGCGTACAAGTGAGGGGCATAGTTATGAATGAATTCGTTGGTAAGTGGCGTATCACCCATATGGATTTGTGGGCACAGGATATGGTGGATTTAATTGAGCCGGGGCATTTTGATGTAGTGCGGTGGGATTGTTTCTTTTTGCTTGGATGAGAGATTACTTTATCTAATAAGGAGTCAAGTTCACCTGCAAGGACTGCTTCTATCACTGTGGTTATCGTTGCAACGATTTCTTATTTCTAAAATATTGTAAAACTCCTGTAGCTATCCTGTAAAACCGTACGCGATATGATATTTATTTAAAACTTTGCTGTTATGGTAGGACTTACTATGGTGCCATCTAAATTTACGAATACTGAATAAAGTCTCGCTGAATGATTAATTCATTACTTCAATTGGTATCAATCATATTTCAGGCATAAAAAAACCAGTATCTTGATACTGGTTTTTTCAATAATAAGCGCAAAGTGGGCTTATTGTTTAGTCATCAATTATTTAGCAAGCGTAGATGCTTCAGCTATAGAATCTTTAACTAGTGTAGATACTTCTTCAGACGTTTTAGCTACAACATCATAAGCTTCTTTAGCTGAGGCAGAAACTTTAGCTTGAAGCGCTTCAGTGAAAACTTTTTGTGCTTCAATTGCTGTGGCTAAATCTGTTTGCTCTGATAACGCTTTAGATTGCGCTACGCTATCGTTCATGATGGTAGTAATTAATGCTGCTTGTTGATTGATTAATGTCTCAACCGTTTTAGTATTAATTTCTACAAGGCTGTTAAATGGCTTCATCGCTGTAGAGAACTGGTCTGCATTGTTTAATGAATTCATTGCAGTAGTGAATTGTTCTGTTAATTGTGTAAACATAATTAATATTCCTATTTAGTTTTGTCTTATACTGCGGTGCAGCAACTTGATTTGAAGCTAGTATAATTGGTTAAAAGATAGGCGTCAACAACTTTATTGCTGCCCTGCAACATAAAGCCACCTTTTTTAAATAGCATTGTTGATTATATGCTAACAAGACAATACTCACAGAGAGCAGTCGACACTTAGATTTAACAAGGTAAACAACTGATAGTTGTAAAAAGGTGTGAGATTTACATTTAGCTAAATATTTAACTTTTTCTTGTGGTACTGTTTTAAAAACAACATTTTTATCATTAAAAAAGATAAGCTATTTAGAACTCAACAAGACTACATAATACAAAGCGGTAGGTTTAACTAATTGATTAAAGGCGTTAAATTTTATATGTAAAACTAATAAGCTGTTAGGATCTGGTCTCATACTTAGAAAAATATAATCGCTCACCTTGAGGAAATATTATGGAATACTTTTTAGAAAGAAGCGTGTTCAAAACTCACCCTATTAAACGAGCAGCATATTCTGACAGAACATCATGGCTGCTTGCTGAATTCTCACGATTAGTATATGAAGAGCTGCCTCAGGAAAAGAATGTAGGAACACTGATATCAGATATCAAAAATCTTGTTGATACTGGTAAGGTTGATACTGAGTTTGATGGTTTAGTAAAAGACTTAATTGAGCGTTCAGGGCGTAATAAAAGCAATGTTGAAGCCATCCTAGAAACAAATAAGATTCGACTTGTGGATTCTTTTGTTAAAGGTGAAACTGAAGCTTTATTGGCAGAAATATGTAATGGTGAAGAATCATTTCTGGTTTTATCTTTTCGCGGAACTTCCTCAGCTAAAGATGCTTTTACTGATGCAAAATTAATGTTACAACCCGCAATCGGTGGTGGCTTGGCCCATAAAGGGTTTCATGATGGCATTCATTTAATTCTTGATGATGTGCGTAATAGTCTATCTGAACAGGGTAATACAAAACCATTATACATTACTGGACATTCTCTTGGTGGAGCTTGGGCCATGTTAGCAACAAAGTATCTGCAGGAGTTTAATATAGGGGCTACGTATACTTTTGGATGTCCTCGTGCAGCTGATGATGAATTTTATGAAAATGTACGAAGCCCTGTTTATCGCGTGGTTCATCGTGCGGATATAGTGACGCGACTGCCGTTTGGGTATGGCATGAGATTTTCATTAAACTTACTTAGATTAATACCAATTAATGGAAGCAAGCGACTCAGTGAATGGCTTCGTAAAAAACTTGCAGGTTATACTCATTATGGAAACCTTGTTTATATACAAGGTGAACTAAAAACAACAGCAAAGCCTTGTTCCGTTACGGTAAAACACAGTCCTAATATTTTTATTGTACTAGAAGACTTTTGGAAGCAAATTGTGAGTACATTTGGTAATGTTGCAAAGGATCATTTTATAATTAACTATTGTGAGAAACTTGCCCAAATTGCAAAAGATAGAATCCTTTAATAACGAAGTTTCATTCTCAGCTTATTTCAAACTGACTTAGCTAATAAAAGAGCAGTTTTTTTGATTGGTTTTAATAGATATCGACAATATGTTATCGCCATAGAAATGGTTTATAGCTCAAATTTTTAATAATTCAAAGATATTAAAAATCTGTAGATATAAGTAAAAAATCTACTGTTCGGCAAATAGTGGCGCTTTTAGAGTGGTGTTTACAAGGGGGTAGTGTATTTTATTTTTGCCAATACAATCAACTGTAGTGTTGATTTTTGGTACGTTGAAAAAAATTAAAACTATTAACACTACTCTGAGTATAGATGGCCACGAGTACTTTAAATTTAATCACCCATTAAATACTATTGTAGCAGTGGTACATTAAATCATAATGTGTGTGTTTAGTGATGGACTAAACTTAACGATATGAATCGATTTTAAAGGATATTGTTTAAAAACTATCTTTGATACTTATTGTTATATATTGATAACTGTAGTTCTTAAAGGCTTTGCAAAGAATTCAAAATCCGGTTTCGAAAGAAGTGACGGTTCAAGTCCGTCTTGCGGTACCATCTATAGAAAGCCCTGACTCGAAAGAGTCGGGGCTTTTTTTATGTCTACGTTGTGTGTTTGGAGACATTAGATTCAAACTTTTTGCCATATGTTTTCTATAGCTTCTTGACTTACCAACCTTTGCCTAACCGTTTACCATAATCAATAAATAACGGTGATTTAACGACACTATTCTCTCTTATTGATCATCGCCCGTAGTTTGTTGGTAACAGAAATTCAAAAGGGGATGCTTCACTGCCTCGTTCACAAGGTATCTCAATAATGACAGGACCATCTTCAGAATCAATTAGGGCTTGTTGCAAATAAGTTTTGAGCTCCGCCGGAGAGTTTGCACGATAGGCTTTGGCACCAAAGCTTTCAGCTAATTTTACGAAATCTGGGTTTTGCAGCTCTGAGCCGAAGGCGCGTCCTTCAAAGAAATTGATCTGATCTCGTCTAACATTGCCATAGGCGTTATTGTTAAATATGAGGGTGATAAGACCTACTTTATATTGCACTGCTGTGGCTAGCTCCTGTACGCCGAACATGAACCCACCATCACCCGCTATTGAAACGACTGGGGTATCAGGGTTGGCTATTTTGACACCTATACCGGTTTGAAATCCATGTCCCAGATTACCTT
Organism: Candidatus Colwellia aromaticivorans; assembly: GCF_003333305.1. Classification (GTDB taxonomy): domain Bacteria; phylum Pseudomonadota; class Gammaproteobacteria; order Enterobacterales; family Alteromonadaceae; genus Colwellia; species Colwellia aromaticivorans. Next base: position 78,458 of record NZ_QOLD01000070.1, on the reverse strand, counting down.
GATAGCCACAGGTGACTAATTTACGCGGTTCATAGACGGGGAAGCCATAATATGAAGCGAATCCTACTTGGGAGATTTCTTCAACGACAAAGGCATCACGTGGTAAAACGTCTCGCATTATTCCCAAGTAAGTCATTTGCGGTTGAATTTTTTTGTTGATTTGTGCCCACACATCGGCTTTGAGATCAGTGAATTCTTGTTCTTTTGAAAGGGGAGTTTCATAGTTAGTTGCAAGATCTTTAAGTAATGCACTCACCCCAAGCTTGGAATCAGAAACAATGCCTACGTCACCACGCAAGCGTACAGACTGTATTGGGTCAATGTCGATTCGAATCATATTATGGTTGGCGTTACCTTCTTGCCACCTGAAAGCGGGAAGCTCTAGTCGGGTACCAATACCTATCATTAAGTCTACTTTAGGGTAGTATTTGTAACCTTGTGCGCAGTTAAAACCATAAGGAGTATCATCCCCAACAATGCCTCGTCCACCACGAAAAGCGGCCACGGGCGCCTGAATTAGTTTGGCTAGTCGCGCGATCTCATCCTTAGCCTCTATAGCTCCGCTGCCTACATAAATCATAGGGTTTTTGGCTTTACGGATCATATCAGCTGCTTGGCTGATTTTATCAGCACGGGGTTCGATAATGGCGCCTGGGATGTGAGGGAAATTCATATCCACCATGGCTTTGTGACCGAGAACATCCATTGGCACTTCGAGCGCTACGGGTTGTATACGACCGCTAGTTAGGTTCTTAAATGCTTCTTCTACTATTGCGGGAGCTTCAGCGGTATGGTTTATACGGGCAGCCCACTTAGTCAGTGTACGTAGGGTGTTAAGCTGATCTGGAAGTTCGTGAAGCATGCCATGACCAACGCCCAAGAACTCACTGGGTACTTGTCCGGTAATGCAGAGTACGGGAGCATTATGGGCTGTACAAAGTGCCGCTGTTGTATTTAGTACACCAGGACCTGGCACTACACAATATGCGGCGACTTTACCTGTTGATTTTGCATATCCATAGGCAGCATAAGCAGAGCCTTGCTCATGGCGACTGACATAGGTTTTTATCTTATCTTGATGTTTGTGTAACGCATCGAAAAAAGTATAGGTTTGTGCGCCGGGAATACCGAAAATAGTATCCACACCGTTTTTAATCAGGGTTTGGATAATAGCGTCTGAACAGGTGATATTTTGCATTTTATTATTCCTTCGTTAACACTAGATCTGTTTTCTAATGTTTAGGGTCTGCTGGTTTTTTGTGACTATATTTTATCTAAAAAAGTAATCTCGATTAATTATTTCGCCAAAAACAGAAAGTCGAAATCACCATGCCCTCAACAATGCTTGCAGATAAGTATTGTTCAAAACTAAGTGTTATTTTTGTTATTTAACTTATGTACTAATTTGCGCTAAATTTAGTACTTTTTGTTATCTATAGTCAAAATTATAAGGAATATACTTAAAAACATTTGGAATTTATTCTTTACATAGTAAACAGACTTAAAATATAGGAAGTTATTAATAATATATATAATAAACAATTAACTAGGGTGGGCTGGTAGTCAGAACTGTGTAAACAAATGTGGAAAGTGACGCTTCAACTATCCCTTCTAGTAGTGTAACCTTCATTGTTGAAGGCAGTTGAAGAAAGCGGTGTCGCCACCTAAACGATGTTTTTAAGTTAATGCCACAATCGCTTGCTGACTCTCTTAGCACTTTGCCACTGATCATACATTGGAAATAATCTAGCCATTTTTCTTTATGCTGTAACCTAGCTAATGGTGTATTAGTCACAGCGTTAAAGGTTTTTGTGCAGTTTTTACAACGATACCTTTGCATAGCTTCAGCTTTACCGTGTCGATTGATCAAACAACTATGGCAATGGGGACACTTAGGTTCATCAATCATGCGTAGTTAAAGCTCTGTAATGATTGGCTGAATTAAACTATCGCCTTTTAAAAGCTTCTCTACATCTCTAACTTGCTTATCTGTTAGGTGTTCTAACGCGACTAATAGTTTTTTAAATTATGCTGATATCATAATAAGACACGCGAATACTGATGTTATATACAGTATGGTAACAATTTACGGGAACATAGCCAATAAGTTAGTTAACCTGAATGCCTTTAACCCAATGTAAAAATAGCCTTTTTTTTTCTTCAGTAATGTTTTCTGATTTAGCTAGTAAAACTTTGATGTCTTGTTCAAAGCCTTCATTTTCAAAGTGAGGAACATAGCTTTTCAGACTATCAAAATCTTGAAAGTTATTCTGATCCGCAAACTCTAGCAAAGCGGCTAACGTCACTAAGTTTTCTTCTTTTATTCCTGCGCTTGAGGCAATATTTCGCATGGCTAAATAACGAGCACGATTAACATAACGTTTAATGCTTCTTGGTGTATGGCTTGAAGTACCTAAGGCCTGCGCCCATACTGCAATTGCTTTTAAGAAAGGAACGGAGTCTTTTTCAACAACCTGCTTACGTTGTCGATATCGCTCTAATCTAATAATAAGGGCGACAATACCGACAATCAAGAAAGGTAATATAAAATTAATATAGTTTCGTTGTTGTTTTGGTTTTTCAAATGACCATAAAAATTTAGTTTCAGAAAGTTCTCCTATAGGAGCTTTCTCGCTATTATTATTCTCTTCTTTTTCTATGCTAGGTTGTGCAGGCTCAGTCATGGATGAGGTTATAGCGGAGGTTTGCTCAGTCTCGCTAATATCAATAGATACAACACCTGCTAAATAGGTGCCCAAAATAATACTGGCTGATAAAGCTAAAAAAAATAAAAGGGGTGATGACCAGTTCCATTTTGCAGAAGCGTTATTCTTAGGTGATTTTACACTTGCTGTTAAAGAACTTACTTGTGATGGGGTTGCGACTGGAACCGGAATTTCGATATTAATAATTTTTTCTAAATAACGTGTCGCCTTAAGCTGTAATTCTTCGGGCGATAAATCTTCGTGCGTATTGCGGTAATAATTAATGATAGCTTTTTCAACAGGCTCACGTTCCATGCCTAGCACAATGTAGCAATCGCCACTGGATACTAAGTAGTTAAGGGTTTCCATGACGTCCATTATGCGTGATTCTTTACACCTGTCTAAGTCATCAATAAAAATAGTAAGAGTAGTGTCGCCTAAGGCTTTACACAGCATATTAAACTCTTTGGCAAACTTTTCTCTTAAGCCCACGTTAGAACGTAAATCTAAATTACGACCGGGGGATCCAATCAATAATCTAATTGGGTTGCTTGATCTCACCATAGTCGATATTTTGTCCATGCTCGCCAGTAACAACGGAATACCACCAATTAATGTCGTTATAAAGGCGGTGATGTTTTGCCAGTTGTCTGTAAATGTCAGATTTTTACTCACCTCAAAATTAAAATCCTGTAGGGTTAGCCAGTAGCTTAATGAACCAAAGAAAAATAAAGAGGCAACTACATACATTAGTGGTGATTCTGACCAGCGCATTTTAAATAAATTCCAACGGTACAAGAGCCCTGCAGATGTCCAAACTTGAGGTATAGCGTTAGACTGCACAGAGTTTAATAATCCAGCTAAAAATTGTTCTTCATTTTGATGATGCCAAGCGTTTATCCAAACAGGTCGTAATCGATAAGATTCTAAATTCTGTTTTAAAAAATACATCAAGGAGGATTTACCACAGCCCCATACTCCTGAAATTACTAATGTTAAGGGCGCTTTTGTTCCAGTGTTGCGCAAGAAGCTAGAAAGCGCCTTTGAAATTTCTACAAATCCCAACTGGTCCTGACTTGTATCGTTCGCTGGGGCGTCTGAAATAAAGTTGTCAATTATTTGCTGTTCTGTAACCACGCTAAGGTCTTTATCTTCATTGGTAACACGAAGTGTGCGTAGTGATAAAAAGCTAAATACTACCAGAATTAATAAGGATAAAACTGAAGGATAAAGCTGTGGTGATGGCAACACGGTATCAATTTGCAATGCTGGCTTATTTGGATTAATTTTCCATATTTCAGGATGTATGGAAAAATAGGCAGTGGCTAAAGCAGCAACCGTACTTTTGTTGCCTTCTCCATCGATATAGTTGAAGATATTCCCGTCTACGACTTCCCATCTTGCTTTACCGTTTGAGTCATTTTGGATTGTTATTACAGTTTTGCTAGCATCCAAACGTTGCCAATTAATTGATTCTACTTCGTAATTTATTTCAATCAATACGCCGTTTTTGGCACCCACACCGTCTTTCCATTCATTAGTGTAATGTCTTTCAGCCCCATAAGAAGTTCCCTCAATATTATTAAGGTTAAAATTACCTTGGATATAAGTTTTAACCACTCTCACAAATCGGTCGCCTATAACAAGCGCATACTCGGGCGTGAATGAATCTAATTCCGTTGGCGGTGGGCTATAGGCTTGTTGCTGAAATTGTTGCTTTTCGTTATTCTTTTTTATTGGTTGTGTTTGCTCTACGTAAGTAGTTCTACCTACGTACCCACTTAGATTAATCTTTAGTCTTTTGCTTTCTGCGGGAATGGATTTAAAAAACTGATCAATTGAATTTTCTATCGAATTTGTCATCTGATCATTGTTATTGTCACCAAAGTTGATATTTAGTTGTGCACTTAACTGCTCATTATTTTCTTGTTTTATGACGCTAAGATTACCTTGAGGCATAATGCTTTGTGCTTGACCACTTTCAAATGTTAGTGCTAATTGCTCACCCACTACTGCATATTCAGTAATAGGCGATGTGGTATTAACAATGGTTACTCTATAAATTCCGTTTTCTTCTATGGGCTGCACCCAACTTTTCAGGCTAAACAATTCAAATTTTCTATCAAAGGGGGTTGGATTAGGTTGTGCAATGTAAGAAGTAAAATAAGCCAGAAAAATGCCTATCAGCATAATGCCTGAAGCGATGATCAATTTTTTCTTGGGAAAGTTTGATTTTATGTTTACTGATTCATTATCAGAAACGCCTTCGCTTACTTTGCGTTCAGTTTTTGAAGATGGAGAATTCACTTTTGTTGTTGGTTGCGACATTTTTATCCCCATGAGCTAAGTCCATATTATTACTCAAAAATACTATCGGAATACTATCGGATTAATATCAGTATAGTCACCAATGTGGACAAACGAAAATCGAATGATGCCTATTTAATTTGGCTGCTCATGTTTAAGTCTTTGGATATATTAAGTTCATTTAGTAAACGGGTATAAATGGATAAAACTGTAAATGAACTAAATCAATTATATTTATCAAAATTAACCCTTTCTATAAGCGGTTTAAAAGCTTACTTTCTCATTCTAAATATGAAAAATTGAATCAGTATTTCGCCATCTGTTTTTACTATGGCGGCGTGATAAATACTAAAGCTATTGTTATTCTGTTGATTTGTTTTCTGAACGAATAATGTAATAAGCTTAATATTCAAACCTTACTTTCTATTATTATTTTCATGATGAAAAAGAAAGCGGAGGTGAGCTGTAATAATGTATTAACTAAGTAGAAGAAAGATCGTAAATACAAATTCAAAAGTGTTAAGTAACTTTTTTGTAAAAGAATATTGAAAGTTATAACTATGTGTAAATTGAGTTTATATCAATAACTTAAAAGTATAGGTTTGTAGGTTTGTCGTCAATAAATAAAAAAATAAATAAAAAACTTGATACTGTACGACTATACAGTATACTTGTTTCATCAAAACGAAATTCCAGAAATCACCCGTGGAGCAACACATGAAAGACGATAAAGAAAAAGCACTATCTGCAGCATTAAGTCAGATTGAACGTCAATTTGGTAAAGGTTCAATCATGAAGTTAGGTGATAATAATACAATGGATGTAGAAACTATTTCTACCGGTTCATTGGGATTAGATATCGCCTTAGGTGCTGGTGGTTTACCTATGGGCAGAGTTGTAGAAATTTATGGTCCTGAATCAAGTGGTAAAACAACACTTACCTTAGAAGTAATTGCTGAAGCACAACGTAATAATAAAGTTTGTGCTTTTATTGATGCTGAACATGCGCTTGACCCAGTTTACGCTGAAAAGCTAGGTGTTAACATTAACGAGTTATTAATTTCGCAACCAGATACCGGTGAACAAGCACTCGAAATTGTTGACATGTTAACTCGCTCTGGGGCTATCGATGTTATTGTGGTTGACTCGGTTGCTGCACTGACACCAAAAGCTGAAATTGAAGGCGATATGGGTGATTCACACATGGGGCTTCAAGCGCGTATGCTTTCTCAAGCTATGCGTAAATTAACGGGTAACTTGAAAAAATCAAATACCATGCTTATTTTTATCAACCAAATACGTATGAAAATCGGTGTTATGTTTGGCAGCCCTGAAACAACTACCGGTGGTAATGCGCTTAAATTCTACGCATCAGTTCGTTTAGATATTCGCCGTATTGGCGCAGTAAAAAATGGTGATGAAATTGTTGGTAATGAAACTCGCGTTAAAGTAGTTAAAAACAAAATTGCACCACCATTTAAACAAGCTGAATTTCAAATTCTTTATGGCCAAGGTATTAACAACTTAGGTGAGTTAATTGATTTAGGCGTAAAGCATGAGTTTGTAGAAAAAGCAGGTGCATGGTATAGCTGTAATGGTGAACGTATTGGCCAAGGCAAGGCAAATGCGGCTAAATATTTAGCAGAGCATCCGGATATGGCAAAAGATGTTGATGCTAAATTACGTGATCTGTTTTTAAGTAAACCAGATACAGTTAAGAAAGAAGCGGTTGAAGTTGTTGAGTAATTTCAATTGCTAGGAAACTCTTAATCACTTGATAGCCTTTATTTTTACATAAAGGCTATTTTATTATTAGCTATACCCGTAATCATTCAAAGTGCGTGATTTCAGTGGGAATTAAAAGCCATTTAAGTAAGGCATTAAATTTATAGAATGGTTGTTCCATTCTTTAATTTAATAACGCTGCATAAATTACTTTTAAACCCATCGAAGAAGGGCTTGAGCAATATCACTTCATCGTTGCTGTGATTTATAAGGAAGTAACCATTATTACATCACAGCGCCTTGAATTGAAATCGCTCAAGCACTCTGAAACCTGCATATTGAATGGTAACGGGTATACCTTTTTGCTTGTAACAGGGCACGCAAACTGCTGAATAAATCCGAGTTTAAATTATTTATTAACCATGGGGTTATGTATACTTTGTCAAACGCGTAAATTTAATAATGCATATTTTTATAATAAACCATTTAGCCATCTATACGTTTAGAAGTTGACATATCTAGCAATCTAAGTAAGATTGGCTTATTGCTATTTTGTATATTATTTTTTCGTAATAGGTGTCTTATGCCCATTAAAATCCCCGACCAATTACCAGCGTTATCAATTTTAGATAATGAAAATATTTTTGTTATGTCTGAGAACAGAGCAGCATCTCAAGAAATTAGACCAATGCAAGTTGCTATTCTCAACTTAATGCCGAATAAAATTGAAACTGAAGTGCAAATATTGCGGATGTTGTCTAATACACCGTTACAGATAAATATTGAATTTATTCGTATACATAAAAACGTGTCTAAAAATACGCCAGAAGAGCATTTACAGAATTTTTACCATTTGTTTGATGATATAAAGCACAAACAATATGATGGCTTAATTATAACCGGTGCTCCATTAGCCTTGCTTGATTATTCGCAAGTGAAATTTTGGGATAAAATATGTGAAGTATTCGATTGGGCTGAAAAAAATGTCACTTCAACTATGTTTTCTTGTTGGGCTGCACATGCCGCTTTATATCACCATTATGGTCTCAATCGTCATTTGCGCAAAGAAAAACTTTCAGGTGTGTTTAAACATAAGCCACTTGATGATAAAGAGCCGCTAACTAGAGGCTTTGATGAAAACTTTAATGTGCCACATTCTCGTTATGGTTACATTGATAAATCAGATTATGAAAGTATTTCGGAAATACAAATATTAGCTGAATCTGCGGATGCAGGTGTATATTTGGCTGCAAGTAAAAACAAACAGCAAGTGTATTTAACAGGGCACCCTGAATACGACACAAGTACGCTGCATGAAGAGTATTTACGAGATAGTAGTAAAAATTCGAACACAGCTTTACCAAAAAATTATTATCAAGATGATGATGCTAGCAAGTCACCAGTTGGCTCATGGCGCAGTCATGGCAGTTTGCTTTATACTAATTGGCTAAACTACTATGTTTATCAAATGACACCATACCAATTAGATGCTTCAAATATGAGAGCTATCCATCCAGATACTGTTATTTGATTATTTACTGAAATATCAGCTAAGATTATTTAGCTAGTCACTATTATTTATCCTAGCCAGTAATTTAATACCATTCAAAATTGCGGAAAAAAGAACATGAAAAAATCATCATCATTTGCTTTATTTGAGCAACAATTAGCTAAAAATATTTTAATTCTTGATGGTGCTATGGGCACCATGATCCAAGCATATAAATTTGAAGAGCAAGATTTCAGAGCAGAACGCTTTGCTGATTGGCATACGGATGTTAAAGGCAATAACGATATGTTAGTGCTTACTCAGCCTGAAATAATTAAAGCGATTCATCTTGAGTATCTTGAAGCTGGCGCTGATATTCTTGAAACCAATACGTTTAACGCCACTACTATTGCCATGGCTGATTATGACATGGAAGAGTATAGCGCTGAAATTAACCGTGTTGCCGCGCAAATAGCGCGAGAAGCTGCGGATGAATACACTAAAAAAAATCCTGACCGCCCACGTTTTGTTGCCGGTGTTTTAGGACCAACAAACCGAACTTGTTCAATTTCACCTGACGTTAATGATCCTGCCTATCGTAACGTTACCTTTGATGAGCTGAAAGATGCTTATATTGAATCTACTCTAGCCCTAATTGAAGGGGGTAGCGATATTATTCTAATCGAAACAATCTTTGATACCTTGAATGCTAAGGCGGCAGTATTTGCGGTAGAAACTGTATTTGACCAGTTAGGTGAACGTTTACCTGTAATGATTTCAGGTACTATTACTGATGCTTCAGGGCGTACATTATCAGGGCAAACTACCGAAGCTTTTTACAATTCATTACGTCATGCAAAGCCAGTTTCCTTTGGTCTTAACTGTGCATTAGGCCCAGTTGAGTTACGTCAATATGTACAAGAATTAAGTCGTATTTGTGATACCGCTGTTTCTGCTCACCCTAATGCCGGTTTACCAAATGCCTTCGGTGAGTATGATTTTACCGTGGAAGACATGAATACCCATGTAGAAGAGTGGGCGAGCTCAGGCTTTTTAAATATTATTGGTGGTTGTTGTGGTACTACGCCTGAGCACATTAGAGGCATGGCTGACACGGTTGCTTCTCTTCATGCACAAGGAATAAAGCCGCGTAAAATTGAAAAACGTGAAATTGCCTGTCGCTTATCGGGTTTAGAAGCATTAACCATTAACAAAGATAGCTTATTTGTTAACGTTGGTGAGCGTACTAACGTAACGGGTTCGGCTATGTTTAAACGCTTAATTGTTGAAGAAGATTACGATAAAGCTATCTCTGTCGCATTACAGCAAGTAGAAAATGGCGCGCAGATTATCGACATCAACATGGACGAAGGTATGTTGGACTCAAAAACCGCCATGGTGCGCTTTTTGAACCTTATTGCTGGTGAGCCCGATATTGCGAAAGTGCCAATCATGATTGACTCCTCTAAATGGGACATCATTGAAGCGGGTCTTAAATGTATTCAAGGTAAAGGCATTGTTAATTCTATCAGCCTAAAAGAAGGCGAAGAAAACTTCCGTAAACAAGCTGAGTTATTACGACGTTATGGCGCCGCTGTTATCGTGATGGCGTTTGATGAAGAAGGACAAGCCGATACGCGTAAACGTAAATATGAAATTTGTCACCGTGCGTATCATATGCTGGTTGATGAAATTGGCTACCCAGCGGAAGATATTATTTTTGATCCTAATATTTTTGCTGTTGCCACCGGTATCGAAGAACACAATAACTACGCGGTCGATTTTATCGAAGCGGTTGATGATATTAAGAAAAACCTACCACATGCGATGATCTCTGGTGGTGTATCCAATGTCTCTTTCTCATTCAGGGGCAACAACCCAGTACGTGAAGCGATTCACGCAGTATTTTTATACTATGCCATTAAAAATGGTATGGACATGGGCATTGTTAATGCGGGTCAGCTAGCTATTTACTCAGACTTGCCTAAAAACTTAAAGCAAGCGGTAGAAGACGTTATTAACAATAGTGATGATGACGCGACTGAGCGTTTACTTGATATTGCCCAAGAATTCCATGGTAAAGCAGGCGGGCAGGCTTCAAAAGCGGATTTAACTTGGCGTGAATTACCTATCAATGCTCGCTTATCTCATGCGCTCGTTAAAGGCATTAATGAATTTATCATCGAAGATACTGAAGAAGCACGTTTAGCGGCAGACCGTCCTTTAAATGTTATTGAAGGGCCATTGATGGATGGCATGAATACTGTTGGTGATTTATTCGGCGCGGGTGAAATGTTCTTACCGCAAGTAGTAAAATCAGCAAGAGTAATGAAACAAGCCGTAGCCTATTTAAATCCTTTCATTGAGGAAGGAAAAACTGAAATAAGCACCAATGGTAAAGTGTTACTCGCAACCGTAAAAGGCGATGTACACGATATAGGTAAAAACATTGTTGGCGTTGTGCTGCAATGTAATAACTATGAAATTATTGACCTTGGCGTGATGGTTTCTTGTGATGATATTTTACGCGTAGCTAAAGAAGAGAATGTTGATATTATTGGTTTATCAGGCTTGATCACTCCATCCCTTGATGAAATGGTATATGTAGCCAAAGAAATGAAACGAACAGGTTTGAAATTGCCGTTATTAATTGGTGGAGCGACAACGTCAAAAGCACATACTGCTGTTAAAATTGAGCCGCAATATGATGAACCAGTGGTTTATGTATCAAATGCTTCACGCGCAGTATCTGTGGTGAGTAATTTATTATCAAGTGAACATAAAGCCGGTTTTTTTATGAGCACCAAAGAAGAGTATGAACGTGTACGAGTTCGTCACTATAAAAAAGGCCCACGTTCAAGTTTAATTAGTCTTGAAGCGGCACGTGCTAATGCGACTAAAATTAATTTTGAAGGTTATACGCCGAAAAAACCTAACAAATTGGGTGTGACGGTACTTGATAATATCGACTTGAACGAAGTGAGAAAATATATCGATTGGACGCCATTTTTCATGACATGGCAGATGTCAGGCAAGTTTCCTCTTATTTTAAAACATGAAGTGATTGGCGTTGAAGCAACGAACTTATTTAATGATGCTAATGCCATGCTTGATGATGTTATCAATAATAAAAAGATTTCTGCTAGGGCGGTTTTGGGTTTATTTCCTGCCAACAGTAATCAAGATGATATTCAGCTGTACACCGATGAAAGTCGCAGTGAGAAATTAATGAGGCTTCATCAATTACGTCAACAAAGTAAAAAACCAGCAGGGCAGTTTAACCGCTGTTTAGCTGATTATGTTGCTCCCGTTGATTCAGGTATTGAAGACTATATTGGTGCCTTTGCGGTATCAGCAGGTTTTGGTGTTGAAGAGTTGGTTAAAGTTTTTGATGCGGATCATGATGCTTATAACTCCATACTACTTAAAGCGGTGGCTGACAGACTAGCCGAAGCGAGCGCTGAATATTTACATGAAAAAATCCGTAAAGAATATTGGGGTTTTGCACCAGACGAAGACTTGAACAATGACGCGTTAATCCGCGAAAGTTACCAAGGTATTCGTCCTGCGCCAGGTTATCCTGCGTGTCCTGAACATACTGAAAAAGGTTTATTGTGGGAGCTGCTTAATGTTAAAGAAAACATTGATATGGACCTCACCTCAAGTTATGCCATGTGGCCAGGTGCTGCAGTAAGTGGTTGGTACTTCTCTCACCCTGAATCAAAGTACTTTGCTGTAGCAAAGTTGGCAAAAGATCAGGTGCTTGATTACGCTGCGCGTAAGGGCATGACTATAGAACAGGCTGAACGTTGGTTATCAGCAAACTTGGACTATGAGCCAGAGTAATATGAACTAGAGTAATATGAACCTGAGAGCTGAATAAGTCAGATAAGTAAAAGGCTGTACCATTTAAATAGTACAGCCTTTTTTATTGAGGTGTTTTGCTTGTAACGCTTTACGCTATTACAAGCATTTCACTAGTCTTGGTATAATACCAATATCACTAACTATGTGATCATTTCTACTTGTTAAAACGACCTACTACTTCGTTATTTATTTAATAGCTAGAACAACTAGTTATTGAAAAAAGTGCCTTGTATTTGACCGTTTTTCCTACGTATAAAATAGATCACTTAATTAATGAAACTGGTATAAGTTATGCGGATTGATATAAGTCTGTTTGTGGTACTTCAAACTTATTATTTAATTTGGCTGATAATACTCCTTTACGATGTGCTAGTGCTGATTGTAGTTTTTTTGCTACTTTTGCAATGGCAACATAAAGTTGTTTGTCAGAAGCATTTACGGTTACTTGTTCACCTTCATACAGTGTGGTTACTTCAAGTTTTTGTAGATGCGGTTCAACGGTGATAGTTGATTCTAGCGTCATAATTGACGGATAATGTTTAGAGATTTTCGCAAACTTATTCTCGATTGACTGCTTGATACCCTCAGTTATTTCAACGTGGTGTCCAGAAATTTTAATCTTCATAGTCTTACCTCTTTTGTTATCTTTGACTTTATCTTCAATTTCATAATCCTCCATCAGTCATAAAAATGCAATAAAAAAATGGTAGATAAATGCAATTAAATGTAACCAAATCTTTGGCCTATTTTGGGCATGAAAAATGCTAATAAAAAACTAATGAGTAAAGAAATAAGGCTACAACTGATCAGACCAAAAGCGACAAAAGAAAAAACGGCAAGTAACTTAGTTACTTGCCGTTTGTATTGTTATTGATGACTAATGCCTAGTAGTTAACGCTAACTCATTTTTTAATTTTAAATAGAAAGTTATAAGCTTCTAAGTAACATGAATTAAGTAATTGATAAATTAGGTAACCACAGAGGACACCGAGGTGCTACGCACTACACTGAGAAAAGCAAAAACTCTGTGCAGGCTCGAAGTGCCCTCTGTGCAGCGCAGCGTCTCGGTGGTAAAATGTTACTCGTAGATGATTAAGGCGCAGCCGTTGAGGTGCTTCTAAGTAACATAAAGTTAAGAGGTTTATTTTTAAGTAAACATAAAACTGGAACACCTTCATTTCCGAAGTATCTTATCGGAAATCCATAGTGTTTAAAAACTGGATCCTCGATTCAGCTTTGTGGTTCCAGACCAAAGCTAAGTACCTACGTCCTGTAGGCAAAAACACCACGAGGATGACGACGTAAATTTTTGGTGTATGCTTATAGCAATGTTACTAGTAGATGGTTGGGGCGTAGCCGCTGTTTTGCTAATAGATTACTTAAAGTGCCTATCAAAAAAATTCATAATAGTTTTATTCAAATGCACTTTTACTTTTTTTCCGCGCATGCTGTGCTTGCTGCCGGGATAAGTCATTAACTCAAATATTTTCCCTTCATCTTGCAGTGTTTTAATGAGTTTGGTGGTGTTGCTAAACAGTACATTATCGTCAGCCATTCCATGATAAATCATCAATGGACCTTCTAAACCTGCAACATAAGGAAGCACGCTAGATTTTTTATAACCGTCAGCATTAACCTCAGGATGATTTAAATAACGTTCTGTGTAATGCGTATCGTAAAGTAACCAGTCAGTTACTGGCGCACCACTAACACCGGCTTTGAAGTAATTACCTGCTTTGAACATGGTCATTAACGCCATATAACCACCATAAGAATGACCAAAAACACCGATACGATCTTTATCAACAAACTCTAATGAACGTAGGTATTCAACGCCCTTAATTTGATCGGCAACTTCCACTTCTCCTAATTTTTCATGTATGGGAAATTCAAATGCGGTGCCACGATAATTTGAACCACGGTTGTCCAGTTGAAATACAATATAACCCTGCTTCACCATGTACTGAGTGACATCTGCACCTTGCCAACTGTTTTTCACTAGCTGAGCGTGTGGGCCGCCATATACGCGAACAATAACGGGATATTTTTTACCCGGCGCCATATTTTCAGGTTTGTATAGTTTGTAATAAAGACTTGTTTCACCATCACTTGCGGATAGTGCGCCAAATTTTGGTTGTATTAAATTATTATAATAAGGCGAAATTGGATGATCTTTGGTTACTTTATTTTCTTCTAGCCAAGTTACATGCTCGCCATTAGCTTGGTGTAAGCTAACTTGTTTTGGCGTTGAAATATTAGAGAAGCTATCAATATAGCTTTTACTATCTTTACTAAAAATTATGCTATGAAAACCGTTACGTTTGCTAATTCTATCGACATGTTCAGGTGATTTACCATTGAGCGGTACTCGATACAAATGACGTTCCAGTGGCGTGTCAGCGCGACCAGTAAAATAGATTAAGCCATTTTTTTCATCGACATGTTTGATTGAATCAACAACCCAGTTTCCTTTAGTTAACTGATTTATCAACCTGCCATTATTGGTAAAATGGTATAAATGTTTATAACCATCGCGTTCTGAAGCCCAAATAAACGATTTATTATCACTTAAGAAAACTAAGTCGTGATGTAAATTTAACCAATGATCTGATTGCTCAGTTAGCAAGGTTTTTTGTTTTCGTTTTTTAAGATTATAGGTTTTTAACGTTAACGTTTTTTGATCACGGCTTTGCCATTGATAAGATACTTCTTTACTATCGGGTAGCCACTTTACTCTTGGGATGTAAAAATCATTTTTATTATTTTTTGACGTAACACCTTGAGCTTCATCAAGGGCAATAAAACGCGTTTTTTTACCTTTAATATCAGTGACTGCTAACTGAATATTGACATTGTTTGTGCCCGTAGCAGGATAACGCTGTTCAATTAATTCTATTTTTTCGGCATAAATTTCATTACGAATAACTACTTTTACCGGTGATTCATCAACACGTAAAAAGGCAATGTGCTTTTCATCAGGTGACCACCAATAACCGGTCATTCTATCCATTTCTTCTTGGGCAACAAATTCACTCATGCCATTTTTAATGTTGTTGCTACCACCGTCTTTAGTCAGCTTTATCTCTTTACCGTTTTCAATATTCAATACGAAAATATTTTCGCCACGAATAAAAGAAACATAATTGCCTTTTGGTGAAAATCTAACATCGGTTTCAAAGGCGCTTGTTTCGGTTAAGCGTTTGGCTTTTTTAGATTCTAAATGGTAATAATAAATATTCCCATTAAGTGGAAATAATAAAGCACTGCCGTCTTTAGAGAATTTATATTCCATAATGCCAAAGCCATACATGCGTTGACGCTCTCGACGCGCTTTTTCTTCATTAGAAAGCACTTCCATGCCACTAAAAAGCACTTGTGAGCCAACGAGTAATTTATTTTCATTACTCTTTAGATTGTATTCCCATAAATCATATTGATTTAAGTCGTCACTTTTTCCTTGTAAATAAGTAACACGAGATCCATCAGGAGAAAGTTTTAATGATTTTGGTGTCTGGCCATTGAGTGAAGGTGAGCTAAATATACGTTCTATGGAAAGTTGTTCATTTACTTGAACGTTGGTTTCGTTAACTAGTTCTCCGGCAAGTATTTGCTGTGAGATAAATAAGGCACAAACCATGAAAAATGAAGATGTTTTTAGTTTTTTATTCATAAATAATTCGTATTGGTTAAATATTTCTTAAATAAAGTTAAATTAGAAAATGTATAAAACGCGAATCAAATAAAAGCTAATGTATCATTTGATTTTTACACTAATAATTTTATGCCTGCTTTCGCTATTTACGCATGATATTAAAGGGAACTATCGCGCGATTTAAAATGTATTTATACCCGTAATCATTCAAAGTGCGTGATTTCAGTGGGAATTAAAAGCCATTTAAGCAAGGCATTAAATTTATAGAATGGTTGTTCCATTCTTTAATTTAATAACGCAGCATAAATTACTTTTAAACCCATCGAAGAAGGGCTTGAGCAATATCACTTCATCGTTGCTGTGATTTATAAGGGAGTAACCATTATTACATCACAGCGCCTTGAATTGAAATCGCTCAAGCACTCTGAAACCTGCATTTTGAATGGTAACGGGTATAGTTGCATCATTCAGTCGTTTTGGCCGCTAGGTGCTAGGCAAGTTTTGCCAGATAAGTAACGTCACTAAAAATAACCAAGTTTTATGGTAAAGCATTATCTTTAAAGCAGGAAACCAATGCAAGGATCAAGGCTCGAATTATCACATATATACCCGTAATCATTCAAAATGCTCGATTCAGAGTGCTTGAGCAAATCTAGTTTGAGGCGCGTCAATTAAATCATGGTCATTCCCTATTTCTTTGACGCTACAATGAAATAGGTTTGCTCATGCTCTTCTACGATGGGGCTAAAAACGATTTATACGTCGTTATTGATTTAGTGAATGGAACAACCATTCTCTGCAATCAAAGCCTTGTCTAAATCGTTTTTTTCTCCCACTGAAACATGCATTTTGAATGTTCATGGGTATAAATGGAGAGAGTGATTAAGTGCTTTACAAGATAATCAGCAATACAAGCACAGCATTGATCTTTTATATTTTTAAAATATGTGCTGTTCTGGACTTTGTTGACACTAGTTACATAAAAAAGATATCGTCTTTTTAGAACATTGAGCTAAAGGAGATAGTCCGTGCTTTTGATACGAATTTTTAGTCTCTATGAATAGGCTGTTTTGTGACATACTCTGTAGTGTTGATAATTTAATAGGATGAAAAATGGATCAAAAAAAAAGACCAAGGAGTTATAGCTGTACTGCTCAAACGTTTTGAAAATGATCGTTACCCTAGGGCGCAGTTACTTAAAACGAAGGTTGATAATGGCGGTGTACTCGACGAACAGGATCTATCTTTTCTTGAGCAGGCACTAGATGATACCCACCAAGTATTGGCGTTATTATCGCGTCACCCAGAATATGATTCTTTGGCAAAAGAGATCATGTTGATGTACGAGGAAATCATGAGCAAGTCTCAACAAAATAGTATCGAAGCTTAATCTGTTATTTTAATCGGCACTAATTATTAGAAAACATCAGTGAATTAAAGTCCTTTAGATTAAACTCTAGAATAAGTTCGGTATCGATTAGGGTTATCTACATACACTTATCCATTTAAGAATTAGTTCTATCAAAAACTTTGTGTAACTCACTCACGCTAGAGACTGGAATGATGGTAACGCCAGCGGTTTCTAGCCTCGGACTATAATTTCGTTTTGGCAAAATGATTGTTTTGAAATCGTTGCGAATGGCTTCTTTGACCCGTTCTTCACCTGACGGTACTGGACGTATTTCACCAGAAAGCCCTATTTCACCGAAGGCAATTGTGCTTGATGATAATATGGAATCATTGTTTGATGAAATCATCGCTAAAACAAGAGGGAGGTCTGCACCAACGTCTTTAGTTAAGTTCACCCCCGAAACAACATTAACGTATATGTCATTTCCGCCAATGTTTACCCCCATTCTATTTTGCAATATTGCTAGTAGCATAGACATACGTTTGTAGTCAAAACCAACGCCTCCTCGTACAGGGTTTTCACCGTGGGATTGTGTGACGAGTGATTGGATATTGATAAGTAAGGTTCTGCCACCATCGTTCGATGAATAGGCCATGTTGCCGCTAGACTCTATGCCGCCTTTTTCTAAAAAAATAGCTGATGGATTTACAATATCCTGCATTCCTTTTGCCGTCATCGCGAATGTTCCAACTTCAGTGGTATCGCCAAAACGGTTTTTAGATGCGCGCAAGGTACGATATTTACTGTCATCTTCACATTCAAGCTTACACATAGTGTCGCCGATATGTTCCAACACTTTTGGCCCTGCCATATCCCCTGATTTTGAAACGTGACACACTAGAATCACGGTTACACCATGTTCTTTGGCCAGTCGGTTCAATATAGATGCAGATTCTTTAACCTGTGTTACGCCGCCAGGTGCGTTAGGAAGTGAACTCACAAATGCGGTTTGGATAGAGTCAATAATCAAAAACTTATATCCCTCTGCCACAACGACATCACAAATTAACTCGACATCACCAGAGTTCATTATGTCTATATTGCCAATATCAAGTTGTAGTCTAAGGCCGCGATCACGCACTTGGCTTTTAGACTCTTCGCCTGAGGTATATAAAGCCTTTCCTATTTTACTGAGGTTTGAGCAAGTTTTTATCAGTAATGTGCTTTTGCCTGCACCGGGATCGCCTGCTACCAAAACTACCGATGCTTCAACGATACCGCCACCTAATACACGATTGAATTCAGAACTTCCTGTGTCAAAACGGGTTAACTTTGTATCAGATACTTTACTAAGGTTTTCAATTTTAGCGTCTTGTTTTGAATAACCTTTATGCTGTCTTGCATTAGGAGTACGCTGAGTAACTGTCTTTGCTTCTTTGAATTCGATTATAGTATTCCACACGCCACAAGAACATTGACCTAACCATCGTTGGTGGGTTTCACCACATTCACTACACATGTATTGAGTTTTTTCTTTCTTGGCCATTTTAATCTCGTGGTATATATCTCGTGGTATAATAGTTAAGCTGTTTTTATATACAGTATATCTATGTTTCACCTGTTTGCAATATAACGTGTGTCTTTCTTGAGTAGAATGAGAAAAAAATATCAGAAATCTTTCTGGTAGTGTTCTGATCATATTCGCGTTAATCACTCCTCTATAGTAAGTAGAAGAGTGATTAGGTATTAATGCATGTTAATGCGGAGGGTTAAAATTGGACGAATATTTATACCAATCTCACTAACTATGTGTTCATTTCTACTTGTTAAAACAACCAAGTACTTCGTTATTTATTTAATAATTAACGCTGCATGGATGCAGCTTATTAGACAATGCAGGAGCATATTGTCCTGAACAACTAGTTATTAAAATAAATGCCTTGTACTTGGCCGTTTTTCCTACGTATAAAATAGACCACCTAATTAATGAAACTGGTATTAGCTATTAATCGCTTTAATTTCTAGAAAATCATCAAAACCGAACTCTCCCCATTCACGGCCGTTGCCTGATTGTTTATAACCACCAAAAGGCGAGGTATAATAATGTGAAGCGCCATTAATACTGATCATACCAGCACGTATTCTTCTCGCCACCCGTTTGGCTCTGTCAGCATCTTCTGAATGAATGTAGGCCGCTAAACCGTATGGAGTATCATTGGCTATTTCTATCGCTTGCTCTTCATCTTCATAAGGGATCATCACTAAAACTGGTCCAAAAATTTCTTCTCTAGCGATTGTCATATCGTTATCTACATCGGTGAAAATGGTAGGTTTAGCATAATAGCCTGTTTCAAAACCTGTGGGTTTACCTATTCCACCCGCTAATAAGTTAGCACCTTCATCAATTCCCTTTTGGATCATAGTTTGAACTTTATTAAAATGATCTTCACTGACTAATGGGCCAATATGATTACCATGTTCTTCGGGGTTGCCAACCTTAATTTTAGCAATGGTGGCTTTGGCAACATCAACGGCCTGTTGATAATGACTAGCAGGAACTAACATTCGTGTAGGCGCATTACATGACTGGCCTGTATTACTCATACAACCTAATATGCCACGCTTAACTACTTTTTCAATATTGGCGTCATCTAGGATGATATTAGGTGACTTTCCGCCTAACTCTTGAGCGACTCTTTTAACGGTGTCTGCTGCCGATTTTGCAATAGCAATGCCTGCGCGTGTTGAACCAGTGAAGGAGACCATATCAATATCTTTATGTGCTGAAATGGCCGAACCAACGCCCATACCATCACCATGCACCATATTATAAACACCAGCAGGGTAACCAGCATCGTGCACCATTTGTGAAAATAACTGTGCTGACAAAGGTGCTATTTCGCTAGGTTTGAGGATCATTGTACAACCAGTAGCCAATGCTGGCGCTACTTTACAGGCGATTTGATTTATCGGCCAATTCCATGGTGTTATAAACCCACAAACACCGATCGGCTCTTTAATTATTTGTGCATTAGCTAAGGTTCTTTCAAATTCAAATTCTTTTAAAGCTGATAATGCTGATTTAATATGACCTTTACCACAATCAGCCTGAGCATTTATAGCAAAGTCAATTGGTGCGCCCATTTCAAGTGAAATCGCATGTGCCATCGCATCATAATTATCTTTATATTGTTTTAATAACGCTTCCAATAAAGAAATACGCTCCTCGACACTGCTATACCCAAATGATGAAAAAGCTGTTCTGGCTGCTGATACTGCGATATCAACGTCTTTAGCACTTCCTAAAGAAATAGTGGCAATGGTTTGTTCTGTTGCCGGGTTAATTACCGGGAAATCATTAGCAACCAATGGACTTACCCATTGACCATTGATATAAAACTCTTTGCTGTTTTTCATGTAAATCTCCAAATTAATTGTGTATTTTGCAAACATTTACTTAGTGAACCAAGGTGTTTCTCAGGGGGATGGGCTGGAATGAAAATAGCATTCACGCCGTGAGCAATAGAATTAGTATATACCCAAGCGACTTCAAAATGCTTGTTCAGGACTGCTGAGCAAATCATACTCTACGTTGCATTTCTTTTTAAGGGAATAACCCTTAATAAAAAAATGCGCCTTGATTATGAATCGCTCAGCCTTCCTGAAACGAGCATCTTCAAGTGGATCGGGTATATATTGAGCGTTTATTAAAATATAGGAAGTGCAAAGCTATTTACTTACTTTCATTCACTGTATAATGATATTTTAAGCATGATGGTTATACTGACTTTCTTTTGCTGTAAAGTGAATGCCTTTTGGCATCATCAGATAACCCATAAGAGTTAAATAATTTAATGAAACCCTATTCAGATATTGCCGAATTAATTGAAACGTTAGAGTCGGAAATAAAATTACGTACTGAACAAATAGCTACCTTGAAAGAAGCGCCTCAGAGCTTTAATGAACAAGTAATTTTTAAATATATTGATACCTGTAGTACCGGCAAAACAAAAGACTTTGTTAGATCGTTAGGCGTAAAATCTGAGCGTGGTTCATTATTTTCATCAGGTGATGTAAGTAAGTTAATAAAATCTGGAGCCGATGATATTTCACCAGAATTACTTGCTATAGCGCGAAAGATGGCTAGTATGAAAAATAAAAATGGTAATCATCGTTAATCAACAATACAATTTGACGCTTAAGGCGTCTTATATTAAATTTACATTCTGATTTGTAATGGTGATAGCAAGTCAGAATTATATTTTTCACCAAAGATAAAGATAAAGAGAACGTTATGAGTAAAGGTATAGTTAAGTGGTTTAATGCAGATAAAGGTTTCGGATTTATTACTCCAGAAGACGGAAGTAAAGATTTGTTTGTTCATCATTCAGAAATTCAAGCAGGCGGTCAATACGCCACATTGGCTGATGGCCAAGCTGTAGAATTTGAAGTAGGCCAAGGACAGAAAGGTCCATGTGCAAATAAAGTTGTTGCTGTTTAAGCGATAATATATAACAAGTAAGTAAGCGGATACCTTATGCGTAGTCGCTTACTTATGCGTTATTAATAGAAAACATATTTCCACTTCAGCACTAAAAATCACTGTGCCTAATGTGGCAATAACGCCTATCTGAACAATGCAATTCCATTTCCTCTTGGTCATATAATGCATTGTAGCTAGTCGGATATTCATCCGTCCTCCTTACGTCTTCGCGAATAAACTGAGCAATAAAACTCCTCTATAAAATATCTATACCCATGTTACTTCAATATGTCGGATTCAGCTGGAGTTAGAAACGTCTTTAGGCAAGGCTTTGATTGAAGATAAGGGTCGTTCAGGAGAATGTGCTCCTGCATTCTCTAATAAGCTACATCCATGTAGCGTCCTTAAAAAGAGATGCGCCTTGATCATGAATCGTTCAGCTGCCCTGAAACGCACATCTTGAAGTATCATGGGTATACACCGAGTTAACTTTACACTTACCTTTATATTACAAGATGTTAAAAATGTATTATGTGGTACGATTGGCTATTGTTAACATTTTATTTTAAGTGGATTCATTTAACTCAATCCAAAGTGGGAGAAAGTAATGGATATTCAAGCTGAAAAACAAATTCGAAACTATCAAGTGGCAGTAATAGCTAGTTTACTGTTTGCTCTGCTTGGCTTTTCATATAATGTCTGGCGTATGGAGATTACTGAAGAAAATGCTAATACCAGAACGGCATGCTTTGAATTACTGTTAGTATTATCTGAATTAGAACAGTTAGTATATTCGGCTCACTATGATAAAAACACCATTGAAGGTAGCCCAAGAAAAGGCTGGGTTAAAGTTGGCTTAACGGTTGATTTAAGTGTGCTAACGACCAAAAAAGTTAAACATTCAACGCTTAAGTTAAAAGAAGTCTGGTCAACTCATTGGGAGTCTATTGATAACGACGAACAATCAGTACAGGCTATCGTTCTTTCAATTGATAGCTCACGTACTGAAATTAAAATGCTACTGCTAGATCTTAAATAATCAAAAATAAAACTTGCTCCTTTAATAAATGTAATGCAATTTATTTACGGAGCAAGTATCAACAATTAACCCTTTAACTGACAATATGGTTACGAAATAGCGCGTTAATATCATCTTCACTATAATTGAGCGTTTTTGATAGGACCTGATGGCTATGTTGGCCCAAATCAGGGGAAGCGCTGTTATATTGCAATGGTGTTGCTGAAAGATTGATCGGAGAGGCAACAGTATCTATAAGTTCCCCTTGTTTATTCGCTATTTGTTTCACCATTTCTCGATGCTTTATTTGAGGATGATTAAATACCTGTTCTAAGGTATTCACAGGGCCACAAGGCACGGATACACGCTCAAGTTGTTCAATCCACCATTGGCTGGTGTATGAAGCAAGTTTGCCCGCGAGAACAGGGACTAGCTTGTCTCGGTTTATGACTCGCTGTGCATTTGTTGCAAACAAAGGATCTTCAGCAATATCAGAGCATTGGGCCACTTGACAAAATTGGATAAATTGATTGTCGTTGCCGACAGCTAAAATAATACTGCCATCCTGAGTCGCAAATGTTTGATAAGGGACAATGTTGGGGTGTCCGTTACCTAATCTTCGCGGATTTTTACCCGTGGTTAAATAGTTCATCCCCTGATTAGCTAATGTGGCCGCTTGAACATCAAGTAAAGCGATATCAATATGCTGACCTTCGTTGGTGTGCTGTCTGGCCATCAATGCAGCTAATACCGCATTACAGCTGTATAACCCTGTCATGACATCAACGAGAGCAACGCCAACTTTCATGGGGGGACCTTCAGGTTCCCCTGTTAAGCTCATCAAGCCACCTTCACCTTGAATCATCGCATCGTAACCCGATTTATGTGCGCTTGGACCACTTTGACCAAAGCCTGTAATGGAGCAATAAACCAGCCGTGGGTTTATCTCTTTTACACGTTGATAATCAAGACCATATTTGGCAAGGCCACCCACTTTGTAGTTTTCAATGAGCACATCGGCCTGAGCAATTAAGTCTTTGATCACTTTTTGTCCTTGCTTTTGGGTAATATCAATAGCAATTGACTGCTTGTTACGGTTTACGCAATGGAAATATGCAGCCTGTGGAGGTTGTTCTGCGGTAGCGTTTTTAATAAAAGGAGGACCCCAAAAACGAGTGTCATCACCTTTTACCGGACGTTCTACCTTGATGACTTCTGCGCCCATATCTGCCAACATTTGCGAAGCCCAAGGTCCAGCTAAAATACGGCTTAAGTCAATAACCTTAATATTCTCTAATGCCGAAGTCATTAGCAAAATGCCTGATATCCAGTGATAGCACGGCCTAAAATTAAGGCGTGAATATCATGGGTACCTTCATAAGTGTTTACTGCTTCAAGGTTCATCATATGGCGAATTACGCCAAATTCATCACTAATACCATTACCGCCATGCATATCACGGGCAACGCGCGCAATATCAAGAGACTTACCACAGTTATTTCGTTTCATTAAAGAAATTAATTCAACCGGACATTGGCCAGCATCCATTAAACGGCCCATTTGTAGGCAACCTTGCAAACCTAAACTTATTTCTGTTTGCATATCAGCCAATTTCTTTTGAATTAATTGATTTGAAGCTAATGGGCGACCAAATTGTTTTCTGTCCATGGAATAGTTACGAGCGGCATTAAAACAGAATTCGGCAGCGCCTAATGCTCCCCAAGCTATGCCATAACGCGCCTTGTTAAGACAACCAAAAGGCCCCGCTAAACCTGAAATTTCTGGAAACATATTCTCATCGGGAACGAAAACATTATCCATAACGATTTCACCGGTTATTGAGGCACGTAAAGAAAATTTCCCTTCAATCTTGGGGGTAGATAAACCTTCCATGCCTTTTTCAAGTACAAAGCCACGAATTTTTTTATTGAATTTTGCCCAAATAATAAACACATCTGCTATTGGAGAGTTAGTAATCCACATTTTATTACCGGTTATGCAATAACCACCGTCAACTTTTGCTGCATGAGTTGTCATTGATGCAGGATCGCTACCCGAATTTGGTTCAGTTAAACCAAAACAACCAACCCATTCACCTGAGGCAAGCTTAGGCAAGTACTTCATTCGCTGCTCTTCTGTGCCGTAAGCATAAATTGGATGCATTACCAGTGAAGATTGCACACTCATTGCGCTACGATAACCACTATCAACACGCTCTACTTCACGGGCGATTAAACCATAGCTAACATAGTTAACTTCACTGCCACCATATTGTGCTGGTAAGGTAGCACATAATAAACCTAGCTGACCTAACTCACGCATGATTTCACGATCAAAAACTTCATTTCTATTCGCTTCTAGCACACGTGGTTGCAATTTCTCTTGGCAATAATCATAAGCCGTATCACGGATCATGCGTTCTTCGTCAGTCAGCTGATTGTCAAGAAACATAGGATCTTGCCAGTTAAAAGTGGTGAGTGCTTGGCTCATGTTATTACTCCGATTGAATTTTATTACGTATTGATAATTTATTGTTACACTCTAGCTAAATCACTAAGATAAATATAATATATAGTTATTATATTTTTGATATGTTTTATTTATTGGTGTATTTATATGAATTTAAAACGGCTTGAATATTTTTGTCAATTGGCTGTCATCGGTAACTTTACGCGGGCGGCCCATAAAATTGGCATTGCTCAACCTGCATTAACTATTACCATACAAAAACTAGAGAAGGAAGTTGGGTTAAAGCTGATTAACCGTGCTGAAAAAAATGCGATATTAACAGCTGAAGGCAAAGTGCTCTATAAGTTGGCAACTCAATTATTAAGCCAAGCAAAGCAAGTAGAATTGGAACTGGAAGAATTAAAAGATCTTGAGCGCGGTACTATTCGATTTGGTGTTTCTGCGATGATGGGCTCTTATTATTTTCCGAAAGTGTTGACAGAATTCAAACAGAAATATCCGAATATAAAAATACACTTAGTTGATCAAGGCACGGCAGCACTTGAGAAAATGCTGTTAAACGGTGAGCTTGATTTAGCCCTAGTTCGAGGTGATTTAGAAAACCCACAACTGCGATATACAGAACTTATTAATGAAGAAGTAGTGGCTGGCATGGTGAAAACGCACCCATTAGCAGTAGAAAAAACGCTTTCACTGGCACTATTTTGTCAACAACCATTGGTGTTATTTCATGAAGGGTACTTTTTACGTGAAGTGGTTAGCCACTATGCAAAAAAAAATCATGTAGTGTTAGATATCCGAATGGAAACTAATCTCATTGAATTGCAAAAATCCTTGGTTTGCAATGAAGTGGGTATCACAACTTGTCTGTCACGTATTTTACAAGATGACCATCAAATGACCTCAATACCTTTTGAACCAAAAATTGAATTTAAGTTAAGCCTCGCATGGAAAAAAAATCATTACCTTTCCAAAGCAAGTAAAGCGTTTATAACTTATTTATACCAAAGCCCTTAATTGCAGGAAATGGTTGTTCAGGATAATGTGCTCCTGCATTATCTAATAAGATACATCCATGTAGCGCCATTCCCAAAATCAATAACGATGCTTAAATCATTTTTATCCCCATCGAAGAAGCGGTTTAGTATTTTGAACGATTACGGGTATATTGGGTTCAACAAAGCCTGAAGGTGATAGCGATTAACCTGATAAGTTAATAGCGTCAATATTTTGAACTTTTGCATTATAATTTAGCACTGAAATAGCATACCCGGCAAAATCACCACTACGAGTTGAGAACTTTATCTGCCAAAAGTCTGATATAGCATTCCAAACTTTAAAATCGGTATAAGTAGCGTGAATACTAGGATGTTCAGTAAGAACAAGCATAGGCTGTTTTAATGTTCTATATTTATCCTTTACTATTAAGGCATAAATATTGCATTTCTTATATATAAAATAAGTTGCATTTAATTTACGTGAATAGTTGTTAAATACTATTGCTGAATTTAAGTGGTTCAAATTATAATGCTTTTAATTACTTTATTGATTCTAAATAAAACAATATTTCATGACTAAAGACTTTTCAAAATACCAAGATATCATTGATAGTTTTCGTGGCAAAGTTAATAAAGCTGGCTTTGATACTAAGTTTGCATTAAGCACTAATCACCTTGCTAAAACAGAAACATTCATTTTAAAAATGGAATTAAAACGTTTAGCTGCTGCTTGTACTCGCTCCATTGATTTGCGTGGTTTAGTTGATGGTGTATGTAAACTGTTTGAATATAACGGTCAAAGTCACTTTTTAGATGATGTGGCTATTCGTGTATTTGAAGATAATGTTGCCGAGTATGGTGATTACACCTTTGGTGTTTATGATGCGGTTAAAAATACTGAAAATAATTTTCGGGTTATTTATCAAAATGAGCAAGCGGGTAATATTCGCACTTCTGCTGATTCGTTGAAGAAAATGCAAGAAAAATTGCAATATCCAGCTTCCTTATATCAATTTGATGATTACGATGACCGTTTTGAAGAACGGATGAATTTTGCGATAGCAATTATAGTTATCCTAGAAAATAAACAAGAATTGAAAGCAACTAGTTCTGATATCAGTATGACGGGCTGTAAATTTCGTTTAACCAATGAAAGACCGCTAAAAATTGGTCAAATAGTAGAAATTCAATTTTCGGGCTTAGAGCAAGAATTTCAGTTTAGCACTACTGATGTATTCCCTTTTGAAGTTAGAAATATTCATCGAGATGGTAATACTCAATTAATAGGTTGCCAACGCATTCAAGTATCAGAGAAGGATATTTTAAAGCAGTTTTTATCAGGTTATATTCAAGGGAATAAGCGCCGTTATAAAATCAACTTAGAAAATACTATCACTGCGCTACAAGCGCGTAGTTTTGAGCAATACCTTTTACCTAAATTAACCGAATTACCTGTTTTTATTGAAAAAAATGAAAGTGGATTAGTACCTCGATATGCATTAACAACGAATAATAACCAAGCCATTTATCAATATTGGCAAGATGAAACAGGTAATTCTACTTTATCTTTGCTCTTAAATGAAAAGCGACTAGAACGTTTACAGAAAACGACTGATAACTCGTTATTAGTCTATAGTTTTATTCATCAAACACAGGGTAAAAGTTTTTTTTATTCGATGGATACAGAGCAATTGCTAGCAGAGAGCGGTTTTTCTTCTTTCTTTTTAACGTTTGCAGCGAATCAAAAAACATTTTCAATTACTGAGCTATCTTGTGTAAAGGTTGATCAAAATCACGCTCACTCTGCATTTACGTTAGCGAATACTCATTCTTTGAAAGAACAATATATTAACTTGCCTCCTTCCGATGAGGTTATAACTTCCTTAGCGTTGATACCCTTTATATCTGTTGTTAATGATATAACTCATCCGAGCCTTGTTGCCCATTACCAGCAGATTTCTAGTGGGAAAATATCGTCTGCGAATTTAAAAAAATATGGTCATCGGCGGCTCACAAAACCAATTATAGTTGATGAGTTGGGCGTTAGTTATAAAAATCAACGGCAAGAATTACGTTTTATCTATGATACGCCCGTAATTATTGAGTGTGAAAAAACACACTGGCAGGGAAATTCTCATGACTTTTCAGTTTCAGGCTTGAAAGTTGAGTTAGATAATCCCGCTATGCTTGCAAAAGGAGATGTTGTTTATTTAACTTTTCCTAAACTACAAAAAATAACCTCAGCTTTCGATCTTAAGCAGTTGTCTTATGAAGTAGTACGTATCAATAAAAAGAAAACGATTCTTAATTTGCGAGTACACGTTAAATCTCATAAACATATTGGTCGAGCATTTTTTAAATTATTAATTAGTAAAAACCGTCATAAATTAACGCCAGACGAATACGCTATGTTAACGCCGGGTTTAGCTGATGCTTTGCGCACTAGTTATGCCAAGAATATGAATGTACCTGCTCTACTTGTGCAAGCGAGTGGTAGCCGATACAAGATAGAGGCAATCGCGAGTAATAATGATTCGAGTGAATTATTTAAGCAAATGAGACGATTGAGTGACCGTGAAAATTACTATAACTTGTATCCTTTACTGACTAAGTTACAATCTAGCGGTTTACTTGAACAGCATTTAAAGACGTTATTAATGGGTGATGAATCTATAGCAGAATTACTTTATATTGCGGTAGATATAAATGAATTTAAAGTAGACAAATCAGTACAGGTTACGCTGGATAGTGAGTTAAGTACGCCAGAATTAAAACGATTATTCATCAAGAAATCTTTAAAACGCGGGCAGTTTTATTGTTTGAAGCTTATGATTACACGAACAAACGAACCAGATATGGAATATCTTAATGCAGAGCTAAGTTATATTAGCTCATATGCTCTTCATCGTGGTAAAAAACTTGAGCAAGACATTTGGAGTGTTGTTGGTATGATTCAGTGCTTTGATATAACGAAGGAAGCACTGTCTTGTTATAACTTACCTAACGCTTAAGCCTCAAATAACTGAGCCTCAAGAATTAAGCTTCAAGAGGCGAAATATTAACTTAAACTGCTACGCTAACCAGTGAAGTAGACAATCTAAACCTTGTTTATTAATACTACTATCCGCTTGAGCTAAAACGATTGGTTTGGCATGAAAAGCAACACCAAATCCTGCTGCCGCCATCATAATGAGATCATTGGCACCATCACCCATTGCAACGGTTTGACTGGCGGGTATTTGATATTGCTCTGCTAGCAGTGTTAATGAGTCAGCTTTAACTTGTGCATCAACCACTGAGCCTAATACTTTACCGGTTAATTTACCGTCGACAATATCTAATACATTGGCAAAGGTGGCATCAAGTGCTAACAATTCTTGTAAATGATCTGCAAAGTAAGTAAAACCGCCTGATGCCACAGCAATACGCCAGTTATGTTTTTTCAGCTCGCTAATTAAGTTTTCTAACCCAGTCATTAAGGGGATGTTTTTAGCAACATCTGCCAGTATTTGCTCTGGCGCATTTGCTAGCGTTGCAACACGTTGGTGTAAGCTTTGGGCGAAGTCTAATTCTCCTAGCATGGCCAGTTCAGTAACAGCTGCTACTTGCTCGCCTACGCCGGCTAATTTTGCTATTTCATCAATGCACTCAATTTCTATGGTGGTTGAGTCCATATCCATTACTAATAAACCAGGTTCAGCAAGTTTTGGAGCATCTTTAATTAATGCTGCTTCAATCCCATGCGCTAAGGCAAAATCAGCGATAGATTTTCGAGCTTTTATAAAGTCAGTACAAGTTACACTAAAGCGATAGCTGGTTTGCTGGTTGCGTGTATTAATGGTAGTTAAGGCATTAATACCAATGTGACTTGTATTTTGTAAAGCTAATAAGCTTTTCATAGTTAAATCAGCAAAAACAACGAGCTCTTGATTTGGCGAATCAATAGTTGCTCTTTCACATAGCGTTAAAGCGTTATCATTTAAAACAAAGTGAATAGGTAAACAATCAGGTATTTGAGGTTGATTGAAATAAGATTCAAGTGATAAGGATAATATTTTGGTAGAAAAAGGCACATTAGTAGAAAAAGACACGTTAACTCTCTATTATAAGTGTATGTATGCTCATGCAATTTTGTTAAAGAGGCACAGCAAGTTTATTATGAAACAATCAGAACAGCCTTTATACCCTAAATTATCGCCAATTTATAATAAAATTCTGCAATTACTTAGTGCTATTTTACTTATTGTGCTTTTGATGACGCTGTGGGTGTCTACCTCGGAAAAAAGTGAGCAGGTGTTATCCCTGCATTTTGAGCAGACAGCTGATAAATTTTTGCAACAAGCCATTGCTGGTATTTCAGTGTTACTCGCTGAAAAAACAACATCACAGAGTAAAAAATCACGAAATGCTCAGTTACAGTCTTATTTAAATCACTTAGGAGAGGCCGATTTTATCAAACAAGTACACTTGTATGATGAAACGGGTTTATTGCTATTAAAATCGGTATCTGGTGGTGAAGCGAGTGCTTCTATAAAATCACTATATGGTATTGATGAAAGTTTGAAAACACTCAACAAAAGCGGTAAATATAGCCCCTTTGTTAGTGAAATTCGTACGGATAAATTAATAGGGTATTTACGATTGACGATTGAAAAGTCATATTTGACCGCTACCTTAGCAAAAGACAATGAAAATTCGCAAACCTTGTACCGATTTTTGTTGATTATTGCAGGTGTGGTGGGATTTTTATTAACGCGAGGGTTAAATCGCTTTAGCCGCCAAGGTTTTAGAATGCCTGATATTAATACCAAATGATAAGTTAACGGCTAAAAAATAACTCGTCAACATTGCTTTCTATTTGTTTGGCTATTATTTCTTCTGGCTCATCTCTTATGATACATAAGGCTTTAAATACAGTAAGTAGATTCAATGGTGTATTGATTAAACCTTGTTGGCCAAAAGGGGGCATGGCAGGGGCATCGGTTTCTAATAGTAAGGTAGACAATGGTAAACGTTTAACTGCATTAATGGTTTTTTTTGATCGTTCGTAGGTAATGGTGCCGCCAATACCCAGTTTAAAACCTAAATCTACATAGGCTTTAGCTTGTTGATAACTCCCTGAAAAAGCATGAATAACACCTGTTCTGTTTAGTTTGATCTTTTTTAATAGCGGTAGAATTAAATGATGAGATTGGCAGTGATGGATAACGACAGGTAAATCATTTTGGTTGGCTATGTGCAGTTGCATTTCAAAGAATGCTTGTTGTAAATTTAAATTATTAGTTAATGCTTGCTCACTTTCAGTATTCTTTTTTGCTTTAAATACATCAATGCCGCACTCGCCAATGGCAACTATATCGTTAATGTTTTTTATTACAGCTTGTTTGAGTTGTTGTTCATTAAACGCAAGGTCGATATTTTTAGCTGACTTTTCGTTAAGTAAGTTGTCTTGAATAATAATAAACCACGGGTGTATGCCTAAACAGCATGAGATGTTAACGGTGCTATTTGCTTGAGTAGAGTGTGCTTGAGCGGGTAATGATAAGACTCGATGCCAATGTTCTGGATTTACTGAAGGGACAATAATACGGTTAATATTATTTTGTTGGCATTGACTCAGTAGCTGAGGATATTTGTGCTGAAACTCAATAAAATCAAGGTGGCAATGACTATCGGTAAACTGCATCATTGCCCCCTATTTTATCAATAATTAGTATTATTTACATTCTATCCATTACTTCAATGCCTAAAATATCTAAACCTTGTTTTAAGGTTTGCGCTACTATTTGGCACAAGGCTAAACGTGAAGCTTTAACTTCGTCGCTAATACCTTCTTTAAGAATAGGACAAGCTTCATAAAAACTCATGTAAAGGCTGGCTAATTCATAAAGATAGTTACATAACAAGTTAGGCGTGCATTCACTAATTACCGCATCTACTACATCTTCAAGTTGTAATAGTTTTAATGCTAAGGCTTTTTCTTGTGGCTCAATAATAGCGATAGTCGCTTGAGTTTGAGTAACACCTGCTTTAACAAAGATACTTTGAATACGTGAATAAGCGTACTGTAAATAAGGAGCGGTAGCGCCTTCAAAACTCAGCATGGTTTTCCAGCTAAAAATATAGTCACTGGTACGGTTTTTTGATAAATCGGCAAATTTAACAGCACCTATGCCTACTTTTTCGGAAAGAGCCGCTAACTCAGCAGCATCAATGTCTGGGTTTTTTTCTTTAATTAAATCACTGGCACGACTGATTGCTTCGTCTAGTAGCTCAGCTAATTTGATCGTGCCACCAGTACGGGTTTTAAATGGCTTGCCATCATCTCCCATCATCATACCAAATGGACAGTGATCATAACCAACGTGCTCAGGCAATAAACCCGCTTTACGGGCAACTATTTCAACTTGTTTAAAATGTAGTGATTGGCGGGCGTCAGTGAAAATAATGATGCGATCGGCCGCTAATTTATCACTGCGATAACGACAAGCAGATAAATCGGTGGTGGCATATAAGAATCCGCCACCCGACTTTTGTACAATAAGTACAGGAGCATCGCCATCTTTATTGGCCATTTCATTAATGAAAACAGCTTTAGCACCTTGGCTTTCAACCGCAATTTCTTTTGCCATTAACTCATCTACAACAATTGACAAATCATCGTTATAAGCGCTTTCACCCATGATATCGCTACGTTTTAGCGACACATTTAACTTAGCGTAAATCTCTTCACTGTGCGCAATAGATATATCAATAAATTGCTGCCATAATTTGGCAGAGCCAGCATCACCACTCTGCAATTTAACCACATCAGCACGAGCGCGGTCTGCGAAGCCTTCTTCGTTATCAAAGCGAACTTTTGCTTCCCGGTAAAAGTTTTCTAAATCACTAAGTGCCGTTTCAGCCACTTCGTCGCTCGCTAATTTATCGCTTAAATGCGCGATTAGCATGCCAAACTGTGTACCCCAATCACCCATGTGATTTTGGCGAATAACTTTATCACCACGAAACTCTAAGGCACGTACTACGGCATCACCAATAATGGTTGAGCGTAAATGACCAACATGCATTTCTTTGGCAAGGTTAGGTGCGCTGTAATCTACTACTACTGTTTGTTGCTTATCTTGTAAAGAATCTTGTAGAGAGTCTTCTGAGCCAGTGCCTCTTTGTGTTACGCCGCTATGCTCATCTTGGGCAACCGTATTAAGTTGTGCGGCAAGCCAGTTTTGATCTAAATGAATATTAATAAAGCCAGGGCCAGCGAGTTCAATTTTGCTAGCGATACCGTCTAGGTCCAGCTCAGCAACAACCTTAGTTGCGAGCTCTCGCGGATTAGTTTTTAATTTCTTAGCTGCACCCATCACGCCATTGGCTTGGTAATCACCAAACTGCGGACGGTTTGATAAACTAATCGCTGGATTAGTTCCTACAGGTAGACCTGCAGCAACCATTGCTGCACTGACTTTTTCTGATAGTATATTTTTAATATTCATTTCGTTATCTCATTCTCTTTGCTATTTGGCTCAATAGCCGCATCAATCGTGCTCACTGACTATCGTCAGCTCCGCGCGTTTTCTTTACTCTTGAACCAACTAACTGCGAGAATAGGGCAACTCACAGTTAGTACATTTATTTATTTTTTGATGTTATTGTAAAACATCAAACTTTTTCTTAATTTGCTCGGGTTTGGCAAAGTAGTTTGTTTATTTTACAAGGCGCTTGATTATTTTTATAAAGGAGCTTAGTACACTAAGTGACTGCATAAAAATGATTAAGCAACGCCGTAAAATGACAAACTAAAAAGCCAAACTAGTGTTCACGTGTTGAGTGGAACGCTATATCGGGATTACGCTCTTGTGCTAACGATAAATTCACCATGGTTGGGGCAATATAAGTTAAGTTATTGCCGCCATCCAATGCCAAGTAATCACCGGCTTTTTTTCTAAACAGTTCTAAGGTGCGTTCATCATCACAACTGCACCAACGAGCCGTTGCTACGCTGATAGGCTCATAAATGGCATCAACCTTGTATTCTGTTTTTAATCGTTGTACTACCACTTCAAATTGCAATACACCGACTGCGCCAACGATCATGTCATTATTGATAAAAGGTCTAAATACTTGTACAGCACCTTCTTCCGAAAGCTGGATTAAACCTTTTTGTAATTGCTTCGCTTTCAGTGGATCACGTAAGCGAATACGTCGAAACATTTCAGGGGCAAAGTTTGGAATACCACTGAACTTCATCATTTCGCCAGCCGTAAACGTATCACCAATCTGAATGCTGCCATGATTATGTAAACCAATAATATCACCCGCATAAGCTTCTTCAACTTGCGCTCTATCACCGGCCATAAAGGTTACCGCATCGGCAATTTTTACATCTTTACCTAAGCGTACTTGTTTCATCTTCATGCCTTTTTCATACTTGCCTGAGCAAATACGCATAAAGGCGATACGGTCACGATGTTTAGGATCCATGTTCGCTTGAATTTTAAAAACAAAGCCTGAAAATTTTTCTTCCTCAGCGGTCACTTTTCTTGTGTCCGTAAGTCTTGGTAGAGGTTTAGGTGCCCATTTAGTTAGGCCATCAAGCATATGATCAACACCAAAGTTACCCAATGCCGTACCAAAAAAGACTGGTGTTAGCTCACCTTTTAAGAATTCATCTAGATCAAACTCGTGTGAGGCACCAAGCACTAATTCCATTTCGTCACGGAAATCTTCGGCAAATGGACCAATGGCTTCATCAAGGGCTGGATTATCAAGGCCTTTGATTACGCGTCTTTCTTGAATCATGTGTCCTAAACCAGATTGATATAAAAATATCTCATCGGTAAGTAGGTTATAAACACCTTTGAATTCTTTACCCATTCCTATCGGCCAAGTAATAGGAGCACATTTGATATTTAAAACTGTTTCAACTTCATCCATCACTTCAATAGGATCTCTAACATCGCGATCCATTTTGTTCATAAAAGTGATGATAGGGGTGTCACGTAAACGGGTGACTTCCATTAGTTTAACTGTACGTGCTTCAACACCTTTGGCAACATC
Organism: Candidatus Colwellia aromaticivorans; assembly: GCF_003333305.1. Classification (GTDB taxonomy): domain Bacteria; phylum Pseudomonadota; class Gammaproteobacteria; order Enterobacterales; family Alteromonadaceae; genus Colwellia; species Colwellia aromaticivorans. The sequence goes on along the minus strand of NZ_QOLD01000070.1, from coordinate 43,337 downwards.
GATAACCATTAAGCAAGAATCTACCGCCGTTAGTGTTCGATAAGTATCTTCAGAGAAGTCTTCATGGCCGGGAGTATCTAATAGGTTTACTAAGCAATTATTGTAAGGAAACTGCATAACTGAAGTGGTGATAGATATACCACGTTCTTTTTCCATTTCCATCCAGTCAGACTTCGCATGTTGACCTGATTTTTTACCTTTCACCGTACCTGCTCTTTGTAAGGCTTGACCAAACAATAATACTTTTTCGGTAATCGTGGTTTTACCCGCATCGGGGTGAGAGATTATGGCAAAAGTGCGTCTAATATCTACTGCTGCAATTTGTGGGGTGGTCATTTTTTAAAATCTCTTAGTTTCACATACTAGTGCACTTAACATGCGGTATTAATGTTTAATGACGGTATTTAATGGCCGTACTTAATTGGGTATTGGGCGAAAAATGTAATATTCAATTTAATGCTCAAAATAAATGCGCGGATTATATCACAAATAAAAAAACCTAATTAGTGACTTTTTCTTCTTTTAATAATGAAAAAATATTAATTAGGTAAAAGTACGATAGTTCAAGTGATGGTCACTTAAGGCTATGGTGTAAGGTATGTTGAGGTTATTTAATCGAAGTCTGCTGAGAGGCCAAAAAGCATCACTTTGTAGATGATGTGAAAGCCTTATTTATCATGCATAGTAAGGAAGAAAACAGGTTGTTTTGTTGTTAGTTTGGCAATGCCAGTATCAACAAGTTAAGCACATTACAATAGCGTCTTCATATCCAAACCCGCGAGCACTAGGGTAATAACCCGTTCGGCGACCTGTTTCAATAAATCCTACATTCATATAGAGCATTTGTGCCGTAATATTTTTAGCACGCACTTCTAACCATATTTTAACTACGCCTTGTGTTTTGGCTTGATTAATAAACTGTGTTAACAGTTTTTTACCCAAGCCTTTACCTTGATTATCTGGGCTGACACAAATATCCATTAGGGTTGCTTCATCAATAACATGCTCGCCAATATAAAAGCCGACAACGTTATGTGGTTCGTTTAATGTTTCGCTGAGTTTTTCTCCGAAGTAGCGACCACCAATGCAACTGCTAAAGGTTTTTTCACTCCAAGGATGAGAATGACATTGGTCTTCTATCAGCATTAATGGTTTTATATCGGCAGGGGTGATTGGCGTAAACGTTAAAGAGTTATTCATATTTTTTATAACAGGTTCGTCGTTATTGTTTGCCATAATTGTTTTTTTAAGGCGGGAGACTTGCGGATCAATTCAATGCTTGGACTCACTAATTTATTATCAGCACAATGAATCGATGGTGTTTTGTTTAGATCAGCGTAGAAAAACCAATTAAATAAACCTAAATCAAGGTGATCTTTTTGGGCGGTAACTTCACCAATAGAAAGTTCAAGTGTGAGCAATAAATCAGTAAAAAAGGTTTGTTTAGTTAGCACAGCTAAGCTTTCAACATCCTGTTTTAGATAACTAATATCATGTTCCAAATTATTTTTGGACGATGAAGAATCTTGAAAAGCTGCGGACTTATGTTGCCACAAACTAATGCCCATTTCAGTTAACTGCTGATATTGTCTTTGATTAATGCTCATGGCGTAATAATGACAGACTTGGTTACTATTGAATAGTATTTGAAAAAAAGTAAATAGAAAAGCAGAAGAGAAAATGGCAGGGGTGGAGAGACTCGAACTCCCAACCATCGGTTTTGGAGACCGCTGTTCTACCAATTGGAACTACACCCCTGCAATGGAGGTGAATTATACTGATGCCAAAGCAAAGGTAAAGGGTAAATGCTTAAAAAGTTTGAATTGATTGACTGTTCGGCTACTTTATAAACAAAGGAAGTAGGGTTACGAGTAATATATACCCAAGTGAACTCAAAAGCGGATTTTAGGACAACTGAGCGAGCCATATACAAGGCGCATCTTTTTATTAATGGTTGCTCCCTTAAAAAAGGATACAACGAAGTAGATGGTTTGCTCAGTTGTCCCCGTAGGGTTGGTTTAGAAACGTTTTATACTTCGTTATTGATTTCGACAAGGGAGTAACCATTCTCTTCAATCAATGCCTTGCCTAAAGACGTTTCTAATTCCAACTAAAACCTGCACTTTGAATTCACTTGGGTATTAGGTTTCGAGTTGCGAAGCCTACACACGTTTAGTCTGGTGTTTTCGCTACTCGCTACCCGTAACTTTATTTATTTGTTTTTCTCATTTCACAAAATCTGAATTTGTCAGGGTAAGGATAAACATCTTCATAAATACCCTCAGCAACATTTTTCTGAGATTGTTGCCAGTAACTTGCCGTTAATAAATCTTTGTGATGTATTTTAAAGGCTTTTAAATATTTAGGATTTGCAAGCGCGAAAGTGCCTAACTCTTCTGGGAACATATCGCCAGGCGCAACGGAATACCATGGCTCAGCCGCGTAAATTTGCTCCTCAGTAATTGCTTCAGGTTTTACTCTGAAATTAACTTCGTTCATGTAAGTGATTTCATCATAATCATAAAAAATCACTCGGCCATGTCGGGTAACCCCAAAGTTTTTTAATAACATATCACCAGGGAATATATCGGCAGAAATGAGCTCTTTAATTGCTTTACCATACCCATATAAAGCTTGTTCTATTTCTTCATCACTCGCTTTAGCTAAATAAAGATTTAATGGCACCATACGGCGTTCAATATATAAATGCTTAATAATAAGTAAGTCATCTTCATAACGAAGCAGTGATGGGGCAACCTTTTGTAACTCTTCTAACACTTCAGTATCAAACCTATCTTTCGGAAAAGCCACTTCGGAGTATTCCATCGTATCGGCCATGCGACCAACTCTATCGTGTAGTTTTACTAATCTATATTTCCCCTTTACATCAGCACGGGTCATATTTTTGCTAGGAGAGAATTTATCTTTAATAATTTTAAAAACATAAGGATACGATGGCAGCGTAAATACCGACATCACCATGCCTTTTATGCCTGGCGCTAACGTTAATTTGTCACCACTGTTATCTAGGTGATTTAAAAAATCACGATAGAATTGGGTTTTACCTTGTTTGTGAAAGCCGATAGCGGAATATAAATCAGCCTTAGTTTTATGAGGAATTAAACTTTGTAAAAAGTTTACTAGTGCATAAGGATGCAAACAATCAACAAAGAAATAAGCACGGGCAAAACCGAACACGACCGCCATGTCTTCACTTTTGCTTAACAATGCATCAATATATAAACCGCCTTCATCATCATTTAATACCGAAACAATAAAAGGGGTTTCGCCAGCAGGCGATAATACCCGACCAATTAAATAGGCGCCTTTATTACGGTAAAAAGTAAAATCTAAAATATCAAACTGTAAATCTTCAAGCTTAAAGCGGGTTTTATGCGCTTTACGGCGAAAAGCTCGGATCAAAATATCAACATCACCACTTAAATCTCTAAAAGGAACCGTGCTTTTGTGAGCATTCATAATGTCGCAAACGGTTTCTTTCAGGCCTTTTATTTCTGGCTTATAGCTAGTGTAAATACTTGGTGTCGGTCTGTCATCAAGCCGCTGAGCAGTGCTTTCTACAAAGATATAATCATTATGATAGTACTTACGATGAAACAACCAACAAAACACTGAGTTATAGAAAGTTTCAGCTAGCTCTGGCTGCATATGGTCGGCGAGTAACTTAATATAGTTTTGTTTAACTTGAAGCCATAAATTGTCATCAAGCGAGTCAATGCAAAAATCTTGTTTGATGGTTTCATACGTTTCTTTCACCCTTTCTTCATAAAAGGTGGTTCGCGCTTTAGCTGCTTTTTGTACTTCACTCCACTGGGATTTATGAAAGCGTTGTTGGGCTGATTTGGTTATTTCTATAAATAGGTGAATATGGCGATCAAAGCCATTGATAATAGTGTTGGCTATGTCGCCAGCGAGGTTTTTCATAAAGGCCTACTAACTAAATGGTTTTTCTAAGTTTAAAAAGCATACGCTAAAATAATGACTAAGCGAGATTTTATCTAAAAATTTAGTATCTATTCACCATACCTAGCATTCCCGTCATTCCAGTTGTGTCTTAAGCTGGAATCTCAGTGTTTAAAATTCTAGACTCCCGATTTAAAGACCTAGGGAGTGACGATAGGTGAATAGTTACAAAATTTATTAAATACTAACTATAAGTAACAATAATATTGTTTAATATCAAATTTCAAAGTCTAAACTGATAATTATCTAAGTAAACTTTCTTATTTAGCTTGCTATCAAAGGCTTCGGGCTCTAAAATCACGCGTTTTTATTAGACTATTTTCACACCAAACAAGGCTTTTTTTAATATATCATCATGCGTGTATCTGATTTTTCTTTCGATTTACCCACTGAGCTTATTGCTCGCTTTCCTAAAGCTGATCGTACTGGTAGTCGGTTAATGCTGTTGGAAGGGGACTCAGGCGCAATAACCGATCTAGGTTTTAAAGATATTTTAGCGCAGCTAAATTCAGGTGATTTATTAGTATTTAATAATACCCGTGTTATTCCCGCGCGTATGTTTGGACAAAAAGCTACGGGTGGTAAAATTGAAGTATTGGTTGAACGATTAATAGACAAAAATACTGTGCTAGCGCATATTCGTGCTAGTAAATCGCCGAAAGTAGGCGCAGAATTGTTGCTTGAAGGAACAGCTAAAGCCACAATGGTTGCGCGTCATGGTGCTTTGTTTGAACTGAAATTTCAGGGTGAGCAATCAGTGCTTTCAATATTAGATGATATTGGTCATATGCCATTACCTCCTTATATAGATAGACCTGATGAAGATAGCGACCGTGAGCGTTATCAAACGGTATACAATGAAAAGCCTGGCGCGGTTGCGGCGCCAACAGCGGGTTTGCATTTTGATGAAGCACTGCTAGAACAAATTAAAAGTAAAGGCGTTGAATTAGCATTTGTTACCTTACACGTTGGTGCAGGTACCTTTCAGCCGGTAAAAGTTGATGAAATTGCTGATCACATTATGCATGCTGAATATGTTGAAGTACCGCCAGAGGTAATTGAGCAAATTAAAAAGACTAAAGCTAATGGTGGTCGAGTTGTGGCAGTTGGTACTACCTCTGTTCGTTCGCTAGAAAGTGCAGCCAAATCAGCAGAAGTGGCAGGTAAAGAATTAACGGCTTTTTATGGTGATACAGATATTTTCATCACGCCAGGATATGAATTTAAATTAGTGGACGCGTTGTTAACAAACTTTCATTTATCAGAATCCACCTTATTAATGCTGGTTAGTGCTTTTTCGGGGTATGAAAATATTATGAATGCCTATCATCATGCTATTAGCGAGCAATATCGCTTTTTTAGTTATGGTGATGCGATGTTTCTTACTAAACAATCATTAACTAAGCAAAGCACCTCTTCCTAGTTAAAACGTTACTAGTACAACAACCATCAGCCTGTTTCGCTGTTAGGAAAAATTTATGAAAAACAAAATGAAATATGAATTAATTAACACTGACGGCAAAGCTCGTCGGGGTCGTTTAACTTTTACCCGTGGTGTGGTAGAAACGCCCGCATTTATGCCTGTAGGTACTTATGGCACAGTAAAAGGAATGAAAACAGAAGAAGTAGAAGCAACCGGTGCTCATATTATTTTGGGCAATACTTTTCATTTAATGCTACGCCCAGGTACTGATATCATTGAACAACATGGTGGTTTACATGGGTTTATGAATTGGGATAAACCTATTTTAACTGACTCAGGCGGTTTCCAAGTATTCAGTTTAGGTAAAATGCGTAAAATTACTGAAGAAGGTGTTCGTTTTAGCTCGCCAGTAAATGGTGAAAAAATTATGCTAACACCTGAACGTTCTATGGAAGTGCAACGTAAATTAGGCTCAGATGTTGTGATGATTTTTGATGAATGTACGCCACATCCTGCAACACATAAAGAATCACAAGACTCTATGGAATTATCACTTCGTTGGGCGCAGCGCTCGAAAGATGCTCATGGAGATAACCCTTCTGCACTTTTTGGTATCGTGCAAGGCGGCATGTATGAAGATTTACGTGAGGTGTCTGTTAATGGTTTAAAAGCGATAGATTTTGATGGTTATGCCATTGGCGGTCTATCGGTAGGTGAGCCGAAAGAAGATATGATTCGCATATTAGATCATACTGCCCCCTTGATTCCCGAAAATAAGCCCCGATACTTGATGGGTGTAGGCAAACCAGAAGATTTAGTTGAAGGTGTGCGTCGCGGTATTGATATGTTTGATTGTGTTATGCCAACTCGTAACGCACGTAATGGCCATTTATTCGTTAATACGGGTGTGGTTAAAATTAGAAATGCGACTAACAAAACGGATACTGGGCCGCTAGATTCAACTTGTGACTGCTATACCTGTAAAAATTATTCACGCGCCTATTTACACCATTTAGATAAGTGCAAAGAAATTTTAGGATCGCAGTTAAATACCTTACACAATTTACATTTTTACCAAAAAATAATGCAAGGTTTGCGTGATGCTATCGAGCAAGGTAAATTAGACGCCTTTGTTGCAGAGTTTTATGCGTTACGAGGTTTACCTGTACCGCCATTAGCAGAGGGTAGTAAGCAAGTTTAGCGTTATTACTAAAGTAAAAAGTAAGGTAACTATTCACCTATCGTCACTCCCGAGGTCTTTAAATCTGGAGTCTAGAATTTTAAACACTGAGATTCCAGCTTAAGACACAACTGGAATGACGGGAATACTAGGTATGGTGAATAGATACAAAGTAAGTAAAATAATTATCGAAGTTTAATAAATCTTGTGACTTAATATTTTGCAGTGATTTCGTTCAATTGAAAGAAAGAACAAAAAAATAAAAAGTCACTAACTAATTATAAAAAGAAGTAGAGGAATTTATGAGTTTATTTATCAGTACAGCCCACGCCGCAGCCGCTCCAGCACCCGCAGGTGGTGGTATGGAAATGATCATTATGTTAGCGGTATTTGGTCTAGTTTTTTTCTTTATGATTTATCGCCCACAAGCTAAACGCGTTAAAGAACATAAAAGCTTAATGTCAGCATTAACTAAAGGTGATGAAGTGTTAACGCAAGGCGGTATTGTTGGCAAAATCGTTAAAGTATCTGATGAAAAAGATTTTATTGTGGTTAGCATTGCTGAAGAGACAGAAGTTACTGTACAAAAAGGCGCGATTACCGCGGTACTTCCTAAAGGTACAATGAAATCTTTGTAGCACTTATTCTCTTTGCTATTTAACACTGTAGCGGCATCGGAAATACTCATTGACATTCGTCAACTCCGTGTTTCCTTTTTGCTACAGTATCAACTAGCTTCGAGCTTAAACACTACAGTTATTCTTTTGTAGTTAAAACTAGAGAATAATTATAAATAATGAATACTAGTAGTTGTTTTGTTTGTGTTTTATTGAAATAAATCCAAGGCAAAAGCGCGGAGTTGACGAATGTCAATGAGCACTTTTAACGCCATAATTATGAAAATAAAGCGCAAATACAATCGTTCCAAAAAAAGGACAAATTGTGTTAAATAGATACCCTTTATGGAAAACACTCATGGTGGCATTTATTGTTGCCATTGGTGCGCTCTATGCCACTCCGAACTTATATGGTGAAGATCCTGCTGTACAAGTATCAGGGTTACGTGGTGTTGAAGCTAATGTAGCAACGCTTGATACCATTAAAGCTAATCTCACGGATAATAATATTGCCTTTACTGGTATTGTTTTAGAAAATGGTCAAGTTTTAACCCGCTTTAACAATACCGAAGATCAGTTAAAAGCCCGAGATGTGCTTGATGACAAACTAGGCAAAAAATATTCAGTGGCACTTAACTTAACGCCGGCAACGCCTGATTGGTTGGCCGTAATTGGCGGAACGCCAATGAAGTTAGGCTTAGACTTAAGCGGTGGTGTTAGCTTCTTAATGGAAGTAAACATGAAAGAAGCCATTAATAAAGCCAAAGTGGGTATGGTGAGTGATTTTCGCGGTGATTTACGTAATGAAAAAATTCGTTATCGCAGCGTAAAAGAAGATGGTAATGCAATTGTTGTTAAATTTCGCAAAGTGGAAGATCTTGAAAAAGCTCAATCATTATTGAAAAAACGTTATAGAGATTTATTGTTACGCACTGACGAAGATACTTTAACCATCAATGCGCAAATGACGGATCAGATGTTAAAAGAAATTCGTGAGTACGCATTACAGCAAAATATTACCATTATTCGTAATCGTGTTAACGAACTTGGTGTTGCTGAGCCATTGGTTCAACGTCAAGGTAAAAAGCATATTGTTATCGAATTACCTGGTGTGCAAGATACAGCTAAAGCCAAAGAAATTCTTAATGCTACTGCTACTATCGAGTTTAGACTCGTTGATACTGAAGGTGATTTAAGCGCCGCAATAAATGGACGAATTCCAGCTAGCTCTATTTTATTAAAAGAGAAAGATGGCAAACCTATTTTATTGAAAAAACGTATCATGCTAACGGGTGATCACATTACCGATGCTAAATCTGGTTTTGATGAATATTCACGTCCACAAGTCAATATTTCTTTAGACAGCGCTGGCGGCAGTAAAATGTCTAACGGTACTAAAAGTAATATTGGTAAGCCGATGGCAACCGTATTTATCGAATATAAACCAACCGATAGACGAGATCCTGAAGGTAATCTTATTTTTGAAAAAGTACAAGAAGTTATCTCTGTCGCTACCATTCAATCTCGTTTGGGTAAAAGCTTTAGAATTACAGGGGCTGGTTCACAAACTGAAGCACATAATTTAGCTTTATTATTAAGAGCAGGTGCGTTAATTGCTCCTATTACTATTGTTGAAGAGCGTACTGTTGGTCCAACGTTAGGTGCTGAAAATGTACAACTAGGCTTTCAAGCCATCCTAATGGGTTTTGGTTTAGTCTTTATCTTTATGATTATCTACTATCGCGCTTTTGGTGTGGTAGCTAACATGGCACTTGGCGCTAATTTAGTGTTGATTATTGGGGTTATGTCACTTATTCCTGGGGCAACATTAACATTGCCGGGTATGGCAGGTATCGTGCTTACGGTTGGTATGGCAGTTGATGCCAATGTACTTATATTTGAACGTATTCGTGAAGAAATCCGCGAAGGGAAAAGCATTCAACAGGCAATACATCAAGGATATGATGCGGCATTTTCAACCATTATAGATGCAAACATCACCACGTTAATTGCTGCGCTTATTTTGTTTGCTGTTGGTACTGGGCCAGTGAAAGGTTTTGCTGTAACCCTATCAATTGGTATTCTTACCTCAATGTTTACCTCTGTTATTGGTACGCGAGCAGTCGTTAATGCAGTTTGGGGCGGTAAAAGCCTTAAAAAGTTATCTATATAGAAGTAGGCGGGAATTTAAACTTATGCAAATTTTACAATTAAAAGAAACCGTCGCCTTTATGAGTTATCGCAAAATAGCGATGATTTTTAGTGCGCTATTAATGATAGCGTCGATAGCATCGCTAGCCACGAATAAACTAAACTTTGGTTTAGATTTTACTGGTGGTACCTTGATTGAGGTCGGCTTCGAGCAAGCAGCTGACCTTAAAAAAATACGTCAAGTAATGGCTGATAACGGTTTTGATGACGCTAAAGTGCAATTTTACGGTAGCAGCCGTGATGTTGTGATTCGTTTAGGCTTACGTGAAGATGTTAAAGCGGAAATGCTTGGCAATGAAGTGCTGGCTATTCTTGAATCAGGCTCGGGTCAAAAAGTTGATATGCGCCGTATCGAGTTTGTTGGTGCCAGTGTTGGTGACGAATTAGCAGAGCAGGGCGGTTTAGCCATGTTAACTGCGCTTATATGTATTCTAGTTTATGTTGCCTTTCGCTTTGAATGGCGCTTTGCGGTAGGCTCAGTTGTTGCATTATTTCACGATGTATTGTTAACACTTGGTCTATTTTCAGTTCTGCAGTTGGAATTTGATTTAACCGTACTAGCGGCAATACTTGCGGTTATTGGTTACTCGCTTAATGATACTATTGTTGTTTCCGATCGCATTCGGGAAAACTTTCGTAAAATTCGAGAAGGTCAGGCTGAAAATGTTATCAATATTTCATTAACACAAACGTTAAGTCGTACCTTCATTACTTCAATAACTACTCTATTAGTATTAGCTGCCTTGTTCTTTAGAGGGGGTGAATTAATTCACGGTTTTGCCACGGCATTATTATTTGGTGTGTTTGTAGGTACGTATTCTTCTATTTATGTTGCTTCATTAGTTGCACTAGCTTTAGGTATTTCTAGAGAAGATTTGATACCCGAAGTGATTGAAAAAGAAGGTGAAGATCAAGAGATAATGACGCCATAGTAATGAATTTATGTACTATTCATTTTGAATAGTACATGAAACATAACAAGTAAAAGCCAAGTGGTACTAACTACTTGGCTTTTTTTTGTCTGAAAATGTTATTCCTTTGCACTACTCTTATCCTTACTGTATGCTGCACGCCTGCTACTAGCACCAAATTTGTTACTTAAAAATCGACACTTTAACGTCGATATTCGACCCCTGTAACTTCTTACCAAGAGATAATTTATGAGTTTAATTTCCGCAGATACTGCTGAGAATACAATTAAGATGAGTTTTAACGATTTAGGTTTATCTGAGCCATTGCTTAAAGCAGTACGTGACCAAGGTTACGACACACCTTCACCTATTCAGGCACAGGCTATTCCAGCGGTTCTTTCTGGTCGAGATGTCATGGCGGCAGCACAAACGGGTACCGGTAAAACAGCTGGTTTTACTTTACCTTTATTAGAACGTTTATCTAAAGGTGGACGAGAACAAAGTCGTGTGCAATCAAACAATGTTCGTGCGTTAGTGTTAACGCCAACAAGAGAGCTAGCAGCACAAGTTAGCGATAGTATTGCTACCTATGGTAAGTACTTAAACCTACATTCAACCGTAGTCTTTGGTGGGGTAAAAATAAACCCACAAATGATGCGCCTTCGACAAGGTGTTGATGTGCTTGTTGCAACGCCTGGCCGTTTGATGGATTTATGTAATCAAAAAGCAGTGAGGTTTTCACAGCTAGAAGTACTGATTTTAGATGAAGCCGATCGTATGCTTGATATGGGCTTTATTCGTGATATTAAAAAAATTATTTCGCTTTTACCTAAGCAACGTCAAAACTTACTTTTTTCAGCAACATTTTCGCCTGATATACGTGCCTTAGCAAAAGGTATGGTGAATAACCCATTAGAAATATCAGTTAATGCAGAAAACTCTACCGCTGAAAAGGTTACCCAGTGGTTGATGGCTGTTGATAAAAAACGTAAACCTGCGCTATTGACGCATTTGATAAAAGAAAACAACTGGAAACAAGTGTTAGTCTTTACTAAAACCAAACATGGCGCGAATAAGCTTACCAAATATTTGGAAGCTGAAGGCCTAACTGCGGCGGCGATTCATGGTAACAAAAGTCAGGGAGCACGTACCAAAGCACTGGCTTCTTTTAAGGATGGCAGGGTACAAATTTTAGTTGCTACCGATATTGCTGCCCGTGGTATTGATATTGATTTATTACCACAAGTGGTTAATTTTGATTTACCGAATGTACCTGAGGATTATGTGCATCGTATCGGCCGTACAGCGCGTGCAGGCAATACAGGCCAAGCGGTGTCTTTAGTTTGTAATGATGACTTGAAATTGTTGTGGGATATTGAACAAGTAATACAGCAACATATTGAACGTAAAGTCATAGACAGATTTGTACCAGTGAATGCACTAGGTGAGTCTCGACCCATTAGAGCATTAAAAGCGAAAAAACCTAAAAACCCGAACAATACAAATAAAGCCACTAAAGCTAAGGTTGAGCATAAAGATGGTCAACATTTAAGTAAGGGGCATAAGTCTCAAGCAAACAGAAGCAACGCGACCAATAAACCTGGCAATAATAGCAATAGAAATCGTCGTTCAAAGCCTGCTAACAACCGTTAAGAGTTAATCGTTGTAAGAGTTAGCCAACCTTGGCTAATACCAATCAGACTAACTAAGTGATCTTTTTAAATGGTCTAAATATCCAATAACATCGTTGCTTTCAATCCCAATAGCCAGCTATTGGTCAATCAAGCGCCTTGTTCTTGAAAATTTACCCTCATTAAAATTTGAACCATTAATTAATCTGATTGGTATAACGCAGCTTTCACTCCTCTTTGCTATTTATTAGTTTTTGACAATAATTATTAGTTGGGTGAAAAGTAACCTAAGTTAGTCATCTGCTGTGTTGAAAAAACATCAATAACATTACCAATAACAATCAGGCTAGGTGGTTTGATTTTATGTGATTTTACTAGGGCCACTAAGTTAGATAAGGTGCCTTTTACCACTTGTTGATCAGCATGAGTACCCTTGCGTATTAATGCAGCAGGTGTATTTTTATCTCGACCTGCATTAATCAACTGCTCAATGATAATGGGTAAGCTTTTTATACCCATATAAAATACTATGGTTTGTTGGGCATCATTTAATGTATGCCAAGGTAAGTCTAGTGCACCATTATCTTGCACATTGCCCGTAATAAACGTGCAACTTCGCGAGACTTGTCGGTGAGTTAGTGGAATGCCTGCGTAGCTAGTACAAGCAGACGCGGCTGTCATGCCGGGGACAATATGACAAGCAACACCATGAGCTAATATAAATATTGCCTCTTCACTGCCGCGACCAAAAACAAAGGGATCGCCACCTTTTAGTCTTAATACTTTTTTGCCTAACTTGGCATGATCAACTAATAATTGGTTGATAGCATCTTGTGGTACACGGTGTTCTGCTTGCTTTTTACCCACATATATTTTTTCGCAAGCACTAGGTAATAAAGCCATAATTTCGTCACTGACAAGACGATCGTAAATCACTATATCTGCTTGTTTAATAAATCGAAATGCTTGTATCGTTAGTAAGTCAGCATCACCAGGGCCAGCACCCACTAAAGCTACCTCACCGGCTATGAAGGCTTGTTTATTTATACCAATGTTTTTCATTATCTATTACCACTTTTATTTATCAAACTCATTATTATAATAAGACATAAAGCAAAAAAAGCGCCAATAGGCGCTTTTTTTAAATATAACTTTTTTTTTAGCTTCTGGTGTACGTACGTACTTACTTACTTAAAGCTTCGCCTAAATGTGGACGAATGTCTTTTAAAATCTCTTTTAATAACCGAGTGCTACTGGCGACAATATTACCTGATTGTGTATGATTATGCCCACCAGTAAAGTCAGTTACTAAGCCGCCAGCTTCAATAACTAATAGCTCACCTGCTGCAGTATCCCAAGGTTTTAAACCAATTTCAAAGAAACCATCAACTCGTCCAGCTGCGACATAAGCTAAATCAAGTGCGGCAGAGCCAGCACGACGCATATCGGATGTTTTTTCAAAAAGAGAAGTAAACATGGCCATATAAGCCTTGGTATGTTGTTTATGCTTAAAAGGAAATCCGGTAGCTAAAATGGTCGCAGATAAATCTTTATGTGCTTTGACTCTAATACGCATGTTATTTAATTGAGCGCCTTTGCCGCGACTTGCTGTGAATAATTCACCTCGAATAGGATCGAAGATAACGGCTTGATCAAGTTTACCTTTTACTTTTAAGGCGATAGAAACGGCAAAGTGAGGAATACCTTTAATAAAATTAGTTGTGCCATCTAATGGATCTATTATCCATTGGTAATCATCGTTACTGCCTGTTAATACACCTGACTCTTCACCTATTATAGTGTGGTCTGGATATGAATTACGAATAGTCTCAATTATTGCTTGTTCAGCAGCAGTGTCAGTACTAGTAACAAAATCGTTAGAGCCTTTTGATTCAATTTCAACTTTATCAAGTTGCTCAAAAGAGCGAATAATAACTTTTCCTGCATTACGCGCTGCGCGCACAGCAATATTTAGCATGGGGTGCATAATAGAGTACCTATTTGTGAATGACTTTTAAAAGAACGACGTTGACCCAAACACCATATAAAACAAGCGCTAAATCAAGCGCGCGGAGTATAGCAAAATACAACTCATTTGGCGACAGTATTCTTAAATAAAGCGAATGATAAATTATCCCTTCGTGTCAGCTCTTTATGTCTTTATAGGAAAATAGACTAATTAATAATGAATTTCCATAGCCATAATGGCTAATTTAGTGTGATTTTTGTTAAGCACAGCAGTGATACCAAATCTATTAAGTTATTTCTGACTCAGCGAGAATTAAAAGGTTTATATACCCGTTCCACTTGAAGATGCATGATTCAGCTGGAATTAGAAACGCCTTTAGGCACAGGTTCATAGTTCCAGACTGAACCTAAGTACCTACATCCATGTACGCAAGGCATTGATTGAAGAGAATGGTTATTCAGGAGAATGTGCTCCTGCATTCTCTAAAAAGCTACATCCATGTAGCGTCCTTGTCGAAATCAATAACGCAGGTTATAAACCTTTTAAACTCGTCCTTTGGAAGCGTGTCAGAGGCCCACTAAACTGCAAAAAATTCAGTTGATTTAGAATGACTAGATTCAAATGAATTTTATTTGTTATTGAACCTCTGACATAGCTCTGAGGTGGGAATAAATTTAATAGAATTGGTATAAATTTCTATGGTAGAATTGTTCGCTTAGAAAAGAGATATCACTTAAGTATTGTATAGAGATAAAAATGTCAGATTCAGAAAACACTAAATCAGCTGTAAGCCTTTTAGACAGAGTTCGTATTGTTTTAGTCAATACGTCAGATTGTCGAAATATTGGTAGTGCAGCACGCGCAATGAAAACCATGGGATTAAGCCAGTTGGTTTTGGTTGATCCTATTGAAATGCCAAATGGTCAAGCGCAAGCATTAGCAGCAGGAGCCACTGACGTTTTATCAAATGCAAAAGTTGTGAGCACTTTAAGTGAAGCTATTGAAGATTGTGGCTTAGTTATTGGTACTAGCGCTCGTTCACGTACACTACCTTGGCCTATGTTAGAGCCACGTGGTTGTGGTGAGAAAATGATAACAGAGGCAAGCGAATACCCTGTAGCGTTAGTATTTGGTCGAGAAAGTAGCGGCTTAACTAATGACGAATTACAACTGTGTCATTTTCATGTACAGATACCTGCAAACCCTGATTATAGTTCGCTTAATCTTGCTATGGCAGTACAAACATTAAGTTACGAAGTTCGCACCAGCTATTTGCTTTCATTAGACGAAGACAAGCAAGAGCACAGTACGGGTAATGGTACTTACATTGGAAAAAATAGCCTTGGTAAAAAAACATTTAATGCCAAAAGCGAAGACAATGAACTTTATCCAGTGACTGAAGAATCAGAACGTTTTTATCAGCACTTTGATAATGCGCTCAAAGCCACCGGGTTTATTGGTGATAAACATCCAGGGTTAGTGATGACTAAGTTAAGACGCTTATTTAACCGTGCGCGTCCTGATGTTAAAGAAATAAAAATGATGCGTGGCATTCTTGCTTCAATAGAAAGAGCCTCAATGAAAGGGCATCAATAGTAAGTTTTTTTGTTGAAAAGCTAAAGAATAAATAAAAGGAAATAATATGTTTAGCCGTACTATTGGCCGAATGAAAGAAGATATTAAAAGTGTTTTTGATAGAGATCCTGCCGCACGTACTACATTTGAAGTATTGCTTAATTATCCTGGGTTGCATGCTATTTGGATACACAGACTAAGTCATCGATTATGGCGTGCTAACTGGAAACTAATCGCAAGATTACTATCAACTTTCTCACGTTGGTTAACGGGGATTGAAATTCATCCTGGCGCTACATTAGGACGTCGATTCTTTATCGATCATGGTATGGGCGTTGTTATTGGCGAAACAGCTGAAATTGGTGATGATGTTACCTTGTACCACGGTGTTACTTTAGGTGGAACAAGTTGGAATTCAGGTAAGCGTCACCCTACATTATCGGACAATGTAGTTATTGGCGCAGGAGCACAAGTACTGGGTCCAATTACCATAGGAAAAGGCGGTAAAGTAGGTTCAAATTCTGTCGTCGTAAGAGACCTACCAGAAAATGCCACTGCTGTTGGTATTCCTGCACGTATTGTAAATAGTAAGGATAGCAATGGAAGTTCTTTGCTTGATAGTGACTTAGGCGAAAAACCTAATGATAACTTAGACAAAGATTCACGTGATAAAGCAGCGAAAAAATTTGGTTTTGATGCTTATGCTGTATCTGCGGATAATCCCGATCCTGTCGCTAAAGCGATAGGCCGCTTGCTTGATCATATGCACTTGATGGATGATCGAGTGTCAAACCTATGTAAGGAAGTGAATAATCTCGGTGGTGACATTTGCCCTAATGATTTACCTGAGCTTAGAATTGGTGAATTTGTTGAAGATGAAAAAGAGGCAGCTAAGCGTCGAGAAAGCATAGTAGAAAGTTTTGATCCCGAGATATAGTCAGGGCTTAATAGCTTAATTTAAATAAAACAATTTATATCATTAAAGCAATAGTTGACTAAAATACTCAACTATTGCTTTTCGCTTTTATAATATTAGTGTAGAATACTTGAGTATATTACTCAGGTATATATTTGACTATTTTGTAGGGATATGTAAAATTGCGCGCAATTATTATTCTTGTAGCAATTTACACTCCTACAAAAAGGTAAATATAATCATTCAATAGCATGTATTAAATTGAGCACATTATGAGACTAACCTCTAAAGGACGTTATGCAGTGACAGCCATGTTAGATGTCACTATTCACGCCTCTCACGGACCAGTATCATTAGCTGATATTTCTGAGCGACAAGGTATTTCGCTGTCGTATTTAGAGCAATTATTTTCTAAATTACGTAAACATGGCCTAGTTAATAGTGTTCGTGGTCCAGGAGGAGGTTATCGCTTAGGTAAGTGCTCAGCAGAGATAGCCATTTCAGATGTTATTCTTGCTGTTAACGAGAGTGTAGACGCGACAAAATGCGAAGGTAAAGGAAATTGCCAAGGTGGAGAACAGTGTCTAACTCATTCTTTATGGCAAGGATTGAGTGAGCGTATTGAAGAATTTTTGAAAAATATTACTTTAGCAGAATTAGTTGCTAAAAATGATGTAAAAACTGTTTCTAAAAGGCAAGATGATGTTCATATGCGCAGTAATAAAGAACAATCGTTAGAAACAATTATCCCCATAACTTTTTAAAGAACATAGTATTAAGTGGAGAAAGATAGCAAATGAAGCTTCCTATTTATTTTGATTATTCAGCAACTACCCCTGTTGATAAACGCGTTGCGGAAAAAATGATGCAATATATGACTACCGATGGTCATTTTGGTAACCCTGCATCACGTTCGCACAAATTTGGCTGGCAGGCAGAAGAGGCAGTTGATATTGCTCGTAATCAAATAGCTGAATTAATTAACGCAGACCCACGTGAAATTGTTTTCACTTCCGGTGCAACAGAATCTAATAACCTTGCAATTAAAGGTGCGGCAAATTTTTATCACAAAAAAGGTAAGCATATTATTACCTGTAAAACAGAACATAAAGCTGTTTTAGATACGTGTCGAGAATTAGAACGTCAAGGTTTTGAAGTTACTTATCTTGACCCTGAAGATAATGGCTTAATTAACTTAAATAAACTTGAAGCGGCAATGCGTGATGATACTATTTTAGTCAGTATCATGCATGTAAACAATGAAATTGGTGTGATTCAAGATATTAGCGAAATTGGCGAAATGTGCCGTGCTCGTAAGATTGTTTTTCATGTTGATGCCGCGCAAAGTGCTGGAAAAATCAAGATTGATATGAAGCACTTAAAAGTTGATTTATTATCAATTTCTGCTCATAAATTGTATGGCCCAAAAGGTATTGGTGCACTTTATGTTAGCCGCAAACCGCGTATACGCCTTGAAGCGCAAATGCATGGTGGCGGACATGAACGAGGTATGCGCTCAGGTACATTGGCAACTCATCAAATTGTTGGTATGGGTGAAGCTTGTAAGCTTGCAAAAGAAGAGATGGACCAAGATCTTGAGCATGTAACCGCTATGCGTGATCGTTTATGGGCTGGCCTAAATTCGATGGAACAAGTCTTTGTTAATGGTGATTTTGATAAACGTTATGCCGGTAACTTAAATGTTAGCTTTAACTTTGTTGAAGGGGAATCATTAATTATGGCTCTAAAAGACTTAGCAGTCTCTTCAGGTAGTGCATGTACATCAGCAAGCCTTGAACCTTCATATGTATTACGTGCATTGGGGTTAAATGATGAAATGGCGCATAGCTCAATCCGTTTTAGTTTTGGTCGTTTTACCACAACAGAAGAAATAGATTATGCTATTGAACTTATACAAAAATCTATTGGTCATTTACGTGACATGTCACCGCTTTGGGAAATGTTCAAAGACGGTATTGATTTAGACTCAATTGAATGGGCGGCACACTAGTTCTTTACTTATAGTGATTAAGATAATTAAAGAAAATGTACGCAGTTAGGAGAAAATATTATGGCTTATAGCGAAAAAGTAATCGATCATTATGAAAACCCACGTAACGTTGGCTCAATGGATAAAAACGATCCATCAGTAGCAACTGGTATGGTTGGCGCACCAGCGTGTGGCGATGTAATGAAATTACAACTTAAAATATCTGACGATGGCATTATTGAAGATGCTAAATTTAAAACTTACGGCTGTGGCTCTGCTATCGCTTCAAGCTCATTGGTTACCGAGTGGGTAAAAGGTAAGTCAATTGAAGAAGCTGGTGAAATTAAAAATACGGCTATAGCTGAAGAGTTAGCCTTACCTCCAGTAAAAATTCATTGCTCAATTTTGGCTGAAGATGCAATTAAAGCAGCTATCGAAGATTATAAAAGCAAGCAAGGCTAATAATTTTTATACGTTGGGCTACAAAAGAATAAAGTGAGAAAGTAAAATGTCAGTTACTATGACGCCAGAGGCAACAGAGCGAGTTAAATCTTTTATGACTAACCGAGGTAAAGGCCTTGGTTTACGTTTAGGGATAAAAACTACAGGTTGCTCAGGTTTAGCTTATGTACTTGAGTTTGTTGATGACTTGAATGAAGATGATGAAGTTTTTAATATAGAAGACGTAAAAATTATCATTGATGCTAAAAGCTTGGTTTACCTTGATGGTATTCAATTAGACTTCGTTAAAGAAGGTCTAAATGAAGGTTTTAAGTTCACTAACCCAAATGCCAAAGGCGAGTGTGGTTGTGGTGAGTCATTCAACGTATAAAAGTTGTGATAACAAATTCATCTCTTTGCTATTTTGCTCAGTTGCTGCGTTGAAAGTACTCATTGACTAGCGTCAACTCCGTGCTTTCGCCTTACATCAGAACAAACTATCTTTGAGCTGAATTCGTTATGGTTTAGTTAAATATAGAGTACAGTTTTTAAAAGAAAAAATTGCACTAATCTACGAGAACTATTTTGAATTACTTCCAGTTATTCGCCATTGAAGTTTCTTTTGATGTCGATATAAATCATTTATCACAATCTTATCAAACGTTGCAAAAAGCAGTTCACCCTGACAGATTTGCTCATGCTTCACCTCAAGAGCAATTATTGGCAGTACAAAAATCAGCTGAAATTAATGATGCTTATCAAACGTTGAAGCAACCATTGAAGCGTGCTGAATATATATTAACTCTGCGCGGTGTTGAGATGCCTAATGAGCAAAAATCATTTAGTGATACCAGCTTTTTAATGCAACAAATGGAACTAAGAGATATGCTTGGTGACGTGAAGTTTGCCGATGATATCGATACCGCTTTTAATCATGCTCAACAGGTTTTAACACAAGAATATCAACAGCTCCTTGATGTTATGCAACAACAAATACTTGAAAATAATACAGCAGCAAATGCGCTAGCATGCGATAATTTGCGCAAGTTAAAGTTTTATCAAAAACTCAATATTGAGCTTGATCGTCTCGAAGATAGTTTGTTTGACGACTAATGAGTACAAATCACTTAGTTAGAAAACAGTATCATAGCGAAATTTAATACAAAACCGAATTCATAAAATATGGCTTTATTACAAATTGCAGAACCCGGTCAAAGTACCGTGCCCCACGAACACCGATTAGCCGCAGGTATTGATTTAGGCACAACTAATTCATTAATTGCCAGTGTACAAAGTGGTAATGCTACTACCTTAGCGGATCAACAGGGTCGTGATATTTTACCCTCTATTGTTAACTATCAAGATGCTTCAGCAGACACTTCATTAGGCAACAATACTTCAGTAGGAAATAATATTTTAGTTGGCGAAGATGCAAAAGCGCTAAGTGTTAGTGACCCGCAAAATACCATTGTTTCAGCAAAACGTTTAATTGGTCGTTCATTGGCAGATATCCAAAGTAAGTATCCTTCATTGCCATACCAGTTTTGTGGTGATGAAAATCATCCTGAAATAGTGACTCGTCAAGGAAATATTAATCCGATACAAGTGTCGGCTGAAATATTAAAAACCCTAGCACAGCGAGCTGAAAAAGCTTTAGGTGGCGAGTTAACAGGCGTAGTAGTTACCGTGCCAGCACACTTTGATGATGCTCAACGTCAAAGTACTAAAGACGCAGCAAAACTTGCGGGTGTTAATGTTTTACGTTTATTAAACGAACCTACTGCTGCCGCATTAGCCTATGGGCTTGACTCAGGGCAAGAGGGCGTTATCGCTATCTATGACTTGGGTGGTGGTACGTTTGATATTTCTATTTTACGTCTAAATAAAGGCGTGTTTGAAGTATTAGCTACTGGTGGTGATTCTGCGCTTGGTGGCGATGATTTTGATGTGGTACTCGTTGATTATCTTGTCGAAAAAGCAGGGCTGACTCGACCATTATCTCCTTCGTTAGAACGTCAATTAATGCAACAAGCTTGTTCAGCTAAAGAACAGCTAACTGAGCAAGAAAGTGTAGAAGTTGTGTTAACGTTAGACTCACAACTAGACTCAGAGATAAACAAAGAACAAATTTGGACTACTACTTTAAGTAAAGAAACCTTTGATAGTTTAATTTCAGCTTTAGTTAAAAAAACCTTACGCGCTTGTCGTCGTAGTTTAAAAGACGCACAAATTAGCACTGATGAGGTGTTAGAAGTTGTTATGGTTGGTGGCTCTACACGTGTGCCACTAGTGCGCAGTGAAGTAGAGAAATACTTTAACAAAATGCCATTAACCTCTATCGATCCTGACAAGGTTGTTGCCATTGGCGCAGCCATTCAAGCGGATATTTTGGCGGGTAATAAACCAGACAGTGACATGCTGTTGCTTGACGTTATACCACTATCTTTAGGGTTAGAAACGATGGGTGGTTTAGTTGAAAAAGTGATTTCGCGTAATACCACAATCCCAGTGGCAAAAGCGCAAGAGTTTACTACTTTTAAAGATGGTCAAACAGCAATGGCCGTTCATGTACTCCAAGGCGAACGCGAATTAGTTGACGATTGTCGTTCGTTAGCACGTTTTGAACTACGTGGTATTCCACCGATGACTGCCGGTGCAGCGCATATTCGTGTTACTTTTAAAGTGGATGCCGATGGCTTATTGTCAGTGAGCGCCATGGAAAAATCATCGGGTGTTGAATCAAGTATTGAAGTTAAGCCTTCTTTTGGCTTAGATGACGGTAAAATAGCACAAATGATTAAAGATTCAATGAACAATGCAAAAGCTGATATAGATGCGCGTATGTTAAAAGAGCAGCAAGTAGAAGCAGCACGAGTAATTGAATCTATTCAAGCGGCGCTATCTACGGATAGTCATTTATTATCAGCACAAGACATTAATGAGATTGAAGCGGCGATTAAAGCACTAGCACAAACGAGCCAAGGTAGTGATGTTGGCACAATTGAAGCGGCAATTGAGAAATTAGATAACAGTACGGCGATATTTGCAGAGCGTAGAATGGATAGCTCTATTAATAAAGCGTTAACCGGCCAATCGGTAGAGAAGCTTTAGTACAAGCGACGAGAAATAAAGAGATTAGATAAGATGCCACAAATTATATTTTTACCCAATGCAGAGCTATGCCCAGATGGCGCAGTAGTTGAAGCTGAAAAAGGTGAGAGCGTTTTAAACGTTGCCTTAAGAAATGACATCGGCATTGAACATGCTTGCGAAAAAGTATGCGCATGTACAACGTGTCACGTTATTATTCGAGAAGGTTTTGACTCTATCGAAGAAGGCGATGAACTTGAAGAAGACATGCTTGATAAAGCATGGGGATTAGAGCCTGAATCACGCCTTAGTTGCCAATCAATTGTTGGTGATGAAGACTTAGTGGTAGACATTCCTAAATACACAGTCAATATGGTATCTGAGGTTCATTAATCTTATTTAATGGAAATCAGTTAACTGAAATTATTTAAAAACAGGTAGTCGCATGAAAATGTTACTGCCTTTTTTGTATTAGAACGAAATATATGAATAGTCAGCAAACTTGTTTTACTTCCTTTAAAGATAATATTGAAAGCTACGCTTTACCTGAACGATTCACTTTTCCATTTTACTATGAGCCACATCCTCTGTGTCTATTGGCAGCGCAAGAGTTACAACAGCAATTACAAAACTATGAGCCATTACAGCTAGAACTTGAGCAAACGGGTAAGATGTTTGGTGTGCTATTAGTGGAAAACTCTAAAGGTGAAGCAGGGTACCTTAGTGCTTTTTCTGGCAAGTTGAATTCTCATGAAAGCTCGCATCAAAAGACTATTAACTTTGTGCCACCTGTTTTTGATGTTGATGCGCAAACAGATTTTTTTCATGAAGAAAGTAGCATCATTAATCGCCTTAATAGCGAATTAGACAAGCTACTCGCTAATCCTTTTTTAAGTGAATATCAACATACCCTTGAATTAAAGCTTAACCAGCAAGATGAACAACTTGATCAACACCGAAATAAAATGGCTTTTAATAGAAAAATAAGAAAAGAGCAGCGCAGCCATGTAAAAGGTAGTTTAGAGGGAGATGATTTAGCACAACGCCTTAAGCAATTAGCACAAGAAAGTATTGATGACAAAAATCAACTTCGCGATTTAAAAGAATACTGGCATGATCTGATTTCACAAGTTCAACAAAAATTAAACATCCTTACGGCTGAAATTGACAGAGTTAAAAAAACGCGCAAGCAGCTATCTACCAAGTTACAAAAGAAGCTGTTCAAGCAATATCGCTTGTTAAATAGCGCAGGTATAGAAAAAGATTTGATTGAATTATTTCAAAATGCGCCTTATCCAATACCACCAGCAGGTACGGGTGATTGTGCAGCACCAAAATTACTACAATATGCATTTAAGCAAAATATGAAGCCGTTAGCCATAGCCGAGTTTTGGTGGGGGCAAGCGCCTAAATCTGAAATTCGTCAACATAGAAACTTTTATGGCGCATGCTCTGGTAAATGCCAACCAATTCTAGTGCACATGTTAGATGGTATGGACATAGACGATAACCCTTTATTGGTTAATCCGGCAGAGGGTAAGGCGCTTGAGATTATTTATCAAGATGATGATATTGTTGTCGTAAATAAGCCTAGTGAGTTTTTATCAGTACCAGGAAAAAATATTGAGGATTCGGTCTATTCACGTATTAAAGAGCAATTTCCTCAGGCAACCGGTTCGTATATTGTGCACCGATTAGATATGTCTACATCCGGTGTGATGGTATTGGCGTTAACTAAACGAGCGCAAAAAAATATCCAGCAACAATTTGTTAATCGCACCATTAAAAAGCGTTATGTGGCAATACTTGAAGGAAAAGTAGAAGGTGATATTGGCAAAGCACAAATGAAAACCCAAGGGGAGATTAACTTGCCGTTAAGAGGCGATTTTGAAGATAGGCCAAAGCAATTAGTGTGTTTTGAACACGGAAGAAACTCTAAAACACAATGGGAAGTTATTGAAATTGTAGAGGGGAAATCGAAACTCTATTTGTATCCTGAAACGGGACGAACTCATCAATTGCGAGTACATTGTGCTCACCCAAAAGGGTTGAATATGCCTATCTTAGGTGATGATCTGTATGGTAGTAACAATTACAGCAGTAATACCGGTAATACCAGTCAGAAAAAGCCGAAACGCTTACATCTACATGCACAAATGTTAACGCTGAGCCATCCGGTGAGTAAAGAAGTGATGACTTTTGAGGTTGATGAAGAGTTTTAAACTTCCGCTCTGCATGAGCCAAAAATCCTTACTTAGATGATTATCATCAATAAAGCCATAAACCATTGAAACTCAATTATTGTTTTACTATTAAAAGGCAATCGAGATGGGATTTGGTCTATTACTGTAAATGGCAATTGGCGTATTACTTTTGAGTTTATCGATGGTAATGCTTTTATTCTCAACTATGAGGGCTATCATTAATGACTATGCATAACCCACCACATCCAGGGGAGTTCATTTACGATGTTTATTTGGAGCCTGCTGGTTTTAGCTGTCGCTATTTAGCAAAGCAATTAGACGTAGCTTCTTCTACCTTAAATCGAGTTCTAAAAGGTCAAAATGCTATATCTCCGGAAATGGCACTTCGCTTATCAAAAGCAATTGGCAGAACTCCTGAGAGTTGGCTATCAATGCCAGATAATTATGATCTTTGGCACGCTAAACAACACATTAATTTAACTAATGTTCACTTGGTAAACTTTGCAGTGACATAAAAAACATAAAAAATATAACAAATAAGAACAGTATGACTTTTTGGTGCGCTAAGGAGGAGTAAGGATTTGAAATTTTTAGTGCTTGTTGAGGTCAACTGTAAATCAGTTAGTTGACCTAAGTAGGTCGATATCTAACTTAAAAATATTCGACTTAGCGGACGTTAACATGATCGGTTTTAAGACTCATTTTATGTTCACAGAAGGCAAATAACCGTCACCATCATTACGACCCCTCTAAGCTCTATATAGGGCTGACCAAACATTTACTCTATATAGACTATACTTCCAGTATTAATACTTATTGAGGCCAAACTATGGCTGGTTTTCCACTTTCCTTTGATAAAGTTACACCTATAATAATTGTTGTGGCCTTACTTTCTGCTTGTGGCGGAGGAGACGATGACAGTTCTACATCAGGTAACCCAGAAAAATGTACTAAAACCAGTATTTATTACTGCCCGACCTCGGTATTTCGGGATCCTTTTGGTATTGCGCTGACTCTTGCTTGGTACAGCGGACAGTGCACCGAAGAGGTGCTTTGTGAAGAGGACGCTAATGTGCCAGTGATCGACCCCGACCAAGGCGTGATTGATGACGACTTTGTTGCCGCTAACTGGACAACCACTCTCATTACCCAAACCGAGCCAAATGATATCTTTGAGCAGGCAACCCCATTTATTCTCCGCCCTCAAAGTGGTGTATCTACGACTGGCTCGGTCGACAACAGCTCAGATCCTATAGATTACTTAGCATTCATTATCGATGGCGAGCCAACTATAACCATTTACCTGTGCGCAACACCGACCGATTGTCAACAACCCTGGTATGCAGGGTCTGATCTATATATGGAACTCTATAATGAGAATCAGGTTTTGCTAGAGAGTACTGATGTGCCTTCATTTCACGGCCATGCTTTCACCGGTCCTATTCTTTATGATGGGCAGCAATACTTTCTAAGCATCCGAGTCAGAGAAACATCTGTCGGAGAATTCCCGTATAAGGTAGTAATTACAGACTAAGCCCAAAAGAAGCTCCTAATAACTGAAAACTGTTTTTTATCCTTGTTCATTTGTTAAATTTCACTTTATTATTTAAAGTTTTATTAAGTGAAAGCATCAACTTATCAATGTCTTCTGTTCAAATCTAAGACGACTTTTAACTTTTAAAATTTTTAGGTTTTCATTACGCACTTTGAAGTCATACGAATACTATTATGTGAACGACCACTGTGGTGACTAAGTTCACACTCAGATTTAATGGGTTATCGGCACAAAATTATCATCAAGATACATCTGTTCTCATCTATACCGAACGTCCGCTATCAGGAAACGGCTAACGTAATGTGGTTGTTCAGTCATGTCCGCTCTAGATTAAAATATACAAAAATTTTTAGTAGAAATTTGAAAATGCTAAGGTCAACAAGTGGCATAACTGCCTTCTAATCGAACTTATTCTAAGGCTCCTTGGCATCGCGAAATACACTTAATTCAGAATATAAAAAAACCCATCATAAAGATGGGTTTGGTGTGTTAGTTCAATTGATTTTTTATTGGTTAATCTTTTACTTCTGCGTTGTGATATACGTTTTGTACGTCATCACAATCATCTAACATGTCGATGAATTTTTCAAAGTTGGCGAGATCATCTTCACCTTCAATATCGATATAATTTTGTGGTACCCAGGTGATTTCTTCAACTTCTAGTTCAAACTCAGGCATAGAGTTAGCAAATTCGGTTTTTATTTTAAAGAATTCAGTATGTGGTGCGTAAACGGTAATAATGCCATCTTCTAACTCAACATCACTAACATCAATGTCAGCCATCATTAAGTTTTCTAAAACGGTTTCGTCATCTTCACCTTTAAAAGCAAATATAGCTTGGTGATCAAACATGTGTGAAACAGTGCCAGAAGAGCCAATTTTTGAATGCGTTTTAGTAAAACACTGGCGTACATCTTTAATGGTTCGATTACCGTTATCGGTTAAACAGTCAATAATTACCATGCAATTACCAGGACCAAAACCTTCATAACGTGCTTCAACAAAATCTTCACCACCAGCACCAGATGCTTTTTTTAGCGCATTATCAATCACATGAGTAGGCACTTGATCTTTTTTTGCTTTATCAATTAAGCTACGTAACGATAAGTTACCATCGGGATCTGTTCCGCCATTTTTAGCACAAACGTAAATTGCCTTTCCGTACTTTGAATAAACTTTGGTTTTTGCACCGGCGGTTTTGGCCATGGATAATTTACGGTTTTGGTAAGCTCTGCCCATCTTAAATGCTTCTTCTATTGGCTAAATAATAATGCCATAGATTCTACAGTTTGAATGTGCTGTTGACTAGCCCATGTTATTAACTATTGTAGGATTTTTTGAATAATGGTGTTAGTTAGTCGCTTGCTAATTATGATGATATCTCCTATTTTTAATACGTTAACCTAATATGGATGAGAGGATATTATGAAAAAGTTAATTTTTTGTTTTGATGGTACATGTAATACGCCAGAAGACTCAGCAGATTTTTTTGAAGATACTAGTATTAGTAATGTACTGAAGCTGCATGCTTTTTTTGGTGGTAAACTCAGTCCGAAAAATGGCGTTAACGCCACATTGAAAGAGCAACATAGCTTTTATTACAGTGGTGTCGGTACACGTGGTAATTGGTTGAAACGTAAATTCAATGCTATGTTTTCACCGCCTTACGGTGATATGGATGATATTCTTGATGAAGCACAGGCTGATTTAAAGGCTAACTTTGCTGAAGGTGATGATATTTATATTTTTGGCTTTAGTCGCGGTGCTGCAATTGCCCGTATGTTTGCCGCTAATTTATCGCACAATGTTAAGTTTTTAGGTGTTTTTGATACGGTTGCTGCAACGCGAGGCTCACTGGATTTAAACCCTGATACTTATCCTGCTAGTGGTATTGTCTTTGAAAATGGTACGCTTGGTGCTCATGTTAAAAAAGCGGTACATTTATTGTCATTAGATGAAAAGCGCATTTTATTTCAACCCACTCTTTTTAATCATGATAGCCGGATTAACGAACTCTGGTTTTCGGGCGTACATTCTGATATTGGCGGCAGTTATTGGTTTGACGGTTTGTCTGATATAACACTGCAATATATGCTTAAATGTGTAGAGAACGAATTAACGATAATCGATGTGAAAGATATTGATTATGAAGGGCTTAAAATACCGGGTGCTCAAGATGCTATTTGTGTTGATGACCTGAATATAAAACCTTTACCTGCTGGGAAATTACATACTCAGGTTCGCACTAATACCAATTCAGTTACCTTATCTCCTCGTTTAGTTCGGGTAAATGTCAACGATGTTATATCGGACCATGCGCCTATTATTCACCACAGTGTTGCAGAGCGGTTTGCACAGGTGAGTGACTACCGTCCTTATGCCTTAAGAGATGTGCATTTTAAAATTGAAGATGATCAAGGTGTGACCACAAATATACAGCACGGCATCAGTAGTTTAGATTAGTTAAAAGCCATATCATTGATTAATTCACTTGGTATTAGTTTAGCATTTTGAATTTGCTTGGTATAATAATGCCTTATTCACGTATCCCTTTCGGAAAATTATTATTTCATGAATCAGTCTATCGCTAACCCAAATAAAGTTCCTGATATCTCAATCGTTATTGAGTTTTTAAAACAATTACAAGATCAAATTTGCCATGCATTAGAACAAGCTGATGGTAGTGGTAAGTTTATTGAGGATAATTGGAAACGTAAAGAAGGCGGTGGAGGTCGCACGCGTGTATTGACCAATGGCGATGTAATAGAACAAGGAGGCGTTAATTTTTCAGTTGTTTCAGGTGATAAATTACCCCCGTCAGCGACAGCACATAGACCAGAATTAGCAGGTCGTACATGGCAGGCTTGTGGAGTTTCTTTAGTTATTCATCCGAAAAATCCTCATATTCCTACTTCACACGCCAATGTGCGCTTTTTTATCGCGGAGAAAGAAGGAGAAGAGCCAGTATGGTGGTTTGGCGGCGGTTTTGATTTGACGCCTTTTTACCCTGTCGATGAGGATGTTGTTCATTGGCACCAAGTAGCGCATGATTTATGTTCTCCTTTTGGAGAACAAGTTTATAGCGATTATAAAAAATGGTGTGATGACTATTTTTACTTAAAGCATAGAGATGAAACACGTGGTGTTGGTGGTTTGTTTTTTGATGATTTGAACAAGTGGGAGTTTGATACGTGTTTACAATATATTAAAGCAGTGGGTCAAGGTTATATTGATGCATATGTTCCTATAATGAATCGTCGTAAAAATGATGAATACACAGAACAACAGCGACAATTTCAATTATACCGCCGTGGTAGATATGTTGAGTTTAACTTGGTATTTGATCGTGGTACTTTATTTGGATTACAGTCAGGCGGTAGAACAGAGTCTATTTTAATGTCGATGCCGCCATTAGCACGGTGGGAGTATAACTATCAACCCGAAGAAAATAGCGATGAAGCTCAACTTAGTCACTATTTAGTACCACGAGATTGGTTATAACTTTTATATAGAATTATTAATTAATATAACACTTTATACCCACGATCACGCAAAGTGCATTCTGAAATATGCGCTTTGAATGTTCACGGATATGGTTAATGTTACTGTTTTATCCCTTCAATATGTAAATCTAATTGCACATGAGTAGAGGCTGGACCTGCGCTCAATTTGATAGAAAAATCAGTTAACGCTATAGTGGTTGTGCCACTAAAGCCTGCACGGTATCCGCCCCAAGGGTCTTTTCCTTCACCGATAGCTTGTGCATCAATAGTGATCGTTTTACTAACGCCATGTAGCGTTAACACACCCGTTACGGCTAATTGGCCATCAGCTTTTTTGGTCACTGATTCACTAACAAACTTAGCATTAGCAAAAGCACTTACATCAAGAAAATCATCACTTTTTAAATGTTTGTCACGCTCAGCATGATTAGAGTTTATACTACTGGTATCGATATTTACTTCAATTTTTGAAGCCGACACATTAGCAGGATCATAACTAAATTTACCATCGAATTTATCGAAGCGTCCAGTTAACCAACTATAGCCTAAGTGCTTAATTTTAAAGTTGATTGATGCATGTGCGCCTTTATTATCAATAACATAGTTGACCGCATTTACTGCCGGCATAAACATTGAGCCAGTTATAAGGGATGTTATGGCTAGTTTAGTTATTGTTTTTTTCATTAAGTATTATCCATTTTAATTGTCGATTGGCTAAGATTTTTTCGGCGTCTGCCAATCATTCTGTTTAAGGTGTTATCTTTATCAATAAAGTGATGTTTAAGTGCTGCTATTGCATGTAGCAATGAAAGTATTATCAGTACGTAAGCTAACCATTTATGTACGAGGCCAGCAATGTCTTCTTGGTTTTCAATAAATGAGCCAAAGCCAGGTATTATAAAAAGTTCAAACACGTCAATGCCACGATCATCTGCGGTAGAAATTAAATAACCACTGATCATAATAATGAATATCAGTAAGTAGAGTGTGGAATGAATAAATTTACCTGCTTTACGTTCTAAATTACTGTGACTAGCTAAATGCGCTGGTGTTAATTGTTTATAGCGCCAGATCAGTCTAATTACCATAAAAATAAACAGTAAAACACCAATACTTTTATGCAATTCAGGTGCTGTTTTATACCATTGATGGTAGTACGTTAAATCTACCATGTAATAACCTAAAGCAAACAAACCAATAATGCTTAGCGCTGATAACCAATGAAAAAACATACTGACATAGCCATAATTGGTTTGAGTGTTATTCATTGCTTTGTTTTATCTCATCTAAAAGTTGTGCTTCATCGATAGGTAGTAGTATGACATGAAATTAATAAATAAATATTGAAGCTTTATTTGTAAGTTGTTAACTTTTACTTAATGTGAGTGTTTCTGATTATAATTAATATAGGTAAGTTGATGACGCTTGAACAATTAAAAATGCTAAAGCAAGTAGCGGAATTAGGCAGCCTTAAAAGTGCGAGCGCAAAACTTTTCAAAACGCAACCGGCTATTAGCCAAGGTATTATACCCATGCCACTTCAAGATGCAGGATTCAGCGAGAATTTAAAGGCTTATAGGCTAGGCATTGATTGAAGATAATAGTTATTCTATTGTCAAAATCGATAACGCGGTATATACGCCTTTTAAACTCGCCCTGCGGGGGCTACAGAGAAAATCATGCTCATCGTTATATCTCTTATTAAGGGAACAACCATTAATAAAATATGCGCCTTGATCAATAATTTCTCTGTAGTCCTGAAACTCGCATCTTGAGGTGGTATGGATATAAACAACTAGAGGCTCAATTAGGATTGCAGTTGTTTGATCGTCAAGGTTATCGATTGTCATTAACCAGTAACGGTAAAAAAATTTATCAACATGCATTACGATTGCTTGATGAAGCTGAGCATATGAAACAGTTAGCTACTTTTCTAACGGCAGGTAATGAGGCGAGTATAGCGATAGAAGCCTCTTATGACTTAAAAAAAATATTACCGGTGCTAGAAATGACACAAACTGAATTTCCGCATACGCAAATTATTTTAAAACAAGAATATATTAATGGTGCATTAGAGGCAGTGAAATCAGCACAAGCAGACTTAGCACTGACTACTATTGATAATTTAGCATTGCAATCAGGGCAATTTGAAGCAAATAAACTTTATCAAGGTTACTTATGTAACGTTGCAGCCCCTCGTTTTGTCGAACGCCATCCTACGCTGATGTCAGTTGCAGAATTAAATAATGAATATCAAATAGTTGTGCAAGATTCTGGGCAAAGCAGTCAAGGCGTGAATTATAGTGTACAAACAGGACAACGATGTTGGTATGTAAATGATTTTAGTACTAAAAAAACCTTGATAATGAGTGGAATAGGATGGGGACGATTGCCAGACTACATGATTGAAGATGAATTAGCACAACACACTTTATTAGCATTGAATATGGAAAATTTTGATACGAAAATAGCTTTGAATTATCAAGCAATAAAATTAAAATCAAATTTATTAGGGCCAGTCGCGGAAAAATTATGGCAAAATTTAAAATTAGTGCACTTGAGTGAATAATATTTCAGACGTAATAATATTACATTTTTAGTAAATGATGATGTTTATTTAAGCGTTGTCATAAAAGTGTCACTTTTGATCTGCACAATAGTGTAATAAGAAAACGTAATAAGAAATTACATTCAGACTATACCCGTTTCACTTGAAGATGCATGATTCAGCTGGAATTAGAAACGCCTTTAGGCAAGGCATTGATTGAAGAGAATAGTTATTCTATTGTCGAAATCAATAAAGCAGCATAAAGCGTTTCTAAACCAGCCCTTTGGGGAAGGCTGAGCAAATCATACTCTGCGTTACATATTTGTTTAAGGGAGTAACCCTTAATAAAAAATGTGCCTTGATTATGAATCGCTCAGACTTCCTGAAACGAGCCTCTTCAAGTGGAACGGGTATATATATTTAAGGCGTATGTATGAGCGGATACATTTTAGTTGTTGAAGATGAAACCCCGATTAGGGAAATGATCACTTTTGTTTTAGAGCAAAATGGCTTTAATTCAGTTGAGGCTATTGATATAAAGCAGGCTAAGGAAAAAATTGTAGAACCTTATCCAGATTTGATTTTACTGGATTGGATGTTACCCGGTGGAAGTGGCGTTAAGCTTGCCAAAGAATTAAAACAGAATGAATATAGCCGTAATATTCCTATTATTATGCTCACGGCTCGTGCCGATGAAGATGATAAAGTTAAAGGTCTTGATGCGGGTGTTGATGACTATGTAACTAAGCCTTTTTCCCCTAAAGAACTTATTGCCCGTATTAAAGCGGTTATTCGCCGAGTTTCGCCAACCTCGTTATCAGAAAAAGTTGAATTTCATGGTTTGAAATTAGATCCCGTTGCCCATCAAGTGACTATTAATGAAGAATCCTTAGATTTAGGGCCGACAGAATTTCGTTTATTACACTTCTTTATGACTCACACAGAGCGCGTTTATTCACGTGAGCAGCTTCTTGATAATGTTTGGGGCACCAATGTTTACGTAGAAGATAGAACCGTTGATGTACACATTAGACGTTTAAGAAAAGCAATTTCTGGTGCAGGACATGAAGAGTTTGTTCAAACTGTTCGTGGTTCAGGTTATCGCTTCTCTGGAAAGTTGACGAGTAAAGTTAAAAAGTTAGCTTAGTTATTAATAAATTTGCCTATCTACTTTACTCAGGAGTTCATTAATAGCGTCATCTTCGAAGTCTTTTGTTGAAGAGCCATTACTTTTTAGAAACTGGATCCCCGATTAATACACTACGGGGATGACGTCCTGATCCATGTGCATAGGTACGTAAAAATATGATATGTAAAATGCACACTCTAACTCCTAGTAAGCAAGATTTTCGTTTTCATTCTGGTATTGAAGCATTACCCGATGCGGCGTTAATTTTATCACTTGATTTAGTGATAATGTCAGGAAATAAAAAAGCGCAACGTTTACTCGGTGTACGCTTTCCTGATGATGTTGGTAAGCATATTGAGCAGTTACTTATAGATCCAGAATTTTCAGATTACCTTCAACAAGGTAAGTTTGAAACACCTTGTTCGATTAAATCGCCCATTAATGATGAATTGCAGTTAGAAATATCTGTTATGTCATTTGGTGGTGAGCGAGTTATTCTTATGTCTCGCGCTATTGCTAAGTATCATCGCCTGAAAAAAATGCGTCGAGAATTTGTCGCCAATGTTTCTCATGAACTAAAAACACCCTTAACGGTAGTACGCGGTTATGTGGAAATGATCCAAGAAACAGATCATGCGTTAGATCCCCATTGGAAAAAAGTTTTTACTACCATTGAAGGTCAAGTATCTCGGATGGAACGTTTAGTTGAGCAACTGTTAAGTTTATCGAAAGTTGAAAACAATCGTGATGACGAGGATATGAAAGAAGTTGATATGCCAGCATTAGTGGAAAACCTTGTTGAAGATGCTAAATGGCTTAATCAAACCAAACAACATGAGCTTCGTACACACATTACCCAAGGGATTGGTGTTTTTGGTATTGAAACAGAATTAAAGAGTGCTTGTGCTAATTTAATTTCGAATGCCATCGCTTATACACCAGCTGACGGCATAATTGATGTGAGTTGGCGACGTAATGGCGATAAGGTTATTTTTAGCGTTAAAGATAATGGTGACGGTATTAAGGCTGATCAACTTAATAGGCTTACTGAACGTTTTTATCGTATTGATAAATCGCGCTCTCGTGATACAGGTGGATCAGGCCTAGGATTAGCGATTGTTAAACATGTTCTACTTCATCATAAAGCAGAATTAGTTATCACTAGTGAATGGGGGCAGGGTAGTGAATTTGCTATTTATTTTGATGAAGGTTTAGTTTGTTAATGTATTTTTAAACTCACTACGCGCTCCCTGTCACGCATCTACATTAAGATGACTTAGTAATATCTACCATTAGATCGTCAGCAATATGCTCTAAAGCACTAATTAAGTCATCTAGATTATCGTCTTTCATTGCTACTTGCACTTTTGCTTTAAACATTAGTTGGCCTGTATGTGGAGCACTTGATTGCGAACTAACAAGTTTAATTAAATTTCCACCCTGTTGGTGAATCACTGATGAAATTTCTTGCACTATACCCGCTCTATCATTAGCGGTTAATTCTAAGACTAAGTTAGTGCTTACTTGTGATGAGTTTGGCTCAGCTAACTCTATTTGGCAGCTTAAACCTGCTATGTTTTTAAGGTCAGAGGTTAATACTTGAGTGTTTTTTTCATCCACAGCCACTTCAATTACACCAGCAAAAAAACCTGACAAATGGTGCAAGCTACTCACTTGCCAATTACCATTATGACGGCTAATAATTGTAGATAAAGTGTCAACGATACCCGTTCTATCTGGGCCAATACAAGAAATAACAAGATGGTTCATAAGGTTTCCTTAAATGCGGTAATGGGTGTTGTTAATATGAGTTCTGGTAAGAGGAAAATAAAATTAATTCGTACGAGACAATTGGCTAAGCTCTTTGTTTAGTTGTTCGCTATCACCTAAATTTAGTTCAATTAAGCGACGTAAGTGAGTAACACTGTCAATATCAATAGCATTACACTGCAAACCTGTTTCGTTTTCTTCTTCGTGAACAATAGTAATGTTCATGGTCACTTCTGATTCATTATCAGACAGAAAAAAGCTTAAAGTACCTAGTTTACCTTTTAATGAGTTTTCACTGTCTATGGCAGTAACTAGAGCACCATTAAGTGATATATCATGAATGGATACAGGGTATGTCTTATCTTCAATTTCTATCTCTGCACTTATTGAAAATAAAATGCGAGTAAATTGTCTTCTATCTTCCATTTTAACTATTACATTTTAGTATTATGTGTCTTTAGCATAACTCCCTTTTATTGAAAAGTACAAAGTTACAGGGCATAAAAAAGCCAGTTAAAATCAAAATTTTAACTGGCTTTTTATAATAAGTTTATCAACTAATCACAGAAAATTTACTAAGTTAGTAGTAATGGCTATTTTCACGTAGTGATTAACCTATTTTTTTATATCTAATTCTGTGTGGCTCGGTAGCCGCAGGTCCTAATGTTTTCTTCAACCAAGCTTCATAATCAGTGAAGTTACCTTCATAGAAGTTGATTTGACCTTCATCACGATAATCTAAAATATGAGTCGCTATTCTGTCTAAGAACCAACGGTCATGTGAAATAACCATAGCACAACCAGGGAACTCTAATAAGGCCTCTTCAAGTGCACGTAGCGTTTCAACATCTAGATCGTTTGTTGGTTCATCAAGGAGCAATACATTACCACCTGTTTGCACAAGTTTGGCTAAATGAACACGGTTACGCTCACCACCAGATAAGTCACCGATGATCTTTTGTTGATCGTTACCTTTAAAGTTAAAACGACTAACATAAGCACGGCTTGGGATTTCAAAAGTACCAATTTGTAAAATTTCATGGCCTTGAGATATTTCTTGGTAAACAGTTTTGCTGTTGTCCATGTCATCGCGGAACTGATCAACACTGGCAAGCTTAACAGTATCACCAAGCTCTACATTTCCCGAATCTGGTTTTTCAGCACCTGACATTATTTTGAATAGTGTTGATTTACCCGCACCGTTTGGTCCGATAATACCTACGATGGCACCTTTAGGAACGCTAAAGCTTAAGTCATCAATGAGTACTCTATCGCCAAAAGATTTTGTTAAGTTATTAACGTCGAGTACTTTATCGCCTAAGCGTGGCCCAGGTGGAATATAAAGTTCGTTGGTTTCATTACGTTTTTGATGAGCTTGGCTATTAAGCTCTTCAAAACGTGCCATACGGGCTTTGCTTTTTGATTGACGCGCTTTCGGGTTTGAACGTACCCATTCAAGCTCTTGTTTGATGGTTCTTTGTAATGCACTTTCGCTTTTACTTTCTTGCTCAAGACGCGCATCTTTTTGCTCTAACCATGAAGAGTAGTTACCTTCATAAGGAATACCGTGTCCTCTATCAAGCTCTAAGATCCAACCAGCAACATTATCTAAGAAGTATCTATCATGGGTAATTGCTACCACAGTGCCAGGGTAGTCATGTAAGAAACGCTCTAACCAAGCAACCGATTCAGCATCTAAATGGTTAGTTGGTTCATCAAGCAGTAGCATGTCAGGTTTTTGTAGTAATAAACGACAAAGGGCAACACGACGACGTTCACCACCACTTAATACTTTAATTACTTGATTCCATTCAGGTAAACGTAAGGCGTCAGCTGCACGTTCAAGTACGTTATCAATATTATGACCATCGTTGCTATTAATAATATCTTCTAGCTCGCCTTGCTCTTTAGCTAGCTTATCAAAGTCAGCACCTTCTTCAGCGTATTCGTTATAGACTTGGTCAAGACGTGCTAACGCATTTTTAACGGTAGCAACGCCTTCTTCAACGATTTCTCTAACCGTCTTCGTTTCATCAAGGATTGGTTCTTGCGGTAAATAACCAATATTAGTGCCAGCTAATGCCGTAGCTTCACCTTCAAATTCAGTATCAACACCGGCCATTATGCGAAGTAGGGTCGATTTACCAGAACCGTTTAAACCTAAAACCCCTATTTTAACACCAGGAAAAAATGAAAGAGAAATGTCTTTTAAAATAGTACGCTTTGGTGGAACTACTTTAGAAACTCGATTCATCGTCATGATGAATTTATCTGGTAACGGCTGAGCCATGTAGATACCTTTTTATTTGAAGATAATTATAATTGTCGAT
This sequence comes from Candidatus Colwellia aromaticivorans, assembly GCF_003333305.1. Taxonomy (GTDB): domain Bacteria; phylum Pseudomonadota; class Gammaproteobacteria; order Enterobacterales; family Alteromonadaceae; genus Colwellia; species Colwellia aromaticivorans. The sequence continues at coordinate 6,360 of NZ_QOLD01000070.1, read as the reverse complement.
ATTTTAGGGTAAAGGGGCTAGGCAAGCAAATGTGATTAGATGATTTCAGTTAAAACTATTTAAGCTGAAATTAAGTATTCATGATCAGTACTAATATGCCGTCGTCTAATACTGTTAAATGTAATGAATAAGCCATTAGAAATAAAAAGCACCAAACTTAATGAATGCTGTAGTTTAGCCTTTAAATATTTAAGAGATAATTAGGACTATTTTTCAAATCAAGATGCTGATAGCTATTAATAGTAAATTAACAAGTTTAAATCTTTATCAAAAAATTGTATTTAAGGTGTTATTATTTCATCTCCAGCCATTAAGCCTGAAATTACCGTGACCCTGCCATTTTTTTCTTTACCTAATCTAACGAAGCGACGTTGAATTTTACCATCAACATTAAGCCAAACAAAATCTAGTTGGCCAACGTGAGCAACGTTGATTGCGGGAATCGTTAACTGGATTTGTTCGCCTGCGGGAATTAACATACGTGCGTACATGCCAGGTAATAAATTTTCATGGTAAGTAATACGTGCTTTAATTAAAAAACTTCGTGAACCCGTGTTTGCCGCAGGGACTATTTCTTCTATTTCACCCATAATTGTTTTATTTACGCTGGGTAATTCAATTTCTATCTCTTGCCCATTGCTTAATGTTAACGCAAGCTGCTCACGTACTTGTGCTTCTACGCGTAAAGATAACGGGTTATACAATGATAATAATTTGACTCCCGGTTGAGCTGTGTCGCCGGGCTCAGCAAAACGGTCAACTATGCGTCCATCAATTGGCGCTATCAAAGTGGCATAACTTAAGGTTGTTTGTGCTTGAGAAAAGGCTTGTTGAGCTGCGGTTAATTCAGCATGAATAGTTTGATAAGAGGCGCGATTTTTATCTAATTCAAATTCAGAAACTAGTTTTGTTTTAAATAACTCAACAGCGCGATCAAAGTTTTGTTTCGCTTCTTTAACTCTAGCTTGCATCGCATTAACAGTTTGTTTGGCTTGTAACACTTGCGATTGTAAGTCGTTTTGCTCTAATTGAATTAATAGGTCACCTTTTTTTACAAGGTCGCCTGCTCTACTGTTTATTTTTTCAATACGCGCTAAAATTCTAGCGGAAATAATGGTTGCTTGTTTTGCTTCAAGACTCGCAGCTACCGGCTCGAAAATGGTATTTTTACTGGCCACGAGAGTATAGATTTTTTGCTGTTCAATCTTTGCCGCGCTTATTTTATTATTCAATCCCGGTGATACTTTTTCATTAAATGATCCGGCAAGCCATGCCACCATTAACAGAAGAATAGTTACGGCTATCACAGGAATAAGTATTTTTTGTATCGTGCTTTTATCTGCTTTCGTGTGAGTCATGACTATACCTGCGCCTTAGTTGATTTGTTCATAGAGCTAGTTGTTGGATTTTTTTTATCAGCTGTGTTGATTTGGTTTAATTGTTCATTGTCAAAAACTAATAAGTAGACAATAGGAACAACGAGTAGTGTAAAGATGGTTGAAGAAATTATGCCAAAAATAATAGCGATAGCTAAACCGCTAAAGACGGGATCGAGGGTGATAATTAAATTACCTAACAAAGTGGTTCCTGCAGTTAAGAGGACAGGTCGCATACGCACAGAACCAGCTTGAATTAGTGCTTCTTTAATCGGTTCTCCTCGATTACGTGCTTGAGTAATAAACTCAATTAAAATTAATGAATTCCTAACAACTATGCCAGCTAACGCAATCATGCCTATCATGGCGGTTGCGGTAAATAATACGGGTTCAGGAGCGTTAGCTATTTCACGTTCACCAAATTGATTAAGCAAAAGGAACCCCGGCATAATACCAATAACGGTTAATGGTATTGCTGACATAATAATGCCAGATAATGCTGCTGAGCCTGTTTGAATTCTAAGAACAAGGTAAATAGCGGTGAGTGCAAAGGCAAAAGCAATACCCATGTCGATAAAAACACGTAAGGTAATACTCCATTCTCCTTCACCACGCCAAGATAAGGTGATGTTGTCGGGTAGTTGCCATAACTGACCACCGCCGCTTGTTAGAAAAGTGCGGTTGGTCCAATCATTTGGCTCTGTTGTTGCGTTGTTGTTTTTGGCGATATTACTGCTGGCAGAAGCGCTTTGTAGATCACTACTTACATCAGCAATGATAGCCGCAGGCGTTCTTCCTGAAATATCAGCGGTAATATAGACAACGGGTTTTAAGTCTTTATGAAAAATAGCTTTATCATTTATTTGCTGTTCGAATTGTCCTAATTCGCCTAATGAAACAAGTGACTGCGGTGCAATATCGATACCTTGAGGCGTGGTTTTTTGTACAATACCCGCTTGCCCCTTGATGGTTAAACGATAAAAATCAGCGAGTGTTTCTCGTTGTTCAATCGGTAATTGTACTTTAATTGCGAGTGGAGTTGCTTCATCATCTACATGTAGGTAACCAGCAATTTCCCCTGTATTAGCGACTGCTAGAGCCTGGTTAATATTCGCCGTAGAAATACCAGATAAAGCGGCTTTTATTTTATCACTAACAAAGCGCACCCTTGGTTGGTCACTACCAACCGTTGAATCTACTTCAACCACATAGGGCTCTTGTTTTAATCTATGCTCAACAATTTTTGCTGCTTGTTGTAATTCACTGTATTGAGTAAATTCGTCTCCATAAAGCTCGGCAACCAACGTGCTCAATACGGGTGGTCCGGGTGGCACTTCCACTACTTTAATATTTACGCCGTCAGTGCTAAGTGCCGCTAAGTGCTGCCTTAATCTTAATACGATGGCATGAGATTGGTGTTCCCGTGCTGTTTTATCCAATAAAATTATGCGTAAGTCAGCCATGTACGGTGCTTGGCGCTGATAATATTGACGAACCATACCGTTGAAATCTATCGGTGATGGCGTACCTACGTAGCTTGCTATTGCTTTAATTTCAGGTAATTGCTGTGCTTTCTTTGACACTATTTTAGCCATCGCTGCGGTTTGTTCCAACGTTGCATTTTCTGGCATATCAATAATAACTTGTAGCTCATTTTTATTGTCAAAGGGTAATAATTTAAGTGGTACTAAACGCATAACGGGCAACATGGCAGCAACGATGAATAGTACGAGTACTACCCAGAGAACCAATTTACCTTTTTTTCTATTTTCTAATAAGGGGGTCAGCATACGACGATAAAATTGGCTGAAGCCTTGGTTTTGTTCAATACCCTCATTCAGTTCTGCCGCTGATTTTGGTTTGATCAATTTTGATGCTAACCAAGGGGTGACTAAAAAGGCTACCAAGGTGGAGCTGATAACACTTAAGGGAACATTAAATGCCATGGGAGCCATGTAAGGTCCCATCATGCCGGTTATATAGGCGAGGGGAATAAAAGCTAATACGATTGTTAACGTAGACATTAACAAGGGCACTCTAATTTCATTGATGGCAGCCACTATTTTGTCTTGCAAAGAACCACTTTTATTCTTTAAATAGCGTTCAATATTGTCAACACCGGTAATAGGATCGTCGACTAATAAACCCAGAGATAAAATGAGTGCGAATAAGGTGACACGATTAATAGTGTAGCCGAAGGCTAAATCTAATGACAAGGTAATGCCATAACAAATAGGTACGGCTAAGCCAACAACAACAGCGGATCGCCAGCCTAAAAAAACGGCAATAAATACCACCACGGTAAATACAGCAAACGCTAAGCTAGTGGTGAGGTTGTTTACTTTTTCATTAGCCGTTTCACCATAATCACGTAATACTTCGACATGAACATTTTGAGGAAAAATTGATTGCTGTAACGCGGCTATTTTATCATGTACCGCTTGAGCTACGGTAACGGCATTACTACCCGGTTGTTTGGCTACACTGATCGTAACCATGGGATGATCGCCATTACTACTTGAATGATGACTTGCATAGTGTTTTTGTTGATGACCATTAGCGAAGTCAATCCAAGTATAACTACTTTGTTCTTCTGGGCCATCGGTAATATTTGCGATATCTTTTAATAGAATAACACTGCCATCAACAACACTAATAGGGGCCTGCTTTAAGGTATCTATATCACGAAAAACATCACCACTTTCGAGACGAAATGACTGATTTTCTAAGGCAAGGTTACCATGATATTGTAAAGTATTAGAGGCTTGAATAGCATTTAAAACATCAGCGATAGCGACTGAACGCGCGGTCATTTGTTCTGGAGCTAAGTTAACTTGTATCTCTCTTGACCGACCTCCAACAATATTCACTTCACTGGTATTATCTATGGCTTGTAAAAATGTTGAAACTTCTTCGGCTAACCGGCGCAAGCCATAGTCATCTACTGTGGTGTTATCACTACTCCACAAACCAAGCATAATAATAGGAACATCATCTACTTCTATCGGTTGTACCCGCCAGTTGGTGACAATGGCTGGAATTCTATTGGTATTTGAGTGAAGCTTGTTATAAGTATTTAGTAAGGCATTTTCGCGATTTTCGCCCACGTAAAATCTCAACGTTACTACCGTTTGGCCGTTATTAGTAACGGAGTAAACATGTTCAACGCCACTTACCTGTGCGAGAAGTTTCTCTAAGGGAGTGGTGACTAAGCGTTCCACTTGTTGCGCATTAACACCCTCAGCGTTAACCACTACATCAATCATAGGAACCACTATTTGTGGCTCTTCTTCTCGTGGTGTGTAATTTAGTGCCATCATGCCTGCTAGCATGGATAAAACCAAAATAATAAAGGGTAGTTTGCTTGCTAAAACCCTACTGATCAATTTTGCAATAAAATTAGTTGGAGTCTGCATAATGAGTTAGCAGTCCTTTAAAATGTGGAGCGGGTATATGGGTTAATGCCGCAATGGGAAGATAATAATTTAATCAAATAAGAATGACTTATACCAATTGAAGTAATCATTCATTATTTCATTTGGTATTAAATATCTTCACAAAATTGTTGCTGTAAAATTTCTAATAAACCCTTTATTTTTGGATTGGAAATTCGATAGTAAATTGTTTGTGATTCACGTCTCGTGGTCACTATTTTGCTTTCCCTTAGTTTAGCTAAATGTTGGGAAAGTGCAGATTGTGAAAGATCAACCTGCTCATTTAAATCGCCAACAGTAAGCTCACTGTTTGCTAAAGAGCATAAAATGATTAAACGGTAGGGGTTAGCTAACTGTTTTAAAATAGCGGAAACGTATTGAGCATTCTCTAGTAATTTAGTTTTATCGTTTGTCATATAAGCCCCAAACTGAATATTTAATATACTTCAGTCTACTATTGAACTTTAATTTAGTAAAGGCTAATATATATTAATAAGAAAAACATAAATTAGACAATGTTAAATTAGCAAATAAGCATTCATGTTTATTTAGTTCGAAGGAATCAGTTTGGAGGATATATTATGACGGTCAATGAAGCACTTCGTTTTGTCGCAGGTATTATGATTTTAATTTCATTACTGCTTACTCACTTTTACTCGCAAAATTGGTTATGGTTTACTGCTTTTATTGGCGTAAATCTACTACAATCATCATTTACTAAATGGTGTTTAATGATGACAATTTTGAAAAAACTCGGTTTGAAGGACAATAATGCTAGCTGTAGTGATTAGTTAGTGATTAGTGTCAAATTGAAATTAATGAGAAAAAATCAAGGAATAACTATGTTAAAAACTATCCCTGAAGTGATTGCCCAAGCGAGACAGTCGCTTAATACTATTACAGCGGCAGATGCTGCTGTTAAATGTAAGGCTGAAAATGGCCTTATTATTGATGTTAGAGAGCCTGCTGAATTTGCTGAAAAAGCGGGTGAAAATACCATCAACATTCCCCGTGGTTTGTTAGAAATGAAAATGCTACAAATGCATCCTGATGAAAATTTAGCTATTTTCATTCATTGTGCTACGGGTGCAAGAGCTACCTTTGCGGCTGAGCAATTAACGCGTGTGGGCTACAAAAATGTTTGGGTGGTTACTTCCATGTTAGATGATATTTGTTGTGTATTTTAGTCTATACCCGTGATACCTCAAAATGTGCGTTTCAGGATGTATGAGCGATTCATGATCAAGGCGCATCTTTTTATTAATGGTTATTCAGGAGAATGTGCTCCTGCATTCACTAATAAGCTACATCCATGTAGCGTCCTTAAAAAGAGATGCAACGAATAACATGATTTGCTCAGACACCCCCATAGGGCTGAGGGATCCCCATTTTAGTTGAACGCTTCTTTTTGGTAATTCAAAATGAAGTATTTTAAACTTTTTTCTATATAGTTCAGCGTGATACGCCTTTTGAATTGCTTTATTACTTGTTTGGCTAAAGTTAGAAATGACAGTACCCTACGATTTTTAATTGTATTTGCTTGAAATTTT
>NZ_QOLD01000063.1 GCF_003333305.1 Candidatus Colwellia aromaticivorans | reverse complement strand
GAACATCCTGAGCGATGGTCAAAAAAAGAGAGAAACTGGCAGCCAATAGGCGCTGTGGAGTTAAATCCAGAGCAGCACAAAGAAGCTGCTTAACAATTTAGGCGACAACTGCCTTGAAAAACGCCGGTTATCAATACTTGCTAGTACTATTGTAATGTACTTTTCAAGAAAACGTGAGTTTGTCGCCGATACGGGTGGCGCTGATTTAGCCGGACATCAAAATATGATCAATGCGTTAAAGCATTTAGCACAAAAAGAACCTGAAGCACTTCCTGAGCAAATGGCCGCATTTGGCATCGGTGAAAAAGCCAAGCAGGGCTTAAGTCACTTATGGTCTTCACACCCACCGATAGAAGCGAGAATTGAAGCATTAGAAAATAGGGCTATTACTCGTAATAACTAGTGATATATTAACTTTAAATGGGAGTCGTGATACCCTTTTCGTATTGAGGTAGCAGAAAAAAGGATTGAATAATGATTTATCGGATTATGCAGCTAATAGCCTTCATCGCTGCCATTTGGATTTTAAGTGTGCCAGCTTTTGCAGCACGTGATGTAACACAAATCCACCTTACCCCAGGTGACGGTAATTGGTCTATAGGGATGGGGTTTAGAAATGGCACTTTTCCTTATGTAGGAAAGGATGATGTTGATGATTTATTACCGCTTATTACCTATAACGGCGAAACCTTTTTTATCGATGGTACACGTACTGGGTTTCACTTATATCAATCTTCAGACTGGCTAATTGGCGCTTATGCCTCATATCGCTTTGCTGGTTTTAATGAAGAGGATGGTGAAGAACTTGATGGTATGGACCGAGATGATGGCATCGATGGGCGCTTTGCCATAACACGTCAAACCTCTTTTGGTAATTTCACCCTAGATATTGGTAGTGATATTAGTAATACCTCAGATGGCTGGGATGTGGATTTACGGTGGGGTAAGTTATTTACTCATGGTAACTACCGTATTAGACCTTGGATAGGGTTAACCTATGAAGATCAAAAACTAAGCAATTACTATTTTGGTGTTAACGCCGATGAAGCCACACAAGATAGAGCCGAATATACTACTGGTAGCTCATTTGAAATGCGTTATGGTATTGATATGAGTTATCAGTTTGCTCAGCACCATTATGTTGGTTTTAACATGCAATATTCAGAACTAGACTCAACTAAAATCAATAGCCCAATTGTCGTTGATAATGGTCAGTTTAGTAGTTTTGCTACCTATCGCTATGAGTTTAATGATTACCAAGACAATCCTTATGTTAATGGCAGTATTGCTAAAGATTTAACTATGGGTGAATGGTATTGGCGAGTCGCTGCGGGTCGGCATACCGAAACAACGTTTAATCAACTTGTGCGTTTTCAAAATATGTTTAAACCTGAAGAAAGAGGTACCGGCTTAGCAAGTGTTTTTGTTGGTAAAAAAATAGCCGATAATTTTATGTGGTTACCACTTGAAGCTTACGTTACTGGTGGTTATGTTAGGCGCTTTGAAAAAGGTCTACAAGATGACTTTAATGAATATGTTTTAGGGTTTAAGGCCTATTTTTCTAAATTCCCTTGGTCTCACAAGGTGAAAACACGTATAGGTCTAGCTGAAGGGGTATCGTACGCGGCTAAAGTGCCTTTTGTTGAAGGAGAGCATGTTGAAGCCAAAAACCGTTCTGCGTCTAAATTTCTCAATTATATAGATTGGAGCATTGATGTTAGTCTCGGTGATGTTTTTCAAGTGCCTAAGTTGAAAGAATGTTACTTTGGTTGGTCAGTACATCATCGTTCAGGAATTTTTGGCAGCTCTGACTTTTATGGTAATGTAAATGGTGGCAGTAACGTCAATACACTTTACCTGCAGTGCCATAACAATGTTTTTAGTAGTTAAGTGTTCTAACGGATGAAATTACTTGTTGGCTGTTTGTGTTTATTAATCTCTTTTGCATCCCTGTCAGAAGAAAAAACGCCAACTGATAAAGCGTTGCCCAAAGCCGATTTTCTGCAAAATAGGCTCAATACCATGATGCAAAATACCGCTTCATGGTTAGATAATATTGGTGATGATACCTCGGGTGCCAATTCTATAGATAATAATTCCAAATATAATGACGCCGCCTCTGCAAATGGCTATTTACAATTGTCTTGGTTACCGCGCACCTCAGATTTAGATAATACTGATGTTAACTTTAAAGTCGCTTTGAATTTACCACAATGGAATGAAAGGCTTGCTCTAGTTATTGATAATGACGACGAAGACGAGCTGTTATTAGATTATGAATCTAATTATCTTGATAGCAATCAAGACGGGATTAATGTCGCTTTTCAATACATTAAACAGTTTAGCCATAAACGACAGGTTAAAAATAGGGTAGGTGTAAGCCGAAAACAGTTATATCTTCGCAGTGAAATACAATATAACTGGCAGATTAAACAGGTTAAGTTAAATTTTCAACCTCGGTTAGATTATTTTCTACAAGATGGCTGGGGGCCAAGCGTAAAAGCTGTAGCTATTTATCCGCTTGAAGAAAGTTACTTTTCTTTATCCGCAACTTGGCAAAAAGTTCAATCTGAAGCTAGATCTAGACGAAAAATTGGTTTTTATCATATTAAACCTATAGGAAAAAATCAGCTACTCGTCAGCGGCGTTCAATATATTAAAAGTAATAATAAAGAAGATATCTCAAATGAAAGCTATTATGTTTCAACTCGTTATAGAAACCTTATATATAAATCATGGATGTACTTTGAAGTAGAGCCGTTTATTGAATTTAATCAACTGAATAACTTCAGAAGAGAGGCTGGTATAGCGTTTAGCTTAATTAGTTATTATGGAGACTAGCCAATAGATGACAATTATTTACAATGGTATGCCTGAGCCAAGAAAGTAACAGACGTATTGAAGCTTAAATTGTAGTGAACATGAATATTGTTAGCGCCTATTGCATTGGCTTGGTTTTTTAGATCATTAATACTGGCAAGGGTTAGTTCTTTATTAGAGATAAATAAGTAGTTATACCATGAGCCTTCAGAGCCAACTATCTCACCGATATAGCGACAACCCTTTACTTGTTCATAATCATCAAAGAGTTTCACAACCTTAGCTTTATCATGTAGTTGGTGAATCTCAAGCATTGAACATGCGGGCAATAGCAGGCAACTTAAAAGTGCAGAGGCATATTTAATTTTTATTGGTATCATAATATTCTTATTTCATTTGCTTTGCTTTTGTTGAAGTTTACCGCGCAAACTTCAAAAGTAAAAGTAGTATTTAACAAGTGACAATTGCCACCTCCTGCCAACCAACATCTCTTTATTTCACTTAAAGCAATCACACTTTGCATTATGCTTTATACACATCTCTTTTGTCGCCTGCGATTTATGATTAATTCATCATATAACAACGTCTATTAATAAAGCTATAGAGTTCCCCCGTTTTAGTGGACAATTTTTTGCCCATTAATGAGGCGTTGATGCTGTAGAATTTCTCCAAAAAGGAACATTTTCGATGTTCCTTTTATTATTTTTCAGCTGTTTGTTTTTTAACCTTGTACCGTGATCTTGTTTGTGATCTTGTTTGTGATCTTGTTTGTGATCTTGTTTGTGATCTTGTTTGTGATCTAATAGTTATTATTCACCAACAGTAAACTTGTCATGGCGAACTACAAACCTGATTTATCCTGCCAAAGTAAGTTCATTCCCGTTGATTTTTCACAACAGATAATACCTGGAACATTTGAATATGCGCTTGCGCATATTATCGAGAATCATCTCGATTTATCTGGATTTGATGAGTGGTTTAACAATGACAAAGGCGGCGCAGCCGCCTATTCACCTGCGGTGATGCTTAAAATAATCTTGTTTGCCTACTCACGAGGGTTGATTAACAGTCGTCGTATTGCTAATGCTTGTGAAACCAATATTACCTTCATGAGTTTGTCGGGTGACGTGCAACCTCATTACACCTCCATTGCCTCATTTGTTGCTCGGATGAAAACACAGATTGAACCTTTTTTTACTCAAGTGTTAATGATTTGCGATAGAGAAGGCTTGATTGGTCGCAACATGTTTGCGATTGATGGCTGTAAGATTAAGTCAAATGCGAGTAAAGAGTGGAGTGGCACTATTGAGGAGTTAACGCGTAAAGAAGCTAAGTTGCGCAGGGCCAGCCAACGGATATTAGCCAGACACCAAGCCCAAGATACGTTGAGTGAAGATGAGGTTAGTCACGACCTTAAGCAAAAAGCCAAACTCGATAGCAGCGCTGAAAAAATCAAGCAGTTCCTTGCAACCAACCAAGAAAAAATAGGTAATCGAGGCAAGCCCGTTAAGAGTAATATCACGGATCCCGATAGTGCTAAAATGACCACGTCAAAAAGAACTATTCAAGGATATAACGGAATAGCGATCGACGATGATAAATGCCAAGTCATTTTACAAGCGCAAACATGGGGAAGCGGGGGTGAGCAACAAACGCTGAAACCTGCAATAGAACAGCTCAATAATCAACTGAAAAAACTCGGTACACCCGACACACTCCAAAAGGTAAAGTTTACCGCTGACAGTGGCTTTCACAGTGAAGATAACCTTAAATACTTATCAACCACAGGATTAGATAGTTATATTGCTGATACTAAATTTAGAAGTCGAAATCCGTTATTTAAAAGTAGTGAAACGTATCATACCGAGCAAGAAAAACGGCGATTAAAGCGCAGTAAGGGGAGACCGATATTATTTGCTCGTGAGGATTTTTATTTTGATTTAACCACCAATACATGCATTTGTCCTGCGGGGAAACGAATGTGGTTACAAAGTTCATACATCGAAACAGCTGGGAAAAGGTACAGTCGATTTACGGGATATTTAAAAGACTGTCGTGTGTGTTCATTGCGAACTCAATGTATGAGGAATAAGCCAAAAGCAACAGGTAGACAAGTACAGTTTCTACAGCAGTCAAAAAGTATCATCAGTTATAGCGATAGAATGAAAGTTAAAATAGATAGCCCTATAGGACGACGACAATACAGTAAAAGGCTAGGTGCTATTGAACCTGTATTTGGCAATATCACGGTAAATAAAGGCATGAATAAGTTCACTTTACGAGGACAAGACAAAGTGAATGCGCAATGGCAGATGTATTGTTTAGTGCATAATATAGAGAAGTTAAGAAATAGCCTGCATTAACCACCAAGGCTCAAGCCGCGATAACTCCTACTCACCGCATGTTAGCGAAGCCGATAGTAAAAACACCAATATTATGTTTTATCAAAGATTAAAAACAAAAATCGCCAAAAACGTAAACGTTTTTGATTGTTAAAAGAAATTAATATGGTTAGAGTATTTTCATTATAAAATTTTAATAAAAACGAGTTATTCTACAGGCTCGTTATGTGCCGTAATGGTATCGGAGCTGAGCAATTAGTATCGTATTATCTTGATACTTATAAACAATCCGATGTTCGTCGTTTATTCGTCGAGACCAATATCCAGATAATCCATGCTTTAAAGGCTCTGGTTTACCGATACCTTCGTGAGGTATTCTCTGGATATCTTTAATGAGTAAATTAATACGTTTAAGTATTTTTTTATCGGTGGTTTGCCAATAAAGGTATTGCTCCCAAGCTTTTGTGGCAAATGTTAATTTCATTCAATAAGGTCTCTTTCAGTTCCGTTACCTGCTTCAAGTTCGGCAATGGATTCTAAAAGGCTTCTAGCATTTGCAGGAGATCTTAGTAAATATGTAGTTTCTTGCATGGCGTTATAATCTTCTAACGACATCATAACAACGGGATCTTCACTTTTACGTGTAATAATAATTGGTGCGTGATCATTACAGACATGCGCCATTGTATTTGCTAAATTTGCTCTAGCGGCTGTATAACTTATAGCATCCATGTGTAACTCCAAAGTGTTCATGTACGTTAATTGGTACAGTATAGCGCGTTGGCACATAACAAGTCACTCAAAAGGACAAATAACAGTTGGTTTTTGCTCCTTCGTCGCCTATTTTAACCAACTATCATTTGCCTCTTAGTGAGGCGGTATTTTTAAATGAGTTCTTCAGGGAGATATGAATATGTCTAGTGATAAAGCTGTATCTGAACATTACGTACACGGAGATTTGCTAAAAGCGATTCAAGCAGCTCTGCCTAAGTTAGGAAAAACAACTGACACCATAACGATTGAAGACCTTGCTCCTATTGATGAGTTTCATATTGGCGGCCGACAAGCAACTGAGAATTTTTTAAGTCAGTTAAATTTTTCCGAAAAAGAGCACTTACTTGATGTAGGCTGCGGCCTAGGTGGTGCTTCACGCTATATTTCAAATAAATACAGTAATCTCGTTACAGGAATTGATTTAACTGATGAATACATTAAAACTGGCAACGTTCTAAGCAGATGGGTTGATCTAGATAACAATGTAAGCTTGCACCAAGGCAGTGCGCTATCCATGCCTTTTCAGGATAAATCATTCGATGGTGCCTTTATGCTGCATGTTGGAATGAATATTGAAAACAAGGATCAGCTTTTTACAGAAATATATAGAGTATTAAAACCAGGAGCATTATTGGGGGTCTACGATGTGATGCAAGAAAATGATGGCGAACTAATTTATCCTGTTCCATGGGCGACAGATGAAAGTACCAGTCATTTAGTCGCACCAAGCCAGTATAAACAAGCATTAGAAAAAGCCGGATTTGAGGTTTTAAAGGAAAATAATCGTCGTGACTTCGCCCTTGAGTTTTTTAAAGCTCTACGTGAAAAAACAGAAGCTAGTGGTGGCCCGCCACCTCTCGGATTACACACACTGATGCAAGAAAGTACCGCCGTAAAAATTAAAAACATGATCCATAATATTACAGAAGGCTATATTTCACCTGTGGAAATTATTGCAAACAAAATATAACAAGGCCATCAACCATCGCCACTAGACAGCCTAAATCGCGCTTCGCGCACGGCTGCCGGTTATGGCGGCGTTATATTTTTCTAGAGTGCGGAGTTAACATCCATACTTTTGTACAATATTCGCACTATAAAGATCTGGTTGTTTTTATATTCTTTGTAATAAATCACATGGCTGACTTGTGGGTATTTGCTGTAGCCTTCTCTAATGTAATCACAGTTAATACCTAGCTCTGGATCCTCGGCTAATAAATGAAACGTATTATCTAATACTTTTAGGTAATCATTTCGCTGAGGAGCTCCCCAAGTTATTTGAGTATATTTAGCTATTTTAATTAAATCTGTTTTGGCTTTCGAAGATAATACAAACTTATTCATTAATGGTTATCTTTATCTAATTCAGTCAATAAGCTTTCATAGGTGTACTCAGCAACACCGCTTTGTTCGCCTTGGATTAGCATATTACGTAAATTTAAAAGCTTAGCTTCTTGATCTTCTAACGCTCTTAATCCGGCTCTAACAATTTCACTTGCTGAGCCATAACGACCAGTGTTAAGTTGTTGTTTTATAAACTGATCAAAATGATCTCCTAGTGTAACACTTGTATTTTTAGCCATAATTGAAAACCTCGTTAGTACCTATATATAATATATTATGGTATAAGAAATATAATAAGTCACTTAAAAGGACAAATAACAGTTGGTTTTTGCTCCTTCGTCGCTTATTTTAACCAACTACTATTTGCCGCTTATTGTGGCGGTTAGCGTATAGTTATAACCTCGAGTTTATGTGATACTATTGTGATACATTATTTGATTATCTATTGGAGTTATCATGAGAGTTGAACTGGTTACGACCCTTAAACGTCAAGCTACCAAAATTTTAGCAGATCTCCACATCTCCAAAGAACCCATATTAATTACTGAGCATGGTCAACCATCTGCTTATTTAGTTGATGTGGAAGATTATGAGTTCATGCAACAGCGAATGGCTATTCTTGAGGGCGTAGCACGCGGTGAGCAAGCAATTAAAAATGGCAATACATTCTCAAATCAAGAAGCAAAAGAGAAAATGAGCAAATGGCTGAAGTAATATGGACGTCACCAGCTCTCGATGATTTAAATGATATAGCTGAATATATCGCTTTGAGTAATATTTCATCGGCTAAAAAGTTGACTCAAAAAATATTTGATACAATATCCAGGTTAGAAAGTCACTCAGAATCGGGTAAAAGACCACTGGAGTTAATTAACTTAAATTATCGTGAAGTTAATGTTAATCCTTGTCGTATTTTTTATAAAGTGGATAGCGACAAGGTTTATATCTTACATGTCATGCGGCAAGAACGAGATCTTCGTAGGTTTCTTCTACAGAGTTAAATACTATAAGAAATTTGATAATATTTCAGTGTTATTAATTTTGTCACGAAAATGACACAGATTTGAGATGTAGGTGCTATCTTGAGAAAATTTGAAGGTGATTTGAATTGGTTGCGGGAGCAGGATTTGAACCTACGACCTTCGGGTTATGAGCCCGACGAGCTACCAGACTGCTCCATCCCGCGTCCGAATGAGTTTTATAAAGAGAATATAAAACAAAGTCTTAGAAGTTTTAATTCATTCTAAAAGAATTGGTTGTGGGAGCACTTTATTTATGGAAAGTGAACCTACGACCTTAATATTGGTTGCGGGAGCAGGATTTGAACCTACGACCTTCGGGTTATGAGCCCGACGAGCTACCAGACTGCTCCATCCCGCGTCCGAATGACTTACTTTTTTTAAGAAAGTAAGAAGCCAATAACGATTTTAATTCCGGTTATTAGGGAATTATTGAAAAATAAATATTTAATAAAAAACTTTATGAATTTCAATGGATTGGTTGCGGGAGCAGGATTTGAACCTACGACCTTCGGGTTATGAGCCCGACGAGCTACCAGACTGCTCCATCCCGCGTCCGAATGACCTAATTACTTAGGTAAGTCACAATAGTTTTAATTCAATTGTAAGAATAACCCCAAAGAATGTCTCCTTGAAATCGATGCGTATAGTAAGGATAGCATCGATATAAAGCAAGCGGTTTTTTCAATTAAATATTTGTTCGCTTAAATGTCATGCGTTATGCCCAAATTACAGGCTGTTTGATCAGTGTTATTTTAACAATATTCAACTTTTGTTTATGTGTGACCATAGTTTGGTTATAATTGCCGCCATCTGTTCCTTGGGAACAATTTTTAGGATTAAACGATGCAAGAAATGCAAGAACACATGCAATCATTTTTAGCCTTAACCTCGCCAGGTATTGAGGTTTTACTCGCTGATGAGATAAAAAACCTTGGCGGTGAACAGGTAGTACAAAAACCAGAAGGGGTTTATTTTAGTGCTTCATTGGCGCTGGGTTATAAAATTAGTGTATGGACACGCTTAGCGACACGAGTGATGTTAAAACTTGGTGAAGGCGAAGCACTAAACAAAGATCAGCTATTTAAGGCAGCGAGTTCTATAAACTGGCTTGAACACTTTACTAGTGAAACTACGTTTGCTATTGACTTTGTCGGCTACAGTGAAGAAATTCGTAATAGCCAATTTGGTGGTTTAACTATAAAAGATGCTATTGTTGATCAATTTAGAGAGCAAGGCTTTGAGCGACCTAATGTCGATAAAAAGTCACCACAAATAAGCTTCCAAGCGCGTTTACTCAGAGACCATGTCAGTATTTATTTAGATTTTTCTGGTCGAGGGTTATTCCAGCGGGGTTATCGTGAGCACAGTGGTGCTGCACCATTAAAAGAAAACTTAGCCGCTGCACTTATTATACGCTCTGGCTGGTTAGCCGATACGAGTAAGCCCTTAGTTGATCCTATGTGTGGCTCAGGTACTATTTTGATTGAAGCGGTTGCTATGGCGACTAAACAAGCGCCAAGTATTCATCGAGCGTCATGGGGTTTTGAATCGTGGTTAAAGCATGATGAAGACTTATGGCAAGGCCAATTAAATAAAGCGAAAAACGATTCAGCAACTGCTTTACATGATGCTCAAAATAGTAGTTTGAAAGTTTTTGGTATTGATATAGATGCGCGTGTTATCAACACAGCACAGCAAAACACTCGTAATGCGAACGTACAACGCTTTATTGAGTTTAAGTGTCAAAATACGAATGACATGAAAAATGCTTACGGGCATTCGGGTACTATTCTGTTTAATCCTCCTTATGGTGAGCGCATAGGTGAATTGCCAGAGCTTGTTGAAAATTTTGTATTGTTTGGTCAAAAGCTTAAAAGTCAATTTATCGATTGGCGCGTGGCGATATTAACATCTAATGTTGAACTGCTTGCCATGCTTAAATTATCAAGTTTTAAGCGTTATAAATTTAAAAATGGTCCGTTAGATTGTCAATTTGCGTTATATAATGTCGATCAAAAGCAGTTAGCAAAAGATGCAGTTAATCCACAATCCTCATTTGCTGAAGAAGATAGCGACTTTGCAAACCGCTTAAAGAAAAATATTAAATCATTAAAAGGTTGGCTTAAATCAAACCAGATTGACTGTTATCGTTTATACGATGCGGATATTCCTGAATACAATGTTGCTATTGATATTTATGGTGATTATTTAGTTATTCAAGAATATGCCGCACCGAAAACTATTGAGGAGCAAAAAGCGACTAAGCGCTTGCAAGAAGTGCTTTATTGGGCGCCAAAAGTACTACAAGTACCAACGGACAAAGTGATATTAAAAACGCGTGCTAAGCAAACTGGTAAGAATCAATACCAACGTGTTGATAAATCTAAACAATCGATCACGGTGAATGAACATGGTGCATTGTTTAAAATTAACTTGTGGGACTACCTTGATACCGGTTTATTCTTAGATCACCGTAAAACGCGACAAATAGTTGCTAAAAAATCAAAAAACAAAAGCTTATTAAACCTATTTGCTTATACCGGCTCGGTGTCAGTGCAAGCCGCTTTACATGGGGCAAGTTCAATAACAACCGTTGATATGTCTAATACTTACCTTAATTGGGCACAAGACAACTTTGCTTTAAACAAACTTAATGGCCATAAATATCAATTTATTCAAGCTGACTGCTTAGATTGGCTGAAAAAGAATACCACAGCCTTTGATATCGTTTTTATTGATCCACCAACCTTTTCCAACTCCAAACGTATGGAAGACAGTTTTGATGTACAACGTGATCACGTGGCATTAATTACCGATGCCTTGAAATCATTAGCGCCAGATGGTGAAATATTTTTCACTAATAATAAGCGTAATTTCAAAATGGACTTTGATGCGATGGAAGCACTCGGTGTAAAAGCACAGGCAATGTCTGATATTACGCGAGATAAAGATTTCGCCCGTAACAAACATATTCATAATAGCTGGTCTATTACGAGAAAATAGACAGAGTTCTAAAATAAAGCACAGTGAATCTTTAGCATGGTAACAAGTAGTATGATAACGAAAAAGTTTATTTTATACGGCAGTGACGGTTGTCATTTGTGTGAGCAAGCATTGGCTATTTGCTTAACCGTATTAACACATGAACAATTAAGTGAAATCGATATTGTTGATCAACCAAATGTTGCCCATGAGACTAAAAGTTTAGTTGAACTCTATGGTGTACACATCCCAGTATTAGAAAAACTAGGTAATACTCTTTGCGAAAATAAAAAGCTATTTTGGCCTTTTACAGCAGAGCAAGTTGCCCAGTTAATAGCGAATTAGCTACAGCAAATTTATAAAAAGCGAGTTTAAATAACCGATGGAATTATTAAGAATAGCCAATGGCGAATTAGCCTTTGGAACAGATAAAATTTTAGATAAAGCAGATTTAAGTATACAAACAGGTGAACGTATCTGTTTAGTTGGTCGTAATGGTGCGGGCAAGTCTACTTTGATGAAAGTCTTAATGGGCTTTCAAAACCTAGATGATGGTCAGATATTAAAATCTAGCACCATGTTAATGGCAATGCTAGAGCAAGATCCGCCAGAATCTTCTGATGTTAATGTATTTGACTATGTTGCCCAAGGGGTAAAAGAAAATGCTGATCTCATTAGTCGTTATCATAGTTTAATTCACTTAATTGGTGAAGATCCTAGTGAGAGAAACCTTAACAAGTTAGCGAATGTGCAAGATGAATTAGAACAAGCCAATGCTTGGCAAGACGAGCAACGCATTGAGCAAGTAATGAGCACCTTATCGTTAGATGGTGATGCTAAAATTTCAGATTTATCTGGTGGTTGGTTGCGTAAAGTAGCATTGGCTAAATCGTTGGTGACTAATCCTGATATTTTATTATTAGATGAGCCGACTAACCATCTAGATATCGCCAGTGTTTTATGGCTAGAGAAATTTTTAAAAGACTTTGCAGGTACCATTATTTTTATTAGTCATGATAGGGCGTTTATTCGCGGCTTATCAACGCGTATTTTAGACCTTGACCGCGGTCAACTGAAAAGTTATCCCGGTGATTATGATCTGTATATCGAGCAAAAACAGCATGATCTACAAGTTGAAGAACAACAAAATGCCTTATTTGATAAACGCCTTGCTGAAGAAGAAGTTTGGATTCGACAAGGAATAAAAGCACGTCGTACCCGTAATGAAGGCAGAGTAAGATCATTAGAAAAATTACGTTTAGAGCGAACAGCCCGCCGTGAAGTGCGTAATCAAAGCACGATGAATATTACTCAAGGTGATCGTTCAGGTAAGTTAGTGTTTGAAGCAAAAGATGTGACCGTTGCTTTTGATGACAAGGTAATCATTGAAAAACTTAATCTACTGATTACACGCAATGATCGCTTAGCATTCATTGGCGCTAACGGTACAGGTAAATCAACCTTAATTAAGCTTATTATGGAAAAGCTTAAGCAGACTAGTGGTGAGATGCGCTCAGGGGTTAACTTAGAGGTAGCCTATTTTGATCAACATCGTGAAGCATTAGATTTGAACCTAACTGTGCAAGAGATTGTTGGTGAAGGTAAGCAAGAAGTGATGGTAAATGGAAGATCTCGTCATGTTTTAGGTTATTTACAAGATTTTCTATTTAGCCCTAAACGCGCACGTACACCCGTTAAAGCATTATCAGGTGGTGAAAAAAATCGTTTATTATTGGCTCGATTATTTTTACGTCCGAGTAATTTACTGATTCTTGATGAACCAACCAATGATTTAGACATAGAAACGTTAGAGCTACTGGAAGAAGTAGTTGCAAATTATTCAGGAACGGTTATTTTAGTCAGCCATGATCGTGACTTTGTTAATAACTGTGTAAATACTTGTCTTTATTTTGATGGCACAGGGCGTATTAATCAAATAGTGGGTGGCTATGATGATGTTGATAGCTATTTAGCGTTAAAAGAAGAGCAGCGTCAGCAACAGATTGCTGCTGAACATAAAAAAGTAACGCTGCAAAGTAAAACAGAATCAGCGAAAAAAGAAATCGCAAAGATTGCCAAAAAAAAGCTATCTTTTAAAGAAACTAAAGAGCTAGCTGAACTACCTGAAATAATAGATAGCCTAGAAAATAAAATTGCTGATTTACAAGAACAAGTCAATCAAAGCGATTTTTTTAGCAAAGATGAACAATATACTAAAAATATATTGAACCAGCTTGGCGAAAACGAGTCAAAACTCGACCTTGTGTACACAAGATGGCAAGAGCTAGATGAACTTTAATAAATATGGGTTGGAACTTTCTCCGACAATAAATAAAAAAGAGTTAAGTAGTAAAATGAGCAAAATAGTAAAAAATATAATCGCTTTAAGCGTTAGCAGTGCGCTAAGCATAAGTTTTATTCATAATGTAAATGCTGCTACTTACAAAATAAAAAATACAGGTGAAGCGAGTAAGCTAAAGTACACTTATGCTCAGCACCAAAATTCTTCTGGTGATATGGCGATATCAGGTACTAGCCTTTATAACTTTCCTGTGCAATTTCAGTATTTAGATGAAGATGATTTTACTGAAATACGAAATTATGCCTTGTTTAGCTTTGCAAGCGTGCATGCATTAAATGATATTGAAGACTTTGATGCGTTAAAAGCAGGAAATCCTACTGCAAATGATTTAGCTTGGGTAGTTCGCTGGTTACAAGACACTAGAACTGGCAAAGGGCTTGATATTGAGTATCAAAAGGTCGGTGATACTATTGCCATGACTAATGTTGGTGGCGTTACAGAAGATTATAATTTGTGGGATGAAACATTTGATTCTACAACTGATTTAACTCGTTCAACCATCGATATTGTAAGTGGTATTACCAATGGTGGAATTTCGTATGGAACGGCGACAGCGCCTTACTTACCAGAAGATGTTTATATAGATTCAGATGGGGAAGAGCATACTTTTTGGCTTAGAGAATATGGCATACGAGGCTTTTTCTCTTATGATCAAGGTGCACAAGTACATCAAGTAGTCCCTTTAGAAACAGAATATGGTGGTGGTGAATCGGCTGTTTTAGATGTTAATGAAGCGGGTATTGCGGTTGGCTTTAGTAGTTATAAATTAACTCAGGCTTATATAGATGTAATTGAAGATGATTCTGGTGGTTGTGCAGATCCAGACGTATTAAAAGACTTACCTTTTGACGCTTGTGTAGCGCAAGCCCAGTTACAGTCAACAGTTTCGGTTTATCATACCATGGCGCTTAAAGCGACATTAGATCCAAATGATAACCCTGTTGTTGAACAATTAGGGTTGTTAGTTGAGCCTCATCCAGATGATGAACGCCCACATTCAAGTTATGCACTAGCAGTTAATGCCGATGGTGTTGCGGTTGGTTATGCTGATGGTTGGGATGATGAAACAGAAACAAGCCCATCGGTCAGTCAAAGTAGTCTATATCACTATGCTGTTGTTTATAAAAATGGAGAAGTTATTGACCTGTCAGGTGATCACGCCAATAAAGCGAGTTCTCGCGCTTATGATATAAATGATGCAGGTATTGCGGTAGGGCATCTTACTAAAGCAATAAACGGTAAGGTAGTGCAAAAGTTTTTTTATGTTGATACTACGGTACCTAAAACAGAAATTGAGATGATATATCCAGATGACTTCTTTGCTGGTTCAGACAGTACTGTTCGTGCGATAAATAATGCTGGTTTGATGGTTGGTGAGGGCGAAATTGAAACTCACAATGAAAGTCCTCAAAACCCTCGAAGAACGGCTGCATTTGTTTATGACATGGAAGCTAAGGCCTTTAGCAATTTGAATAAGCTTATTCCATGTTCAGAGCGCTTAACATACGATATTATTGAGGCTCGCGGTATTAATGATACCGGTATGATTTCTGCTACTGCGATTGTAAAGGTTGCTCGTTTTGATGCTAAAGGTATAGCAATAGATGGTGAAACTGAAGATGTGGTTCGTGCTATTAGCCTTGAACTTATCCCTGGTGGTGATGATGGTGAAATATGTACCGCAGAAGAAGAAGGTAAAGTTATACGTAAAGGAGCAGGTTTTGGCTTTGGTTCTTTGTTTGCTCTCATATCATTGTTTGGTTTACGTCGTAAATTGATGAAATAAACTTTTTATTTAGTGAGTATTTATTAAAAAGCACCTTTCCGGTGCTTTTTTAGTTTTTAATTAAAATTAAAAATCTTCATCAATCAAAAGGTTAATTAATTTTTGATAAATACTACCGTTTCAATGTTGTATTTTTGCTGTTCATTAACTAAGTTTTAGAGTGAGAATGATAATGAAAGGAGCGTGAATTAATGATGAATAGGCAAAAACGAGACCGCCAAGATAGGGCTCATACACGAGGTTACCAAGCAGGTATATCTGGACGTTCTAAAGAACATTGCCCTTACCAAAGTACCGTTATCAAATCACAATGGTTAGGTGGTTGGCGTGAAGCCATAGAAGATAGACAGCAAGGTCTATATAAATAAACAAATATTAAATAATCAACAAAGTGAATTATTTATTAGTGTTTAGAAAATAAAATAAGCCCAGCATTTGCTGGGTTTATATTTTCAAGGCTTATCGTTTACTAGAACTTTGACGTATCAGTAAATAATCCTACTTTTAAATCTTTAGCAGTATAAATCTCACGACCATCAACGCTTACGCTGCCATCGGCAAGACCCATGTATAGTTTACGCTTAATAACTCGCTTAAAGTCTATTCTAAAGGTAACCTTTTTGGCTGTAGGTAAAACTTGGCCAGTAAATTTAACTTCACCCACACCTAAAGCACGACCTCGACCTGGACCGCCAGTCCATGCTAAGAAAAAACCAACTAACTGCCACATGGCATCTAGTCCTAAACAACCTGGCATTACTGGGTCTCCTTTAAAGTGGCAATCAAAGAACCACAAATCTGGATTAATATCTAACTCAGCAATAAGGTAACCTTTACCATGCTCACCACCTTCTTCGGTTATAGTAAGTATGCGATCCATCATTAACATGTTATCCGAAGGAAGCTGAGAGTTACCTTCTCCAAACATTTCGCCAGTACCCGCTTTGATCAAATCTTCTTTGCTGTATGAATTTTGTTGTGCCATTGCCATAACTGTATTGCCTATTAAAGTCAGCTAATAAAAACTATTTATTAATAAATCACTTAAATAGTGACCTAATAAAAATCATCTGATAAATATCTACGGCGTTACTTTAGCGAACACTTGTACACTAAACAACACCGAACAGTAAAAAAATGGTCATTTTTATGATAAAAATCAAATTTTCTTTTGCAAGTATAGCCAAAGAGCGTATTGCAAAATTAAACGGGCAGAGTAACATAGTGCCTAATAGCAAGTAGACACTAGACTAAATGCATTGAGAATAAGATGGATGAACAGGTAAAAAATAAAAAAAAGGCGATGACCAATGCCGAAAAGCAGAAAAAATACCGTGAACGGCAAAAAGAGCGTGGTAAACAAGAGATGCGTGGTTATTTGTCACCAGAAGCTAAAGTATGCTACAAATTAATCTCAGAACAAACTAATTGGTCTGACAGCGTTATTTTAAGTAATGCTGTGCGTTTAACTTATGCGGCATATAAAAATGGCCAAATAGGGCTATTAAATAGCTGGTTAAAAAATAATGAATTATAAGCGATAGTGTTGTTATAGCTGAAAACTATTGAGCAAATATAGTTTTTATTACACTCTCCAACCTATTAATAATAGGTACAGTTTTTTGACTCTACGCTTACAATAAGCACTATTAAGTAATTTAAGGCAAGTTAGATTGATAAATATATTATTAGTTGATGATCATGAATTAGTAAGAACGGGTATTAGTAAAATATTGACTGAAGTGAAAGGCTTTAACGTTATTAATGAATGTGAAACTGGCGAAGAAGCAATAAAGTTTTGTCGCCACACTGAACCCGATGTTATTTTAATGGATATGGACATGCCTGGTATGGGTGGTTTAGAAGCAACTAAAAAGATTTTACGTTTTACGCCAGATGCAAAAATTATCGTACTCACTGTGCATACAGAAGAGCCATTCCCAACAAAAGTTATGCAAATAGGGGCTGCAGGCTATTTAACAAAGGGAACGGCACCAAATGAAATGGTTAATGCGATAAGAGCGGTAAACAGTGGCCAACGTTATTTGCCTGCGAAAATTGCCCAACAAATGGCACTAAGCCAGTTTAAATCAGCAGAAGAAAACCCTTTCAATTCATTGTCGGATCGAGAACTTCAAATCATGTTAATGATCACTCGGGGTGAAAAGGTACCTGATATATCGGTGCATTTGCATCTAAGTACTAAAACGATTAATAGTTACCGTTATCGTATGTTTGAAAAACTAGCCGTGAGTAATGATGTTGAATTAACCCACATGGCTATTCGCCACGGTATGATACACACAGAAAAGTTATAATTTTGTCTGGCACTAATAATACTGAGCAACCCTCCAACTTTGACTATGAAGCCTTTTTAAACGCTGTTACTGAACAGGCGGGTGTATATCGCATGTATAACCATGAACAAACGGTTATCTATGTTGGAAAAGCTAAACAACTTAAAAAGCGCCTTGCTAGTTATTTTCGTCAAGATGTTGGCTCCGTTAAAACTCGAGCACTTGTTAAACAAATCTGCGCTATTGATGTTACCGTCACTCATACGGAAGGGGAGGCGTTAATCCTTGAAAATAATTATATTAAAAAATATCAGCCCAAATACAACATATTACTGCGAGATGATAAGTCTTACCCTTACTTATTAATTACTGATCACAAGCACCCTAAATTAGGTTTGCACCGTGGTGGAAAGCGCATTAAAGGTGATTATTTTGGCCCATACCCTAGCGTAGGAGCCGTGTGGGAAAGTTTACGGTTAATGCAGAAAATTTTTCCCATTCGTCAGTGTGAAGACAGTTACTATAGAGCGAGGTCACGTCCTTGCTTGCAACACCAGTTAGGGCGTTGTTTAGCCCCTTGTGTCGATGAAGTATCACTTGAAGACTACGAACAACAAGTTTCTTTAGCTAAATTATTTCTCAAAGGTAAAAGCTCAATGGTTATTGAGCAATTAGTGACGCGTATGGAGTTGGCTAGTGCTCAATTAAATTTTGAACTTGCCGCTAAATGTCGTGATCAAATCACCACGTTGCGTAAAGTTCAGCAACAACAATATGTTAGTGGTATTGCTGCTGAAATGGATGTTATTGGTTTATATCGCGTTAAATCTCAAACCTGTGTTCATTTACTTATGATTCGTGACCATAAAATATTAGGCAGTAAAAGTTACTTTCCTGTTGTGCCAAGTGAAACCAGTGATGAAGATATTATCCAAGCCTTTATTGGACAACATTACCTAGGGAGTGCTTTAGGTGAGGGGATAAGCGAAGGTAATATTCCTAAGGAAATTGTTGCCATGCATAGCTTTGAGCAAATAAATGAACTTGCTTCTTTACTTTCAAAGCAGGCTGAACATGACGTGAAAATTTCAACTAACAGTCGTTCAGAGCGTCGGCAGTATTTAAAACTTGCCACAACCAATGCCCAAACGGCATTAGTTACTCGAAATAGTCATAAAGAGTCAATGCAAGCACGCTTTGTTGCCTTAAACGAAGTGTTTGAGCTATCCAATGGTATTAACCGCATAGAGTGTTTTGATATTAGTCATACAATGGGCCAACAAACAATTGCTTCAAACGTGGTTTTTAATCAAGAAGGGCCGATGAAATCAGATTATCGCCGCTATAATGTTTATGGTATAACACCGGGTGATGATTATGCTGCAATGGCTTTTGCGTTAAATAAACGTTATGGCAAGCTTACAGCACAAGATACCGAGTCGTTAAAAAAACTACCTGATATTGTATTTATTGATGGCGGTAAAGGTCAATTAGCAAAAGCAGAAGATTTTTTTGCTGAGTTAACTGCTAAGCAAGGTTTAGATAGAGTACCCTTACTTGTCGGTGTTGCTAAAGGAGAGTCACGTAAACCGGGGTTAGAAACACTCATTTTAGCAGGTTCTCACCAATTAATATCACTTCCTGCTACATCACCTGCACTACATTTAGTACAACATATTCGTGATGAATCACACCGTTTTGCCATTACAGGCCATAGAGCGAAAAGACAAAAAGCGAGTAAAAAATCAGTACTTGAAAACATTGAAGGCATTGGTGCTAAAAAGCGCCAAGCCTTACTAACTTTTTTAGGTGGCATGCAAGAAGTAAAAAATGCTGATCTTACTGAGTTAGAAAAAGTACCTGGCATTAGTAGAGCGCTAGCGAAAAAAATTTATGATGTTTTGCATGATAAGTAGCTATATCTAGTTACTTAACCTGTGTAGAATAAAATGCAAATGCTTAAGATAAAATGCAAATGCTTAATATCAAGCTTGTTGTAAAAGTAAGAGACTATGTGGACATTACCTAATCAAATAACCTTATTTCGGATCATACTGATCCCCATTTTTCTGATTATCTTCTATTTACCGCTATCATGGAGTCACTTTGGTGCGTTTGCCATTTTTTGGCTGGCAGCTGTTAGTGATATATTAGATGGTTACCTAGCGAGGAAGTTAAATCAATCTTCAGCGTTTGGTGCGTTTATTGATCCCGTGGCAGATAAGCTTATGGTTGTCGCTGCGCTTGTTATGATAGTGCATGATTATCAAACCTGGTTGGTGGCTATTCCTGCTATCATCATGATCGCTCGTGAAGTATTCATTAGCGCCTTAAGAGAGTTTATGTCTTCTCGTGGTAAACGCGATGTTATTGCCGTTTCTAATATGGGCAAGTATAAAACTGCAGCGCAAATGTTAGGGATTATGGGCTTAATATGGCGGCCTGATTACGATATACCGCTAGTTTACTTTTATTTTCCACACGTGATTTTAAATTATGCTTCTTATGCGTTCTATTTTATTGCGACCATTTTGACTATTTCAACGTTAATTGATTACTTTAAAGCCGCATGGCCAGAGCTAAAAGCAAATACATAGCCAGTAAAAATTAATAGACTTTAATTACAAACGTCATATTTTTCATAAAAGTGTTAGTAATGACGATTTAAAGTAAAAAAAAGCACCAAACAAGCTGCTTTTTGAGCAGTCGAAATAAAAAAGGAATTTAATAGTTGACTGTAACGTAATACGATGTAGAATGCGTTTTCGTTGACAGGGAGTCAGCGTTGAAGCAACTGGGAAGAGTAATCTAACTAGACGTTTCAAAACTACAAAATGTATTAAGCGGCTGTAGCTCAGCTGGTAGAGCATCACGTTGCCAACGTGAATGTCACGAGTTCGAGTCTCGTTAGCCGCTCCAATATATTTAGTAGAATAGGTTTTACTGTGGTTAGGATTATTCCACAAATGAAATCACTCAACTCGTGTTGATAAAATGGCGGGTTGGCAGAGTGGCTATGCAGCGGATTGCAAATCCGTGTACACCAGTTCGATTCTGGTATCCGCCTCCATTTTGCCCGGGTGGTGGAATTGGTAGACACAAGGGATTTAAAATCCCTCGCCGAAAAGCGTGCCGGTTCAAGTCCGGCTCCGGGTACCATTTCATCAACAGAAAGTTGAGAGTAAAAATAGTGTGTTAGTGGTTGTTAAAAGACGATTTATACGCTAAAATTCGCGCTCATTTTTAACGAAATGAAAGTGAAAAATTAAGTTAGGGATTTTTCCTAAACAGTAAACATATATGAAGCGGCTGTAGCTCAGCTGGTAGAGCATCACGTTGCCAACGTGAATGTCACGAGTTCGAGTCTCGTTAGCCGCTCCAAATTTGTTTAATGTTTTTAAAGCTCTAATGAAGCGGCTGTAGCTCAGCTGGTAGAGCATCACGTTGCCAACGTGAATGTCACGAGTTCGAGTCTCGTTAGCCGCTCCAAATTTATGTGTTAGCGTTAAATAGAACAAAAGTAGGTTACCAATGTCCTACTATAAAAAAAACTTACCCCATATCTAATTGATATAATGCCCGGGTGGTGGAATTGGTAGACACAAGGGATTTAAAATCCCTCGCCGAAAAGCGTGCCGGTTCAAGTCCGGCTCCGGGTACCATCTTTATTACTGTGATTTTACTCAGTAATTTCAAAAGTTTTATGTCTCTGTAAGCACTACTCCATAGGCCTTATAGGAATTTAATCAAGTACAAGTCTACCTCTATATTCTCGTTAAAAATCATCAGCTATTAACACTAATAATGGTTATTATTCAGGTGGTCTAGAAAAAGAAGTTAAAAAGTAAAGCAGGGAGGTATTTTCCATGAATAACATTCCCTGTTTTATTTATCCTTAATGCAACATCCTCGTTGCGCTACTTTATCCCTGAAGTGTCCTAAAAAAGCATCCTGCTCCTTTTGTTGTTACCAACAACAATAACTGTAGAACACAATTCGATAATTTCAATAAAAAAATACTTTTTTTCAATTTATTTTCACGATCCTATTTTGAACTGTTGACCGATCCTAAAAAGGGGATCAGACTAGCACAATCACTTAATTTACCTCATTTTAATGAACTTAAACAACATCAATATCCACGAAGTCGTTGAGAAAACTAAAGCTCAACTACAAGAAGATAAAGCCCTCACTCCTGCATTAAAAATGCCGATAGAGCTGATATTGGTGTCGTTGTGTTACTCGCGAATAAACTGAGCCTTAATAGTCAAAACAGCAGTATTCCTCCTTCGCAAGACGTTAACCGAAAAAACAAAGTAAAGAAAAATCAGATAAGAAATCAGGTGGACAAGAAGGTCGAGAAGGCAAAACCCTGCTCCAAACAGACACGCCCGATGCCGTTAACGTTATTTTAGTTGATAGGAAGAGTTTACCTCGAGGTAAATATCGTGATGTAGGGGTCATTAAACGACAGGTTGGAAATATAGACATCAGTAAAGTGGTGACAGAGTACCAAGCACAGATTTTAGAAAATGCTCAAGGAAAACGTTTTGTGGGAAAATTTCCTAAGGGGATAAATAGCCATGGATGACATCAATATAATTCCTCATTTTATCGGCGTGTCATGCCATGACCATTGGAAACCCTATTATCAATATACGCAATGTGCGCATTCATTATGTAATGCTCACCACATTAGAGAATTAACACGCGCACATGAGCAAGATGGTATTGCATGGGCAAAAGCGTTAGAGGGGTTACTAAAAGAAATAAACAAAGCAAAAAGAGAGGAAGCTAAACTTGATAAAGCAGCCAAGCAGCAGTATATAAAGCGATATAGGGCAATACTTACTCAAGGCGACATAGAATGTCCACCACCGGATAAAAATAGTCGAAAAAAAGGCCAGCGAGGCCGGTTAAAAAGAACAAAATCTAGAGCACTACTCGAAAGATTGAGAAAATATCAAGAGGATGTTCTTCGCTTTATGGTGGATGAAAGTGTGCCATTTACCAACAATCAAGGTGAAAATGATATTCGCATGACGAAAGTGCATCAAAAGATATCAGGCTGCTTTAGAAGTATGAACGGCGCTCAAATGTTTTGCCTACTAAGAAGTTACATTTCAAGTTGTAGGAAACAACAAGTAACCGCAAGTCATGCACTGAACTTATTGTTTGAAAAGCAACTACCTGATATTTTTAAAGCCTGTGAAGGTGAATAGTTACGTTGGAAGTAATATTTTATCATTAAAAATCGATAAGTATGTTAGCTTATTCCTCCCGTTCGAGAGCATTATCTCCTAAGGGTTGCCCGTAGCTAAATTCCACACGATTACCATCAGGATCTAAAACACCGCAATAATAACCAACGGGAAAAGGCTCTTGTTTAGGGGACCATAATAAAATACCGGCTTGTGCTGCTTTTTTCGCAATAACATCTACCCGCTTTTTATCTGATAATGCAAACCCCAAATGTGAGAAGTCATTGTCAGCTTGTTGATGTCCTGGACCGCCCGGTAAAATAACAAAAATAAAGCATGATTCTTTACCGGGTTCAGCTAACCAAATAATATGTTTTCCATTAACTTGACGTTCACGAACCAAGATTAATCCTGCGTATTGTTGATAAAAGTCTACACATTTATCAACATCTTGAACATGTAAGGCAATATGAGTAAAGCAAGCCATGGTAGTATTTATCCATTATCCATGGAAATATGCTTCTAGCTCAGCCTGACTTGGTTGATGCCTAAACACTAATTTATTATTCACAAATATATTAGGTGAATGTCGAAGGTGATAAGTTGCCACTAAATCTGGATTATCTTCTATATAAGTTATGCGATAATTGATACCCGCATTTTGTAATTCACATTCGAGATTAGGTAAACAAAAATCAGTATGAGTTACCAACAATTGAACATTCATGATTAACCATGCACCCGATACTTGGGGTCTGTCCAACACCTAGGTAAATCTTCCCCCGAAAGAAAGACAAGTTCAGACTTATTGAACTCTTGCGGATCTTGTAATTCCTCTCCGGATTGATAGCAGCCTACTACTTTATCGTGATATAAATTAGTAAGATCTCGAATCCTGCTAATATCAATCATATCGCCGTTGTTCCTATTTTTCAAAAACATGGTCTGCTCCTGTAATTTATAATTCAACTGCCCTTTCAGTATAGTCGATTATCAATAGATTGATTAACTTTCACCAAGCTATTTATGGCAATCGAATTGACTCACATTAAATGTAACCCTAGCTGTTTCAAGGTCAGTCCTAAAAACTATCGTTGACTCATAATTAATGTAACCGAACTTTCGGGAGCTGCAATATGAGTCTAAGTGAACGCAAAAGCT
>NZ_QOLD01000056.1 GCF_003333305.1 Candidatus Colwellia aromaticivorans | reverse complement strand
TTGATTAACTAGGTCGATAGTAACCGTTTCAGCAGTAATTTGAATTTTTGCTGGATCCGTTAATATTTCTTCTGCAAGTATCTCTATTTCAGCAGGCATAGTAGCTGAAAACAATAGTGTTTGTCGGTTCTTTGGTAGTTTAGATATGATGCTTTGAACATCCTTAAAGAACCCCATATCAAGCATTGTATCTGCTTCATCTAACACAAATACTTCTAACGCCTTAAAATTTATATCGCCCGTTTCAATTAAATCCAATAACCTTCCAGGGGTGGCCACTAAAATATCAAGTCCAAGTGCGATAGAGTCAACTTGATCTTGTCTTCCTACACCACCATAAACAACCTTAGTTTTAAGCCCTAAACCATCAGAGTAGTTATCAATGTTTTGCATAATTTGCGAGGCAAGCTCTCTCGTGGGCGTTAGTATGAGCGAACGCGTGCTCTTAGCTTTGATATCTATTTTATTTCGTCCAAAATTATTGATAATAGGCAATGAAAAGGCCGCAGTTTTTCCTGTTCCCGTTTGCGCTATACCAAGAAGATCATTCCCATTAATAAGAGCTGGGATACATTCTTTTTGGATCGGTGTGGGCTGTTTATAGCCCTTAAGCCTAACGCGCTCAATAATTGACTCTAAAAGTGAAAATGCTTTAAATTCTGACATGCTGGCCCGGTATTTCTTAATCAATGGCTTATTATTCTAACAGAATGGTTTAACATATTTAAGGCGTATTCAAGGTGGCTGTTTCTGACGAATCCCCACAAAACATCTCACAAAAAAATAGTTCAGTAATCAAGTGTTCTGCCCCTTGATTTTTCTTTCACGGGTGGTTTGTTAAGGGATTAGATAATTAAAAAATGGATGTATTGACAGTAAGCCTTATAGAGCAAAGCATGTAGATTGGATTTACCTTCGGCCTTAGGTCAGCTTTCATATTGTGGCCGCCAGTTGGGATGATTTTGACTCGTAAGTAACGACCGCTTTAGGCTCAAACTTACCTCTATGAGGTGAAAACTTAATAGTAGTTATTGGTAAATTGTTAACCTTTTTATTTGTGCCAAAAGGGACTTCTTATAGCTAGCTAGAAAATACTCTAATTCTCACTGGATCGATGTTAACAAAGATACGAAAGCAGCACATTAGCACCAATAACTTTTTGAGCTATTCCTAGTGTTCAGAAGGCGTTGACTTACCTTTACCTTGATAGACATCAAAGCCACCACTATAGTCTTTAAATCCTGATGCGGTCTATCTTTACAGCTCTGGTAGGTATCCAAAGTGCGTATTGAGGGAGTTAGATGCTAGTTGCGTTTAAGGTCAAAGAACTGATAACTGGCAAAGTGCTCCTTAGTATCAATTATTGCTTTAGGGCTTAATTTGGCTAAAAACAAACAAAGTTTGGCAGAACGCTAAAGCAAAAAATAAACAAAGATGAATGTAGTCTTACAGCTTATGATCTATTTGAAGTATTCACATTAAAATAAGTAACACTTGATATGTTTTTTCTATAATATTAAAGAGTAAATAGTTTTTAAATAATGCTGAAATCTAATTCTCCTTAGGAAACTTTAATGGTTAAAAAAACTCCACAGCTTGATTGCCCACAAAACAATGAGAGTGAGCGTTTAGAGCTTATTATAAATGCTACTGGTGTGGGAATATGGGATTGGCAGATTCAAACAGGAGCTTTAACATTCAATGAACGCTGGGCAGAAATCATTGGTTATACTGTTGATGAATTACACCCTGTTAAGTTTGACACTTGGTCTAATAATCTTCATCCAGAGGATTTTAAAAAAGCGCAAAACCTACTCGAACAAATCTTTAACGGTGAACTTGACCTTTATGAAATTGAACTTCGGATGAAGCATAAATCTGGACATTATGTGTGGGTGCTGGCTTCGGGAAAATTAGTTGAGAAGGATGATGAAGGTCAACCAAAGCGCATGATTGGTACACACTTAGATATTACTGAACGAAAAAATAATGCATTAAAATTACATGAAAAAGAAGAACGCCTTTCATTGGCCACCGTTTCGAACGGTGTGGGAATATGGGATTTGAATCCTCAAACCGAGGAGTTAATATGGGATGATTCCATGTTTTCACTTTTTCATGTTAAAAAAGAAGACTTCTCTGGTGCATACGATGCGTGGGTATTCTCACTACACCCCGATGATAGAAAGCGAGCCGAACGAGAGCTTCATACAGCACTATCGGGAGGAAAAGACTTTGAGACAGATTTTCGTGTGGTTTGGCCAAATGGTGAAATTCGCGTTATCAAAGCTATTGCAAAGGTCTTTCGTGATAAGGCTGGAAAAGCTATTCGTATGCTCGGTATCAATGCTGATATCACTGATCTTAAGCTCACTGAAGAAAAACTCAAACTTGCCGCCAATGTATTCACTCACGCCCGAGAAAGCATCGCAATCACCGATACTACAGGTACAATCATTGATGTAAATGATACATTCACTGCTATAACTGGTTATAGTCGTGAAGAGGCAGTAGGACATACCACACGTATTCTTAAATCAGGAAGGCAATCCCCCGAGTTTTATGCCGATATGTGGCAAGCCCTATTAAAAGAAGGCTACTGGTCTGGCGAAATGTGGAACAGGCGTAAAAATGGCGAAGTCTATGTTGTAATGAGTACTATCAGTGCGGTACATGATGAGCAGGGTATTACTACCCATTATGTCTCCTTAAGTAACGACATCACCCCGATAAAAGCACACCAAGAGCAATTAGAGCGTATTGCTCATTACGACGTACTCACTAATCTACCCAATCGTGTATTACTGGCAGACCGATTATCTCAAGCCATGTTACAATGCAGCCGTCACGAGAAGTCTATTGCTGTTGTATTTCTAGATTTAGATGGCTTTAAAGCCATCAATGATGCCCATGGTCATGATATGGGTGATGAATTGCTGATTGCACTATCACTTCGTATGAAAGAGGCGTTACGTGAAGGCGATAGCTTAGCCCGTATAGGCGGTGATGAATTTGTGGCGGTATTAGCTGATTTAGCTAAAGTTGAAGATTGTGACCCGGTATTAAAGCGATTATTATTAGCTGCGTCTGAGCCTATTACTATTGGAGGCATTGTATTAAATATATCAGCCAGTATTGGGGTCACCCTCTACCCGCAAGATAATGTCGATGGTGACCAGCTCATGCGCCATGCCGATCAAGCCATGTATGTGGCTAAAGAATCGGGTAAGAATCGGTATCATTTATTTGATACGGCTCAAGATGATGCGGTTAAAGTCCAACGGGAAAGCCTAGAGGCTATTCGTAGCGCATTAGATAATCATCAATTTGTGCTTCATTATCAGCCTAAAGTTAATATGCGGACAGGTAGGGTGATAGGTGTTGAGGCGCTTATACGCTGGCAACACCCTGTACGAGGCTTATTGAATCCAATCGAGTTTTTGCCTGTTATTGAAAATAACCCCATGAGTATAGAAATGGGTGAATGGGTCATTGATACAGCACTGACACAAATTAGTCAATGGCAAGCAATAGAGCAAAAGCTCCCTGTAAGTATTAGCGTAAACATTGCCGCAGTACAATTACAGCAGCCTGACTTTACCGATAGGCTAACAACACTGCTAGCAGCCCACCCCGATGTTAAACCATGCTATTTAGAGTTAGAGGTACTGGAAACAAGTGCCTTAGATGATGTACAGCATGTATCAACAATCATGAATGATTGTATGGCGTTGGGGGTGAAATTTTCCTTAGATGATTTTGGTACAGGCTATTCGTCCCTGACTTATCTTAGACGATTACCAGCCAACCTAATTAAGATAGACCAGAGCTTTGTACGAGATATGTTGATTGATGTTGATGATTTGGCCATTATTGAAGGCGTAATAGCCTTAGCTAAATCATTCAAACGTGACGTGATTGCTGAAGGCGTTGAAACGATTGAACACGGCACTGCACTTTTACAGCTAGGGTGTGAATTAGCACAAGGTTATGGTATTGCCAGACCAATGCCTGCCAGTGATATTCCAGCATGGATTAATGGCTGGAAGCCAGATGTGATTTGGCAAAATTAAATAAATGGTAGGACAGCTTGAAGTCCATCGACTTTACACTCTAATCGGCCCCTTAGCAGATATGAATATGGCTCACAAAGGATGAGCGTTTTGTGGTATCAGTTAGCGTTCTGAGATGGACTCACACTGTCTATAATGTGCTTAAACGCCTCACAAGAGAGCAGAAAACTTCAGCTAATTTTGCCTCTAATATGATCATAGTTTTGGGGCAAGACCAATAGGCTGTGAACTGCCTTTAGTAACTCAAAACCTAATGTCAGCTTATGGCTCAGCCTGTGTGAAAACTAATTGCTGTAAGTTTTAACTATTGAGGTTTTATATCTGCTCTTTATAAGGCTTCGCGTAGCGAAGCCTATATTTATGAATATCCATGCTTTATATTTTTTATTAGTTCAAAATTGCTTATATTAGCTCGTGCTCTGAACATATTCCGATGTTTTAAAGGGAAACATCGCCCTTAGGCCACCATTAGTTCCTTCATCAATTTCTCTGTTCCAAATATACTGAGCGTTCTTTTTAAATTATATGCTAATACATACAGGTTCAATTCTGTACTGACATTTTTAAACCCTCTTGTTAACAGGTGCGTGGCTCCTGCCCACAACTTAATCGTTCCAAAGGGATGCTCAACCGTTTGTTTTCGTTGAAGCATTGCATCAGGCGTTGCTTTGAGTAAGGCTTCCATTTTTCCATATCAGCTTCATGGATCCAACGCCTCATTCTTCTTGGCTCTTTTTTAGAACGAGTACATTGACTTCGGATAGTACAATTTTTACAAGCCATTCCATTGAAGTAAATTTTGATATCTAACCCTCTTTCTATCGAATTTAATCGATGTTGAAGTTCATTGCCTTCAGGGCAAATATAAACATCATTCTCTTGATTATATTGAAACAGTGACTTGTTAAAAATCCCTTTTATTTCTGAGCCTGATGTATCGGTTTTAGGTACAAGAGTCGATACACCTAGATCTTGAGTATCTTTGATATCTTGTCGGCTGTAATACCCCTTATCTGCCAATATTGTTGTAACACTTTTCCCCAACGCTTTAAGTGTCAGTTTGGTCATATTGCACAACTGACCCCTATCTGTTGTATTGGTGACTTCGTGAGCAACAATTAAATGATGTTTCGTATCCACAGCGCTTTGTATGTTATAGCAAACAGCTCGTGTCATGCCCTGTGTTTTCATCAAGCGAGAATCAGGATCGACTGTTGATACTTGTTTATCAGGATGATTATTGACGACTAATTCCATCTCTTTTAGTTCAACGAGGTGTTGTTTTAGGAAATCTAATTTAGATTCAATATTAGCAATGTATTGTGATGCATTCTCTTGTGAATCTGACTGTTCAAGCTTCAAAAAATAATTATTGATATGTTTATCTACTCGCTCAATATGAGACTTCATTTTACTCGGTGTGTAGTTTTTATCTTTGTTGTTAGATGCCTTAAACTTACTACCATCAATAGCAACAGTCGCTTCACTAAACATATTGAATTTATGACACATTTGAACGAAGGTTTTACAGGTGTTTTAATCCCATGATGGTTATCTTTTCTAAAGTCAGCAATCGTTTTAAAGTCTGGTGATAAACGCTCCGTGAGCCACATAAGTTCAACATTGCGTTGTGTTTCTCGCTCTAGACAGCGTGATGACTGAATTCGGTTTAAATAACCATAGATATAAATTTTGAGTAATATCGCGGGATGATAACCAGGACGGCCAGTTGCTTTAGATTGAACACCTTTAAAACCAAGGTTTTGTAAATCTAACCCATCGACAAATACATCAATTACTCTAACAGGATTTTCTTTAGCGACAAAATCATCAAGCATCTCTGGAAAGAGGGTTGCTTGGGAGCGAGATAAACCTTTAATATGACGTGACATATAGACAACATATAATCAATTAACCTTATGAATATTATAGCAAATGTAGAGTGATTTGTTATCTTGGTTTGATATTTATTGATCATAAGTATTCGGTTTTTATTCGAAAAAGTGATCAAAACGTTTTCACACAGTCTGTGCTATCAGTTGACCTAGTGTTGAACCCATAGCTAACGTAAAGCGCACTAACTTGTCAGTTTAAATAAAGCTCTGCTCTTGATTTATACCAATCTCACTAACTATGTGAACATTT
The DNA here is from genome assembly GCF_003333305.1 of Candidatus Colwellia aromaticivorans. Lineage (GTDB taxonomy): Bacteria > Pseudomonadota > Gammaproteobacteria > Enterobacterales > Alteromonadaceae > Colwellia > Colwellia aromaticivorans. Next base: position 18,882 of record NZ_QOLD01000056.1, on the reverse strand, counting down.
CTACTGGTTAAAACAGCCAACTACTTCGTTATTTATTTAATAATTAAAACCATTAGTTATTAAAATAAATGCCTTGTGTTTGGCCGTTTTTCCTGTGTATAAAATAGATCACCTAATTAATGAAACTGGTATTAGCAAACTGGATTGAGAATATTTCAGCTAAAAAAAAGGAAGGTGACTTATCACCTTCCCTTTCCATTTAAAGCTAAGCCATCGACCTCAAAAATAAAACGGCATAACTATATATTTGTCACATCAATTTTGTTTTTTAAGTTGCCTTCTAAAGCAGACTTACGTTCACGTTCTTGCCGTTTTTCGCATGGATTGTCACAATTACATTCTTTATCAATGCCAACACTGGCTAAACCACCACAACTTCCCGCAAGGGTTTTGTTTTGAAAAATATAACCTACTGCCATGGCTGCGCCAACAACAAGAAAAAAGACAAGGGTAATTAAAAAAATCATCATAATGGGTGTATACCTATAAATAGCTTCGAAACTAAAAACTCGCGACTTGAAACGTTACTTTAAATATTGTTTAAATTTTACCGTAAATTGTTCGCTAAAGCCATGTTCTGTTTTTGAAATAAACAAAGCGGCAATATTATTTTTAACCGCAAAAGCCATCCCTTGATCCATACCCATTACCATTAAAGTCGTTGATAAACCATCAGCAGTCATCGATGAGGGATGAATAACGGTGACAGAAACAAGATTGTGACTTATTGGCTTACCTGTAGCGGGATCAATAATATGAGAGAAACGTTGGCCATCGGCTTCAAAGAAATTTCTATAATCACCTGATGTAGCGACAGCATTGTCTTTAGGAATTAAAATCTGGTGAACAGCTCTTTGTTCACCAGAGGGATCTAAAATTGGTTTTTCAATAGCAATAGCCCACAACTCACCTGTGTGTTTAAAGCCCTTTAAACGCATTTCTCCGCCAATTTCCACTAAGTAGTTAACGATGCCATTAGCTTCAATCAATTCAGCAACTACATCAACACCATAGCCTTTAGCTATTGTTGATAAATCGACATAAAGATTAGGGATATCTTTGGATAATTGATTTCCTATTAAATGTAGGTTTTTCAAGCCAACTCGTGCCTGAGCACTAATTAATTCACTTTCACTTGGAACTTTTTCCGGGCGCTGTTCAGGACCAAAGCCCCAAAGGTTAACTAATGGGCCTACGGTTACATCTAGCTTTCCATTGCTTAGTTCACCTAAACGGATAGACTCTTTTAACACACGAGCAAAGCCGTTAGATACTTCAAAAACTTCCTCTGAATTGGATTGATTAAAAAGCGATATTTCAGAGTTAGGGATATAGGTCGACATCTCTTGATTGATTTGCTTAAGTGCCGCATCAATTTTGTCTTGTAGTTTTAATGCTTCTACTTGCTCAGGCATAGCAACTACTTTGACATTATAGGTGGTCCCCATAGTGCGCCCTTGCAATAATATTTCTTCTTTAGCTGAATCATTGCTCGGAAAACAGGCTGTGATGCTAATGGATAAAAGCACAAGTAGCATTAATTTAATTTTGTTCATTTCAACGTCCAAGTTTATTATTTATTTAACTACTCTAGATTCAGGAGAATGTGCGTCCTGCATTCTCTAATAAGTACCATCCATGGCACGTCGGCCTAGGATATAACCGGAATGACGCCTTGCTCAGGTAAAGCAGTTATATAAATAATAAAGACGACCTAAGTCGTCTTTATATATGAGATTCCAATTAACTGTATATTTAATCTTAAGCGTCGAATAGTGGCGCTAATTCAAGGCGGATGCACGGAGTTGACGTTAGTCAATGAGTACATCCAACGCGGAAGTAGCAGCAATAGGCAAGCTTAAAGTAAAATATTAGCCACCGAAGTCATCCAACATAATGTTTTCATCTTCTACGCCGAGATCTTTAAGCATATGAATAACAGCTGCATTCATCATTGGCGGACCACACATGTAGTATTCACAATCTTCAGGTGCTTCATGGTCTTTCAAATATTCTTCAAAAAGAACGTTATGAATAAAACCTGTCATGCCTTCCCAATTATCTTCTGGTTGTGGATCAGACAACGCAACATGCCACAGGAAGTTATCATTTTCAGCGGCTAAGCCGTTGTAATCATCTTCATAGAACATTTCACGTTTTGAACGAGCACCATACCAAAAGCTCATCTTACGCTTAGACTTCAAACGTTTAAGTTGATCAAAGATGTGAGAACGCATTGGAGCCATACCAGCACCACCACCGATAAAGACCATTTCATTTTCAGTTTCTTTAGCGAAGAACTCACCAAATGGACCAGAAATAGTTACCTTATCACCCGCTTTAAGACTAAAGATGAATGATGACATTTTACCTGCTGGTAAATGTAAACGTCCTGGAGGTGGCGTAGCGATACGCACGTTCAGCATAATAATGCCTTCTTCTTCAGGATAGTTTGCCATTGAATAAGCACGTAATGTTGGCTCATCAACTTTTGATTCTACATCAAAGAAACCGAAATGATTCCAATCGCCTTTATACTGTTCATCAATATCAAAGTCTTTGTATTTAACATGATGTGCAGGTGCTTCAATTTGAATATAGCCACCCGCTTTAAACGGTACAGATTCGCCATTTGGAATTTGAAGTTTAAGCTCTTTGATGAAAGTTGCTTTGCTATCGTTAGAGATAACTTCACATTCCCACTGTTGAACACCGAAGATTTCATCTTCTACTTCAATTTCCATGTCTTGCTTAACAGCAACCTGACAAGCTAAACGACAACCTGCTTTAGCTTCACGCTTGTTAATATGACCTTCTTCAGTTGGCAGAATATCACCACCGCCTGAATGCACGTCTACGCGACATTGGCCACATGTACCACCGCCGCCACACGCTGAAGGAATAAAAATTCCTTGGTCAGCTAGAGCACCTAATAATTTACCACCCGCAGCAGTAACAACTGCCTTTTCCGGATCACCGTTTATGCTAATCGTAACGTCACCGCTTGATACTAACTTAGACTTAGCAAATAAAATTACTAATACTAAGGCAATAACTATCGCTGTGAACATCGATACGCCGAGAATAATTTCCATCGACCTTTCCTTATATTTTTATCTAAATAGTTACAGTGAAATACCACCGAAAGAAAGAAAGCCAAAAGCCATCAATCCAGCAGTAATAAACGTAATACCTAAACCTTTTAAGCCAGCTGGTACGTCAGAATATTTCATCTTTTCGCGTAAACCAGCCATCAATACGATTGCTAACATCCAACCCACACCTGAGCCAATGCCGTAAACAACACTTTCGCCAAGCGTAAGGTTTTTTGCAACCATAAATGAAACTGCACCAAATATTGCACAGTTAACGGTGATTAAAGGTAGGAATATTCCAAGCGCTTGATACAAGGCAGGAAAATATTTATCTAAAATCATTTCCAAAATTTGTACTAAGGCGGCAATCACACCGATAAAGGTAATAAATGACAAGAAGCTTAAGTCGATAGAATTAGCAGGATCAGTAATCCCCATTATCCCATCTAATGCACCCGGCGCTAAAATGGCTTGGTAAATAACTTGGTTAGCAGGAACCGCTAAACCTAATACCACCACAACCGCAACACCAAGACCAATTGCCGTGCTAACTTTCTTTGATACCGCTAGGAAAGTACACATACCTAAGAAGAAGCTTAACGCCATATTTTCAATAAATATGGTTTTAATAAAAATACTTAAATAATGTTCCATGATTAATCTTCCTCAACTTGTTCTGGTTTCCACTGGCGAATAGCCCAGATAATTAAACCAATAACGAAGAATGAACTAAAAGGTAAAACCAATAAACCATTACCTTGATACCAACCATCGTTCTGAACCAATTTAAAGACTTCAATACCGAATACAGTTCCAAAACCAAATAGCTCACGGAAGAAAGCGACAACCATTAACACTGCGCCATAACCTAAGCCATTACCTATACCGTCTAAAAAGCTTATACCTGGTTTTTCCTTCATAGCAAAAGCTTCAGCACGCCCCATTACGATACAGTTAGTAATGATCAAACCAATAAATACCGAAAGTTCTTTTGATAATTGGTAAGAGAAAGCTTTCAATACCTGATCAACAACAATTACCAATGAAGCAATAATCGCCATTTGCACGATAATACGTACACTTGACGGTATTTGATTACGAATTGCAGAGATAAATAAGTTAGAAAATGCTGTTACTAGAATAACCGCAATAGTCATAACTAACGCATTGGCCATTGAACTTGTAACCGCTAATGCAGAACAAACACCTAAGACTTGTAATGCTATAGGGTTATTATCAACAACAGGTCCGAAGAGGACTTTTTTATTATCTGAAGACATTAATCAAGCCCTCCATTTTTAAAATTAGCAACGAAAGGACCATAGCCCTCAGAACCTAACCAAAAGCGTAATGTGCTAGTCACCCCATTACTGGTCAATGTAGCACCAGATAAAGCATCAACACCATGAACATCACCTTGTTTAGCGCCACCCTTAACCAACTGAATAGCAGGTTCACCTTGATCGTTATATATTTTTTTACCTGGCCATAAAGCTTTCCATTTAGGGTTCAGTACTTCAGCACCTAATCCCGGAGTTTCTTTAAGATCAGAATAAACAACGCTTCGAACGGTATTTAAGTCAGGAGCTAGACCAACAAAACCATACATTAGATCCCATAAACCAGAACCAACAATAGGTAATACAATGGTATCTAGCTGATCTTGATCATTTTTGACTAAATAGATAACAGCGCGATCTGCGCGACGGCTAAGGCCAGCCATATCATTTTCTGGCTTAGTACTTTTACTTGCATCACGAGAGTCTGAACGCTCGTCAAAGGAGTCTGTATCACCTTTAATAATCGCACCTGTTTTCAGGTCAATCATTTTAGCTTCAACAAACTTAGTATAAGTACCAACTATATCTGAACCTGCTTTTTCAAGTAGACCAGAAGCTTCAAGAATTTTAGTTTGCTTATCAAGTAATTTGTTAGCTTGCTGTAATGGTTTCAAACCAATTGCAGAAACAGACACCAGAGCAGCACATACCAAACAAACAACAAATACAAAACCTAACGTTTTGCCGACAGTTTCTTTATTACTAGACATTACGAGCAAGCCTCCGTTTGATATTGCCTTGCACAACAAAGTAGTCGAACAAAGGAGCAAACAAGTTAGCGAATAAAATAGCTAACATCATGCCTTCTGGGAATGCTGGGTTAACTACACGAACTAACACCACCATGACTCCAACTAAAGCACCAAACCAGTATTTACCTGTATTAGTAAAAGCAGCTGAAACAGGGTCAGTTGCCATAAACATCATACCAAAGGCAAAACCACCAATAACTAAGTGCCAATGCCAAGGCATTGCAAACATAGCATTAGTATCACTACCAATAAGGTTGAATAAGAAAGAAGTTGCAACCATACCAGCAAATACACCTAAAACGATACGCCATGAAGCGATACCTTTATAAAGGATGTATGCACCACCGAGTAAAATAGCAAAAGTTGATACCTCACCTACAGAGCCAGGAATAAAGCCCCAGAAAGCATTCCACCAATCAGCATTCATTGAGTAATCAACTAAACCTTGATTCGCTGAGCTCAACATTGTTGCACCAGAGAAGCCATCCGCAGCAACCCAAACAGTGTCACCCGAAATTTGACCAGGGTATGCAAAGAATAAAAAGGCACGACCTGCTAATGCTGGGTTTAAGAAGTTTTTACCTGTACCACCAAATACTTCTTTGGCAATAACAATACCGAAAGTAATACCGATAGCCACTTGCCATAAAGGAATGGTAGCGGGCAATATAAGCGCAAACAAAATAGAAGAAACGAAGAAACCTTCATTGACTTCATGACCACGCACGGCAGCAAAAAGCACTTCCCAAAAACCACCAACAATAAAGGTGATTGCATAAATAGGTAGGAAAAACACAGCGCCGTAAAGCATCATATCGAACGAACCAGAATCGGCTGTTAAAGCCCCCCCTAGCATGGCAAATAATGCTGTTTGCCATGTATCAGGAATTGCATAACCTGCAACTAAAGCATCTACTGCTTGAAAGCCGATGTTATACATACCAAAGAACATGGCAGGGAAAACCGCTAACCATACCGTGATCATAATACGTTTTAAATCAATACTATCACGTACATGCGTTTTACCTTTATTCACATAACCAGGAGTAAACAACCCCGTAGCTACCGCTTCATAAAGAGCAAACCACTTCTCGTGTTTACCGCCTTTTTCAAAGTGCGGTTCTAACTCTTCAATATACTTTTTCAAGCTCATGACTAACCTTCCTTTTCGATTGTGGTTAGGCAATCACGAAGGTATACGCCGTAATCTGTTTTGCCTGGGCAAACAAATGTACAAAGCGCTAAATCTTCTTCGTCTAACTCTAATACACCAAGTTGTTGTGCTGTGTCGGTATCACCGGCAACTAAATCACGCAATAACATGGTAGGTAAAATATCTAAAGGCATAACACGTTCAAAGTTACCAATTGGTACCATGGCACGTTCACTACCATTAGTGGTGGTGGTCATACTGAATAATTTCTTCGGAAAGAAATGAGACATATAAGCACGTGTTACTGAGAATTTATTTGGTCCCGGATACATATAACCAATAAACTCTTTTTCACGACCTTCAAGAACCAATGATACTTGTACATGATAACGACCTAAATAGCCGTGAACAGCGCTCGCGGTTGAACCCATTAATAATGAGCCAGAAACCACACGTATCTCACCATCAGTGACTTCACCAGCAGTTAATTCTGCTGTATTTGCACCAAGTACTGTACGAACTAAACGAGGATTCTTTGCCACAGGGCCAGCTAATGATATAACACGAGTGCTATCAAGCTCACCTGAAGTAAACAATTTACCAAAAGCAATAACATCTTGATAACCAAGGTGCCAAACAAACTTATCTGCACTAACTGATCTTAAGAAATGAATATGTGTACCAACTAGGCCTGCAGGATGTTTACCCGCAAATTCATTTACTTGAACCTTATCAGTAACTGGAATATTCGCACCTGGCGCTTTACTAACGAATACTTCTCCGTCAGTTAAACGAGATAAAATGGTTAAACCATTTTTGAACGCTTCCGCTTGCTCGCCAATAACAACTTCTGGATTAGCCGCAAGAGGATTTGTATCCATGGCGCTAACGAAAATTGCTGCTGCAGTCGAGTCTATTGCAGGTACTTTACTAAATGGGCGAGTTCTTAATGCAGTCCACAAGCCTGAATCAACAAGGGTTTTCACTACGTCTTCACGAGAGATAGAACCTAGTTCATTAGCTGGATAACTGGTAAACGTAATTTGATCATAGCCATCTACTTCAATAACTACTGATTGTAAAACACGTTTTTCACCACGGTTAATTTCTGTAACAACACCGGCAGATTGAGCTGTGAATTTAACGCCAGGATTTTTTTTATCTTCAAAAATCACCTGACCTTTTTTTACGCGATCTCCCACTTTAACAAACATGGTTGGACGCATACCCACAAACTCTTCACCTAATGTCGCAACGCTTTTGATGGACGGACCATCATGGATTACCTGCTGTGGTGCACCTTTTACAGGAACATCTAAGCCTTTTTTTATTGTAATCATAAACACTTGCACTACTTTTGATGGGAGTATAAAAATTAGTTCCTTAACCTACCTAATTAACATCAATACTAGAAAACATATAAATATCAACTGGATAAAACAAAGTCGCCAATTTCAGTGTATTTCAGCAAGACCAAAATTTCGCCCTAATAAAAATTTAAGGTTACAATTATTAGACCCACTGGCTCTAAGTTAAAATTTTCTGGCGCAAATACTACCACAAAAAGCCCTTTTTGTTCTACGACCAGCGATAAATTTTCATTAGACTTTAGGCTATAGTTGCATGAATTACCTATAAACAGCCTACAACAGGGGGTAGATAAAAGTCAGCAATTTATAGAATGACTACTTTAGTTATATAATTTCATCCCAACAGACTAATTTTGACAACAAACTTGAGAAAAACCGAGCTGACAAGTTCCGCTCAAAACCTTAATTCTCAATATTTAAAATTGGTGGTTCTTACTGTTTGATTTAAATCTAATTGGCAAGTCCATATTCCAGTTATAAAGATTAGCGAGCAATTGATCATCAAACATTGTCTATGCCAAAGGCAATAATTGATGATGCACAAATACATTAGTTAAAAATAATATTAGCCAACGAGAACAAGAAAAAGTGCTGTTTAATTCTTTATAACATGCGTGCTGAGATAGTTTTGGTTTAAATTATTAAATTGAAAGCGGTTAAGTTAACCACCTAGCCGTTTTTCAATTTTGACCAACTAATGTATAAAATCAAGGCATAAAAAAACCGATGACAGAGCATCGGTTTTTTAGAGTTGATTTAATGTTTAAATCACTTAACTCAAGTTGTTAATCTCAACTTCTGGGCTAAGGTCTTCATCATAGTCAACACCATCAACACCAAAACCAAACAGTTTTAAAAATTCATTATGATAGCCAACATAATCAGTCATATCATCAATAGTGTCTGTATCAACACTATGCCAAATATCAGTAATACGTTGCTGAACACTGTCTTCAAGCTCTTTATAGTTTTGACGGAAGCGTCCTTGTTCATCAAGACGTGGACTATCGCTATAAATATTCTCTTTAAATAAGTTACTTATTTGTTCAATACAACCTTCATAGGTACCATCAGCTTTCATTACTTTAAACATAGCTGAAATATAAAGTGGCATAATTGGAATTGCCGAGCTTGCTTGTGTTACGACGGCATTTAAGGATGTAACTCGAGCTTGTCCATCAAGGCTAGCTGTTGCAGCGTTAATAGCGGTTGCAGCTCTGTCTAGATCTTCTTTAGCTTTACCAATAGTGGCTTTGCCGTAAATTGGCCATGTTAGCTCTTTACCAATATAGGTATAAGCAACAGTTTTAACCCCTTGTGCTAATACGTCAGCCTCTTTTAGTGCGTTTAACCATAATTCCCAGTCAGCGCCACCCATCACATCAATAGTGCCTTGGATCTCAGCTTCATTAGCTGCTTCAACAGAGATTGAATCAATAGTACGTTTTGAAGTATTCAAGTTTTTAGTTGTGACACTTTGGCCAATTGGCTTTAACGTTGAAGCGTAAACCTCACCGGTATCTGGATCTGTTCTGCGTGGTGATGCCAACGAATAAATCACTAAATCAATTTTACCCATATCAGCTTTAATGGTTTCAATTGTTTGAGCTTTAATCGCATGAGAAAAAGCATCGCCATTAATGTTTTTTGAATAAACACCGGCTTCGTCAGCCGCTTTTTGAAAAGCAGCGGTATTGTACCAACCTGCTGAACCGGTTTTTCTTATCGTCGGTGGCTTCTCAAAGAAAATACCTAGCGTACTGGCATTATGACCAAAAGTAGCAGTAATACGTGAAGCCAAACCATAACCAGTAGAAGCACCAATCACTAAAACATTTTTTGGGCCAGCGTCACCATATGCTTGACTTTTAACATAAGAAATTTGTTCTTTCACATGAGCTTCACAACCAGCTGGGTGAGCGTTAGTACAAATAAAACCACGAATTTTTGGCTTGATTACCATAAGAAAACCTTTTTAGATTGTTTTTATAAAGAATAAAAATTTTCGCTATTGTACCTTGCTCTAAGATTAAAGAGGTACGACCAGACAAGCAAGTTGAGCTTGCCGTTACGATAAAGAAAAGTAACCAGTTACGAAGTACTTACCGAGTCATTGCTGAACTTCGAAACTACTGCACTTGTTACTCGCAACTCATCGTTATTTTCCACCACCTAAGCAATTTGGCGACAAAGGCGTGTTTGCGGCATAATAATCATGCCATTCTTTTTCCGTATAGGTGTGTAAGGCTAAGGCATGAATTTTTTCAGCCAACTCTTCTGCCAACACAGAATTAACGGCACGATGACGTTTGATTAGTCGTTCAGATTCAAAATGATTTGAAACAATGGTTACTTTAAAATGAGACTCACTACCCGGTGGGACGTTATGATTATTACTCTCGTTAATCACATCAAGGTGTAGCGGTGAAAACGCGGACAAAAGCTTTTTTTCAATGGCTGAAGCTATAGACATTATTTTTCTCTAAAAAAGGGGAGACACTAGTAATTTTAGCTAACTTACGACGAGATGCTACGTATGGAAACACAAAAGCACTCTATTTACAGCTAACTTAATGGTGTCATTAAGATTTTATTTTAATAAATTTTAGTTCCTAGAAGCAACAAAAATTAACGCGATATCGCTGTAAATATGTCACAATAGCTTACCTTCATTTATTATCACCTACACCTTTACTATGTTAAGCCCCTTCTTTGTCAATGATAAACAACTAAAACTTTCCCGTTTTCCTTTAGCTCAAGTGAACCGTAGTTTACAAGCTTGGGATGCAAGTGATGAATATTTGCTTAATCATATTAAAGATAAACAGTTAATTTCAGATACTGCTCGAGTACTCATTTTTAATGATGCCTTTGGCGCACTAGCCACAAGCTTTTGTACGCCACTAGATTTGAATTTACCTAACGACTTACCTAGCAATAAAACTGAAGTTTTTTGTATTAATGACTCCTATGTCAGTAGTCAGGGCATCGCTCATAACATGAGCCAAAACCAACTAAATGATGCTAACGTCACTCAACTAAATAGCTTAGATTCATTACCCGCTAATATTGATGTTATTTTATTTAAAATACCAAAAAGCAAATCCTTATTGATTGAACAATTGCTCCAAATAAAAGAAAGTATTGAGCAGTATAGTGTAGATAAAAATACTGTCTTTATTGCCGCCGATCGCGCCAAAGACATTCACCGTTCTACGTTAACATTGTTTGAAAAATATTTAGGCACTACTACAACATCATTAGCGGTAAAAAAGGCCCGTTTAGTCTTTTGTCAATTTGACCAAAAACAAACACATAAATCTCCTTTCCCAACCGTTTGGCCATTAACGAATAACACCTTGAATCGTGATTTTGTTATTAGTAATCACGCCAATGTTTATGCAAGAGAAAAGCTTGATATTGGCGCCCGTTATTTTATTGAAAATTTGCCTAAGGTGAACCCAAATAGTCAGGTTATTGATTTAGGTTGTGGTAATGGTGTTATCGGTTTAACTATATTAGCCAGTCAACCAACTGCGTGTATTCAGTTTATTGATGAATCACATATGGCCATCACTAGTGCTCAAATTAATATTGAAACGAATTTGCCAGCGTTAGCAACGCAATGCCAATTTCATTTAAATGATTGCCTAACCAACATAGAAAGCAATAGTGTCGACTTAATTTTATGTAACCCCCCTTTTCATCAACAAGCAGCCACTACCGATCATATTGCATGGCAAATGTTTAAAGATAGCCATAGAGTATTAAAAAAAGGCGGCGAGTTGAGAATTATTGGCAATCGACAATTGGCTTATCACATCAAATTAAAACGGATTTTTGGCAATGAAAAACTCATTGCAAGTAATGACAAATTTGTCACACAATCTGCAATTAAATAATTTTTTTTCAAACATAACAAGCGAACTATTTAAATGAAATCAACAAAAAACTTACTACCCATCGCCTCCTTAGTCATTACTTTTTTATTAAGCGGCTGCGCTAGTGCCCCAAGCCATTTAATTATTGCACCTGAAATTATGGCACAGTCAGTCATTCAACATGTTGATCAGCAAGCAACACTTAATGTTATCGATATGCGTACAGCAAATCACATCGTTCAAATATTACGTGAAGGTGAAGCTGCAACCTTATTTTCTGCCCAAGAAAGACTTGAAAATATTATCAAAAATAGCTTGAGTAAACATTGGAAAAATCAAGGTTTAACCATTCAAGCTAGTGCCGTTAATTCAATTAATGTCGCTATCGAAAAAGCGATTATAAGTGTTACGCAAGAAACAATGAGCTATCAAGTACAAACAGAAATAGTGCTAAAAGTAAGCATTAACAATAGCGTACAAACACTAACAAGCATTTTTAACAACCGTGGTAACAGTGAAGGGCCTTTTAAAGCTGACATTGCAGTATTAGAGCGTAATTTCAACCAACGTCTAGCCAATTTACTACAGCAAATTTTAGCCAATGAAAAAATCAACCACTTTTTGAAATAAACCAATTAGTTTAAATATATACCCGTTCCACTTGAATATGCATGATTCAGCTGGAATTAGAGCGGGTATAGCTCAATCGAGATTATCCAATGAAAAACATTATAATTATTGCTACATTATTTTTTACTATCGTATTATTTAACATGCCAATTCACGCTAAAAATATTGCTATTGATCCAACCAATATTTTCCCGAAAGTAAAGTTAGAAACATCAATGGGGATCATTATTGTTGAACTAGATCGAGTTAAAGCACCAATTACCGTTGATAATTTTTTGACCTATGTGATCACTGGCGAATATAACAACACAATTTTTCATCGCATTATTGAAAATTTTATTGTTCAAGGGGGTGGTTACGATGTTGACTTTACCCCAAAAAAACTGAATAAACATATCATTAATGAATCAGGTAATGGTTTAAAAAATGAGGTAGGCACCATTGCTATGGCTAAAGAAAGTCGCCCTCATACAGCCAATCGCCAATTCTTTTTTAATCTCAATGACAATACTAGTTTAGATCCTGGCAGGCGCTGGGGCTATGCCGTTTTTGGCGCTATAACTGAAGGTGAAGAAGTACTTGAAGCCATAGCAAAAGTAAAAACGGATTACAACGAAACAATTGGTTGGGAAGATGTACCTGTAGAGCCGGTAATGTTGCTCAAAGCAACATTACTACCTGCAGAATAGCAGAGTCTCCTATACTAAAGTGTCATAAAAAACATCCTTTATTTTTTTGACAAAAAGCCGATTATCACCGATAAATAAGAGTAATAGTTAATCATTAAAGCGTGTAATTTTATACTCATCACGTTCCTAAATAAAGTGATGAAATCACACGTCACCAATCAGATTAATATTTATTTTAAAATTATAATATCGGAAGCAAGGAGAGCATCCAAGGAAGTATTCATGATAATTGAGCAGTTTATCAATGGAAAAATCAAACAAATGAGTGCTTATATAAGCGCGGTCAGTGATCAGACGTTACATTACACTGAGTTAGATCAATTCATCGTTGATACTATGGAAGAATGGGCGTCTTTAAATGTCACTGATATAACACCAAATTCAGCGCAAGAGCGAGTATTTTGGCATTTAATCCATGAAGTGAGTCTACACGGCGGTCAAGCCTTGCAACAAAATTTATTTTTCAAAAGCGAAATGAATACCTGTATTGATTTTTTTAATGGCATTGGTAGTTACCCTATTGATTGCATCGGTTGGCGACCTATTGCTTAAGTTTCACATTCTATTCAAGTAAAGCTATTGATGAATAGCCATATTTCCTGACAATCAAGTAGTTTATCGACGTATGAACGTTTTATCCCTGATTTTATTGACTCCCCCATAGACTACTAGCGCTCAAACAGCACAAAATAAGTGTAGATGAACAATTACAAATGTAATAACACGCTTCTGCTTAGAACAACACTCTGATAAGCTTCAACTTATAAATTACCTGTTAAATAAGCTACCTGTGAATGCCCTCATCTTTTAAACAAGCTATTCTAAACAAGCGAATGCTGATCTGTATATTTACTGGTTTTAGCTCAGGCTTGCCCTTGTTTGTTCTTTACCAATTAGTTCCCGGCTGGTTAAGAGATCAAGGTGTTTCTTTAGCTGAAATAGGTTTGTTTTCATTAATTGGTATCCCTTATGTGTGGAAGTTTCTTTGGTCGCCATTAATGGACAGATACTCTTTAGGAGGGCTAGGCAGAAGACGCAGTTGGATGTTAGCCACACAAGTTTTACTACTGATTTCAATTGCCGCCTTTGGCTTGGTTAATCCGGTAGAAAATATCTGGTCAGTTGCCTACCTTGCTGCCGCGGTTGCTTTTTTTAGTGCCAGTCAAGACATAGTACTTGATGCTTATCGACGAGAGCTATTACCTGATAATGAATTAGGTTTGGGTAACTCTATTCATGTGCAAGCTTATCGGCTTTCTGGTTTAGTACCAGGTTCATTGGCATTTATTCTTGCTGATCACATCAGTTGGCAATCGGTTTTTATTATTGTAGCCGCCTTTATGGTGTTAGGTATTCTACTGACACTATTTATTAAAGAGTTAGAGACTGAACACAACGCTCCTAAATCATTGCGAGACGCTATTGTTTTACCTTTTAAAGATTTTATCCAAAGTAATGGCTTAAAATCAGCGGGATTTACTTTGGCTTTTTTAGTGCTATATAAATTGGGCGATAATATGGCCACCGCACTGCAAACACCCTTTTTTATCGATATGGGGTTTAGTAAAACAGAAATTGGTGTTATTGCCAAAACATCCTCAATTATTGCCATGACAATAGGTATAGTCGTTGGTGGCATAGTAATGATAAAACTCAGTATAAACCGCGCCTTATGGCTGTTTGGTTTTGTACAAATTGCCAGTATTCTAGGATTTGCAGCACTGGCTGAAATTGGCCATAACAACTATGCTTTAGCGATAGCAATGGGATTTGAATACCTTGGTGTAGGTTTAGGTACAGCGGCTTTTACTGCCTTTATCGCCCGCACAACAAACCCTGCTTTTGCCGCCACACAAATAGCACTTTTTACTGCGCTAGCGGTTTTACCGAGAACATTTGCTAATGCGACAACTGGTTTTATAGTAGAACAAATAGGCTGGACTCAGTTTTATTTTTTATGCACCGCCTTAGCTGTTCCAGGTATGTTAATGTTATTTAAAGTAGCACCTTGGCACGAAAAAACTGAACAAAAAGTAATAGAAACAAAAACAGGAGTATAAAATGATCAAGCTGTTCTTTCTTTTACCCGTAATTATGTGCGCTATTTGGTGGTGGTATTTAGATAATAGAGGTTATAACTTAAAAGAAGGATTAAAAGGTTTTATTTACATATTAACTTTTAATGCTGTTCTTATAGTATTTTTGGTGATGATGATCTGGCTTACACATTAATTATCACTTTACTCTGTAAATTTAACGGCTACCGCTCATCTTTATTGTTGTTCAACGTGTTTTATATGATATAAATCGAGACTTTTCTGTTCCTGCTCAATCTAAATTACAGCACATTTATAAAACCAAGCTGATACTAATAATTTACAAAGGTAAATTATTAGTAAACTTTGACCATGAAAGTAATAACGCTCTAAAGTCTTCAATACCACAGGCAGCACTTTCATTTTCATCATAATGAATATGATCAACTGTTAACATTTCAGACAGAGGCTCTGCACCATTTAAACTAGCATTAGTATGGATTTCTACGTCACCTTGGCTAATAGCAACTGAATATTCATGGCCAGTAATAACAACTTCACTTTGCTGACCTTTTTCCACATTATCAATGGCAGTTAACAGTTGTGCTAACTTAGCACTATTATGACCAAGCTCAACTTCAATCCACGGACCAACGACTTCATGCTCTAAAGAAAAGCGAGCTTTTGCCTCGCCTGTTATTGCATCATGTATAAATTCATATTCCATAAGCTTACCACTTTATATTGCTTAAAAATCGATTAGTAACCTTCTTATATTGTAGCAAAAAATTAAGATTTTATCGGTCAAAAGCGCTAATTATATTCAAGCTACTCATTAACAAATGAATTAATTTTAGTTAGTGTTAAAAAGTACAGACGCATTGCTTTAATCATAAGGTAGAGCAACCAAGAAAATTCAATTAACAATAGCAATGATAACAGCCAATAAGCACTTGGTATCACTAGTGTATAAAACAAAACCATGCCAGTCATAATATGTAAATAAAACAACCATTGGCCGTGTTTTTTATTTAAAAAATTATGCATATGAGGAATAACTTGCATGGCAGAGAAGTTTATCAAACACTTTTGCTGTAAATGGGTGTAACTTAGAAAAGGTAATATTTTTAATAACATTCCTTGGATCACAGCAATAAGATAAAAATAAAGATAGATAGCCGTAATGAGTAGCGTTTTTTGTTGACTAACAAGCGGAGATAAATACTTGTTTGGCGTAAAATAAAAAATATTTAATCCAATCAACGTTAAAGCCGCTAACTGCCAAAAACGAATGGTGCTATCTGGTATTTTCCGTTTTCGCTTCGAAATAACCAGCAACAAGCTTAAGGCAAAAACACCGTGTATTAATACAATAATAGGCACAACAAATACGGGTTGAAAAAAGGCAATAATAAGTAGAATAAACAATGAGCTAGGTAGGTATCGGCTGATTAATTTAGGAAAACTAGGCGCCACATGAAACATAGGGATCACTTGAAAGCTAACTGAAATAATAAGCAAACTTCCCCAACCAGCCAAACCAAACAAAGCATGGTTATTCGTTAGCATTTTTCCCATACCATTAATACTGATAAAACCAATACTCTGACTGAGTAATCCCGCCCCTAAGAGTAGCACTATAAATAAAGCGCTCATTGCTAATCGAAAACCAATGATAGAATCACCTTGGCTAAGCTTCTTTACTAACACCCAAGCAAGGGCGAAAAAATAAACGCCTATGCTACAGACAAGAAATATCAGTGAACTAATCGCTAACAGTGTACTTGGCCAAATAAAATTAGCCATTAAACACAATGTCCCTATAACCAAAGTGCTATGGCAAAAATAAACAACGAGTCTAGGCTTAACAATACCAACTCCGCCAATAACGGGTAGTAATTGTAAGAGTGCCCCCATCATCACCATGGTAAGAAAACCAAGCGTAAAACCATGAGTAAGCGCCAACATGCTAGGTTGCCAACGGCTAAGCCATAAAGCCTCGCCTGAGAAAAGTATCAAGAAAGCGCACAGGATTATAAAAATAGGCGCAGTGAGAAAAAAGCGAAAAGGTAAATCGATAGGCGGTAGCGCATTAAAAGATAAGCCATTAATGTTCATTAACTTTTACCTTTTACTAAGCCACTTGTTGTCACACCATTTGTCACCAACCATTCATTAAATACGGTTTGTGCCTTTTGATGAAAAACATACAAAGTTATATCATCTTGTGCATGCACTACACAATGGTATGAAAAACCAGCGTTATTAAGTTTTTCATAAAGCGGAAAAGGTTGCCGCCTATGTTTTATTAACAAGCACTCTTGCGCTGTTAACCTTGCCAAATGCGTTAAAATCACAGTCATAGGCTCAGGTGGTGCTAACGCGCTAACGTCGACCTTTATAAATGTTAAGTTTGCGTACATAGAAAATAGTTACAAATAATACCAATTAAATTAATTAATGGATCAATTTTTAGTGAGGATAAATTTTCAAGAACAAGGTGCTTGATTGACCAATAGCGGGCTATTGGGATTGAAAGCAACGACGTTATTGGATATTTAGACCATTTAAAAAGATCACTTAGTTAGTTTGATTGGTATAATTAGCTCGCTTGAAATTGTGCAATGATTTGCTCACCATCAGCGACATTTTGTTCCATCATAGGGTAAAGCATCATTTCTTCTTTCATATTATGCTGCTGCATCATCACCATCAGTGTTTCTGATAAACCTAAATATTCATCTTTGTCTTGAGCAGCTAACGCGTTATCCAAATCTTGTACCAAAGCACGCATTTGTTGGTGCTCCATACGCATAACTTGCGTTGGGCCTGCAGTCATGCCGGTTGCTTGTTCAAACTTAGGAAATAAAATATCTTCTTCTTGTCCAAAATGCTTGGTTAACTCTAATGCAAAGCTTTGCCATTTTGTTAATGCTAGTGACCAATCAGCTTTAGCTGCTGCAGCTTCAGCTTCAGTAAAAAGCTCATCACATTCTCGGTGTTTGCTAGTCATAAATTCAGGGATAGATGTCATGAAAAATCCAGTTATAAAAAGTATATAAATAGATTTTAACCAATACCATAAACAATGCTTTGACCTGCGATAAAGAACGCCTTGAAAGCTGCGATTTTTAAAGAGATTAATAAACTCAGTAACCCTAAAGTTAGGCTGTTATCTATACCTTTTCCACATTGTTGAGCAAAAAGATGTTCAATATATCGCCATTTTTTTGATGTGACACTCCTGAAATAAAAATGATTTACATTTTCCCAAGGCTTATCTCACTTCTGCTATAATATCGTCAATGAGTAAATGTATGTTAAAAAAGTTACAATGTACCTTATTAATTAAGCATCTTTTGAGTGAGTCTACGCATGAAAATGAGTAAAATATGCCAACGTTTAAACATGAAGTTATTGGCGGTATTAACCCAAATCAATGAAGAGGCCAAAGAGCAAGTCGATGGCTTTAGTCATTTAAGTCATACTGTTCAGTTCGATTGCTTTCCAAGTAGTTTATTGGTGCATTGCCATTTTAGTGAGGCGCAACAATTGCGTGCGGCACAGAGCAGCCATGCTGAAACCAAATTACAAAAACAGTTGCAGAAATTACTTTTAAAAAAAGGGATTGTGTTAAAAGACCCAAAAATGAATTTAATCCTGCAAGGTCCTGCTTAGGTTAACTCATAGGCAGTAGTTGCCACACTGCCGACCTAAATTAGTCCTAAAAATCAGGCTGATTTATGTTCCCTTAGATACGGAAGCTGACGTTTCACTATTTCGTTTTTATAACTTCTTGGGACAACTAAGAACTAAACCGCTCCGCGGTAATGGTGACCTTGGCAAGCACCGTCTCCCCCTATAACACATTCACTTTTTCCTACACTAAGTTTTGAGGCATGTCGCCTCATCTTAGATTGGAGAATATCCCATGAA
>NZ_QOLD01000007.1 GCF_003333305.1 Candidatus Colwellia aromaticivorans | reverse complement strand
TTTGTACTATTTGAATTAAATATTGAACAGCTCATTGATGATTTCTCTATATTTTTAATTCATAGCTAGGTTAGCAACTAGCTAACTTATTGTAAATGCAAAAATTAACCTTAAGTTAATGACATTGTGGTGCGCATTGTTGACGGTAGGGTTTGCTTTACTAACGACAGTTCCCAGATATACAGCGGTCATTAGCATCAATGATCCCCTTATGACTTCTGTTCGACAAAACGGACATGAGATACTAGAGGAACATAGCGACAACTTATCGCTATAAACCTCACAAAGACTTTACTGTTAAAAACAACTCTACTGGACTGTAGAGTTCATAGCTCCACCACACTTACCTATGATTTGGTCATTGAAAATGATGAGTATGTGCATCAGCTCTTAGAAGCTACAGTTTCCTTAAATCGACATGTTTTTCGATTTCTTTGGAAAGCTCTTTTTTAAACATCTCTGTAATCGTTTTTTCACTGCAATTACTAACATTCTTACCGTAATGAACAATGTATTCAGCATTACCATCTTCGCTGTTCATAAAGAAACTGCTAATATAAGTAGGTTTAGTCAAATCAAATCCATTCTTTTGCAAGTGGTCTACATCTTTGTGCGAGGCTATATCCTCTAAAGTTAAAGACTGATGGCAGTTCTCTCGAAGAAAAAATGGATAGCCGCTAAGCTCAACAGGTCGGTAGTAGCTATAATCTAGAACACCAGAGTTATCAGTAAGTCTTTCCGCACTTAACATAATAAACTTACCTTCATTGATAATGGCCGCAACGGTTACATTGAACGGAAGTTCATTAAACACGGCGGTGTAATTTATCGGCTCCAACTTTCGAAAACTTGGAGGAATATCTAAAGAAAACCCAATGCCGTGTGTAGATACTATCTTAGAATCTTTATATTCAAGATACTGAAATTCTTTTGCTCCTACTTGAGAAGTTAAAAAAATTAGCATGCAAAAAAAATAATAATATATGTCTTTCATTTCTATCTCCAGTTCAAAATATGCTATCAATTAAATTTCTTTTACTATCCCGTTACCATGGGAAACTATTAATCTTATTTGACTCTTGGTTTGTGCCTCATTTTCTCTTGTTTTGGTTATGTGGTTCATGTGAAGTTCCTGTCAGTCTAGTTTTATTTTATTAACAGGAATCATATAACAGTAATTATGCCAGTATTATATCATATTAATTTATCAGTATTTTTGTAAGTATTAAAGTTTTAATTAGATTCATCCACTCAACAAACTGACCAGCTATGTAGTAGTAATAGCCATTTAGTGGTCTATTTAATAAAAATTAAAATAATTAACATATTTTAGTAGTCTGAGAAGTAAGTACGAATATCACTGTCGAAGTAAAATCTTCTCTGACAAAGCATTTGTATGAAATAGGCACATCATCTTAAAGCCTGATTATGACCGCATCAGGCTCATTGTGACTGCTAGATATATCGATTCGGCTCTTAATTTATGACCGCTTACCGCCCTACAGTTGACGTTGTGGTACTAAAACCTTAGGTCGGCAAAGTGGCAACAGTGAGCTGTTAGTGGGGGGTTGTTTAACTATCTGAAATATTGTGTTTTTTTTAATCAAGCCAAAGTTGTTTGATTTCATAATAAACATCTCGAAATTCAGTACTGTACCAATCACCTGATTCTTTAAGCTTTGCTATGCCAAACCATTCTTCAATATCGTTTGGATCTTGAGTGTAAGAATCTTGTAAACCAAATTTCCACCAAGCGTCTAAATACTCATGAATAACAACGCCAGCTATAGGTAATGAAGTGGTTTGAATGTCATTTAAGTTTTGCAGTAATCCATTTGTTTGATCTTCAACGGTATTGCCACCATAGCCGTAATTAGGTGCACCTACACGGTAAGCATTTGGCGAGACACTCAAGCCAGTTTCGGTGATTAACAAGGGCATATCAGGATGACGTGATTTTAGTTCTTCAACCCAGCCTTGAAAGTAGGTACCCGTAGCGCTACCAAGTATTGTTGATGGTCGATAATAAGGTACAGCATATGAGTAGGCATTATGGCTGCGAAAATCAAGAAATGGCGTTTCGACATAGTAGGCGGTGCGAATATCGTTAGCATAAGACACTAATGAACGTTTACCATACTGTTCAAATTCGTAGCTTAGTGCATAATCAGCCATTTCGGCGATAAAGGCTTCTGTGGCATTTATGCCTTCACCAGTGGCAATATATTTACCCAGATACTGCTGTATTTCCGGATGAGCGGCATTTGTTGCTTTAATGCTTGTTTCACTTAACTCATTGCCAACAAGGTAAGCAACCAGCGGAGGGTTATTATCAGTATAAACACTGTAAATTCTATCAATAATAGCTTTGATATAGGCTTTGGTGTTTTCTTTAAAGTTATTATCCTGAAAATCTGCAACACTACCATCTAACCAAATGGTTTGAATAAAGTTGAGTCCACCGACATTTTTCAGCGCTTGGTAACTATATGCCGGCGTGCCCCAAAAACGCACGGTATTTGCTCCCATCGCTTTAATATCAGTGATGTCTTGTAAAATACTATTTTGTAGCTCAGCGGAAAGCTGGGTTGATGTTTCTAGCTGCCATGGTAAAAAACCAGGGTAACCAGGCACATAAACAACCCCTTTCACTTCAAATGGCAGGCCATCTTTATGGATTAAATGTTCATTAACGGTGAAACGATTGATTACTGGCTCAACTATCTCAGGCTCTACTGGCTCTGGCTGTATTTCTTCTGGCGTAGAAGAATTACTTCCGCCACCACAAGAAAATAAAGTGCAGCAAAGTGCGATTAGTAAGAAAACAGTATTTTTTTTCACTAACATTCGCTCATTTACTCCCAGTGAAAATATAACCTATTAAGACTTCTTAGCCTGTCTAATACTCGTAAAGAACGATATTAGCAATAGCCACAATAGGCTATACATAACGCCGCCGCTTTTTGATGGTGCTTCATCAAGAGGTTGAGTAACTGGCGTTTCTTCTACAGTAAATTGAACACTGGCAGATGTTGAAAGTACAGGATTGCCATTATCACTTACCGTTACCTCAATTGTGTGTGAACTGCTGCCTACCATCGAAGCGGGATCAAAACTAATAACGCCACCATTAATAACGGGGGAAGGGATAGCTCCGCCCATTATCCACGAAAAACTGAGTATATTGTCAACATCGCTATCAAAGGCATCAGCGGTAATTTCTACTATGCCAGCACTAATATCTATTGTTGAAATAGCAACATTGTTTTGCCTCATTGATAAAGAGACTTGTGGTGCGATATTCTCCTCTACTATTGAGCAGCCAACACTGTCAACAATCTCGCCTTCTGGAGTATTTGGACATTGATCAATATCGTCGGCTACCCCGTCATTGTCTTCATCAATTGGTCGACAATCAGCCGTTGGTCTATTAGGGCATTGTTCATCTAGCGAACAGCCATTAATATCAACGACATCGCCTTCGGGAGTATTTGGGCACTGATCTAAATCGTTTGCTATGCCATCATTATCATCATCTGCATAAACTGCCGGGGTGTTTTCATTACAACGTATCGCATTATTTTGATTGGTTGAGGTGCAATGTGCTAAATAATCAACTTCCATGGTTGCTTTGTTAAGGGAAGGATCGATGCTACCGCCTAAGTTGCCACCCATAGCGACATTGAGTAGCACAAACATTGGCTCTTTATATTGGGGACAGTTTGAGACATTATGAGAAGTTACTAGGGTATCATCCATGTAAAATGAGATATTGTTTTCGTCCCATTCAATAGCATAGTCGTGCCAGTTAAGCACATCGCTTGCGCCGTTAGGGTAAGTAAATCTCACTTCACTGCCACAAGAGCCACCATCGGCATTAAAGAAGTTGGTGATATAGGTATTTGGGTTATTGGAAAACCATTCCCATACGTCAATTTCACCAGCACCAGGGTCTGGCCAATGAGAGAAATCGTCATCATTTTTTCTTGGACTTTCGGCAATGCGATTTTCCAACATCCAAAACGCTGGCCATGTGCCCGCTTCTAAATTATGAAAACGAATACGCGACTCTATACGGCCATATAGAAACTCTCGCTTGTCTTTGCCGTTGATGCGACCTGAGGTCCAGCTTTTTGATTGATTGTTTAAACCAGTACAATTAACTTGCTGCTTGCGGGCTATTATTTTTAAGGTGCCTGATGACACATCAAAGTTTTTATTGTCTGAGCTATCATCGTCGGTATAACACTGTACTTCGTTATTAAAATTTGCATCGGTTTGCGCTGTCCAGTTGTCCCAGTTAACACCGGTACCAGAAAATTTATCTATAAAGTTAACTTCCCAGCCAGCAAGTGCCGGTGTGGTAACTACCAAGCTCGATAAACAAAGTAGTAGTCGACTTTTTTGCTTGATGTTTTTCTTGATTTTTTGCTTCATTATTGAAACAAGACTATTTTTAAATTTATTCATTTTAATCTCGTACTTCTTAAAATTGTATTTTATTAACGTGAACTCTGGATATGAAGATGACTATCCAAAGAGTCATCCTTTTCATCCAACCGTCATCCTCGAAGTGGTTTGGTCGAGGATTCAGCGGTTAAATGGCATGGATTCCGGCCAAAAAAACAACCGGAATGACGCGGTTTATAACGATTCTAAAAAGCTAAGTAACGCAGCTTCATCACTTTCAGAAAGTGCTTCATATTTCGTTTTTGAAATTTCTGATTCGCCGCCATGCCAAAGAATGGCTTCATCTATAGTTCTGGCGCGACCATCATGTAAGTAGCTGTGAACAGGCGTACAAACTTCATTACCTTGACCGCCTATCGGGTTTACTACACCACCAGTAACGCAAGCTGATAATCCTATACCCCATAAAGGTGTGGTTCGCCATTCGGCACCTGTTGCGTTACCTTCACCTAAATTATCGGCAAGTCCTTCACCCATATCGTGTAATAACATGTCGGTATAAGGATGAATGGTTTGATCCCTTAATTCGCTAAGAGGATGATAAATACTGGTTTGAAACGTAGGGGTATGACAATCAGTACAACCGGTACTAGTAAACAATGCTTGGCCTAATTGTACTTGGGCATCATCTAGACCACGTTGAGCACGTACGCCAAGTAAAGCGATATATTTGGTGAGATTATTTAAGTGCTCGTCACCTAACTCTTGTTGGTCATTGCCACATTCGCCTCTTTGTAATTGAGCTGAGCCGCAATCAGGTGATGTTAGCAATGAGGTCATTACGCCCATGTCGGTATTGAGTGCACCAGCAATTTGATGTTTTACACTTGATGTTGCTGCTTTCCAACCAAAACGGCCTAATCGAATGTCTTTTGTTAGCGGGTCAATTGCGCTTTGCGCTTTACCTGAAATACCAAAAGGAGCCATTTCATCATTAACATCCGCCAGGGCTAAAATAGCTTCTTCCGGTATCGCTTCTAATAAACCTAAACCAACAAGCTGTGGCGCAATTCGAGCGGAAAACTTCTCAGGTGTGCCACTGGAAAAATGATAGTTTGGTGAGCGTAAACCATTAGCTTCAGTCCAAGAGGCAATTGAAACTGTGCCTTCTGCTTGTACACCACCGGTATTAGAAGGTTGTAGTACACGGCCTCGATTGGTGTCGGGCTCACCATTGGCATCAGCAATTTTAAATACCCACTTATCTAGCGCTTCACCTTCAGGCGCTGGAGCTGCACGACCATTACGTTCATGACAACTCGCGCAACTGTTATTAACAAAGTGCGTACCTGATTGCCCAATCATTTCTGCAAAAATTCCGTTGGCTGGATCTTCATCGTGTTTACCATCAATAAAAGAAGTGTGGTGGATTCGACGACCTAGTACAAAAGCTTGGCCATTAAGGCTAGATAAGTTGGTGGCCATTTGCATAAAGTGATCATTAGGTTCATTGGTATATTGATAAGGTAGTGTGGTATTGCCACCTAACCAGCCTTTTTTCGCGATGGGGTGTGAATTTTCTCGCTCTGATGCTTTATCATCAAAATCACCAACCGTTTTCCATGGCACCATGCCACCTTTACCCACTTGATATAAATAGGTGGTGCCATAATAATTTGCACGCCCTTCAGGTACGCCTAGTAGGAACTGACTTACCTCAATTTCCATATGTTGACCAATGTTTAACGGTTCGTTACTGCCATTGATACCTCTAAATTCATTGATACTCAGAGAGTATTTGTATTGATCGCCGGTACTACTTGTTTGCACAAGATCATCATCATAGGTGCCATGACCAACAGTAATCACGTTAGGTTCATAATTGCCATGATATTGGGCTACGGTATTCATACCCGAATACCAAGCTCGAAACTCTAGCGCTTCAAGTTGCCATTCACTTACCCATTCAACAAGAATTGATGAACCACCTTTGGCAACATAATCGGTAAACTTGTAACGAGCCGTGCGATGAGTCCAATAGTGCGATAAGTAATGGTCATATTGTTGAAATTGGTCTTCTTTGGCGTGACGATCTCGTCCTCGGTCAGCAAATTTGGTGACTACCGCGTCACTTGTTTCATAAATTAATGCATGCTCTTGCTCGGTACTTGAGGTGTATAAAGGTACTATATCGCCAAATAGACCATAAGTCTGAATGTGCCAACCAGTTATTTTAGTCCCTTCGGTTGTTTCTGTTGAAGAGTCACCGCTAAAAAAGTAAAGAGGCTTATTGTCATAAGCTGCCTGTATTGTGCCGTCATTACGAGTGACAGTTGATAAATTTGGTACACCCGAAGCCGAGCCATCAGTTACCAGTAAAGGTGGCCAGTGAGTTGCACAGTCATCATTACAATTACTACCATCTGCGCCATTATCATTATCAAATATGTATAGGGTAAAGCCGGGTTTATCGCTATCAGCGCCACCAACAAGCATATCATTATCAAAGGCAACTTCTATCAAGGGTTTTACTGTTTCACAGCCAAAGAAATCAACATAAGCACCTTCAGGTGTTGCAGGGCAATTATCAAGGTTATCAAAAATGCCATCATTGTCAGAGTCAGGACAACCAAGATCATTAACTATTGAGCTATTTGGTGTGTTAAGGCAGGCATCTAATTCATTGGCAATACCATCTTTGTCATCATCAGTAACGCTGACAATTTGCAGCCAATTAATATTAAAAGGTCCAGAATTAACGTCTAAACGTAGCGTGTGTGTGCCGCTAGATATTGCAAAAGAACCTACATTATGGGTTTCAAAGCTTTGCCAACCGCCAGTGCTAGTCACGGTGTCGCTACCAACACTGCTGCCATTTATTGATAGTGAATATTTTCCACCGCCAGACTCTGAAGCAACACGAGTACTAAGAGCATAAGTGCCTTCATTGAGTGTTACAGAATACTCTAGCCATTCAGTTGCCTCGGTATAGCCAATATTATAGCCACCACCTTCATCTGTGGTCACTTCAATATCAACTTGATCATTTCGATAAGCTGCACCGCCGTCATTTGCAGGTGTTATATCAAGATAGTTGGTGTAGTCTTCAGCTTGAATTAATATTTCAACTGGTTCATAAATAACTTCGCAACCCGACTCATCAACCTTTGTGTTGTTAGGTGTGTTAGGACATGAATCATTATCATCATTAATGCCATCGTTATCACTATCGACACTAATAATGATTTCGCAGCCATTGGCATCTACATTGGTATTTTCAGGTGTGTTAGGACAAGTATCCACTTGATCGAAAACGCCATCATTATCACTATCGACACTAATAATGATTTCGCAGCCATTGGCATCTACATTGGTATTTTCAGGTGTGTTAGGACAAGTATCCACTTGATCGAAAACGCCATCATTATCATGGTCTAGGTTGATAGTCTCTTTTTCTTTTGACGCTGATCCCCCTCCACAACTAATAAGCGTACTAAGTAATAACAGTAAAAGCATACTTTTTGAGGTAACGGTTAAAGTATCTGTTAATAGTTTAAAACAACTAAAATTAATATTTGATTTGTTCATTATTTATTATTCTTCTCTTAAAAAATCACATTAAGTCCACTAATAAGTGACTGGATTAATAGCTTGCTTTATAACGATTCTAAGAGGTAAACAGTGTTTCATTATCCGTATCAGAAAAGTACTTAAACCTTCTCTTAGAATTATCTAATTCGCGGCCATCATGCACCATGTAAATCCCGATGATCGAGCCTGAATATTTTTAGCACAATGATTGACCAATTAACATCGAAACACGGTCAGATGGGGGTAATAAGAAGTTGAAATGGATAGAACGGAACATCCGTTTTGTTAACAAGTCTTTTGTCGTTATTTACATAACACCTTAACTGCTATTTTTCTTAAAAAATAATACTTGGGTTGATTTAAACTCATTATTTTTCAATATTAAGTTTCAATAAAACAGGAAAAAATTTCGAATAAAGGAGTTAATTGTATACCCATATACCCAAGCCACCTCAAGATGCAGGATTCAGCTGGAATTAGAAACGTATTTAGGCAAGGCATTGATTGAAGATAATGGTTACTCAGGAGAATCAGCTCCTGCATTCTCTAGTAAGCTACATCCATGTAGCGCCATTGTCGAAATAAATAACGCAGTATAAAACGTTTCTAAACCAGCCCTTTGGGGACGACTGAGCGAAACATGCTCGTCGTTGCATCTATTTTTAAGGGAACAACCATTAATAAAAAGATGCGCCTTGATCATAATTCACTCAGGCGTCCTGAAACTAGTATCTTGAGGTGGTTTGGGTATATATTTATGAGCATACAATTTATAATAACCTTTACGACGAAGTAGCTACTTCAGCATTTCCCTCTGAAGCACTATCGTCTTCAACAGCCATTTTCCCACGACGCTGTTCAAGTTTCTGCCGCACGTCATGAGCCATTTGCTCAGTAATCGGGTAAGTAGCGACCATCCAAATGGCAAGCACAGAACAAAGCACTGGCACAAGTACATCGGCTAAGCGCATATAGAAAAGAGTATCTGCTGACTGGCCTCCCCCTAACGAAACATCAAAGCCAGTCGCATGAAGTAAGAAACCACCAGCGGCCATCGCTGCAGCCATCCCTAATTTAACCACCCACCAATAAATTGAACCAAACATCCCCTCACGGCGTTCACCGGTTTCCAATTCATCAAGATCACATACATCGGCCACCATAGAGCCCATCAAAGTAAATAAGCCGCCCAAACCGAAAGAGAAAAAGATTGGTGGAATAATCACTAAAATTGGATTGTCTGGTGTGAAGCAAAACCATTTCAACGCATAACCGAAGATAGAAATAGCGATAGTAATGAAAAATGCTCTGCGTTTACCCAACATACTCGACAATTTAGTCACAATAAAAATGGCACAGGATGTGGCAATAAATGAAACCGTGCCTGCCCAACCTACATACTCGGCACCTAAGGCTTGATCACCACCAAACACGTAATAAATAATAACGTAACTTTGGAAAGCAGAAACCATCATAAAGCCGTTAAAGACGAGAAAGGTTGCAGCACATAAGCTAAGGAAGGGTTTAAATTTAAGGGTAATTAAAAATCCTTTAAAAAAGTCATTCGCAGCTTCAGATATTTTTTTTGATTTGATAGGTTTTGCTGTGCTATCAACACCTTCTTTCTGGGTAGGTATTGGGGTAAAACGTTCAGTTAGAAAAATTGCCGGTAAAACACCGACAAAAACGGTAAATAATCCTATGATAATGGCCAACCAGCTGGCACCTTCTATCATATCGCTAAAAAGCGATTCATTTTGCATAAACAATAAAAACCACGGAGCAAATAACCAAGCAAATTGTCCCATAAAGTTCTGAACGGCCATAATACGAGTACGTTCATGGTAATCTGGCGTTAACTCGTAGCCTAATGCCACCCAAGGCGTTGCAAAAACAGTGTATGCGAGATAAAAAATAACCGAGCCTATCAAGAAGAACCAAAAGTAAAAGCTCTCACTTTGGTCTCTGGGTAGTTGCCACAACAAGGCAAAAGCAATACCCGCAATAATGGCACCAATGAATAAATAAGGTCTACGTCTACCCCATTTTGATTTAGTATTATCCGAAATATAGCCCATCAGCGGATCGGTAAAAGCATCGACTAACCGAGGTAAAGCACCTAACAAACCGACTAGTGCAGGACTCATGCCTAATCCCAAGTTTAGAACAATAGTCATGGTGCCAATTGCCGCCCCCAGTAAGTTATTTACGAATGCGCCAAAGCCATAGATAATTTTTTTAATTAAGGATATTTTATCTTTAGAAGCTGTTTCATAGTGTTCTTGTATGCTCATTAAGTGTTATTCCATCGAAAATCAAAATTGAACAAGACTCTTTATATTTATACTGACTTGAGAGCAGTAAGAGGCATTCAATTGTAAAGGTCTGTCTGACATTATATAAATGTAAATCTTAAACAATATAAAAACGGTGAGTAGGTCACTATATAACGACGAAATGGTCACGATTAGAATTTAGCCTTTATATAAACTTTTTTACAAACCCGCAGAGTTGAAAAATAATAATATTATTTATTAAAAAATTGTAAAAAATCCTAATAGCCTCGAAAAAAGTCCATCCTACCGAATTTTAGTTGTATCCTTTTACAGTCGTAATAATCTGCAAGAACAGCTTTATTTTATTTAGTTTACCTAGGGTCAATTGACCATTCGAATTAAAAAGTGTTATTTCATTTGAGAGTCGTTAATGCCAACAAAAAATTGTCAACTTCATCACTCTAAGGGTTCAGATAAAGAGTCTTACGTTTCTTCTTTATTAGCTAAAATGACATTGCAAGAAAAAATTGGCCAAATGAGTCAGCTAAACAATGATGCTGAAAAACTAGACGAGTCAATACAAAAAGGTCTTGTCGGCTCAGTGATTAATGAAGTAGATGTGATCGCTATTAACAGGCTTCAAAAAATTGCGATACAGGAAAGTCGATTAGGCATTCCACTGTTAATTGGCCGAGATGTTATCCACGGATTTAATACCATTTTTCCAATTCCTCTTGGGCAAGCCGCATCTTGGTCATCTGATATAGTTGAGCTATGCGCGAAAATAGCAGCGATAGAGTCTTCCAATAATGGAGTAAACTGGACGTTTGCTCCCATGATAGACATTAGCCGAGATCCTCGGTGGGGACGTATTGCTGAAAGCTTAGGAGAAGATCCCTATTTATGCTCAACCCTTGGCACTGCAATGGTAAAAGGCTTTCAGGGGAATAATTTATCTGATAGTAGTTCAATTGCCGCTTGTGCAAAACATTTTGCCGGTTACGGCGCTAGCGAAAGTGGGCGTGATTACAACACCACTAACATACCAGAGAATGAATTGAGAAATGTTTACCTGCCGCCTTTTAAAGCCGTTGCTGACGCAGGAATTTCAACCTTTATGGCGTCATTTAGTGATCTCAATGGTATTCCCGCCACTGGAAACAAATGGCTACTCAATGACATATTACGAACTGAATGGCGATACTCTGGTCCTGTAGTGAGCGATTGGGAATCTATACCCCAATTAGTAACTCACGGTTTTTGTGCCGATAAAGAATCTGCAACATTTGAGGCCTGTGACGCGGGTGTTGATATGGAAATGGCCAGTGACAATTACGCACAACATTTAATATCTCTTATTCAAAACGACAAAATTAGTATTGAGCAAATTGATACTATGGTAAGTCGAATTCTGAAATTAAAGTTTGATCTGGGACTTTTTTATTCAAGTTTTACCGAGTCACCAAGCTCAACAGTGCATTTAAATGATTTTCACTTATCTCATGCAAAACAAGCAGCAACTAAAAGCTGTGTGTTACTTAAAAATAATAAACAAACTTTGCCATTATCTAAAAATACCATAGATACCTTAGCCGTTATTGGACCACTAGCCGATGATGGTTATGAACAATTAGGTACTTGGGCGTTTGATGGTAAAGCCAGCGACAGCATAACTTGTCTCAGCGCTATAAAAGATTATGTAAAAGATTCAGTCGACGTTAAATTCTCCATTGGTATGGAAACCTCACGTAGTAATAATGATGATGGTTTTGACGAAGCAATTAATATTGCCAGCGCTGCTAATATTGCCATAATGATACTAGGTGAAGAAGCTATTTTATCGGGTGAGGCCCATTGTCGATCCAATATAAATTTACCGGGTTACCAAGAAGAGTTAATTAACGCTATTTATGAAACAGGTACTCCGATTGTACTGGTGATTATGGCTGGTAGACCCATAACCTTACAACCAATTCTTCCCAAAGTAGATGCAGTACTTTTTGCCTGGCACCCAGGAACGATGGGAGGACCAGCAATTACCGAACTTTTATTTGGTGAAGAGTGTCCTTCGGGAAAACTACCGGTAACGTTTCCAAGAGCCGTAGGACAAATCCCCCTTTACTATGGACAAAAAAATACCGGTAGACCCCCGTCTGAAGAGACTTTTGTTGACATAAATACCATTAAAACAAAAGCACCCCAAACGTCATTAGGCATGACGAGTACTCATTTAGATACTCACTATTCGCCCCTATTTCCCTTTGGTTTTGGCCTTTCTTATACACAATTTGACTATAAGAATATTAAGGTGAGTGAATATTGTGTTCCTATGGGGAAAAGCTTGAAAGTTGAGGCAACCATCACGAATACAGGTGATTTTGATGCTGAAGAAATTGTTCAGCTATATATCAGAGATTTAGTCGGTAGCGTAACTCGACCAGTAAAAGAGTTAAAAGGCTTTAAACGTATTTATTTGGCTGCAGGCCAGAGCGAAACAGTTATTTTTGTAATACATACCGATGAACTGGCTTTCTACGATCGACAAATGAAATTTAAAACAGAGCCGGGGTTATTTAACGTTTGGATTGGTGGTAACTCCGATACTGAACTGAAAACAGAATTTGAAGTTTTTTGCACGGAACATGACGAAAAAATCTAAGCTGAAATTAAGAGCTAATTTACCTAATATAATCAATTCAATACTGTCGAAAATTTATAAACAAACTTATTTTTTGACTTTATATTATTTAGCAACACGCTTTATTTACAACTAACTGGAAAAATAAAAGCCATGCAGTCGTTACTTAATAAGCCATCAGTTATAAAACAAGTTAATGCGCTAATATCACAAATGACATTAGCGCAGAAAGTTGGGCAAATGATCCAAGCTGAACGACTGAGTTGTACCCCTGAGGATGTGAAGAACTATCATTTAGGTTCAGTCATGAGTGGCGCTGGTTCACTGCCAGAAAATAATGACCTTGAAAGCTGGCTCAAAACAACTGACAGCTATTGGCACGCATCAATGCTCAAAGATGATAATCATTTAGCCATTCCACTACTTTATGGTGTTGATGCAATACACGGGCATAATAACCTTAAAGGGGCAACGATTTTCCCTCATAATATAGGCTTAGGCGCAGCTGATGATGAAAGTTTAGTAAAACGTATCGCAAAAATAACCCGAAAAGAAGTCCTCGCAACAGGAGTTGATTGGGTTTTTGCACCTAACCTTGCTGTTGCTCAAAACAACCAATGGGGCCGTTTCTATGAAAGTTACTCTCAGACCCCTGAGTTGGTAAATAAATATGCGGATAATATCATCGACGGATTGCAAGGAAATCTCCATGGTGAAGGCGTAATAGCCTGTGTGAAACATTGGGTAGGCGATGGAGCAACTTCTTATGGCATTGACCAAGGTGATACAAATATTTCTTGGCAAGAGCTTAGTAACACTCACATAAGTCCGTATATAAGCGCAATAGCATCTGGTGCCATGACGATAATGGCATCATTTAATAGTTGGAATGGTGATAAATGTCATGGACATAAATATCTCCTTACTGATGTACTAAAAAATCAACTAAACTTTTCTGGCTTTATCGTTTCTGACATGAATGGCATTGATTACCTCAGTGATGATTTTTATCTCTCTGTTGCCTTAGGAGTCAATGCGGGTATAGATATGTTTATGCTACCTGACAACTGGAAGCAATTTATTTTACACTTGCTTAGTCATGTTGAATTAGGATCAGTTTCCATATCTAGAATAGACGATGCTGTCAGTAGAATACTGTCAGTTAAATTTGCCAGTGGTTTGTTTGACGCTCCTTGTCCTTCTAAGCGAAAGTGGGCAAATCATGATAGTTTTGGTTCAATCGAGCATAGAAACGTTGCTCGAGAAGGAGTTAGAAAATCCCTTGTTATGTTAAAAAACGAACAGAATACTCTTCCTTTAAAAAAGAATGCCCGCATTTTAGTTACTGGAAAAAATGCTAATAATATTGGTCATCAATGTGGTGGATTTACTATCGACTGGCAAGGTGTGTCAGGTAATAACCAGTTTCAAAGAGCAACCTCTATCTGGCAAGGTATAGCGGATGTTGCTCCCAATGCGATACTAAATAATGAGGATAGCGCTGCGACAATATCAGCCGAAGATTATGACATAGCCATAGTCGTTGTGGGTGAGTACCCTTATGCCGAAGGATTTGGTGATATTAGAGATAATGATAATCTAATCATAGAAGCGGGATCACAAATAAACGGCCAAATAAATATTTCACAGCCCTATGCTAACTCACTAGAATTAGAAAAATCACATCCAGAAGATTATCTACTCATTAAAGAAATTAACGATAAAGGTATACCTGTTGTCGTTATTTTGATCTCAGGTAGAACATTAATTATCAATTCTGAACTAAAAAAGTCAGCAGCTTTTATTGCTGCTTGGTTACCTGGGTCAGAAGGTCAAGGCATTAGTGATGTACTTTTTGGCGATTTTGATTTTCATGGTAAACTATCTTTTTCTTGGCCTAAAACTGCCTCCTCAGAAACAAAGAAAGGTGCGACTAAACCATTATTCCCCCTTGGTTTTGGTTTGCACTACTAAATAATTATTATTTGAACATAATGCGGCTGATATTTATTTTAAAAGTCTCAGCTATTAAAGGGTAAAGATGCAAAATATTAACTGGGGAATCATAGGATGTGGTGCCATCGCACATCTATTTGCCCAAGCAATAAAAAAACTCGATAACTGCACTAT
Organism: Candidatus Colwellia aromaticivorans; assembly: GCF_003333305.1. Lineage (GTDB taxonomy): Bacteria > Pseudomonadota > Gammaproteobacteria > Enterobacterales > Alteromonadaceae > Colwellia > Colwellia aromaticivorans. Next base: position 10,201 of record NZ_QOLD01000007.1, on the reverse strand, counting down.
ACTCGCCGGAGCTTCTCTCACTACAGGCCGTGCGGAACATTATACCAAAACCCATCAAATACAACGCTCATATAGCGATTACCAATCAATAGTTAATGATCCTGACATTAATGCTATATACATCGCCACCACGCATAATTTTCATTTTGAAAACATTAAACTTTGTCTAGAACATGGCAAACATGTACTTTGTGAAAAACCCTTTACGGTTAATGCCCAACAAACTACAACATTGGTTACCTTAGCAAATAATAACAACTGCTTTATGATGGAATGTTTGTGGACACGATTTCTCCCAGCCATTAAGCATTTAAGTCATTTGTTAGCACAAGATATTATTGGCGAAATACACACCGTTAAAGCAAGTTTTAGTATTTGTGGTGACTTTCCTCCTGAACATAGATTACGTAATAAAAGTCTTGCTGGTGGGGCTTTACTCGATCTTGGTATCTATCCGTTAACGTTAGCCGCCATTGTGTTTGGTGAAACACCCACCCATATACAAAGTTCTGCGGTTATAGGCGAAGATGGCGTCGATGAAAGCTCGTATTATCTACTCGAATATGGACAAGGACAACGAGCCATGTTGTCTGCTTCATTTATGGAGCATGCGCCTAGTGAAGGAATTATTAGTGGTAGCCGAGGCTATATTCGGATCCCCGATTTTATTGGCGCTCAAGAATTACATCTTCATCTTAATAACAAGCCAAGCAAGATACTTACTTTCCCTTTTAATAAAGATGAAAACTTCACCTTTGAAATTTCACACGCAATAGAATGTATACGCAAGAATAAAAATCAAAGTGATATTTTACCGATTGATAAAACCACTGCAATGATGACACTGATGGATACAATACGTAGTCAATGGAGGCTTAAATATCCCGGAGAGTAAACATGAATTAATTGATAAATAGATGGAACTTTAACTTTAATAAACTATCCTACTCTGTGATAGACATATATTTCCCTTAGTGTTTCATGTTTTTATAACGCGTTTACTTGATTTCAAGTGAACGCTTTTTTTGCTCTTTTTTAACAACACTCAGCACTTTCTAACCATAAAAACTGATCCAGTTTAGCTTGGTTTCCTCTTTGATTATGGCACTTAAGACCCCTAAACTAGATAGTTCTAACCGTCACTATTGCCACGAAGAACTAAACCGCTAGCGCGGTAATGGTGCTCTTGGCTAACACTGCATTTCCTTCTAACATTACTGCTTTTAAATACTCTAATTCCTCAGGTATTTCGCCACAACCAGTGGGGTTAATATCATGAACATTAGCACTTATTTCCCACCAGAATTAAACGTATTGAAGACGAAGTCACTTTGCGCAAATTCGGCTCAGCTTACAATAACGACAGACAGAGGACAACTTACTCCTGTAGTCAGCCCAAGTGCAACCATAGCGCGTCGAAAACGACAAGATATATGGTTTTTCACACAGCCTGAGCGAATAGAAGAAGCTTTGATGTTGCCACTCCTAACTTCCGCTATAGCGCATAAAGTGATCATGTTTTCTAAGGCGCTTTGTGCCCCATAGTGAGATAGAACCAATAACATAAAAGTAACTTGTACCGATTTCCAATATGGAAAAAAAGCGAACCATTTCTGGTTGGCTTTTAATTTTAATTTAGTTAGTCACAAACTTAAATCAGACAGTCACAAATGTAGTTACGTGTTCGCAACGACTACGAAACTGATAGCAATGGCGAAAAACAGGTAGTAAATATTTTTTGTGGGGAGTTATTGATTGCCAAAAAATCAAACAGGGTAAATCTATTCGATTCTTTGGCATTAAAGGCTATGAGCAATATCTCATCCTAGAAGACAGTATGAAGTAGATACCTTGAAGTAATGCCTTAAAGTAAAACCTTACTTCTTTAACATCGACTTCAAGTCAGCAAACGGATTATAGGTAGCGCTATCTTGATTAGTATCGCCCGCCTTCACCTCAGTTTCATATTGGGCATGGTCAGTATATTTTGCATGCTCGTTATCATGGCAATATATGCAAAGTAACTCCCAATTACTGCCATCATTGGGATTATTAGTATGGTCATGATCCATATGATGAACGGTCAACTCTTTAATATTTGAGTAAACAAATTCTCGCGCACAGCGACCACACACCCATGGAAATAATTTTAATGCGCGATCACGATAACCTTGTTCTTTTTGTTTATAGTTGGCACTTGTACCAAACCGCTCCGAAGTCATAATAAAGTCAATATGAATAGTAGTGATGAGATTATTGTATTGCCATGCTACGTATATAGCAAGATTTCAGTTGAAAGGATTAACCTTTCAAACTGTTCATTTCGGCCGCTGCTTGCTTATTCAACTGCTCAAGTGTTTTACCATGGGGAATTGGTTTTCTGGTTTGTGAGTCAACTTTCACAAAAACAATATCATCAGCCAAACAAATTGATTTTTTAGTGATTTTATTACGCACTAAACAGGTGATGGTTATCGATGTTGTACCTAGTTTTTTCGTTGCTAAACCAAATTCAACTACATCACCTTGTAGAGCAGCAGATTCAAAACTAATTGCACCAATATGCTTTGTTACCAAGCAATTAGTGTCTAACTGACAAATAGCATAAATAGCAGCTTCTTCATCAATCCATTCTAAAGCTCTACCACCAAATAAGGAATTGGCATAATTTAAGTCATTGGGCATAACTAAACGTCGTGAAAGAAATTGCATATAAAGCCTTATGGGTAATTAATAAAACAGATTGGTATAAACATTAACTATAGCGACTTATGCTCGTTTACCCTAGACAAATTACTTAATAACCTTAACTATAACTTTAACAATAATCTTAGTTATAAAGCTCTAATTTTTTGGGCTGGATTTCCCGCATAAAAACTCTGTTCATCTACATTTTTAGTGACCACACTACCCGCGCCAATTACAACGTTATCACCAATAATAACCCCAGCTAAAATGATGACACCACCACCCAACCAGACATTATTACCAATAATAATATCATCAATATAGTTATGTTTTTCTAATCGACTTTGTGGTTCTACATCATGAGAAACCGCCAACAGCTGAACGTTAGGACCAATTAAACAATCATTTCCTATGCTGATTTTTCCATTTGTTAAGCCTTTATCATCTGCTTTATTACTATCAGAGCCTTTACCATCAATAAGGGTACAGTTAACATTTATAAAAACACGATCACCAATGGTAATGTTATCGCCATAATCCATATGAAAACCATGTTCAATGAACACTTCTTCACCACAAGAATGAAATAGCGCTTTTAATCGTTTTAAATTGCCTTTACTGGGGCTACGACTAAACTGACGACACAGCTCATGCACAGACTTACGCTGTGCGATCAATTCAGGTGTTAAACTGTCAAAACGTTTTTTCATTATGTATTTATAAGTACTAGTGAAGCACAGCCCTAATAGGCAAACCTTTACAAATTTCCGCTTCTGCGATTAAAATTTCTTCTAAGCGCTGATCAACTTCCGCTTTATCAAAATATTCATAAGAGAGTTCAACAAACAAATTTTTATGTTTTTCTTCTGAATTGGCAATGGCTACATAAAGATCTTTATCTTTACCTGCTGGAAGCGCTTGTGAAACTAACCAAAACTTTTCATAACCACGCGCTTCAATGACAGCAGCAACAAGTAATCTATCAAGTAAAAATAAATTAGTGCCATTTCGAAATAATGCGCGGATTTGAGTAATGTAAGGGTCTTTTTTATCTTGACCTAGCGTTACACCACGTGCGACAAGCAATTTTAATACTTGCTTAAAGTGAATCAGCTCTTCAATAGCAAGATCTGTCATTGCACGTACTAACTTAGCTTTGTCTGGGTAATGAGATAACATGGCCATAGCCATACCTGACGCTTTTTTCTCCGCCGCGGCATGATCTTGTAAAAAATGAGGAAAATCAGCCATTACTGCATCAACCCAATCTTGGCCTGTGTGGTGTTTTAATTCAAACATAAATACTACTCTCTAAAGAAAAGTGCCAGGAAAAATTCATCGTGATTTTACCTGTGTGCAGGTTTATCTACAATAATAAAATCAATAAAGTAATCATTAAAAGCAGAAAAATTAATAAAGCACTTTGTCAATTTTACCTTTATTCGTTGACTCAATTTTTAGCTTGTTATTAATTGCCTGCCACGCTTTTACCTTGCCGCCAATATTAATGGGTTTAAAACCTTTTTTATTCTCATCCAACTGTTCAACGTTTAAAAAAGTTAACAGCGCTTGATAACTGTGTTCATCACTCACATCAAGGGTCAATAAATCCTGTTCTCTCTGGCTGAAATAATCAAAAACACCTTGTTGATGGCGTTGATAACAGTTAAGTAAAAATTCATCTTGTTCGATGTTATCGGCGGTTAATGGTGAAAACACCTCGCTATAACAACGTTTCAAATGGGGGTTAAAGCCACCGTCACTCCGTTGTAAATTTATGATCATACGCTGTAGTAACTGCTTAATGGAGGGTAACCACAATGATAATTCCCGCGTTAAATATATAAATTTACTGTTGGGAAAGTGATTATCAAGCGTTTGATAATCACAAAATATTGGCGTATCCGCCAGCACTTGTGCTTCGGTAAAAGCATGTTGCGTATAAGCATTATGTGCGGTTTTAAAATCAAGCCCAAGTAAGGCTAAACACACACTGGTAGTGGCTGTTCTAGGTAAGCCAATGATGAATATTTTATTAATTGCCACTTAGTGCCCTCAATGAAAAAAAACATTGTAGCATTGACTATGATCAATGAAAAATCTGTTATTTAAGTCATACTTATAGCTAATAGCTTATGTATATCTTAAGTGCTTTAATTAAAGTCAATATGGAATACAAAGCACCATTATACCCAAGTGACTCCAAGATGCAGAATTCAGCTGGAATTAGAAACGTCTTTAGGCAAGACATTGATTGAAGAGAATGATTGTTCCCTTGTCAAAATCAATAACACAACATAAAACGTTTCTAAACCAGCCCTTTGGGGAAGACTGAACAAGACATGTTCATCGCACATCTTTTTTTAATGAGACAACCATTAATAAAAAAATGTGCCTTGAGCATCACCCCGTTCAGACTTCCTGAAACTCGTATTTTGAAGTGACTTGGGTATATCAATTAGCCAAATAACAGGAATTTTAATGTCGGCAAAAAATGAAGTACATGATACTAAAAATAATAGTATCAATTGGAATGATTATTTAAAATCTGGTGACCGTATTTTTATTGGCTCACATGCCGCTGTACCCAATGCCTTAATTGACGATCTAATTGCGAATTCAAATAAGTTGCACGATATTGAAGCAGTGCACATATTAACTCTCTCTGAAAATGTTTGGGCTAAACCTGAACATAAAAATTTATTTAAAGTAAATAGCTTATTTATTGGTGGTAAAAATATTAGAGAAGCCATTGCCGAAGGTCGTGGGGATTATACGCCTTGTTTTATTTCTGATATTCCACGTTTATTTAAAGAAAATAGTTTACCGCTTGATGCAGCATTAATAATGGTCAGCCCGCCTGATGAGTACGGTTACTGTTCATTAGGTGTAAGTGTTGATATTGTGTCAGGTGCAGTGAAAGCAGCAAAGTATGTTATCGCACAAGTAAACCCGAAAATGCCACGAACCAATGGGCATAGTTTCGTGCACATAAATCAAATTCACGCATGGGTGCATGCAGAACAAGATTTACCCCAAGTTTTTCCTCCTAAAATTAATAAACGAGCAGAACAAATTGGCCAGTATGTTGCCATGTTAATAGAGAATGGCGCCACCTTACAAATAGGCATAGGTAAAATTCCTGAAGCGGTGTTGTTATATTTAGGTAACCATAAAGATTTAGGCATTCACTCTGAAATGATTTCTGATGGTGTTATTGACCTAATGCTAAAAGGCGTTATCAATAACCGTAAAAAGACCTACCATAGAGGTAAAACGATAATCAGTAATTGTGTTGGTAGCCAAAGATTATATGACTTTGTTGACGGCAACCCACACGTTGAGTTTTTTCCGTCAGAGCATGTTAACGCCCCAGACAGAATTGCTAGACATGACAATATGGTGTCCATCAATAGTGCTATTGAAGTCGATTTAACTGGGCAAGTAGTAGCTGATTCTATTGGCTATCAATTCTATAGTGGTATTGGTGGGCAAGTAGATTTTGTTCGTGGTGCTTCCTTAAGTAAAGGGGGTAAGGCAATTATAGCCCTACCTTCCACCACTAAAGATGGTGAAATTTCTCGTATCGTTGCCCATATAACTGAAGGTGGTGGTGTTGTTACTTCACGTGGTCATGTTGCCTTTGTGGTTACTGAGTTTGGTATCGCCTCATTACAAGGTAAAAGTATTCGTGAACGTGCACTAGAGCTAATTCGTATTGCTCACCCTAAATTTAGAGATGAACTGCTTGCTGATGTGCGTAAACATTACTGGGTGCCTGAATATCAAGCAAGCTCGCCAAGCTCAGTACCTGAATTAGGCGATGTAGAAATGAAGCGCTTTAATTTCGCCTATACTAATTACATCCTAAGACCTTTATGCCCGGCAGATGAGCGTAAACTGCAAGAGTTTTTCTATTCTCATAATAAAGAAACGTTGATCATGCGTTATAACCATCACATCACCCAAATGACCAGAGAAAAATCGTGTAATTTGGTCAGTGTTGATCAATCTACTGATTTAGCACTGTGTTTCACCGTAACTGATCATATGGGTGAAGTGATACAAGCAGTTGCGCGTTATTACTATATTAAGAGTATGAACAGTGGTGAAGTTGCTTTTGTTATTAAAGAAAGCCTACGTGGTCGTGGTATGGCGAGTACCTTGTTAGGTGAAATGATTGCCATAGCCAGAATTCGTAAACTTGATAGCTTAGTTGCTTGTGTTCGTAGAGACAATGCATCAATGCTAAAAGTATTTGAAAAGGTTGGCTTTGTGCGTCAACCGAGTGAAGATTTTGATGAAGTGAGCTTAACGCTCACCTTAACCCAACCTGAAACGGTTGATACGGATACACAATAAGGAGTAATTATGACAGTTGGAATTATAGGCCACTATCGTTGTGGTGAACATGATATGGGTGAACACCACCCTGAAAACGGAAAGCGTTTATCTGCAATTTCAGATCAACTTATTAGAAGTGGTCTAGATTATGTTGTGCGTCAATTTGACTCAAAACCTATCGATAAGAGTTTGTTATCGTTAGCGCATACTCAAGAACATATCGATTTTGTTTTTGATAATGCACCTAGCGAAGATGAAGAAAACTTTACCGTGGGTCCAGATTCTGTAATGAATGCAAAAACACTCACCTCTATTTTGTATTCTGCCGGAGCTGCTGTTGATGCCGTTGATTTAGTAATGGACGGCACGTTAACCTCTGCATTTTGTACTACCAGACCACCAGGGCATCACGCTGAACATGATAAAGGCATGGGTTTTTGTTTTTTCAATAACGTTGCTGTGGCAGCGGCTTATGCTAAACAGAAATATGGTTTAAAACGTATAGCGATAGTCGATTTTGATGTCCATCATGGAAACGGCACTGAAGATATTGTAAGAAATCACTTTAATGCTACACCCGAAGATGACAAAGGTTACCTGTTTTGCTCAAGCTATCAATACCCATTGTATCCATTTGAAATTGTAGAAAGTGATACACCACCTGTTATTAATACACCATTAGCAGCAACTACAAAGGGTCCTGACTTTAGAAAAGCGATCACTGAACATTGGCTTCCCGCTTTAAATAAATTCAAACCAGAGTTGATCCTTATTTCGGCTGGTTTTGATGCCCATATTGAAGATGATATGTCTCAGGTTAGCTTAACTGAAGGCGATTATCGCTGGATTACTGATGAATTGAAAACTATTGTAAACGAACACGGAGAAGGGCGAATAGTGTCAATGCTTGAAGGTGGTTATCATTTAGGTGCTTTAGGCAGAAGTGTGGTTGCCCATATTAATGGTTTGATTGGTAACTAATACCAAGTCTATTAAGTTGAGCCTGACAATAAACTATACTTCTTATCAACTGATTGATTATATTAATTGATAAATAAATAAAAACCAGTGAATAGCTTTCACTGGTTTTTAAGTTTTAAGCTTAATTTTTTATTAAAATTACAAGCTAAAGATAAAGTTAACTGAATGTGATCATCGTAACTTTATTGTAATTAGAGATCAAAACTAGTAAAAAATCATTGTCAAAACAACCTGAAGTGTTCCGATGATTACACAACAAATAGACAGCAACTAGGGGTCTCAGCTATCATTAATTAGTTACTTTTAATTGTATTGATTATAGCAAATTTTTATTTATTCGAACAAAAACAGTTAAGGACGCAATAGCGAGAGTCAATATTATTTGCATTGTGTGCATAATATTATATAACTGTTTTGAAGTTGTATATCATTTTGTCCGTATATAAAGAGTGCTTGTAATGACTACTGAAATACCAAGTAAAAAAGAAACAATCACTATTGTAGGTGCCGGCCCTGTTGGCGCTTTATTAGCTGTAATATTAGGCCGAGCAGGCTATCAAGTTAACTTAATTGAGTCTCGCAGAGACTGTCGTAAACATTCGATTTATCAAGGTAAATCAATCAACATAGCCTTATCAGACAGAGGTTGGTTAGCCCTTGAGTCTGTAGGTATCGCCAACCAAATAAAAGCTAACGCAATACCAATGAAAAAACGGGTAATACATGCCATTGATGGCTCACTTACCGAACAAGCCTATGGCAAAGCAGGACAAGCAATTTGGTCAGTACCGCGTTCGGGTATAAATGAACAACTACTGGATCTTGCTGATGCAGAAAAAACCGTCAGTATTAATTTTGAACAACGATTAATACAAGTAAATTTTGATAATGCTTGTAGCACGTTAGCCCAAGATCAAAGTGTATATGAAGTACATGCGAATTATTTATTTGGTGCGGACGGTGCTTTTTCAAAAGTAAGACGTTTAGCACAAGAAACACCAAGGTTTAGCTATAATCAATCCTATATGCCGCAATGCTACATTGAACTAACAATGTCAGCACATGATAATAGTTCAACAAAGGATCGATATAGAATAGAAAAAGAAGCATTACATATATGGCCTAGAAATGACTTCATGCTTATCGCAATGCCTAACCTTGATGGTACTTTCACTTGTACACTTTTTTTAAATCTTGAATCGAAAGATAATAATGAAGCTTCTTTCAATTCTTTAAATACATCTGAAGAAGTTACAACTTTTTTCAATAAAAATTTTTCTGATGCAATGTCGCTTTTAGATAACCCCATCGAAGACTTTATGCAAAAATCAGCCAATCCATTATTTTTAGTTAGTGTCGAACCTTGGGTGATTAATAATAAAGTCGCATTGATCGGTGATGCAGCTCACGCCATGGTTCCTTTTTATGGACAAGGGATGAACTGCGGCTTTGAAGATTGTCGGGAATTAGCTATATTGATAAATGATCACAAAGGTGATTGGCCCAAAATTTTTACAGATTATCAGAAAAATAGAAAAATAAATGCAGATGCTATTACCGAACTTTCTAAGCAGAATTTTATTGAAATGAGTGAACTATCAGGTGATGCTATTTTTTTACTACAGAAGAAAATTGAAGCAAAATTTCATGAATTATATCCAGAGCTATGGACACCACTATATTCCATGGTAAGTTTCTCACCACATTTGCCTTACGAAAAAGCATTATCAATAGGAAATCAACAAAACATAATAATGAAAAAACTGATGACTGACTTAATGCAAGTACCTAATATTGAAAACTGCTGGAATCAAAACTTTGTTTACCAAAAAATGCATAAACTAGTACTAGCACATCCATTAGCTGTCAATAATGTGTAGATAAGACTGTTATAGGCTCATTACCCATATTCAAACATCCAAAAAACACTACGATTAGCATGGTTGTTTTTCACAAACGACAAATAGCAAAAAGCCCGTCACTTTCGCTTTTTATAATATGAAGGTGGCTTTTCTTAAGTGAAGCTTCTCCATTATCCCCGTTCATCCTGAGCTCGTCGAAGGGTCACATGGGCTTTACTGCCGCATAAGTCACACTACCATTGGCGCTATTTCTCAAACGACAAATAGCAAAAAGCCCGTTACTTTCGTAACGGGCTTTTCTAAATAGAAGCTTAGCAATGTCCTAC
>NZ_QOLD01000026.1 GCF_003333305.1 Candidatus Colwellia aromaticivorans | reverse complement strand
AGCTTTTGCGTTCACTTAGACTCATATTGCAGCTCCCGAAAGTTCGGTTACATTAATTATGAGTCAACGATAGTTTTTAGGACTGACCTTGAAACAGCTAGGGTTACATTTAATGTGAGTCAATTCGTAGCTGCTTAAAATAACGTAATTCATTTTTTTTAGTTTATTTTTGTACTATACTAGATATTGAGTACTTGAGGTATTCGAATCTTTCTTTGTATTCATATTTCTAGTTTGGTTTGGTTATAGTATCTATGTAAGGAAATATGGACGAGGACATATTCATGCAAGCACAAGTAAATCCTATGGAAGAGAGACGTCAAACATCACCTGAGCATTCTGCTTTGTGGGATAAGTTGTCATTGGCTCAAAAATTCTCTGCCAGCAGTTTAGGTAAATTTGGATATGAATTAGTTTTTGTTCGCAATGAACAAGGGCGAAATGTCGCTGTATTGACTTGTGCTTCAGGCGTTGCAGTAATAACCGAAGATGGCGATATTAATACCTCTCCCAACATACGTATTCGTGACTAATAACGGGCTGTTAGTTAATCGATATAAAAATATCATTTCAAGTGGAAATTAAACAGTAGTATTCTTTTTATTGAGCTCAGTTAATAACTTTGGCGCTGCAGTTGCTACTTGCTCTATTTGTTCAAAGAACTCTAAGAATTCAGGCTCTAAATTTTCTAGGGCAATATCACTTTTAAGTTGAGTTTCTAATTCTTGGCAGATAGTCGTTAAATTAGGTACGCCATTATAACAGCAGGCACCATTGAGTTTATGTATCAAGCTTTTGAGTTGATCTGTGTCCTTATTTACTAATGCCTTGCTAATATTTCTTTGGCTTTCGGCTAAATTATCTACTAGGCCTGTTAACATTTCTATTGCTAAATTCTCTTTGCCACCCGTGCGTTCTAATGCTAATGGCCAATCAATAACGGCTGAGGATTTATTTGCTATAGCTTGTGGCTGTTTTGTTGCTTGAGGTGTCTTTGTGACAATTGATAAATGCTGTTTAGTAGATTTGATAAAGTGATCAACGTCACAGTATTCATAAATAATATGATTAAGCATAGTTTCATCAATAGGTTTAGTCATATAAGCATTAAACCCCTGTTGTTCCATTTTTTCTTTCTCGCCACTTAAGGCGTGAGCCGTAACAGCTATAACAGGGGTTTTTCTGTTATGTGTATCTCTTTTAATTGCTTTTAGCGTACTTATACCATCCATTATTGGCATTTGAATGTCCATAAAGATCAAATCAAAGCTTTCATTTTTACATAGCTCAAATGCTTCCATTCCGTTGTCGGCAAGTACAACTTCACTCACTTGCTCAAGGAGTAAAGCATTTATTAATTTTAAATTTGCTTCATTATCGTCAACAGCTAATACTTTGATGGGAAGTATTTTTCTACTAGGAGGAAATAAATTATCTTGGTCAGCTAATATGGCGGTATAGAGCTTATTAGCTGTAACGGGTTTGCTTAAACAACTCATCGCACCGCTAGCAAGTAAGGCATCTTGTAAGCTAGGCGAATTACTATTAATCGCTAAATGTATATTGGTAATTTGTGGCTTTATTTGCGTTATTATTTTTTTCAAATCACTTAATGCTGTTGCGTTTCTATCATGTCCTATCAGTGCATAATCAAAGCTTGTTTTAGCTTGTTTTGAGTTTTCAAGTGCCTTAGTTAATTGGCTAATACTTTCCACTTGTGTAACCTGCATTCTCCAGTTAAGTAAAATATCATAAGTAGCCGCCCTACTGTGCAAGTGAGGCTCATAATATAAAATAGTTTTATTTGCCAGACTAAGCGTATCGAGCTCGTTGCTAAGTGACAACGTATTAACACCGCACTCGAATGTAAACCAAAAAATTGAACCATTGTTCTTTCGTGAGCTAAAACCGACATCTCCTTTCATTTCATAAGCGAGTCGTTGGCAAATAACTAGACCTAAACCTGTTCCTCCATGTAAACGAGTTATGCTTTGATCTGCTTGAGAAAAAGCTTTGAAAATAGCTTGTTGTTGCTTGCTATTCATACCAATACCGGTATCCGCTACTGTCATTTTTATTGCTGCGCGTTTTGCATCTATGGTTTTAAAGGTTATATCAATCATTACCGAACCATGTTGAGTAAATTTTATTGCATTACTGACCAAGTTACTCATAATTTGCTTAATACGCATAGCATCGCCTATTAATGAGTCAGGTATTGAATGATCAATATTGATAGATAATTCAATGTTCTTTTTATGCGCGCTTGGTGCAATAAGTACTAGGGTATCCTCAATGGCTTCTCGTAATGAAAATGGAATGCTTTCTATAACCATTTTACCCGCATCAAGTTTGGAAAAATCAAGGATGTCATTGATAATGGTAAGTAGATTGTTTGCAGATCTTTCAATAGTTTGCAAATAGTCTCGTTGTGTATCACTGAGTGGTGTTTTAAGTACTTGCCGAGTAAAACCAATAACGCCATTTAACGGTGTACGCAATTCATGGCTCATATTGGCTAAAAATTCAGATTTTATCTTACTAACTTCTTGAGCTTTTTTCTTAGCAATACTTAATTCAACATTTTGAATTTCAAATTGTTCTAAACTTTCACGTAGATCAACTGTCGCTTGATCAATACTTCCTTGCATTTCATTTTGATAATTACCTAATGATTGTGCCATAGTATTGATGCCATTTTTTAAAAAATTTAACTCGCCTACTAAGTGCCCGCTCACTCTGCTTTCAAGTTTACCTTCATGAATGCGGTCGATAGCTCGCACCATCGAATTGACAGGTTTAGCTACATTTTGAATCAGTTTTAAGGCAAAAACAGCACTGAGTAATGACGCAAGAAAAGCCATGGTAAATGCAATGATATATTGGCTTTGTTGTTTGAATTTTATTCTACTCTTGTCAACTTGTATCGCAATGTAGCCCATAGGGTATGGAATACCATTTTTTTGGCTTTCTTCTAGTATCGGACTACGGAAAATAATAAAGTCGTCTGTTTGCTCACTCTGGGTATAAGCTGGAATTTTGTTTCCGGCTTTTAATCGCATTAGGTTGGTGTCGCCATGATAAGCGCTGGTAACAAAAATTTGATTGTCTAGGGTAAATACCGCGATACTTTTGACAATGCCTGATTGACTTCGATGAATGGCACTAATAATACTACGTAGTTCTTCGCGATTATTATTAACAAGTGGCGCTTTACCTGTAATGGCTAAGGGCTCAATAATACTCTGAGCTCTTAAATTTAGGAATTCATCCAATTCACTACTACGACTATAAGAGAAATAGCCAGCAAGACCAAAACCAATTAAGGCTGTTGGCACAATAGTCAGTAATACAACCCAATCTTTGAGGCTTATTTTATGCATTTTACCATCGTATTTTATAGAGTAATTAGTGTAAAATGATCATCTTGAGAATGATTATACCCAAACGCCCTGACACTCGCATCATATTGAAGTAGCTTGGGTATATGATGGCATAATGCTCAGGTAAATAAAAACTTTTCTTGGCAAGCACTCTGGATACAATTAATGGCAAACTTTTTTAAAGAAAACACAAAAAAGCAAGTTAACAAAAAATTAAAGAAAACAACGCAAACGAATACCGTTATTATTGATAGATTAGATCTCAATGGCTGTGGTGTGGGGCGATACCAGCAAAAACCAATTTTTGTTACGGGAAGTTTACCAAGTGAAACGGTTGAAATTCGTATTATAGAGCAAAAAAATAAATATATTTTAGCAAAATTACTTAACGTCAATAAAGCGAGCGAACATAGAATTGATGCACAATGCCAGCACTTTAGTCTTTGTGGAGGTTGTGATTTACAACACCTTGATTATGCCGAGCAACTATTATTTAAACAAAAAAAAGTAGCAGAATTACTTTCTCGTAGTGGTATTTCAAGCGAATTGATTAATCAATTACCTTGGCAGAAACCAATTAAGAGCAGCCAATGGCATTATCGTCGTAAAGCGAGGATAGGAGTACAGTTTGATAAAAATTCGCAAGCGATTATTGGTTTTCGGCAAAAAGCGACTAATCAGCTAGTTTCAATTAAGTCATGTCCTGTATTGGTAAAGCCTGCAGCTGATATTTTTCAAATACTAAAAGTACTGCTAGCGAAGTTAACCGTTAAAAAAGCGATTGGTCATATCGAAGTTATATCTGCTGATGTTGTTAATGATAAAAACAATAACCTTACGTTAGTAGTTCGCCAAATTAGAACTATAAATGCGCATGATCGTCAACTTTGGCAAGAATATGCTGAAAAATATTGTTGGACTGTACAGTTTTTAGAAAGTAAAAAAGGGCAAGAAAGCCGTGGTGAGCAGAGTAATACTTCAGCCAGTGAACTAAGCTATGGCGAACTAAGTTATCAGCTGCATGATGATATAGATATTTATTTTTCAAACACAGATTTTATTCAGATTAATCAGTCAGTGAACTTAGCGATGATAGAGCAAGCACTTGCTTGGTTAATGCCTGAGCCAAATGATCAGGTACTAGATTTATTTTGTGGTTTAGGTAATTTTAGCTTACCACTGGCGAAGAAAGTTACCAAAGTAGTGGGCGTTGAAGGTATTCAAACCATGGTGGATAAAGCACTCACTAATGCAAAAATCAATAAAATTGATAATTGTCAATTTTATCAAGCTGATTTAAACAGCCAATGGTTATCAAGTAGTTGGGCAAAAAACAATTTTACTAAAGTATTGTTAGATCCCGCAAGAGCCGGAGCAGAGCAAGCTGTTGAACAAGTTTCTCAATTAAACATTGCTATCATTTTATATGTTAGTTGTGACCCTACAACCTTGGCAAGAGATAGCAAAATATTGCTAGATAAAGGTTACAAAATTGTCAAAATTGGTTTAATTGATATGTTTTCTCAAACAAAGCATGTTGAGACTATGGTACTGTTTCAACGTTAAAAATCAGTTAGCAATGTTTCAACTTATTGTGCAAATAAAGGAATACTCATGGTTTCGGTGCGTAAATCTCATCAGGTAGTTAGTGTAAATTTCCAACATTGGTTGGCAGAGCAAGCTTTACCGATGAGTAAACAACAAGCACTAGTATTAGCATGGCAGGATGTTGGTAAGTATTATCAACAACAGGAAGCGCATTTATTAAAAGCGATGGAAATGGTAGAGATTTTATCAAGCTTGAATTTAGATAAAGACTCGTTAGTGGCAGCATTTTTAATACCATTACTCGAAGCAAGCCAGATTTCGAAAGATTTTGTTGATGAGCACTACAATAAAGAAGTGGTTATGCTCTGCCAAGGGGTAAAGCAAATGGCAGCTATTAAAGGTTTAGGGCAACCCAGTGTTAATAGTTCGGCTACCCCTTCAGCAGCTCTCTCATCCAATAAAGTAGATAATATTCGCCGTATGCTGCTTGCTATGGTGGAAGATGTACGCGCTGTCGTTATTAAACTCGCAGAACGTTTATGTGATTTACGTGAGCAAAAAAATACCGATGAAGAAAGTCGCGTACTAGCGGCAAAAGACAGCGCAAATATTTATGCACCTTTAGCAAATCGTTTAGGTATAGGTCAGTTAAAGTGGGAACTAGAAGATATTTCTTTTCGTTACCTGCATCCACAAGTGTATAAAAAAATAGCGAAGCTATTAGATGAAACTCGCCTTGATCGAGAACGTTATATGAATGAGTTTGTTGGTAACTTAAACCAACAATTAAAAGCGTTAAATATTAACGGTACTGTATATGGCCGTCCAAAGCATATTTATAGTATTTCGAAGAAGATGCAACAAAAATCGTTAGATTTTGAACAGCTTTTTGATGTACGAGCGGTTCGTATTGTGGTCGAAAAAGTACAAGATTGTTATTCAGCCTTAGGGATAGTGCACACTCAGTGGCATCATCTACCAAAAGAGTTTTCTGATTATGTGGCAACACCTAAACCAAATGGTTATCAATCTATTCATACGGTTGTACTTGGGCCAGAAGGTAAATCAATTGAAATACAAATTAGAACCGAGCAAATGCATGATGATGCAGAGTTAGGGGTTGCTGCTCACTGGCGTTATAAAGAAGGACCGTCGGGTGGTAAAAGTAGTAGTAAAACGAATAGCTTTGATGAAAAAATTAGTTGGTTGAGAAAAATCCTCCAATGGCAAGACGATGTTAGTGAAAGTGGTGAACTATTAGATGAACTTCGTAGCCAAGTATTTGAAGATAGAATATATGTTTTTACCCCAAGTGGTGATGTTATTGATTTACCTATGGGGGCAACACCGTTAGATTTTGCGTATTATATTCACTCAAATGTAGGGCATTGCTGTATTGGGGCTAAGGTTTTTGGAAAAATTGTTCCTTTTACCCATCGCTTAAAAACAGGCGATCAGGTCGAAGTTTTAACTAGCAAGCAAGCTAATCCAAGTCGTGATTGGCTTAACCCTAATTTAAATTATATTCATTCGTCTCGTGCACGGGCAAAAGTTCAACACTTTTTTAAACTACAAGATAGAGACAAGCATCTTGCGCAAGGTAAGGTATTGCTCGATGCCGAATTGGATAAGCTAACTCACTTTACTGTCAGCCAAAGCCAATTAAAAGAGGCTGCAGTGCGCTTTAATGTTAAAACGATAGACGATTTATATGCTGCTATTGGCTCAGGAAATGCGCGATTACAGCAGATTATCAATTACTTTAAACAATTTGATGACAAATTGAAGCCAGCGGTTGAGATTGATCCGCAAAGTTTAGTGAGAGAGCCTCAAGCGAGTAAAAAGCTAGCAAGTGACAATAATGGCATTACCGTTTCTGGCGTAGGTAATTTATTAACGCATATGGCGAAGTGTTGCTCGCCAGTTCCCGGTGATGCTATTTCAGGCTTTATTACGCAAGGTCGAGGCATTTCTGTTCATCGTCAAGACTGTGAACAACTTGCGAATGCGTTAAGTCAACAAGGTGAGCGTTTTGTTGAGGTACAATGGGGACTTGATGATCATCAAAGTTATCAAGCCAGTGCACAAATTATTGCTAGTGACAGGCAAGGTTTATTTCGCGATATTTCCACCATTATCGCCAATGAGAAAGTCAGTATTGTCGGTATTGATAGTAATAGTGATAGTGCAAAACAAACCATGAGTATGATCATTAACATGGAAGTGACCAGTAGTGAGTTATTGACTAGGGTCATAGAAAAGCTACGTCAATTAGATGATGTGATTGACGTTAAAAGGCTTTAGTTATAAACAACAAATAACTGCAGTTAAGAGAAATTAAATAGATGTTAAATAGTAACGCTTCAATAGAAAAATTACGCTGGATAATGACAACATTACGTGATCCAGAAACGGGATGCCCATGGGATGTAAAACAAGATTTTGCCTCAATTACCGCACACACTTTAGAAGAGGCTTATGAGGTAGTTGATGCCATTGAACAACAGGACTTTGTTGAACTAGAGAAAGAGTTAGGTGACCTCCTGTTTCAAGTGATTTTTTATAGTCAACTTGGCCAAGAACAGCAGTTATTTGATTTTGATAAAGTAGTTGCGGCTATTTGTGAAAAATTAATTCGTCGACATCCGCATGTGTTTGCTGATACATCACTCACGACAGATGCTGAAATAAAGGCAAATTGGGAAAATGAAAAAGCTAAAGAAAGAGCAGCAAAGAAAACTCAGGAAAATAACGTAACTCCTATCAGTGTTCTCGCGGATATA
The DNA here is from genome assembly GCF_003333305.1 of Candidatus Colwellia aromaticivorans. GTDB lineage: Bacteria > Pseudomonadota > Gammaproteobacteria > Enterobacterales > Alteromonadaceae > Colwellia > Colwellia aromaticivorans. The sequence goes on along the minus strand of NZ_QOLD01000026.1, from coordinate 19,250 downwards.
CCTAAAAATTTACCCGCTTTATCACAAGCGGCAAAAATTCAGAAACGTTGTTCTCATGTTGGTTTTGATTGGGATGATATCAACGATGTCTTTGCTAAAATAGAAGAAGAAGTACTTGAAGTTAAAGAAGAGTTAGCAGCAAAAGAAATTAATAAAGCGGCATTAGGTGAAGAGCTTGGTGATTTAATGTTTGCAGTAGTAAATTTATGTCGTCATGCGAAACAAGATCCTGAAACGCTGTTACGCCAAGCAAATCAAAAATTCACTAAACGCTTTCATGGTGTAGAAACACAGGTTAATGAATCAGGCAGAGACTTCTCACAGCATAACCTTGAACAGTTAGAGCAATATTGGCAACAAGTTAAAATACAAGAGAAAAGTTGATGGCAAAAATTTCATTATCAAACATTGCTTTAGGTAAAGATCTATTAGCAAAAAACAGTCATGTGACTATTGGTTTAACTAACCCTAAAACGCCTAGTAACGTTGGCGGAATTATGCGCGCAGCGGGTTGCTATAGTGTTGATCAAGTAATTTATACGGGTCATCGTTATACCCATGCGGCAAAGTTTATCGGTTCGAAAAATAATACTGACACTCAAAAATTGAGTGAGCAAATTCCACTTATTGCGATAGACGACTTTTTACAGTTAAAGCACTCAAGTATAGAGCCGCAACTGGAAAAACTGCCCGAATCGACTAAAATTATTTGTGTAGATTTAGTCGAAGGAGCAACACCGCTGCCTCACTTTCAGCACCCAGAGCAAGCGTTATATATTTTTGGACCAGAAGATGGCACCATCAGCCAAACAGTAATTGATCATGCTGATGACGTGGTTTACGTCCCTACTGTTGGTTGTATGAATTTGGCAGCCTCAGTGAATGTGTTACTTTATGATAGATTAGCTAAGTCACTGGTAAAGCAAGACAAGTTAGATACTGATAACACGCTTATTAGAAAAAGTAGAGATACTAACAACCAAGCTAAAGTTAAGGTGTCACAGGAATAGCTGTAATGGGTAAAGATACCGTCGAAAAGCCAGAGTTAACGTTAAATGTAGCGTTAACTCAATGTCCAGTTTCACCGCAGGCGCAAAGCAAGACTAAAAAGTTTCTCTTGAAAGTTACTGGGCTGATATTTGTTGTCTTAGCAATTTTAGGTGTTGTTTTACCCATATTACCCACCACGCCATTTTTGCTTGTAGCTGCAGCTTGTTTTGCTAAATCATCACCACGTTTACAGAAAAAATTACTGACGAACAAAACGTTTGGTCCATTAATTTATGAATGGCAACAACATCGCAGTATTCCTCGTAAAGCTAAACGAATCGCTTTACTCACCATAATTCTTTCTGTTGTGTGGTCAGCTTATTTATTGAAAAGTGTTATGTTAACCGCATTAGTTTTTGTACTGGTCATCGGCCCATTTATATTTCTATGGCGTTTACCAATAAGTAAATAGTTAATGATCTGATGACGTTAATTGATTTTTAAAAATGGTTAGCTTTGGAATATTATTCGATTGTAATTAACACTCCCTTCTTTCACAACTGGTGAGGTTTCCAAAAGTTTTGAGCTAAGTTGTTATGAACAATTTTCTTTAATCAGCTAAAGCTTTATTAACTAAAGCCGCTAAATGTTCGGGTAATGGAAGTGTTAATGCAATTTCATGGCCTCGCTCAGACATTTTCTTCCATGTTAGTTTTACGATGCGAATAATCTTTTCTTCATTATTTGCAGCGATATACTGAGCGGAAAAATCATCAAAATAGTGCTCAAGGAAAACTAAACAAGCAACATCTTCTAAAGTTTGGCTATCATCGTTTATTTTTGTTTTTCCTTGACGAACTAAGTCCTTACGGATGATTGTGGCTGTTTGCTCGGCTTGTTCAGCGGTGTAACCACATTCAAGCATAATAGATGCGGTTAGTTCGCCATGAAATTTTCCTAAAGCAATGCGCCACTGATAATAGCCAGCCTTACCTTGTTCAAACTCAGCACGTTTTAAGTGCCAGCGTTTAATGTGTTGAGCGCGAACGGCTATTTGTAATAATTCACTGGCATCAAACCAATATTTAGCTAAACATTGGGTCATGCGTTGACCATATATGAGTTCTTTGGGGTGTTCGACTCCATCGGCCAAAGTGATATTCATGTCGGCTTTGTTAATATTGTCTATGGCAGATAAAACTTTTTTTAGTGGTGTAGTCATGTGGTTTGTTAAGTCATGAATTAGATTATTATCATAACCATTTATCAGCAACAAAAAAATGCTTATTTTTAGTGTTGAATAGCGGGTTGTTATTGTTGTTAGTCTCGCTTTTACGTATAATGTTTTCCCGTCCTGCTTTATTTACATTTACTTTGTCTTTCATTCGTTTTTTAGCGCATTTTTGCCTAAAATAGCGAGCAGCTATTGGTAATAATATTGTAAATATAAAGCGCAAAATTTCAGTTTTCCTTACATCGGTGTAGACATGACAACTAGATATATTTTTGTTACTGGCGGCGTAGTTTCGTCTCTTGGTAAAGGTATTGCAGCAGCATCGCTAGCAGCAATCCTTGAAGCACGTGGTTTAAAAGTAACCATGTTAAAACTTGACCCTTATATTAACGTTGACCCGGGCACTATGAGCCCAATTCAACATGGTGAAGTTTTTGTTACCGAAGATGGCGCCGAAACCGATCTTGATTTAGGTCATTATGAGCGTTTTATTCGTACCAAAATGACGAAAAGAAATAACTTTACGTCAGGTCGAATCTATCAAGATGTTTTAGCACAAGAGCGTAGAGGTGAGTTTTTAGGTGCAACCATTCAGGTTATTCCTCATATCACTAACGATATTAAACGTCGTGTTATTGAAGGCGCTGAAGGTTACGATATCGCCATGGTTGAAATAGGCGGTACGGTTGGTGATATGGAATCACAGCCTTTCTTAGAAGCTATTCGTCAGTTGGCATTAGAAGTAGGCCGTGATCGCGCGATGTTTATGCATTTAACATTAGTGCCTTACTTAGCTGCCGCGGGTGAAATTAAAACCAAGCCAACACAGCATTCAGTGAAAGATTTACGTTCTATTGGTATTTTACCCGATATTTTAGTGTGTCGTTCAGATCGCGCTATTCCAAATGCAGAACGCGCAAAAATAGCGCTGTTCACCAATGTTGAAGAGAAAGCTGTTGTATCAATGCGAGATGTTGACAGTATTTATAAAATTCCAGCGTTATTAAAAGCACAAGGCACTGATGAAATTGTCGTTAAACGCTTTGGTTTAGACGTACCTGAAGCTGACTTAACTGAATGGGAAGAAGTGCTTTACCATGAAGCTAACCCTAAAGGTGAAGTCACTATTGGCATGGTAGGTAAGTACACTGAATTACCAGACGCTTATAAATCAGTAAATGAAGCATTAAAACATGCGGGCCTTAAAAACCAAGTAACTGTTAATATCAAATACGTTGACTCACAAGATGTTGAAGTTAAAGGTGTTGATATTTTAGCTGAACTTGACGCAATACTGGTACCAGGTGGATTTGGCGAACGTGGTGTTGAAGGTAAAATTTTAGCTGCACAATATGCGCGTGAAAATAAAGTTCCTTATTTGGGTATTTGTTTAGGTATGCAAGTGGCTTTAATTGAGTTTGCTCGTAATGTTGCTGGTTTAACTGATGCACACAGTACTGAATTTAATGCTGAAACACCTTATCCAGTCGTTGGTTTAATCAGTGAATGGTTAGATGAAGAAGGCCAAGTTGAGTACCGCAGTGAAAACTCAGACTTAGGTGGAACCATGCGTTTAGGCTCACAATTGTGTCACCTTGTGAAAGGTACCAAGGCTTGCGACGTATATGGTAGTGAAACAATTAATGAGAGACACCGTCATCGTTATGAGGTAAATAATAACTACCGTGAACAATTAAGCAAAGCTGGTTTAGTGTTCTCGGGTTTATCAACTGATAAAAGTTTAGTTGAGGTGGTTGAAATACCGGATCACCCATGGTTTATTGCCGGACAGTTCCATCCTGAGTTTAATTCAACTCCACGTGATGGACATCCATTATTTGAAAGCTTTGTTGCTGCTTCTTTTGAACATCAAAAACAGCAATCTAGTTAACTCAATCGCAATTATAAACCGTAGCCCTGTGCTGCGGTTTTTGTTTATAAAATAAAAAATTTAAATTTAACCGCCGTAAAGGAAAAATAATGTCAAATATTAGTAAAATTTTAGCACGCGAAATCATGGATTCTCGCGGAAACCCAACAGTTGAAGCCGATGTATATCTTGAATCAGGCGCCTTTGGTCGTGCAGCTGCTCCTTCTGGCGCATCAACAGGCTCACGTGAAGCATTAGAATTACGTGACGGTGATAAAGCGCGTTATTTAGGTAAAGGTGTATTAAACGCAGTTGCCGCTATTCGTAATGATATTACTCCGGCACTAGTTGGCCAGAACGCTTTAGAGCAAGCGAACATTGATCAAATAATGATTGATTTAGACGGCACTGAAAACAAAGAAAAATTTGGTGCTAATGCCATTTTAGCCGTTTCGTTAGCCGTTGCTAAAGCAGCAGCTGTAGATAAAGGCGTTCAATTATTTGAGCATATTGCTGACTTAAACGGTACTCCAGGTGTTTACAGCTTGCCAGTACCTATGATGAACATCATTAACGGTGGTGAACATGCAGATAACAACGTAGATATTCAAGAGTTTATGGTGCAACCGGTTGGCGCTAAAAACTTCAGTGAAGCATTACGTATGGGCGCTGAAATATTTCACGCACTTAAAAAAGTATTATCAGATAAAGGCTTAAGTACATCTGTTGGTGATGAAGGTGGTTTCGCCCCGGATCTAGCCTCTAACGCTGATGCACTAGCTGTTATCAAAGTGGCTGTTGATGCAGCGGGCTATAAGTTAGGTACAGACGTTACTTTGGCAATGGATTGTGCAGCTTCTGAATTTTATGATGCTGATAAAGCTATTTATGACCTTAAAGGCGAAGGTAAGCAATTTACTTCAAATGAGTTTTCTGATTTCTTAGGTGAACTTTGTAAAGAATACCCAATTGTTTCTATTGAAGATGGTTTAGACGAATCTGATTGGGATGGTTTTAAATACCAAACTGATTTACTTGGTGACAAAGTACAAATTGTTGGTGATGATTTATTTGTAACAAATACTAAGATATTCAAACGTGGTATTGATACTGGCGTTGCCAACTCAATCTTAATTAAGTTTAACCAAATTGGTTCATTAACAGAAACTTTAGCGGCAATTCAAATGGCTAAAGCGGCAGGTTACACTGCGGTTATTTCTCATCGCTCAGGTGAAACTGAAGATGCAACGATCGCTGATTTAGCGGTAGGTACTGCTGCAGGTCAAATTAAAACGGGTTCATTATGTCGTAGTGACCGTGTTTCTAAGTACAATCAATTATTACGTATTGAAGAGTTTTTAGGCGATAAAGCGGTATATAACGGCTTATCTGAAATTAAAGGCCAATAACTATTAAAATTATTGCTACTTATTTCAATAGCGGTGTTGCTTGTACTCACAAATTTGTCTGGAACAAATTTGAACAACCGAAGGTTGGCCCACTGGGCGTAGGACAGGACGTCCGAAGTAATGACTAAAGTCAGCTCCGTGCAAGCGCCTTGCTCTTGAATTAATTAGCTTCAATTTAATTAGTTATAATAGTACTTAGCTAAAAATAAAAAACCGAGTTTTTGTATACTCGGTTTTTTTATGTTCAAGATGAACGGTATATCGTGGTGTCATGGATGGCAAAAAACGTGTATAGGAAATTTTATCTTTTCATCATAATCGAGTATGCTTAAAGACTAATAAGTAAGTTGTTGATTTTTAACACCTCATGACACAATCATCTTTTTGGCAAACCAATAAGCAAAACAATGATTTTGCAGAGTTATGTAATGCGCTTTATGAGCGAGAAATACACTTGCTTGCTAATGCTGAAGTTGCCAGTATTCAAAACATCCAAGGACGTTTGAAAAGCTTGTCACATTATATTAATCGTACGGCTAATCGAATGGTATATGTTAATGAACTCGGCTTATCGCCACTCACATTAGATGTTCAAAATGCGACTTGGTCAGCTAAACAAGCCAGTAAATTGTCAGTGTTGTTACAAAACGAAGAAGACATTTTATCTTGGTATCTAACGTTAATTAGCCAAACTAATAAAACGCCATTAGGCCTAGTTGTACCAATACTAAGAGCTGAGCATATTGTCTTAGATAGTATTGATCGTGTTGATACAGAAAAAAAACGCGTTCGCACTAATGTATCAGGCTGGTTTTCGTTAAGTGATGTTAACGTTGATGACTCTTTGCGTTTATTAAAACCGACTAAAAAAGTGATGCTTGCTGCCTGTGCCGGACATCAATGGCAAGGGCGAATGAACACCACTAAATTAAGACCAATTATGCCAAGCTTACGCGAGTTATTAATTTCTTGTACTATTGATTGGCAAAACTTCAAGCGACCTTTAGCTTTATAACCATTGTTATTTAAAGCACTCTGAAACACTCATCTTGATTGATATCTCATATAAACATTTACACACTGTTTAAGCCTTATATAATGGTGCCAATATATAATGATTTCTGTCTTTGTTTTTAGGTATCCATGCGAGCATTTACGCTACTTTTGCTGATTATTTTTGGCTTATTACAATACCGACTTTGGTTTGGTAAAAATAGTGTGCCTGATTATTTAGCTTTACAAGAAGATGTAATTCGTCAGCAACAAGTCAATGAGAAACTAAAACAGCGTAATAAATTACTTTATGCTGACACAGACGACTTAAAGTTAGGTACTGAAGCGATTGAAGAACGCGCGCGTAATGAATTAGGTATGATCAAAGAAAATGAAACATTTTTTCGTCTTATCCCGAGTAAAAGTCAAACATCGCAGAGCAAAGGAACCCGGTAGTTGTGATTAAGCAAACTCAAAACGATAAGCCATTTGTGGTCATTGTTCCTGCAGCTGGCGTAGGTAAACGCATGTTATCGTCGTGCCCTAAACAATACCTAGAAATTAATAATCAGAGTATCTTAACTCATACGACTAACCGTTTATTAAGTCATCCAAAAATAACTAAGGTTATTATAGTATTGAGTGACGAAGATGAGTATTTTGTGCAAACTGGGCTAGCTGATAATGCAAATATTGTTAGAGTTTCTGGTGGTAAAGAACGAGTAGACTCAGTATTAAATGGCTTAAACGCTATTGATGTTGAAAAGTATCCTTGGATATTAGTACATGATGCGGCTAGACCCTGTGTTACTCATGACGATATAGATAAAATTATTGAACAATGTATCGCGAATAATTGTGGTGGTTTATTAGCTGCACAAGTAGTTGATACCATGAAGCAGAGCAGCAAAGACCACTCAGATACTGTTGGTAGCACAATCGATCGTAGTAATTTATGGCATGCCTTTACCCCACAAATGTATAAAACAGTTGAGCTAAAACTAGCTATAGAGGAAGCGTTGGAACAAAGTTTAGATATTACTGATGAATCTTCCGCGATTGAATTAGCGGGTTTACCGAGCTTACTTGTTTTAGGGCGCCGCGATAATATCAAAATAACGCGTCCTGAAGATTTAGCCTTAGCGACGTTCTACCTAGATCAACAAAAGTTAGAGCAACTAAGACTAAACCAATAATAGTGTGAACCACAAATAGGATAAAACATGCGAATAGGACATGGTTTTGATGTACATAAATTTGGTGGTAATGGACCACTAATGTTAGCAGGTGTTGCCGTGCCATACGAACAAGGCTTTATTGCTCATTCAGATGGTGATGTAGCGATTCATGCGCTGTGTGATGCTATCCTCGGTGCACTTTGTTTAGGTGATATTGGCAATCATTTTCCTGACAATGATGACCAATATAAAAATATTTCAAGCCGAATTTTATTACGTCATGTTGTTGGCTTAATGACTGATAAAGGGTATCAAATTGGCAATATTGATATAACCATAGTAGCGCAAGCGCCAAAAATGTCACCGCACTTAACAGCTATGCGTGCTTGCTTAAGTGAAGATTTACTTTGTGATATAGAACAGATTAATGTTAAGGCTACCACAACAGAAAAGCTAGGTTACACGGGCAGAAAAGAAGGGGTTGCCGTACATTGTGTAGTGTTATTAATACCTAACATTCACGTAGTAGCTTCTATGCAAAAAGTGCAGAGTGTTTAGTTTGATTTTCAAAGCAACAAGCTTAATTAGAGAAAAATAATGTTACCAGAACTGACTTATTTACATGGTAAACCACAATCATCAGGGTTACTTCGTAGCCAAAAAAGTGATTTTAAAGTATTTGAACAACTGCCTTTTTCACCAATAGGTGAGGGAGAACACTTATTTATCTATATTAGGAAAACAGGCGCTAATACTATTTTTGTCGCCAGAGAGCTTGCTAAATATTTTAAAGTAAAAGAGCAGTTAGTCTCTTATGCGGGCTTAAAAGATCGCTTTGCCGTAACAGAGCAATGGTTTGGTGTGCATGTACCGGGTAAGCAGGTATATGACTTACAAGACCTAACCATTGAAGGTGTTGAAGTACTTGAATACGCAAGACATAATAAAAAATTACGAACAGGTGCCTTAACGGGTAATCGATTTGAATTAATTTTACGTAATGTTACCCACCTTCAAGCCCTACATGACCGATGGAATGATATAGTCGCGCAAGGCGTGCCTAACTATTTTGGAGAGCAACGTTTTGGTATAGATGGTGGGAATATTGATAAAGCCTTAGCACTATTCTCAGGTACTAAAGTTAAGGATAAAAAGAAACGTGGCATGTATTTATCTGCCGCAAGGTCGTATATTTTTAATGATATTATCAGTGAACGTATTCAGCAAAATACCTTTACAAAATTGCAGCAGGGCGATGTATTAATGCTAGCGGGCACGCAATCAGTATTTCACCTTGATGAAGTAGATGACTCTATTGTGCAACGCTTCATCGATAAAGATGTTGATATTACCGCAACTATGTGGGGAGCGGGTGAGCTAATGAGCAGTGCTAATCCTAAAGAATTAGAGCACAGTGTTAGTGAAAAGCATAGTGAGTTTTCGGAAGGCTTGCCGCGCTTTGGTTTAAAACAAGAACGTCGTCGTATTCGTTTAATCGTACAAGATGCTGATATTGATGTTTTAATGAATGAACAAGAAGATGATAACGCACTACCGTCAGTAAAAATTTGCTTCACATTACCTGCTGGCTCCTATGCAACCACGGTTTTACGAGAGTTGATTGATTATCAAGACGGCACTCAAAGAGTTCAAGGCTAGAGAACTGAAATGAAATTATTATTAAGCAATGATGATGGCGTACACGCGTTAGGTATTAGAGTACTCTACCAAGAATTGGCTAAGCACTTTACCGTTACCGTTGTTGCTCCAGATCGAAATTGCAGTGGTGCCAGTAACTCGCTCACTTTACTTAATCCGCTGCGTGCTCAAACATTGGACAATGGTTTTATATCGGTTAATGGAACACCTACCGATGCGGTGCATTTAGGTGTTAGTCAATTAGTGTCTTCAAAACCGGACTTAGTGGTTGCGGGTATTAATAAAGGCCCAAACTTAGGTGATGACACTTTATATTCGGGTACTGTTGCCGCTGCTACTGAAGGGCGGCATATGGGTATCCCTGCAATTGCGATATCACTGCTTGGTAGTCATGAGCAGTATTATCAAACTGCAGCCGTTATTACTGCCAAAATCATACAACGTATTCAACAGCATCCACTAGCGGCAGATCAAATCCTCAATATTAATGTCCCAGATATTCCATTATCTAAAATAAAAGGCATAAAAATCACCCGTCTTGGTCACCGTCATAAGGCTGAAAAGATGAGGAAAATGAAAGATCCTTGGCAACGAGATATTTATTGGTATGGTCGCTTAGGTGCAGAATTAGATGGTGGTAGGGGTACTGATTTTCATGCGGTAGCCAATAATTATGTTTCAGTTACACCATTGACGGTTGATATGACAGCACACAATAGTATAAACAGTATGGCAAAATGGATTAGTGAAGTAACGTTATGAGAAGCAATACCATAAAAAGTCGAGCGAGTGGAAAATCAAAACGTAGTGGTGAACTGCTCGCACAAAAACTACACGCTGAGGGCATAACTAACCCACAGGTTTTACAAGCGATAGCCAACTCACCTAGGCATATTTTTATTCCTGAAATATTAGCCCACAAAGCTTATGACAATACTGCTTTACCTATAGGGCAGGGACAAACTATTTCACAGCCATATATTGTGGCTAAGATGTCGGAGTTATTACTTGGGAAAGAAGGTGATAGTTCAAGTAGTATCCTAGAAATTGGTACCGGCTCAGGCTATCAAACCTCAATTTTAGCGCAAATTACCGATAAAGTTTATTCAGTTGAGCGGATTAAAGCATTACAATTTCAAGCAAAACGCTGTTTGCGCGCTATGGACCTACACAATATTTCAATGAAACATGGAGATGGTTGGCAGGGCTGGGTAAGTAAGGCACCATTTGATGCCATTATTGTTACCGCTGGAGCCGCGAGCGTACCACAGGCGTTATTAGATCAGCTTGTTGATGGTGGGCGTCTAATTATTCCTGTAGGAGAGCAAACACAAATCTTAAAAATAATTACCCGTAAAGGTGACAATTATAGTGAACAACAAGTAGAAGCTGTGCGCTTTGTGCCATTAGTACCCGGAGATTTATTGTAATGAAGTTGTTCTCCGCTATTTATGATTGGACGCTAAAATGGGCTGAACACAAATTTGCCCCTAGAATGCTTGCAATTTTAACGTTTTCTGAATCAGTTTTTTTCCCCATTCCACCCGACGTACTACTTGCACCTATGGTTTTAGCTAAGCCTGAAAAAGCATGGCGGTTGGCGAGTTTAACGACGGTATCTTCAATTCTTGGCGGCACCGTTGGTTATCTATTAGGTTATTTGATGTTTGAGCCTTGGATACAACCACTAATTACTGAATTTGGCTATCAACATCGCTTTGATACAGCGATGAATTGGTTTAGCGAGTGGGGTGTATGGGTAGTATTTATCGCTGGTTTTTCACCGATACCATACAAGCTATTTACGGTGAGTGCTGGTTTTTTACAAATGGCTTTTTTACCTTTTCTACTCGCGTCAGCAATTGGGCGAGGATTAAGGTTTTTCCTTGTTGCCGGACTTATTCAGTGGGGTGGTAGTGCTATGGAGAAAAATTTACGTAAATGGATTGATGTTTTGGGGTGGGGGTTAGTTGCCTTGATCATCATTGCTTATTTTATTTTACGCTAATCAGGTTCGTTTTTTTCTATATGGTAATTAAACACATCAATGACTCTAGCATTCATATGACTAGCAGGCTTAATCAAAGCGCTACTAGTCATGCTGTATATTTATTTTTAAAAGTGCTTTGTTGTTTTCTTATTTCAATAAACCTTGTTGCTTGTTCATCTAGAGACAAGCCAGCGCCTGTTGTTACCGTTTATGGCAGCACACCGTTAAAAAATAATGTTAGAAACAGTATTCACACTAATGAATACACGGTACGTTCAGGAGAAACGCTATATTCTATTGCTTGGCGAGCAAACTCAGACGTTCGTCAAATAGCTAAATTGAATAAAATTTCGCCTCCTTATAATATTTATTCAGGACAAAAAATATTTTTAGTCTCTAAAAACAAAGGAAAAAGTGCGAAAGCTAGCAGTAGTAAGCATTCGAGCAAAAAACAGACTAAAAGCTCTAATCGTACCAGTACTAAAGTGGTTAAAAATACTATTGCATCTTCTAAAAAGCAGGCGTATGGTGAAAATATAACCAATAAGAAAATAGTACAAAATAACTTACCAAAGACCAATTTTTCACAAAAAATTAGTCGCTGGCAATGGCCTGTAAAAGGTAATGTTATTGCAAGATTTTCTTCTAAAGTACAAGGTAATAAAGGGATAGATATCGCAGGGCGCCGTGGCACTAGCATTAGATCTGCGGCAAGTGGCAAAGTAGTTTACGCAGGTACTGCGTTGAGAGGCTATGGTAAGTTAATTATTATAAAACATAATGATGATTATCTTAGTGCTTATGCTCACAATGACAAAATTTTAGTAAAAGAGCAGCAACAAATTAAATCTGGTGATGTTATTGCTAAAATGGGTAATACCGATGCGCAAAGAGTTATGCTTCATTTTGAAGTTCGCTTTCGCGGTAAATCAGTTGACCCTTTGAAATACCTACCAAAAAAATAATAAGTTTATTTAGTGTAAATATAGAAAGCTTAAGAATACCATTTAACAATAATAACTGGAGATAGTGTGCGTATTAATAATTAATGTAACTTTGCTAATTAAGGGAGAACAGCATGGTAAAACAAGAAAAAAAAACCACAGTACTGAAAGGTAAAGAAGAAGTATCGTCAAGTTTAGATGCCACTCAAATTTATTTAAGTGAAATTGGGTTTTCACCATTGCTAAGTGCAGAAGAAGAGGTTTACTTTTCACGGCTGGCTCTAAAAGGAGATGAAGCCTCGCGAAAACGTATGATTGTCAGTAACTTACGTTTGGTGGTTAAAATTGCTAGAAGATACAACAATCGTGGCTTACCTTTACTTGATTTAATTGAAGAAGGTAACCTAGGTTTAATCCGTGCAGTAGAAAAGTTCGATCCTGAGCGAGGTTTTCGTTTTTCAACCTACGCTACTTGGTGGATTCGTCAAACTATTGAACGTGCGATAATGAATCAAACTCGCACAATTCGTTTACCTATCCATGTAGTCAAAGAATTAAATATTTATTTACGTACCTCACGTAAACTTGTCCAGAAACTCGATCATGAACCTACAGCAGAAGATATTGCTATCTCGTTAGAGCGACCAGTTACTGATGTAACCAAAATGCTGCGCTTAAATGATCGTATTATTTCAGTTGACACCCCTTTTGCTGGTGATTCAGATAAAGCGTTACTTGATGTTATTGCGGATGAAAAAAGTGATGGTCCTGAAGGCGATTTACAGTCAGAAGACATGAGTAATAACATTGTAAGTTGGTTGAATGAATTAAATTCGAAACAAAGAGAAGTATTGGCTAGGCGTTTTGGCTTAATGGGCTATGAAGCGGCAACACTTGAAGATGTAGGCCGTGAAATCGGATTAACCCGTGAACGTGTTCGTCAAATTCAAGTGGAAGCACTGAAACGACTTCGTGATATTTTAAGTCAACAAAATTTATCAATAGAAACTATATTTGAAATTTCGTAAATAAAAATATCAAATTGTATTTTTAGCGATATAAGTATTACGATACAAAGGGTAAACCGCAAGCTGTAAAGCGATACTTTACAGCCTTTTTTATTCTAGCTTTTCATTTATAATTACAGCTTCGCTTTCAATTCAAATAACAAATCTAACGCTTGTTTTGGTGTTATATTATTAATATCAATATTGCGTAAAGACTTTAGCGCTGGGTGATCGTCAGCAACTAACGTTAACTGTTCAAAGTTTGATGATTGTTCAGGTAAAATGGATGGTGCTTGCTTACTTTCCAATTCAGACAAACGTTGCTTGGCACGGCTAATGACCGTTTTAGGAACGCCTGCTAATTGTGCAACTTGCAAACCAAAACTTTTACTTGCAGCACCTTCTTGAATTGCATGCATAAAAATAATGTTATCGTTATGCTCCATCGCATCTAAATGCACATTAGCAAGTGTTGATATTTGGTCAGCAAGTAACGTCAGCTCAAAATAGTGAGTAGCAAATAAGGTAAATGCGTGCGTTTTTAACGCTAGCATTTCTGCACAAGCCCAAGCTAAAGATAATCCATCGTATGTACTCGTACCGCGACCTATCTCATCTAGTAACACTAAACTTCTATCGGTAGCATTGTGCAATATATTGGCAGTTTCGGTCATTTCCACCATAAAAGTCGAACGACCACTGGCTAAATCATCGGAAGCGCCAATGCGAGTAAAGATACGATCTACCATGCCAATTTTTGCTGCATCAGCAGGTACATAACAACCAATATGAGCAAGTAATACTATCAACGCTGTTTGTCGCATATAGGTTGATTTACCCCCCATATTTGGACCAGTGATGATCAACATTTTACGTTGTTCCGTTAATACAACAGGGTTGGCAATAAAAGCGTCACTGGTCATTTGCTCAACAACAACATGTCTTCCCGCCTCAATATTAATACCCGCTTCGTTTGATAAAATTGGTTTTACATAATTTAAGGTTTGTGCTCGTTCGGCAAAATTTGTTAATACATCAAGCTCAGCAACAGCTTGGCTTAATGTTTGTAATTGAACCAGTTCAGGTAAAATTTTGTCGAATAATTCTTGGTAGAGGCGTTTTTCTAACGCTAAAAATTTACCTTGAGCACTGAGTACTTTGTGTTCGTGTTCTTTTAATTCTTCGGTAATAAAGCGTTCATTATTTTTTAATGTTTGACGGCGGATATAATCGTCTGGCACATTGGCTGCAGCAGTGCGACTCATTTCAATAAAAAACCCATGGACTTTATTATAGCCGACTTTTAATGAATGAATCCCCGTACGCTCTTTTTCCCTTTGTTCTAGCTGCGCTAAAAATTCAGTAGCTCCGTCACTTAAATCGCGTAGTACATCTAATTCTTGATGATATCCAGGCGCAATAACGCCACCATCACGAATTAATACCGGAGGATTTTCAATAATTGCCTGTTCTAGTAAGTTTTGAATACCAGAAATTGGTTGAATAAGTTTAGCCAAAGTCTTTATATAGCCAGACGAGGCAGAGGGGATGCAACTTTGTAATAAAGGTAATTGCTGTAGGGCATAACGTAAACGAGCAAAGTCTCGTGGCCTGGCAGAGCGTAAGGCTATGCGAGAAACAATACGCTCTATATCACCTAAACCTTTAAGAATAGGTTGAATATCAGAGTGTAAATCTGTTTCGAGTATGTGTTCTATGGCATTGTGTCTATTGTTTAATGTTATTAAGTCACGTAATGGAAAATGTATCCAACGCTTAAGCAAACGTGATCCCATAGGCGTTGAAGACTTATCTAAAACAGCAGCTAAGGTATTCGTTATTTCACCTTGTAAGTTTTGCGTTAATTCTAAATTACGTCGAGTCGCTGCATCAAGTACAACGCCCAAACTGGCAGACTCACTAATTATCGCACGAATATGTGGTAAAGCGGTTCGCTGAGTGTCCTTAACATATTGAAATAAACAACCAGCGGCTGATAAACCCAATAATTTACCATTAACACCAAAACCAGTTAATTCCTTGGTACCAAATTGTTTATTAAGTAATGAAATAGCGGTTTCTATATCAAATTCCCACTCAGGACGACGACGAAGGCCTTTATATTGGTTAACTAATGCCATGTCAGTTAAGGTTTCAGGATAAAGTAACTCGGCGGGAGTAAGGCGTTGTAGTTCTGCTTGTAATTGTTCACTTGTTTGTGGCTCTGTGATGACAAACCGACCACTAGCCATATCTAAATAGGCTAAACCGAAATTAGCATCAGAACGTTTTCTCGATGTAGCATGATTTTCAACAATGGCAACAATTAAGCTATCTTGTCTGTCAGTTAACAGTGCTTCATCAGTTAAAGTACCAGGCGTTATTACTCGAACAACTTTGCGCTCTACTGGCCCTTTACTTGTTGCAGGATCACCAATTTGCTCACAAATAGCCACAGACTCGCCAAGCTGTACTAGTTTGGCTAAATAGTTTTCGACCGCATGATAAGGAACGCCTGCCATAGGAATGGCATTACCACCGGTTTTACCTCTAGCGGTTAATGATATATCTAATAAATCAGACGCTTTTTTAGCATCATCAAAAAATAACTCGTAAAAATCTCCCATTCGATAAAAAATCAGAATATCGGGGAACTCAGCTTTAATGGTTAAATATTGACGCATCATCGGGGTGTGGTTAGTGTATTCGTTCTGTGTAATATCTAGATCTTTATTTGTCATCGTCTCTGTGGTTACCGTTTTATAGAGTTCTTATATGTTTTTGTTGTTAATTTAAGTGTCTACTTAGAACAATCATCGTCTAAAGAGTCAAACCGAAATCAATGAAAAAAGTATAGCTTTTGGTGTAGCTTGGTTTGGTAATAAGGTTATAAACATAAAGAGAGTGAACCTATTTGTATTTTTTACCTTAAAGAATCTAAAGAGGAGATTCATATGGCTAAGCCAAATAATAACAAATAGTTATCCCATCTGGCAGTTAAAAATCATATTAAAAGTGGTAATGGAGTTCTTTCTGACCTAAGAGTGCGTATAGCCTTAAGATTAACTGTCAGTAAAAAGAAAAGTGTCCGTAAATTGAAATGAAGCAAGGGCAGACTTGTTCGATCACATTGAAATGTTTTACAATCGAACACTATTGCATACCCACCTTGGTCAAGTGGCACCCGATAAATATAAAAACCAGTCCTTCACTAGAAGCTCGTTATCTATAAAAGAAGGGGAAGTCATATAAAGTAAGGTTACCCTAATCTAAACCATTTTTTTAAACCTCAAATTGAGCCTAACGATTTTATGATAAATATTACAAATTTTGAACACACCAAGTTAGCGGTTAAAAGCTGGCAAGTACTTGAAAATGAAAGCTGGTGTGTTTTGGGGCGAAATGGCTCTGGAAAACAATACCTTGATCAGCTTCTAACTGGAGTTTTGCAGCCAGATGCAGTAGGCGAGTTTAAAATACCCAGTGCAGATAAGGTTGGTATGGTTTCTTTTGAAAGCCAACAAGAGGTTTATGAGCATGAATTAAAAATTGATTCTTCTGATGATGCCGATGCCAATGATATTGGCACGAAAGCGAAGGATTTTTTACCCAAAGATAAACTCAATGATGACATAATTAGCGAGTTTGGTTTGAGCCACCGACTTGAAACGGGTTATCGACAGTTAAGTACAGGTGAGGGAAGAAAGCTCTTAATCTTACAAGCAATATTTAATGGCGTAGAGCTTTTAGTATGCGATAACCCTTTTGATAGTTTAGATGAAGCCTCCTGTATAGCATTGTCAAATGCACTAGAACGGTTATCGAAAACAGGCATTAATGTTTTATTAATGCTAAATAATCGACAAGATATTCCCGACTGGTGTAGCAATATTGCCTTTATTGAACGAGGACAGCTTGATGTTGTTGGTAAGCTTAACAGTGATGAAACCAAGCGCCAGCTTGATGCTTTATTAATGCAGATACCTGACGATGTTGGTTGGCCTACTAACATGCAACAACTATGTGACTATAAGCATCCCTATTTAGTAAAACTGAGTAAGGGTAAAGTTCAATACAATGGGGTAAGTGTTTTTGAAGATCTAGATGTTCACATCAAGCCATTGCAGCATACTTTAATCACAGGCCCTAACGGTAGTGGTAAGTCTACTTTAATGCAGTTAATTACCGGCGATTGTACCCAATGTTATAGCAATGATATTCATGTTATGGGCTATAAAAGAGGCTCAGGTGAAAGCATTTGGGAGCTGAAGAAAGACATGGGTATTGTTAGTGCGGAATTACACCGACAATACAGAGTAAACGGTGATTTATTAACGGTAGTGCTTTCTGGTTTTTATGACTCTATTGGTCTTTATCAGCAACCTGAGCAGCATAAAATAGAAATTGCCCAACAGTGGTTAGAAAAAATCGGCTTATTGACACATCAACATAGTTCTTTTCGAAGCTTAAGTTATGGCGAACAAAGATTAGCTTTAATCGCTAGAGCCTTGGTTAAATCGCCGTATTTATTAATTTTAGATGAACCGACACAAGGCTTAGATGAGCTTAACCGACATAGAGTACTTAATTTTTTAGAACACCTATCCGAGCAAAAACACAGTACCATGTTATTAGTGAGTCATCGTAAAGACGAGTACTTGCCAATATTTAAACAGCATATAAAACTGTAATATTTATCTCTAAATAATTTTATTATCACAATAGTACTTAATTGTGCCGAATATTTAATAGATATCGTTGATCATGAATTGCTCAGGCGTCCTGAAACAAACATTTTGAAGTATCATGAGTATATAAACAATCGTTTACAGGTACGGTTCATTGTTGAAGTTTAAATGATTACTTATCAGAGCCAGCAACTTTTTTTATTTTGCATTTCACACAAAATGAACTATAGATAGTTAGCAGTACTATTAATAATAAGCAGGGAAAACATGAGCAGATTAATCAACCAAAATGGATTAGACCTAGTTAAGCATTTTGAGGGGCTCTATACTGATGCCTATACCTGTCCGGCTGGCGTTCCTACCATTGGATACGGGCATACAGCCAACGTAGAATTAGGCCAATCAATTACACCACAAGAAGCCGAAGATATCTTACAAGAGGACATGCAAATTTTTGCAGTTGCCGTGGAAAAAACCATCGTAGTGGAGCTAAATGATAACCAATTTGCCGCACTTGTAAGCTTCGCTTTTAATTGTGGTGCTGGTAATTTACGCGCTAGTACGTTGTGTCGTAAACTGAATGCTGGTGATTATGACTGTGTACCCAGTGAGCTAGCTAGGTGGGTTAAAGCGACAGATCCTAGCACCGGAAAAAAACGTTCATTAGCCGGTTTAGTGAAAAGGCGCGCAGCTGAGGCGACATTGTTTCTCAAACAAATGAGTGAAATAAAAGCTTCTTTATCTGAGAAAATGCCACAAAAAGTAGATGCAGAACCAGAAACGGTGGTTGAGCAATACAAAGTTAATGCGCGCTCAGGCTTGCGTATGCGTGCGGGTGCCGGTGCTGAATTCGAAATTTTAGCAACGTTGCCTTTGCATAAAACCTTGTCGACTGGCAAAGAAATTGATAACTGGGTGGAAGTAGACCTAGAATGTGATGGCGTAATTGATGGCTGGGTTTACAAAACCTATCTAGTGAAAATCTAACGTGCTTCCATTGTATTATACCCATGTTACTTCAATATGTCGGATTCAGCTGGAGTTAGAAACGCCTTTAGGCACAGGTTCATAGTTCCAGACTGAACCTAAGTACCTACATCCCTGTCTCTTGATCACAAGTCTGTAGTTTGCTGAATGGATTTTAATATCTCAGCAGACTCAACCATTTCCATTAACTTAAACCAGCCAGAGTACAATGCTTTTACCCCAACCCGTCCATTTCGTTTACTATCATACCAACCGCCAAGCTTAGCTAAAGCATAATAAAACCAATAAAGTGAAGGCGTTT
>NZ_QOLD01000028.1 GCF_003333305.1 Candidatus Colwellia aromaticivorans | reverse complement strand
TTAGGTACTGATAGACCGCTAGTGATTTGTTGCTTTACAAGATTTTTCCACTCACCGGAAGTTTTACGACTCATACATTGCTCCTTTTATTAGTTGGAGCAAGTCTAGGGTTAATGTTTAACTTAGGATATGTGCATTTGGCTAGACGTTCACATTATATTTAAAATCATCACCTGAAGCGCCAACTATAAAAAAGCCCCTGTGTAATTAATACACAGGGGCTTTTTAAGTGTAACTGGCTTTAAGTATTAAAGCTGTTGTAGCAATTACTTAAGGCAAATAGCTTTGACCCATTAGATAACTGTCTACTTCACGCGCACAACGACGACCTTCATCAATAGCCCAAACAATCAAGCTTTGACCACGGCGACCATCACCCGCAGCAAACACACCTTGTTTGCTGGTAGCAAACTTATCGTATTCTGCAGCTATGTTAGAACGATTGTCTTGCTCAAGACCAAACTGTTCAACTAAGCCACCTTCAGGGCCCATAAAGCCCATTGCGATAAGGACGATATCGGCTGGAATAACTTTTTCACTTCCAGCAACTTCTTGTGGGAACATTTGTCCTTTCTCGTTATGTTCCCAAGTAATATCAACAGTATGAACTGCTTTAACATTACCTTGGTCGTCACTTTCAATTTTCTTAGTCATTACTAAGTATTGACGAGGATCTTGTCCTTGAGTCGCAATCGCTTCTTTTTGACCGTAATCAACCAACAAACGTTTTGGCCATTGTGGCCAAGGGTTGCTAGCTTCTTCACGTTTTTCTGGCGGACGTGGCATGATTTCTAGTTGAATAGCACTTGAACACTGATGACGTAATGAAGTACCAATACAATCGGTACCGGTATCACCACCCCCAATAACCACAACATTTTTGCCTTGGGCATTGATGAATTGGCCATCTTTATGTTCACTGTCGAGCAAGCTTTTAGTATTTGCTTTCAAGAAGTCCATGGCAAAATGAACACCGTTAAGTTCACGGCCTTCAACAGGTAAGTCACGTGGCACTGTTGCGCCAATACATAGCACTACCGCATCAAAGTCGCTTTCAAGCTGTTCTACACTAACGTCTTTACCCACTTCGGTATTAGTAACAAATACAATGCCTTCTTCCGCTAAAATATCAACGCGACGTTGTACCAGTTCCTTTTGCAACTTCATGTTTGGAATACCGTACATTAACAAACCACCAATACGATCGGCGCGTTCATATACAGTAACCATATGGCCCGCTTTATTAAGCTGTGCAGCGGCAGCAAGGCCAGCAGGACCAGAGCCAATAACAGCAACGTTTTTACCTGTACGTGCTGATGGTGGTTGAGCTACTACCCAACCTTTTTTAAAGGCATGATCAATAATTTCTTTTTCATGAAGCTTAATGGCGACAGGATCTGCATTAATACCGAGTACACAAGCCCCTTCACAAGGTGCTGGACATACTCGACCCGTAAATTCAGGGAAGTTATTGGTTTTATGCAATAATTCTATTGCGTCTTTCCAGCGGCCTCGGTAAATCAAGTCATTCCATTCAGGAATAACATTGTTAACCGGACAACCAGCAACTGCAGGCGCAAACTCTGATTTTGCCGACTGACAAAATGGTACGCCACAGTCCATACAACGAGAAGCTTGTTTCTCTACATCTTTTAGTGGTATTTCTTCATATACTTCAAGCCAGTCAATTAAACGTTCATCTGCTTTGCGTTCAGTTGGCAAGGCACGACCTACGTTGATAAATCCTGTTGGATTTCCCATAATATATTCTCCTTGTCAGCTTAAGCTTTTGCGCTAGCTATGTTGTTTAAATGGATATCGAAGGCTTTCACGGCAATGTCATACTCCGACTCAAATTCTCCACTACTGCGCACGTCATTCATGTAACCTTGCATTCTCTTGTAATCTACTGGCATTACTTTAACAAAGCGCTTAACGCTGTTGTCCCAATCTTTTAGTAAATCACTAGCAACGTCTGAGCCTGTTGCTTCAAAATGTTCAGTAATTAAGGCTTTTAATTCAAGACTTTCTGCATCGGTATCAACAGTTTCCAGTGAAACCATTTCCATGTTGCATTTAGAAGCAAAGTCACTGTTCTTATCAAGTACGTACGCAACACCACCCGACATACCAGCAGCAAAGTTACGACCCGTTGCGCCTAATATAACGGCTTTACCACCTGTCATGTATTCACAACCGTGATCACCAACCCCTTCAACAACGGCTGTAGCACCTGAGTTACGTACACAGAAACGTTCGCCAGCAATACCACGTATAAAGGCAGTACCTGAAGTTGCACCAAAGAAGGCAACGTTACCAATTAGAATGTTTTCGCTTGCTGAGAACTTAGCCAGCTTACTTGGGTATACCACAAGATTTGCGCCAGACAAGCCTTTACCAAAGTAATCATTTGCATCACCTTCAAGTTCAAAATGCAGGCCTTTGGCTGAGAAACAACCAAAACTTTGACCGGCAGAGCCGTTAAACTTAACCTTGATAGTATTTTCTGGTAATCCTTCAGCTTGATATTTCTTAGATATTTCATTAGAAATCATCGCACCAATAGTTCTATCGGTATTGATAACATCATATTCAAGTGAAACACTTTGCTGAGAATCAAGCGCAGCTTTCGCATCTATGATCATCTTGCGATCGATAATATCGTGGATCAGATGTTTTTGACTAATTGATTGATGAAGCGTTTCGTTCTCATGGCACTCTTCTTTGTGCAATAACGGTGTTAAATCGACACCTTTGTATTTCCAATGGTCAACGTTTTTAAGTTGCTTAAGACATTGAGTCTGACCAACCATTTCCTGAATACTTCTAAAGCCAAGCTCAGCCATGATTTCACGTAAACCTTCCGCCATCATGGTAAAGAAGTTAACTAAAATATCAGCACGACCAGTAAAACGATCGCGTAAATCTTTATCTTGTGATGCTATACCAACTGGGCAAGTATTTAAATGACACTTACGCATCATAATACAACCTTCAACGACTAGCGCAGTAGTTGCCATACCATATTCTTCTGCACCAAGTAACGTTGCAATCGCTAAATCGCGTGGTGTTTTAAGTTGTCCATCAGTTTGTACGGTAATACGGCTACGCAAATGATTACGTACCAAGGTTTGATGGGTTTCAGCCAAACCAAGTTCCCATGGTAAGCCAGTGTGTTTAATTGAGCTCAATGGTGAAGCACCGGTGCCGCCATCGTGACCAGCAATAAGTACCACATCAGCGTAAGCTTTACAAACGCCTGATGCAATAGTACCTACACCCGCTTCTGACACTAACTTAACGTTAACGCGTGCATCACGGTTAGCATTTTTAAGATCAAAAATAAGCTGTGATAAATCTTCAATAGAATAAATATCATGATGTGGCGGTGGAGAAATCAAACCAACACCTGGCGTTGAGCCACGCGTTTTACCAATCCAAGCATCAACTTTATCACCAGGTAACTGACCACCCTCGCCCGGTTTTGCACCCTGTGCCATTTTTATTTGTAATTCGTCAGCATTGGTCAAGTAATGACTGGTAACGCCAAAACGACCTGAAGCAACTTGCTTGATGCGCGAGTTCATCGAGTCGCCATTTTCCAACGGCGTATAACGAATAGGATCTTCACCGCCCTCACCGCTATTGCTCTTACCGCCAATACGGTTCATGGCAATCGCTAATGTGGTGTGTGCTTCCCACGAAATTGAGCCAAATGACATGGCACCCGAAGCAAAACGTTTGAAAATGTTTTCAATCGGTTCAACTTCACTCAATGGGATTGAAGAACGATCGCCGCTAAATTCGAGTAAACCACGCAGGGTAAAGGCATCTTTACTCTGATCATCAACTGTTTTCGCGTATTGCTTAAATTGATTAGTATCGTTACTTGCTGTTGAATGCTGTAATAAACGAATAACAGTTGGGCTAAATATATGACGTTCGCCATCATGACGCCATGAGTATTCACCGCCTGTTGGCAATAAATTTTCAATAGCGATACGGTTAGCTTCAGGGAAGCCTTCACGATGGCGTAAAAGCGCTTCTTGAGCGATTTGATCTAGGCTTAAGCCTTCGATTCGACTAACGGTACCCGTAAAGTACTGGTCGATAACGTCAGAGTTAATACCTAGCGCTTCAAAAACTTGCGCGCCTAAATAAGACTGTAATGTTGAAATACCCATTTTCGAGAAGGTTTTCAATAAACCGCTACCTACTGCACTCGTGTACTTATTAACTATTTGCGTATTTGATAAGTTGGTATCAAGTACGCCTTCATCACGTAAACCATACATACTTTCTAGTGCTAAGTATGGGTTTACCGCCGCTGCGCCATAACCAATAACCGTAGCAAAATGGTGGGTTTCGCGAATATCAGCAGATTCAAGAATAATATCAGCGTGAGAACGTAATTTTTCACGAATTAAATAATGGTGAACAGCCGCTGTTGCTAATACTGATGGAATAGCTACATGGTCACTGTCAACTTCACGATCACTTAAAATCAATATTTCATAATCATCTTCAACGGCATTTTTTGCGTACAAACAGATACGGTCAAGCGCCTTTTTAAGTGCGCCCGGTCCACCGCTCGCTTTAAAGGTAATGCTAATGGTTTTTGATTGCAGATGATCGTTATCAATATGTTGTAACTTACGAAGTTGCTCGTTTGTTAACACAGGTTGGTCGATTTCAACTTTATGACAATGCGCTGCTGTTTCATCAAGTACGTTAAGTGACCTACCGATATAACCGCGTAATGACATAACCAACTCTTCACGAATAGGATCGATTGGTGGGTTAGTTACTTGCGCAAACAACTGCTTAAAATAATGGGATAATTGTTGTGGTCGATGAGATAATACAGCCAAAGGCGTATCTGTACCCATAGCGCCTAACGGCTCTTTAGATGTGCCAACCATGCCTGCAAGCACTAAGTTAAGATCTTCGCTAGTATAACCAAAGGCTTTTTGTATTTTTCGCAATTCCCTTAATGGTGGCTGTGCAATAGAAGCCGTTGGTACAGGTAGCTGATCCAACTCAATTTTATTGTCTGCCAACCACTTACTATAAGGTTGTGCTGAGCTAACTTGTTGTTTTACCTCATCATCACTAATAATGCGACCTTGCTGTAAGTCAGCAATAAATATTTTGCCCGGCTGTAAACGACCTTTTTCAACAACGGTTGACGGATCAATACGCAAAGTGCCTGTTTCAGAGCCCATCACCAAGGTGCCATCTTCAGTTAACAAGTAACGAGAAGGACGTAGACCGTTGCGATCAAGTGTCGCGCCGATGACATTTCCATCGGTAAACGATAATGAAGCTGGGCCATCCCACGGCTCCATAATACACGCATAATACTCATAAAATGCATGTCTAGTTGCATCCATATCAATTTGCGTTTGCCATGCTTCAGGCACCATCATCATCATAACTTGGGCTAGCGAACGTCCACTTAGCACCAATAACTCAATAGCCATATCAAGGTTGGCAGAATCAGAGTTATCGTTATTACAGATCGGTGTTAACATGTTCAATTCAGCATCGCTAAAATTAACGGAACTAAACAATGCTTCACGTGCATTCATCCAATTAATGTTACCGCGTACGGTGTTGATTTCACCATTATGGGCGATATAACGAAACGGCTGAGCACGACGCCAAGCGGGGAAAGTATTCGTTGAGAAACGAGAATGAAACATCGCCATACCAGAGATAGTACGTTCGTCTTGCAGATCAAGATAATATTGACGAACTTGCTCAGTGGTAAATTGCCCTTTGTAGACAATCTTGGTTGATGACATTGAAGTAACATAAAACTCGTCACGTTCAGTAATACCACTAGCATTAATTTTATGTGAGGTATATTTACGTAAAACAAATAATTTACGCTCAAACGCTTGTGCAGTTAATTCTTCTGGTTTAGCAATAAAAACCTGTTCAATATTCGGTTCACTTTCAAATGAAGCCGCACCTAACATTGAGTTATCACCTGGGACATCACGATAACCTAACAAGGTTAAACCTAGTTCAGTAATATTTTCGTTTAATATGTCTCTGCACGCTTCACTTTGTTCTTTATCACGTGGGAAGAAAATCATTCCGACGCCGTAATTTCCAGCTTTGGGTAAGTTAAACCCTAATGTAGCAACTTCTTGGCTTAAAAAATCGTGGGGGATTTGAATAAGAATACCGGCGCCGTCACCACTTTTGACGTCAAAACCAGTACCACCACGATGTTCCATACAGCTCAACATGGTGAGTGCATTTTCAATAATATCGTGAGATTTTTTACCCTTTAAGTTGGCGACAAAACCAATGCCACAACTGTCATGTTCAAACTCGGCGCGATAAAGGCCTTGGGATTTTTTGCTCATATCATTCATTGCTAATTCCTATTTCATCAAACTATTTCTATTAGCTAATTTTTACGTGCTAATTAAGTCATATATTTTCGACGCTAATTAAGCTATATTGTTTATATGCTTAAAGCGTATGTAACTGATCCTTCAGAATATTATTTCGAATTTCTTGTACATCGAACGCCAAACTTCTAAAGAGCTTTTATAGGCGGTGTGTCATTAATGAAAATCATCAACCTAAGCGGTCGGCAAAATTACCCGTAAAATGGTTCTGAGTCAATCATTTTATGGATATATATGCAGAATATTTGAATATAAACAGTGACAAATCATTATTAAAAGCGATTAACATTTACCGCATTATTCTAACACATTTCTTTATTAATTAGTTAAGTTGACAACGCACTTTGTTTCAATGATTGATTTATTAAATCAACCAAAAATTACAACAGCAACAAGCTAAACTCTTATTATGTTCCGATAAATCAGTAAAAAGGTGCGTAACTATATGATGGTTTTACTATCAATGCCTGTTTAGCGATGAACAGAAAATAAAAACTGGTGGTAGAAAAATGGTTGCTAACAAGCCTATCTCGGTGTGTGGTCCGGGTACCGGACGCGGTGTGGCTAACTTTAGTACCTTTGTCTATATTCGGTGTGATCCAAAGGCACTGTTTTGGTGGTGAAGGTAGTCATGTAGGTTTTGCCCCTGTCGGCGAACAAGAAATCACGGTATTACATTATTTAAATACCATTAAAGAAAGAGCTTCATACGAGCAGTTACTCTCTGGTTATGGTCTTGAGCAAATTTATCAAGCGCTAGTGAGTAAAGAGAATAGCGAACCTCAACCACACTTGTCGGAACAAGAAATTAGCAAACTGGGTATTGAGAACACTTGCCCCCTTTGCTATCAAGCCTTATTAATTTTCTGTCAAACATTGGGAATGTTTTGCCGGTAATTTAGAGAGCGATTTGAAAGTAAAGATCGCTTATCTCATATTACCTTAAAAACACATACTTATGTCACTGCTAAACAGTAACTTGGGTTATTAGACGCTGTTGCTTATCTATTTCAACAATAAGTAATTAATAAAGTTAAATGACCTCCGGCAGAGCCGGAGGCTTATTATGTGACGCCCTAAAAGGGCTAAAGTAAGCGCCCAAGGCGCTATATACCAAACTTTAGCTGATCACGGTCAACATCATTTTTTTCCTGATTGTGAATATATTCTCTTACCATATTTTCATCTAGCCCTACTGTCGAGACAAAATAACCTCTAGCCCAAAATGCTTCTCCAGAAAAATTCTTTTGTTTTCCTTTGAAATTTCTAGCTATCGAAATAGCACTTTTCCCTTTTAAGTAACCGACAACATTTGAAACAGAATATTTTGGTGGAATACTCAAGCACATATGAACATGATCAGGCATTAAGTGTCCTTCCTCAATAATGACACCTTTTTGCCGAGCCAAATCATGGAACACTTCGCCTAAATATTTTCTGATTGAACCAAATATCATTTTACGTCTTTTTTTAGGTATAAATACAATATGGTATTTACAATCCCATAGTGTATGAGACAAACTTTTATAGTCTCGCATAGGTTTTCCTTCTTTCTCTTGGTCGAGATTAAAGGATACCTATATCTACCGCAGTATAGGTAGAACCTATGTGAGTCTCCTCGGCAAAGCCGGGGGTTTACCTGTATTAATTACTTCGTTTCAAATTTTTAATTTCGGTCAGCTGCTAGTGAAGTAAACTCTAGCGTCAACATCAGAATGGTTAACCCATTTTTTCATAATAAACAACACGCTTACAACTCAATAAAAACAGTTAGCATTCACTTGATATTAGGAAGTGCGTTACCTGTGAAATAACGGCTTACACCATTAATAAACCTCCACCAGCCGAAGCCTTACCCCGGCAGATCGCGAGCGCTTTATCAAGAGTAACTTCTTAGTGGTAAAGGTCGAGCAGATTCGGTGTGAGTCCGAAGCCGACAGTTCAGGGTAAGTTCCTAAACTCAACGATAGCCCCGTAAAGTTCGGTTACATTAATTATGAGTCAACGATAGTTTTTAGGACTGACCTTGAAACAGCTAGGGTTACATTTAATGTGAGTCAATTCGGCCAACGCGGACTGAGCATATTGTTTGTCCAGTTCGTAAATTCTCTTCTATACTTAGATCGTTTGTCCCTGATTATTGTGGAGAAAATATGGCCAAGCATACGAAAATTCGTTGTGTGAGAGATAGTGTGGAAAAAGTGCTGTTTTTCCTTTGCTGTATGATGATGCTTGTTCCAAATAGCTTGGCCCAAGAGCAATTGAAGAGAGGAGCTAATGGTACGCTCGACAAAGAAGCCTTCTTCTCGCTTCTCGAAGACAACAAGCCTATCAAAAATTTTGTCATAGATGGTCACGACATCGCAACCGCCATTAGAGAAACAAATCACGCTATCCGCATCGAAAACTCTATTATCTTGAATGGCCTTGATCTTGACACCAAGGCTGACAGAATTTCTATGAAGCGAGCATCACAAATTATCCCACCGGGAAATCTTGCGGATTGGAGCGAAAAGATGAACTCGCAGAATACCAAACAGTTTTATCTGGTTAACAATCTGATTTCGATCAAAGGCTCTGAAATTCAAGCATCGAAACTCCTTCGAGTAAACACTAAATACGGTATTTGGGCCAAAGATGTAATCTTCGTTCACCCCCCAAGTTTTGAAGGAACGACCATTAATGGGAGAACGAATTTTCACAGAGTCACCTTTTCAAGCAAGGACGTAGACCGTGGAAATTCAGCCATCAGTGGAATATCCTTTTCAGGTGCTATCTTTATTGAGGGCGGAACGTTTAAAGATGCTGTATTCCTCGGTCGTGCTAATTTTAGTAACTCCAAGTTTCGGGGTAAAATGAGATTTGATAAAGCGGCTTTTCACAAAGGTGCGAATTTCTATGGTGTAAGTTTTGAGAAAGATGTTCATTTTCTTAGCTTAACTCTGGGTCGGAGAAGGCTTGCTGGCGGAAATATTTCCTTCGAGAAGGCCACTTTTTATGGAAAAGCGGTGTTTTCGAAAAGTATCTTTCGATTTGATGCACTCTTTCTTAGAGCAACCTTTATAGAAGATTTGGAGTTTACAAAAGTCCAAGCAGAGAAAGAAGTAAACTTTAGGGGGGCTACTTTTCACTATACTGCGATGTTTCAGGACAGTTCATTCACTAAAGCGATTAATTTTCACAGTGCCAACTTTTTGAGTCATTCGAATTTCACAAATAATACCTTTTTCGAGAAGCCAATATTCACAAAAACCAAATTTGCACGAGAAGCAATCTTCCTCGATGCTACATTTTGCGAAGGAGGCGATTTCCGTTCAGCTGAGTTCAATGACGATGTCAGTTTCAAAAATACTTTTTTTCAATCTGCTCCAACGCTCCAAAGAGCTGTCTTCAAAAAAAACTTATATTTCCGAAGCGCTCGCATTTTTGGCACATTAGATCTGGGTGCGGTTGAGCTTCCCAAGTACACTTCGTTCCGCGATGCAGAAATAAATGTACTCAACGTTTACAACCAGCAACGCCCAATTGTTATTACTGGCCGCTTAGACTTTCGCAATGCACATGTCCGGCACACTAAGTTTGAAGATGTCATCGTGATGAAGAATATTGATTTTTCTGGAGCGGAGCTTGGTACGGCTCGAGAGGAAGAAAAACTAGGAACGTCAACGGGTGAACTAACTCCGTGCAAAACGGTAAAGAACATTGAGACAAAAGAGATCGAGAATAAAACGATCCTTCGTTTAGTAACTTTTCAAGATATTGCGTCCTTCCATCGAACACGTTTCATGGGTAGCACCGTATTCGACAACGTTACCTTCCAAGATGAAGCAAATTTAACAGATGCTCTATTTGATAAAACTCAGAAAAATGAAGAACCGAAATTTACTTTCTCCTATGTTAAATTCAATGACTTGCGGCTGTCTTTTGCAACTCTACCCCTACCGTCATATTGGACAACAGGAAATAACCTAGAACCGCGTTCCAGTGTTCTAAAACGCCTTGAGACCAACTTCCGACGACTTCAACAGCTCTCGGATGCTAATGAGGCGTATTTTTACATGAAACAATCAGAGCTCAGCGAACTAGAAAATAAGGAGTTTTCAGTATGGCTAGGGACTCATGCAGAAAGGTGGTTTTGGGGCTTTACAAGCGGCTACGGGACAAAAATGTCCAGAGTCTTAATGTGGTCGCTTTCAGTATTGATATTCTTCACCCTTGTCTATGCTAGTAGCGGAACTTTAGCTCGAAAGCAGCCTCATGAAAACAAACCAGATTTCACCTTTCGACTAAGATTGCTTGATTTTCCTAAGGCATATGTGGGAAACCACATCATAGCTGTGGATGAGGGAGAAACGGCAAAATCTCCTGACAATCACAACTCTTTAAACGAAAGGCTTTGGAACGGATTTCGGTTTAGTTTCGTAATTCTTTTCAAAGTGGGTTATCGGGATACAACCGTCGCAGGCCGTTTCCTAGGCCTCGACCTTAAGTATTTAGTTATTCTCGAATGGCTGCTGGGCTACCTCCTTTTGGCAGCACTGACGATCACACTGGCCGAGACGCAACCGCTTGTACACCGGCTATTATACGGCTTATTTTAGTCCTCAAATAATCACGGGGTCAGATTCGCTGAAAAGTATAATTAAAGAATAAGACTGTGTGATTCATAGAGTTCGTTTCAATTTGGTGATCTCTAGATCACAGTAAGCATTTCATTGATTTAATACATGTTTATAATTAGGATCTCATCATAGTTAACTAATTAACATATCCATTGTTGAATTAATCACGTTTCCAACCAATAAAATGTTAAAACTAGCAGCAGGACGCACAACGACTAGGCAAACACTGGACTATGTTCGAAAAATAAGGATGATTAATACTTACGAATTAAAAAATAGTATTCTTATTAGGAAAGCGTAAAAACGAGAAAGGGCTGCACATTGTGCAGCCCTTTTGAATGTGGCGGTGAGATAGAGATTTGAACTCTAGAAGGGCTACAAACCCTTGCCGGTTTTCAAGACCGGTGCTTTCGACCACTCAGCCATCTCACCTGAAGTTAACAAATAAGCTTGTAAAACAATGCTTGCTTGAGAACGAGGCGAATATTAAAGTGTCGGCATAAACTTGTAAAGGAATTATTAACGAAAAAGGCATTAATTTTTGTTGATTGCTAAAAAAACAGTCAGTTTGAGGGTAATTCAAACGACAAAAACAAAAGAGCTGAAAAGGAACTCTATTTTGAGTAATAAAACATGACGAATATTTCTGAGAACAAATGCCGTTGCCCATGGCTTGATAACACTAAACCTGATTACGTTGAGTACCATGATCAAGAGTGGGGAGTACCCGTTTACGATGACCGAAAAATATTTGAATTTTTAATACTCGAATCGGCTCAAGCAGGATTAAGTTGGTATACCATATTAAAACGTCGACAAGGATATAAAGCTGCTTTTGAAAACTTTGATGTACACAAGGTCGCTAAATACAATCAAGACAATGTTGAAACGTTAATGTTGAATTCCGAAATCATTAGAAATCGCGGTAAGATTAATGCTGCCATTAATAATGCGAAGCTGTTTATTGAAATTCAACAAGCGTTTGGTAGCTTTAGCGATTATATGTGGGGGTTTGTTAATAACAAAACGATTGTTAATGAATATACCGAGTTAAGTGACTACCCTGCTACAAGTATTGAATCTGATGCGTGGAGTAAAGATTTGAAAAAGCGCGGTTTTAAATTTATTGGTTCAACCATCTGTTATGCACATATGCAAGCGTGTGGCATGGTAAACGACCACAGTTTGAACTGTTACAAAAGGAAACAATTAATAGCGGAGTATCAACAGGATTAGGCTAGCAATTTCAAAAAATCATGTCATAATATGTCACAAGGTCGTCTGGTGATTTAACAAAAATAACTTGAACTTTACCAAAACGCCCTTATCTTAGCTTATATAAAGTTATTTAATTAGGTTTTAAAGGAAGTTTTTATGCAATCTAACATGAGTTTTCAATCAGCGAGTCAAAGCTCTGCTATCGAAATAAATAAAGTATTGAAAAATACTTATATGCTTTTATCTATGACACTAGCATTTAGTGCAGTAACAGCTGGCGTTTCAATGGCGATGAATTTATCACACATGGTCGCATTAGTGATGATGTTAGCGGCTTTTGGTTTAATGTTTGTTGTTAACAAAAAAGCAGATTCTGCTAGCGGCGTTTTTTGGATATTCGGTTTTACCGGTTTAATGGGCGCCTCTCTTGGACCAATGCTTAATGTCTATGCTTCTATGCCTGGTGGCCCAGCTATGATTATGCAAGCCCTTGGTGGTACTGCATTAATCTTTTTCGCTTTATCAGGTTACGCGTTAACCAGTAAAAAAGACTTCTCTTTTATGGGTGGCTTTTTAATGACAGGTTTGATTGTAGTATTAGTAGCAAGTTTAGCTAATATCTTTTTTCAAATCCCTGCTCTTCAACTAGCGATTAGTGCTGCGGTTATCATGGTAATGTCTGGTTTGATTTTGTATGACACAAGTCGCATTATCAACGGTGGCGAACGCAACTATATTAGAGCAACAGTGTCGTTATACTTGAATGTTTATAATATTTTCGTTCACTTACTTAGCCTTTTAGGCGTACTTGGTAGCGATGATTAAGCTTCAAATGAATTAGCTTTTAGTCTTGATAAAAAGCTTTATAATATTAAGCCTCGCAATTGCGGGGCTTTTTAATGTCTATTAAACGCTAAACTTAACAGAGAAATTATTTTGTGAAAAAACTCGCTGTAGTAGTCACTACTCCACCTTATAGCAACTTAAGCGTAACTGCTTTAGATTATATTGAAACAGCGCTTAAATCGGGTGTTGAGCTAATTGGTGTGTTCTTTTATCAATATGGCGTTATACACGCGAATCAACAAGCACAGATTGCTAGTGATGAATTTCAATGTATAGATCAATGGCAAGCATTACAAGAAACATACAAACTCCCATTACACTTATGTATTACGGCAGCTGAAAAACGCGGCCTTAGTGATGAAGAGCCCAATAATATTCACCCTATTTTCACCGTGTCTGGCTTAGGTGAGTTAGTTGAGCTAGTTAACAAAGCGGATCGTTTGGTGCAATTTTAATGAGTGATACCTTGAATAAACTAACTGCAATACTTAACGCCAAAGCGCCCTACTCTAATACTGCCGGAAAAGATGCGCTAGATATCGCGTTAATATTTGGCTCTTTTGAGCAGCCTACATCATTATTTTTTCAAGGTGATGGAGTTTGGCAACTTATGCAAGGACAAGACGGAGCAATTATTTCAGTGAAAGATTATTTGAAAACTTTTGCTGCTTTTGAGTTTTACGATCTTGAAAACATATATATATGCCAAGAGTCACTTACTCAGCGCGGCTTAACGGCTGCTTTTCATATTGAGCAAGTAAAAGTACTCGCCAAAAAAGAATTTGCTGAAAAATTAGCATCACATCATACTGTTTTACGATTTTAACCGGGAAACGATACTAATGCCTACCTTACATATTGTTCGTCAAAGTGCCTTTAACAGCGATGATTTCGCTCAATGCTTACAAGTATTGCGTGACAATGATGTGATCGCTTTTATTGATGACGGTTGCTATAACTTACATCACCAACTAATTAACACCATTAATAGCGAAGCGGGTATTCAGTTAAACGTGATCGATAAACACGCACAAGCGCGTGCGATAACAATAGATGAATCGTTATATACAGTTATCAATATGAACGACTTAGTCAATTTAACGTTAACAACAAGCAGAGTAATTACATGGCAATAAGTTTAGCGTTTAATGGTGAGCAAATAGCGACTGACAAGCAAGGTTATCTGTTAGATCATACACTATGGCAAGAAGAATTAGCCGTTGTGATGGCAAAAAATGACAATTTTGAAATAACTGAAGCTCATTGGGAAGTGATTAAATTTGTTCGTCAATTTTATTTAACCTACAACACATCTCCTGCTATTCGAGCACTAACTAAAGCGATGAAAGCTGAATTTGGTGAAGAAAAAGCAAGTAGCCGTTATCTGTTTAAACTATTTCCTGATGGTCCGGCAAAGCAAGCGACTAAGTATGCGGGTTTACCTAAACCAAAACGCTGTTTGTAATCCCCTATCTTCGAAGAATTCCAATAAAAAGGCGCTAACCTTCGCAGGTTAGCGCCTTTTAGTATTCGAAATAATTTTTCTGTATAAACAACTCGAAGCTATTTATTATTTAACTGGTAGTGTTGGTACTGTAATACCTGCCATTTCTGACATAACACGAACAACCTGGCAGCTATAACCAAACTCATTATCATACCATACGTATAATACAGCTCTGTCACCATCAACAATCGTTGCTTGTGAATCAACAACACCTGCATAGCGTGAGCCTACAAGATCGGTAGAAACGATTTCGCTAGAAGCCGTGTAATCTACTTGATTTTGTAAATCTGATTTTAAAGAGATGTTTCTTAAATAATCATTAAGCGCATCTTTATCTGTCGCTTTTTTCAAGTTCAAGTTCATAATAGCCATTGAAACATTTGGCGTAGGAACCCGAATTGCATTACCCGTTAATAAACCTTTAAGCTCAGGTAGTGCTTTAGCTACAGCTTTTGCTGCGCCCGTAGTACTGATAACCATATTCAATGGTGCACTACGTCCGCGACGAGGTGCTGGATGGTAGTTATCAATTAAGTTTTGATCGTTAGTATATGAGTGAATAGTTTCAACATGACCATTCTTGATACCATATTCATCATTAAGTGCTTTTAATACAGGCGTAATAGCATTGGTAGTACAACTTGCTGCAGAAACGATTTTATCTTCTGCTAAAATCATGTCATGGTTAACACCATAAACGATATTTTTAATATCACCTTTAGCTGGTGCAGTTAGTAATACTTTAGAAACACCTTTAGATTGTAGATGTTGACCTAAGCCATCTTCATCACTCCAGATACCTGTGTTATCAACAACTAACGCATTATTAATACCGTGTGCAGTGTAATCAACTTCTGACGGAGATTTAGCGTAAATTACTTTGATGAAAGCACCATTAGCTTTAATAACATTATTTTCTTTATCAATAGTAATGCTACCGTTAAATGCACCATGCACAGAATCACGACGTAATAGGCTAGCACGCTTCTCTAAATCTTCACCACTTTTAGATGGACGTAAAACAATAGCACGTAAGTTCAATTCAGCCGTTGGACCCGTTTGCTCTATTAGTAAACGCGCCAATAAACGGCCAATACGGCCGAAACCATATAACACAACATCTTGGCTTTGCGGTGCATCACTGTTATTTACTATCGGTGATAATTCTTTTTCTAGGTATTGTTCAATTGATAAATCATTTGATAAACCTTGAAACAAATAACGATAAGCTAGTTTACCTACATCAATACGTGCAGGCGCTAATACCATTTTGCTTAACGCTTCAATAAAAGGAAAACTTTCGCGTAAACGTAGTTTATTCTCTTCATGTAAAGCAACCGTTTTATGTGCTTTGATGATATCGATAGGAGAAGCATTAATTAAAGGGCGACCATAAATGGAAATTTCGATACCCTTGTTTCTAAATAGCTGACCAATGATAGGTTGCATATTTTCGGCGAAAGTCTGGCGTTCTTGCCAACTTGTTTGATATTCTTCCTCTAGATGAGACGTCATTAGTTAAACCTTTTATTTCAATCAATTGAACGAGCGTTTACTATAATCATATTAGCTTAGTTTTTAACAACTCAAAACTAGACTATAGTGGGGATTATGTCGCGCATATTGTAATGCAAGATATGATATTCCGCCATAGGTTACATGATTATTTAATCATATAACCAACATTTATTAGAAACCAATAAAGTGATATTAAATGAAACTACTCGCCTTACTTTCTTCGCTATTGCTGTTATCAAGTTGTGATAGCAATAAAAGTTTAACTGAACTGTGTAAAGAAAACCCACAAATTTGTCAGGAATTTGGTCAAGATAGTTGGTGTAAAAGAGAACGAATTGATGTCGCTTTAGCACGAATAAATTTGAAAACCAAAGAAAATGATTCTCACAAATATAACCTTTTAATTGCTTATGAAGATTACGTTGACTGCATGGGATTGGCATCGCAAATTCAACATATCAAATTGAAAGAAAAAACAACAATGAGACAAAATAATCTGATCAACGCCAAAAACAAGTTAGCTAAGTTGTCAGTTCAAACTCTTGATTCTACACATCCTCATCTGCTTTATTATCATTGGTCAAGAGAGCAAAACAATAACTCTTTAGCACAATTTTTAAAATTAGAAGGTAGTGCCGCTCTAGAAAACTCACTTTCTCAATTTCAGTTAGCAACGCACTATGCAAAACAAGATAATGATAAAACCTTACGGTTATTATTTCGTTCGCTTGAGTTACATCAACCAAATGAAAAATTAATTCCGGAAGTTTTTCAAACATTAGCGACAATTTTTACGAATAGAGATAAACCTAAACAAGGGTATATATGGCTAAAAACTTATAAATTAGTGACAAAAAAAAATGAAGCTCAAGTGAATCAGCAGTTAAAACAATACCAACGTGCTTATTCATTAGATGGGGAGTTTTTAGATAAAGTAGCAAGTAATACATTAGCTAACATTGAAAACAGTACATTTAAGGCACCTAAATATTAAGTGCCTTTTATCTTTAGTAATTCCTTATCCCAGTTATTTCGTTTGAAAAGTTAAACTTAACGAATTAACACAGTACCTTTTTCCTGTGGGTTTAGGACCATCTTCAAACACATGACCAAGATGAGATTGACATTGCTGACATTGAATTTCAACACGTACCATACTGTGAGTTAAATCTTCAATATAAGCTACGTTGTTAGCGATAGCTTCGAAAAAACTCGGCCATCCGCAACCCGAGTCGAATTTACTTTCACTGGTAAAAAGCGGTGTATTACAGCAAGCGCACAAATAGATACCTGCTTGGAAATGATTATTGTACTTACCCGTAAAAGGCTGTTCTGTTGCCGCTAAACGACATACTTTAAATGCCGCTTCACTGAGCTTGTTCTTGTAATTATCATCTGTCATAAAACATATACCCAAACCACTTGAAGATACAGGATTCAGCTGGAATTAGAAACGTCTTTAGGTAAGGCGTTGATTGAAGAGAATGGTTGTTCAGGAGAATGTGCTCCTGCATTCTCTAGTAAGCTACATCCATGTAGCGTCCTTGTCGAAATCAATAACGCAGCATAAAACGTTTCTAAACCAGCCCTCGGGCAAAGCTGAGCAAATCATACTCTGCGTTGCATTTCTTTTTAAGGGATAACCATTAATACAAAAATTCGCCTTGATTATAACTTGTTCAGACTTGCTGAAACTCGCATCTTCAAGGGGCTTGGGTATACCCTTACTCTATTAAAATAGTATTTCGTTCAGTGCTTAACCACTGTACATGCTATTTTTTACCGTCTGCTTTGTCAACGCGTTCAACAGTATGTGCACCAAAAAAGTCACGTTGACCTTGTAACAAATTCGCCGGTTACGCATTGAGTCATAATAAGATAATGCTGATGATAAAGCACCGTTTGGTATGCCAACCATTGTAGCGCTACAAACAGATTTACGCCAATTTAACTGGCGTTCACTCAATTGCTCAACGAAGAAGCTGTCAAGCAATAAATTATCTAAATCATTATTTCGTTCATATGCTTTGGCAATTGATTGCAAAAATGTGGCGCGAATAATACAACCGGCACGCCAAACTTTACTTGTATAAAAAATATAAATAAAAGCTAAGCAAGTTATATCATTACTAACTTTCGAAACGAAAGCTAAACTTTATACACTGAATGTTTTCACATTTCACCATGCAACAAACGCTAATTCATTTAAATAGCGAATAAAAACACAAAACTGGTGGTTTTTTAATGAATAATTAATTATTTTGGTAATTATACGAAAAACAAATTATATAATCAGGCTTATTTGGCATTTAAAGCAACTTTAACTTGAAATAATCTCAAAATGGTGTAATTTTACTACATAATGAGATTTAGAGAGGTTTACTATGAAAATTAAAATTGGCATTAACGGGTTTGGTCGTATTGGTCGTTTTGTATTTAGAGCTGCTGCCGAAAGAGATGATATTGAAGTCGTTGGCATAAATGATTTAATCGACATAGATTACATGGCCTATATGTTAAAATATGATTCAACACATGGTCGCTTCAATGGCACAGTTGATGTTGTAGATGGTCAGCTCATTGTTAATGGTAAACCCGTTCGTGTTACAGCAGAGCGTGATCCTACAAATTTAAAGTGGGGTGAAATTGACGTAGATGTTGTTGTAGAATCAACCGGTTTATTCTTAACAAATGAAACAGCGCGTAGACATATTGAAGCAGGAGCTAAACAAGTAGTTCTTTCCGCGCCTTCTAAAGATGATACACCTATGTTTGTTTGTGGTGTTAACTTAAATGAATATGTTGGCCAAGATATTGTATCTAATGCTTCTTGTACTACAAACTGTTTAGCTCCAATAGCTAAAATATTGAATGATAACTGGGGTATTCAGGATGGTTTAATGACGACTGTTCATGCAACTACAGCGACACAAAAAACAGTTGATAGCCCCTCAGGAAAAGATTGGCGTGGTGGGCGTGGTGCTGGTCAGAATATTATTCCTTCAACAACCGGTGCAGCAAAGGCTGTTGGTAAAATTATACCAGAGCTTAATGGCAAACTAACCGGTATGGCATTCCGTGTTCCTACGCCTGATGTTTCAGTAGTAGATTTAACGGTTAACTTGACGAATCCAGCTACTTATAGAGAAATTTGTCAAGCCATGAGTGCAGCGGCTGAAGGAGAGCTGAAAGGCATATTAGATTATACCGAGGATGCGGTTGTTTCTAATGACTTTATTGGCGAAACCTGTACTTCAGTGTTTGATGCAAAAGCTGGTATTTCATTAACAAGTACTTTTGTTAAAGTTGTTGCTTGGTATGACAATGAAATTGGTTATTCAAACAAAGTACTAGATTTAGTTGCTCATATTCACAATTATGAAAAGTAAATTTTGATCTGAAAATTACAAAAAAGGCTTAATTGAAAAATTAAGCCTTTTTATTTGCTATAGAATCGTACTTGATACCGTTAAAAATAGTAAACAATTAATATCTTCTATATTTACACTACTGTAAAACTCCAATTAGTTTCTCTTCATTTTACCTTATTGACTGATTAATTTTCTCTAGTACTTGCTGTGGATTAAGTGCTTTTGTAATTGGGCGTCCGATCACCAAATAATCAACACCAACATTTATTGCTTGCTCTGGCGTCATAATACGTTGTTGATCATCTTTCGCTGAGCCTGCAGGACGAATACCGGGGGTGATCAATTTAAACTCTTTACCAAGTGAACGCTTTAAGTGCTCCGCTTCCCATGCCGAACAGACAACACCATCTAAACCACTTTCTTTCGTTAGCTTAGCTAAAAAGTCAACTTGCTCTGCGGGGCTTTTGTTAATACCTAAACCGCGTAAATCGCTTTCCGACATGCTTGTTAATACCGTAACGGCGATTAACAAGGGCGCGTCATTTCCATAATTCACTAAGGCTTCTTTCGCTTTAGTCATCATTTGGCTACCGCCACTGGCATGTACATTTACCATCCATACACCAAGATCTGCTGCTGCAGTTACCGCTTTTGCTACCGTATTAGGGATATCATGAAACTTTAAATCAAGAAAAACATCAAAGCCCTTCCCTGTTAATTGTTTAACAAACTCAGGGCCAAAATAAGTAAACATTTCTTTGCCTACTTTAAGCTTACAATCTGTTGGTGAAATTCTATCAACAAAAGATAAAGCATCATTTTTTTTATCGAAGTCTAAAGCGACAACTACTTTTGGATCTAACATTCGGTTTCCTATTTTCAATTTCTTTACGTTAAAAATCCTTCGACAAGCTTCCTTCGACAGGCTCAGGACGAACGGTGTTTTTTTATTCATACTGAGCGCGAGGCACGAGCAGTCGATGTACGACAAGCTTCCTTCGACAAACTCAGGACGAACGGTGTTTTTCCATTCATACTGAGCGCGAGGCACGAGCAGTCGATGTACGACAAGCTTCCTTCGACAAGCTTCCTTCGACAAGCTTCCTTCGACAAGCTCAGGACGAACGGTTGTATTTTTTAAACTTTTTAAATTAATAAAGCACTTGATTCTGTAGATGGTTATTTCTAAATCAAGTGATGCAAGTTCAAGAAATAAGCACGGAGTTGACGGTAGTCAATGAGTACTTATGACGATTAGGGATACCTGATGACGAAATAAATATCTACTCGCCTTCTAGGCCACGCACAGGTTTAAGTTGTTCCCACTCATGGCAGGATGGACAAGACCAATAATGAGTAGAACTATTAAAACCACAGTTACGGCAACTATACCTGTGTTTAACTTTTAAGTATTCGCTGATCAATTCTTTGATTAAATCTAGACTTGCCTTATTATCCAAATCGTCTGATTGATTCATTTGCATTTTAACAAAGTGTTTAAACCCGCGTATTGTCGGACGACGTTTAAGTGCCGATAACATAAATTCTTTAGCTTTTTTATGTCCATGTTTATCTTCAACATGGCTTAAATATGAAATTAATGCACTTGAACTAGCCGTTTCGTCATATACTTTTTTAATAAAACGAAAAAACTCATCCGAAGCATCAATATCTAAGTAACATTGATGCATCTGTTCAATAACATCGGGGAAAAACTCTTTATCCTGTTGGTATATATCTTGATAACACTGACATGCTAATTCACATTGTTGATGATTTTCATAAATTTTTGCCATCAACCAATTGGCTCGACAAGAGTTTGGATCTAATAACAATGCTTGTTCTAACAACTCTATAACCTCGATAAAGTTATCTTGTTCAAATGCACTGGTTGCTTGCTCACAATAAAAATTAGCCAAGGTGTGTAATAAACGTTTATCATTTAATTTCACTACGAGTTTTTTATGACCAATACCTTGTTGCCAATCTTTAGTTGATTGAAATATTTGCAACAAGTAGGTTAATGATTTCAAGCCATAATCTTTAGACTTCAAAAGTTTCGTAAACATTTTTTCTGCACGATCATATAAGCCAGCGCATAAAAAATCTTTACCTAATTCAAAAACGGCCTGTTGCTTGTCTTTAGTTTGTAAGTTGCCGTGACGAACTAAATGTTCATGAACCTTCAAAGCTCTATCTAATTCACCACGTTTACGAAAAAGATTAGCCATGGCAAAATGTGCCTCTACACTGTCATCTTCCACTTTTAACGCTTCTAAAAGAGAATCAATTGCTTTATCCTTTTGGTTTGATAATAAATAATTCAAACCTGTTGAATATTTTATAGATAAATCTTGCTTAATGGTCTGATCTTTTTGTTTTATGCTATTTCTTCCCATAAACCAGCCATAGGCCATTGCAATAGGGAGTAATAAAAATAGTAGTTCAATCATGGTGTTACTGATTCTCAGACTTCAGTTGAACGATTCTTAGCTAATGATTTTTTACCTTTACGTATCAAGCGCCACAGTATGGTAGCTAAAAGACCAAGGATAAAACCAATAGTAGTGAATAAACTAACGGCCGCTGCCATTGACAACTCAACTCTTGCAACTAAATAGTTTAACGATATTAATTGATCATTTTGACTACCAAAAACAAAAGCAATCGCGAGTAAAATCAACACTAAGAAAAAAGTAAAATATATTCGCACGTGAGCTCCTGCTTAATAATGGAAATAAAAAAAACGGCATACCAAAGTATGCCGTTTATTATCTAATCTTTTGTATTGCTTTGCAATTACTTAAGTTGCTTCTCATTATCAGAGAAGACTAAGCAACCGAAAGATTAACTCTTTCTCGCAATTCTTTACCCGGTTTAAAGTGAGGTACGTATTTGCCCGTCAACTCAACTGATTCACCAGTTTTAGGGTTCCTACCAACTCTAGGAGCACGATAATGTAATGAAAAACTACCAAAGCCTCTAATTTCTATGCGGTCACCTTTTGACAAGGATTGCGCCATTAATTCTAAGATTTCTTTAATCGATTGTTCTACATCTTTGGCGGATAAATGGCTTAATTTATCTGCTAACTTTTCAATGAGTTCTGATTTGGTCATATGCCCCTCCAGTATTCATCTAGCTTCGCGCTAATGAAGTTAATATAAGAAGAGAGGTAAAAATAACCTCTCTTCCCCTGATCTCTTGTTTACTTTTCCTAATGACTCAGTTCAAGTAAAAAGAGTGTAAAAACTAACAACTTTTTATTAGAAACTAGTTTTTAGCGTTTTTAAACGCTGCAGCCATTGCACTTAAACCAGTTTCTTCAACTTGGTTCAAGCTATCCATAGCTTCACGCTCGTCCGCTTGATCTTTAGCTTTGATAGATAAGCTAATAGTACGGTTCTTACGATCCACACCCATAAACTTAGCTTCAACGTCGTCACCAACTTTTAATACTGCAGATGCATCTTCGATACGCTCTACAGAAATGTCGCTAACACGTAAGTAACCTTCAACACTTTCAGCTAACAAAATAGTTGCGCCTTTAGCATCAACTTCAGTTACCTTACCGTTAACAATAGCACCTTTTTTCTTATCTGTCAGATACATATTGAACGGGTCGTCTTCAGCTTGTTTAACACCTAACGAGATACGCTCACGTTCAGGGTCAACTTGAAGAACGATAGCATCGATTTCATCGCCTTTCTTATAATCACGTACGGCTTCTTCGCCACCAGCCCATGAAATATCAGATAAGTGAACTAAACCATCTATGCCGCCATCAAGACCAATGAAGATACCAAAGTCAGTAATTGACTTGATCTTACCTGATACTTTGTCGCCTTTGTTGAAGTTTTTAGCAAACTCTTCCCAAGGGTTAGCAATACACTGTTTAAGACCTAGAGAAATACGACGACGTTCTTCGTCAATTTCTAATACTAGTACTTCAACTGTATCACCTAAGCTAACAACTTTAGATGGGTGGATGTTTTTGTTAGTCCAATCCATTTCAGAAACGTGAACTAAACCTTCAACGCCTTCTTGGATTTCAACGAAACAACCGTAATCAGTTAAGTTAGTTACGCGACCTGAAAGTTTAGAACCTTCAGGGTAACGGTTAGCAATTGCTACCCATGGATCTTCGCCTAACTGCTTCATACCAAGAGATACACGAGTACGCTCACGGTCGAATTTCAATACTTTAACTTGAATTTCATCGCCAACATTTACGATTTCACTTGGGTGCTTAACACGTTTCCAAGCCATATCTGTGATATGTAATAAACCATCAATGCCGCCTAAGTCAACGAATGCACCGTAATCAGTAAGGTTCTTAACGATACCTTTAACTTCTTGGCCTTCCGCTAATGACTCTAGTAATTCATCACGTTCTGCACTGCCTTCTGCTTCTATAACAGCACGACGTGAAACAACTACGTTATTACGCTTTTGATCAAGCTTAATAACTTTAAATTCTAAAGGTTTACCTTCAAGGTGAGCAGTGTCACGTACTGGACGAACATCTACTAATGAACCAGGTAAGAAAGCACGAATATCGCTAACTTCAACCGTGAAACCACCTTTAACTTTACCGTTGATAACACCGATAACAGTTTCTTTTTCTTCATATGCTTTTTCAAGCACTTGCCACGCTTCATGACGCTTAGCATCATCGCGAGAAAGAACAGTTTCACCGAAACCATCATCTGTGGCTTTAAGAGATACGTCAACTTGATCGCCAACAACAACTTCTACTTCACCAGTAGCGTTTTTGAATTGATCAATTGAGATAACACTTTCAGATTTAAGGCCTGCATCAACAATAACATTGTCTTTATTAACAGCAACGATAGTGCCTTTAATAATTGAACCAGGACGTGTTTCGATTTCTTTTAAACTTTCTTCAAAAAGTTGCGCAAAATTTTCAGTCATAACTTGTTTATAAACTCAGCTATTAATCCAGTCGACTTCATGTCTCATGGGGTTGTTAAATTAGCTTCGGTACATCCTTGACGTAAGCTTTAGTTAATTTTACCTAATAAATAAAAGGTAAAAGATTTATGTTAATTTTCCATTCGCAAATGAAAGGACTTTATTAACCACTTCCTGTATGGAAAAGTCAGTAGAGTCAATGATTAACGCTCCTTCTGCAGGAACAAGCGGGGCAACTTTTCGGCTGCTATCTCGCTCATCTCGTTGACGTATGTCATCCAAAAGGCGCCCGATTTTAACATCAAATCCTTTCTCTTTCAACTGATTAAATCGTCTCTGTGCACGTTCTTCAGCACTAGCCGTTAAAAATACCTTTACCGGCGAATTTGAAAACACAACGGTTCCCATATCTCGTCCATCAGCAACTAAACCTGGTGAAACACAAAAAGCACGTTGACGGCGTAATAAAGCTTCACGTACACGGGGAAATGCGGCAACTTTTGACGCTAACGCACCAATTTCTTCGGTGCGAATACTATTGGTAACATCTTCACCTTCTAAAATGATTTTTCCTTCCCCTTGGCTACTGATTTCGAATTGCACATCTAAATGTGCAGCCATGGGAATAAGTGGCTCTTCATCTTCAATACTAACATGATGATGTTGAGTTGCCACGGCAAGGACACGGTAGATAGCACCGCTGTCAAGTAAGTGCCAACCTAGCTGTTCTGCTACAAGTCTGGCAACTGTTCCTTTGCCTGCACCACTAGGACCATCAATGGTAATAACTGGAACGCTTTCCTGCATACATATCTCTCCTTATGTCAAAAATCGGCGGGATTATACGGGATTTATATTTAAAAATCGCCAAAAAAATTATTTTAATGTATTTAGCAAGAGACTTGCGCTAACTTGTCAAAATAATCAGGAAATGTTTTTGCCGTACACTTAGGATCATTAATAGTAACGGGGGTATCGCTTAAGGCAACGAGAGAAAAGCACATAGCTATCCTGTGATCGTCATAAGTATCAATTTCAGCATGTTTAAGAAGCTTAGGTGGCGTAAT
Organism: Candidatus Colwellia aromaticivorans; assembly: GCF_003333305.1. Classification (GTDB taxonomy): domain Bacteria; phylum Pseudomonadota; class Gammaproteobacteria; order Enterobacterales; family Alteromonadaceae; genus Colwellia; species Colwellia aromaticivorans. The sequence goes on along the minus strand of NZ_QOLD01000028.1, from coordinate 117,528 downwards.
AGAAATATAATCTTCACCTTCAATCACATCAGCACCTACCTTTCTTAGCTCTGTAGCCATGGCGTTTAATCGATCAGTCTCTTTTACGCGCCAGTTGTAAACATTTCGAATAGTTGTTGTGCCTGTAGCAAAAAGTGCTGTGGTTGCAATGGTCATGGCTGCATCAGGGATATGATTCATATCCATATCAACTGCAGTTAACGGTTTGCCAACAACAGTGATTGATTCATCACCCCAAGTAACTTCTGCTCCCATTTTCTCAAGAACATCAGCAAAGTGCTTATCACCCTGAACACTTAGTTTACCAACGCCATGCACGGTAATTTCGCCACCTTTAATTGCCCCAGCCGCTAAAAAATATGAAGCTGAAGAGGCATCACCTTCAACCATATATTTTTCTAAAGCTTGGTATGACTGACCACCTTTAACAGTGAAAGACTTATAGTCATTATTCTGTACGTTAACACCAAACCTTTGCATAATATCAAGCGTAATATCAATGTATGGCTTAGAGACTAATTCACCGTCAATTTCTATATCGGTATCTGTTCCTAACAAGGGTGCTATCATTAAAATTGCAGTTAAAAACTGACTCGATATTGAGCCATCAATGCTTACTGTATTTCCTGTTAACGTTTTACCTGTTATTTTTACCGGTGGGTAATTTTTATTTTCTAAATATTCTATATCAGCACTAAGCTGTGCCAATGCATCACCTAAATGGCCGATTGGCCGTTCTTTCATTCTTGGTTCGCCAGTTAAGATATATTCACCTTCACTCGCTGCAAGGGCTGCACACAATGGGCGCATCGCCGTACCTGCATTACCTAGGAATAGTTCCAATGGCGCTTTAGTTTTGAAAAAACCATTATTTCCGATAACAGTACACTCAGTACCGCAATCACTTAGGGTATATTCAATACCAAGGCTTTTTAACGCATTTAGCATATGGTTAATGTCATCACTAACCAATAAGTTAGTGATTTTAGTTACGCCGTTCGCTAATGCCGCAATTAACAATGCGCGATTAGATAAGCTTTTAGAACCAGGTAAAAAAACTTCTCCGTTAATTCTACCTATTGGATTTAATGTTAACTGCTCCACTTTATCTCATCCTCTTTTCAAATTGTTGCATAAAATCGACTAATGCTTGTACACCTTCAATTGGCATAGCATTATAGATACTTGCACGCATACCACCAACGATCCTATGACCTTTTAGTGCCATTAACCCATGTTGTTCTGCTTGTAATATAAACTTTTCATTTAAGCTTTCATCGTTAAGCCAAAATGGAATGTTCATTTTACTACGATATTGCTTATCAATAGGATTGTTATAAAAATCACTACTATCGATAACTTGATATAATAATTCGGCTTTTTCTTGGTTTACTTTAGCAATAGCTTTAACACCGCCAAGTTCTTTAAGCCATTGAAAAACTAAACTCGCTAAATACCATGCATATGTAGGTGGCGTATTGTACATAGAGTCATTATCAGCAGAGGTTTGGTAATTCATAATACAAGGTGTTGCTAGTTGAGCATTACCAAGTAAGTCTTCACGAACAATAACAATAGTCAAACCTGACGGACCAATATTTTTTTGTGCTCCTGCATAAATTAAACCAAATTTAGTCACATCAATTTCATGAGATAAAATGGTTGATGACATATCAGCAACTAAAGGAACACCGTTAGTTTCTGGTATTTCATTAATTTCAATACCGTCAACCGTTTCATTTGGACAGTAATGTACATAAGCGGCATCATTATTTAATGGCCATTTAGCATTAGGAATAATACTAATTTCACCATCATTGTGCTCTTCACGAACATTAATAACGTTAATAGAACCAAAATTTTCAGCTTCTAAGGCGGCTGCTTTTGACCACGAGCCATTAACAATATAGTCTGCTGATTTACCTTGAGGTAATAAGTTTAGCGGAACAGCAGAAAATTGGCCTCGACCACCACCATGACAAAATAATACTTTATAGTTATCAGGAATGGCCATTAACTCGCGTAAATCTGCCTCAGCTTGGAATGCCATTTTCATATAGATATTACTACGGTGGCTTAATTCCATTACAGAACTACCGGTGTTATTCCAATTAATAAATTCATTTTGCGCTTTTGTCATTACTGCTGTTGGTAACATTGCAGGGCCTGCACAAAAATTAAAAACTTCAGACATTTTGTTATTCTCAAATAAAATAATATTAATACATTTTTATTATGTATTTAAAGTAATACACGCTCTTTCACATCTATGTGACCACGAAATACCGTTCATCCTGAACATAAAAAAGGCGGTTATTAGCCGCCCTTTTTTTTGTTGTTAACGACGATTATTCTTGTTCGTCATCTATTTGGCTATCTTCATCAGCTTGTTGAGCACTTTGCTCTGGATTGTGATTCAAAGCATCTTGATCTAAAGAGCTATCTTCTTGACTAGTTACTTCTCCTTCGACACTTTCACCTTCAAGCACAGCTGGCTCTTCTATTTCATCAATACGTTGTAAGGCAACAACATGTTCATCGTCACTCGTACGAATTAAACGAACACCTTGAGTATTACGACCAATAATACTCACTTCATTAACTCTGGTACGTACTAATGTGCCGTTATCGGTAATGACCATGATTTCATCAAGATCTTCAACTTGTACAGCACCAACAACCTTACCATTACGTTCACTCACTTTAATAGAAACAACACCTTTAGTTGCTCTACTCTTCGCAGGATATTCGCTTAGTTCAGTACGTTTACCGTAACCATTTTCAGTAATCGTTAATATTGGTCCATCATTTTTAGGTACGATTAAAGAAATTACTTTCTGCGTATCCTCAAGTCTAATACCACGAACACCGGTACCTGTTCTGCCGATAGGTTTTAATGCCCAACGCTGTTCACCTGTTTCAGGATCAATTTTTATTTCACCCGTTTCGCTATCACGAACTTTTTCATTGAAACGAACAACTTTACCCGCATCAGAGAATAACATGATGTCATTGTTACCGTCGGTAATATCGACACCAATTAAGGTATCATCATCACGTAGGTTAAGTGCGATAATACCGTTAGCTCTTTGGTTTTTATAAGCCGTTAATGCTGTTTTCTTCACTGTACCTGAGGCTGTTGCCATGATGATGTACTTATCTTCTTCATATTCGCGTACAGGTAAAATAGCGGTAATTCGTTCATCATTTTCAAGCGGCAGTATATTAACAATAGGACGACCACGCGCAGTACGACTTGCAAGCGGTAATTGATATACTTTCAACCAATATAATTTACCACGATTTGAGAAACACAAAATAGTGTCGTGGGTATTAGCAATCAATAAACGTTCGATGAAATCTTCTTCTTTCATCTTAGTTGCTGCTTTACCTTTTCCACCACGTTTTTGTGATTGGTAATCTGACAGTATTTGGTATTTAACATAACCTTCGTGAGAAAGTGTTACCACTACATCTTCTTCAGTGATTAAGTCTTCTAAAGACAAATCATGAGACGCATTAGTAATTTCTGTACGGCGTTCATCACCAAATTCGTCACGAATGGCTTCAAGCTCTTCACAAATAATTTCCATTAAACGTGACGGCTCTGCAAGTATATGCATCAACTCTGCGATGACATCGAGTAAGCCTTTGTATTCAGCTAGAATTTTTTCATGTTCTAAGCCGGTTAATTTGTGCAAACGCAAATCTAAAATAGCTTGTGCTTGAACAGGTGTTAAATAATATTGATTTTCAAGAATACCAAACTCTGGTTCTAGCCATTCAGGACGTGCCGCATCATTACCGGCTGCACTAAGCATGTCTGCAACATTACCTAAACTCCAGCCACGTGAAATTAACGCTTCTTTTGCTTCACTTGGTGTTGTTGAGGTTTTAATTAATTCAATGATCGGGTCTATATTCGCTAGGGCAATTGATAAACCTTCAAGTAAATGCGCGCGTTCACGTGCTTTTCTTAATTCAAAAATAGTACGGCGTGTAACTACTTCACGGCGATGCAGTACAAACGCTTCTAACATTTCTTTTATATTGAATATTTTTGGTTGACCATTAGTCAATGCCACCATATTCAAACCAAAAGACACCTGCATTTGTGTCAGTTTGTATAAGTTATTTAAAACAACTTCACCCACTTCACCACGCTTAACTTCAACAACCATACGCATGCCGTCTTTATCAGACTCATCACGCAATGCTGAAATACCTTCAAGACGTTTTTCTTTAACAAGCTCGGCCATTTTTTCAATCAGGCGTGCTTTGTTAACTTGGTATGGTAATTCGTGTACAACAATAGTTTCTTTACCCGTGCTTTCATTCACTTCAATGTCTGCACGCGCTCGAATTTTTATTTTACCACGGCCAGTACGGTAAGCTTCTTCAATGCCTGCACGACCACTGATAATTCCTGCTGTTGGAAAATCAGGGCCAGGTATATGAGTTAATAATTCTTCAAAAGAAATATCGCTATTTTCAATAAGCGCTAAACAAGCATTAACAACTTCAGTTAAGTTATGTGGTGGAATATTCGTTGCCATACCAACCGCAATACCCGAGCTACCATTAACAAGCAAGTTAGGAATACGCGTTGGCATAACCGCAGGAATATGCTCTGTACCATCATAGTTAGGAACAAAATCAACCGTTTCTTTTTCTAAATCAGCTAGAATAGAGTGAGCAATTTTAGACATTCGAATTTCGGTATAACGCATTGCCGCTGCACTATCACCATCAACCGAACCAAAGTTACCTTGACCATCTACTAACATGTAGCGAAGTGAAAAAGGTTGTGCCATACGAACAATTGTATCGTAAACAGCTGTATCACCATGAGGGTGATACTTACCGATAACATCACCAACCACACGGGCTGATTTTTTATAAGCTTTATTCCAATCATTACCTAATACATCCATTGCGAATAATACGCGGCGATGCACAGGTTTTAAACCATCACGTACGTCAGGCAGTGCACGCCCAACAATAACGCTCATGGCATAATCTAGATAGGAAGTTTTTAACTCATCTTCAATATTTACTGGTACTATTTCTTTGGCCAGATCTGACATAAATAGATGTATCCCTTAACTTAAAACGTAACGATAAAATCACTTAGATTTTTATTATTATCTTTTCATAACAAACATAAATCAACGCAGCATATTAGCATAGTTTTTGTTGATGCCAAACAGCTTTATTTAGCCGTTTTAAAGGTGTTTTAGCCACGATATATAAAGGCGACTAATTCTGCTTATAAAGTAAGCTAAAAAAATATTTATTGATCTATTACATTGGTTTTACCATTGTTTATGCTTTGTTTAACTAAAAGTTTCGTTTAGAATCTGATCATCTGTATTTCAACTAGATTACCTCATGACTGACAATAAAAGCGTGCCTAATGTAAATGAAGAAGAAATTGCTAAATTTGAACAAATCGCAAGCCAATGGTGGGATCTAACAGGTGATTTTAAACCACTACATCAGGTTAACCCGTTAAGAGTTCAATTTATTTGTCAACATATAGCTGAACAAAAACAAGAGCTATTCTCAAAAAACGTAATCGACGTAGGCTGCGGCGGCGGAATATTAACAGAATCGTTAGCTAAATTGGGTGCCACGGTCACAGGTATAGATATGGGGGCAGAGCCACTCAATGTCGCTAAACTGCATGCGCTAGAATCTAGCTTAACCATAAATTACGAAAAAATTACCGCTGAAGAAAAGGCACAACAGTGCAATGAAATATTTGACATGGTTACTTGTATGGAAATGCTTGAACATGTACCTGATCCTGCTTCAGTAATAAAAGCCTGCGCGCAATTAGTAAAACCGGGTGGTTTAGTGTTTTTTTCAACATTAAATAAAACAGTTAAATCTTATCTACTCGCTATTGTAGCAGCAGAAAAGATATTAAAATTGGTTCCTGATGGAACACATGATCATGACAAATTCATTAAACCTTCACAATTGATTGCTTGGGCAGAAGAAAGTCAATTGAAATGCATTGATGCCAGTGGCATTCATTATAATCCAGTGACAGAGAACCATAAGTTGGCGGCCAATTTAGACGTTAACTATATTCTATGTTGTCAAAAAGTGTAAAAATTAAAAACACATATTTTAATTTTTAAGCAAGTTGTGCAAACAATCAACAAAATCAATAAGTCACTGTTAATTGGTGACTTTATTTTTTATATTTCAATTTGATATATAGAAACATAAAAATCAATTAAAATATTTTCAGTTAAAAAAAATGTTAAAAAAAATATTGCTTTTAGTAAATTACCAAATAAATTAACCGTGCTAGGTTAGTTGTTACTAACCCTTATTAATTCGGTAAAATGTCAATAAAAACACATAGCTTTTATCGCTTGCATTCGAGTCCAAACCTCACTATCTTGTGGGGGTGCAAGGGGATCGGTTGATTTTCAGACAAGAAAAAACCTCTGAAGTTTCTAAGGCATTCAAAGGTTCTTTAGTCAGCATATGTCGAAGTAAATCGAAAGATAGGCTGTATTTGCAAAGCCACTATAAATTTTTAGTGTGATGGATTCAACTCTTTTTCGTTGATTTATACATCTTTCGATTGCTTCATAATTATAATTTTGAAGCAAAAAAGGAGGGGAATTATGTTATCTATTGATCTTAAAATAAAAATCAAGATACCTAGTTTTATTTATATTATCCAATTCTGGATTATGTAATCACTCGATTAAAAGCCACTTTAATAGTGGCTTTTTTTTATGGAAAAGGAGGCTTTGTAGCCATTTTATAGTTCAAAAAACTATCTAAGCTCTAACTATTTGATTATGATTGAGCCAATCTATTTTAGGTGGTTTTAAAATGGTTGGGGTCAAAAAGAGAAAAATATACTCTTACCTAGGGTTTTCCACAGTAACAATGTTTAAGTTGGTTCCTGAAGGTACGCATGGTCATGATAAATTCATAAAACCGTCGCAATTAATCGCTTGGGCTGAAGAAAGTCAATTGAAATGCATTGATGCCAGTGGCATTCATTATAATCCAGTGACAGAGAACCATAAGTTGGCGGCCAATTTAGACGTGAATTATATTCTATGTTGTCAAAAAGTGTAAAAATTAAAAACACATATTTTAATTTTTAAGCAAGTTGTGCAAACAATCAACAAAATCAATAAGTCACTGTTAATTGGTGACTTTATTTTTTATATTTCAATTTGATATATAGAGACATAAAAATCAATTAAAATATTTTCAGTTAAAAAAAATGTTAAAAAAAAATATTGCTTTTAGTAAATTACCAAACAAATTTACCTTGCTAGGTTAGTTGTTACTAACCCCTGTTAAATAGGTAAAAAGTCAACCCAAAATCAAGTTATTTTATCGCTTGCATTCAAGCAAAAACCTCATTATCTTGTGCTTGGCTTTATAAAAAACCCTAGATGTTGTGCGTATGACTTTTAATACGTCTTCAGGGAAACAATAATAAAACAAGGAGCATTTTCAGTTATAACTGATATCACTTATCTGTACTGAAAAAGCAAACTAAAAAATAAGTAACTATTTACATCACAGGTCTTTCATGAATAATAATCTTTTTGTTACCAAGCGTAATGGCGAAAAAGAATCCATCGATTTAGAAAAAATTCACCGTGTTATTGCTTGGGCTGCAGCTGGTCTAGAAGACGTTTCTGTCTCTCAAGTTGAACTTAAATCACATATTCAGTTTTATGATGGTATTAAAACTGAAGATATTCATGAAACCATTATCAAGGCGGCGGCTGATTTAATTTCAGAAGAAACACCTGACTATCAATATTTATCCGCTAGGCTTGCGGTATTTCATCTACGTAAAAAAGCCTATGGTCAATTTGAACCACCTAAACTTTATGATCATGTTGTTAAATTAGTTGAAGCTGGTAAATATGATCAACACCTGTTAACTGACTATGATGAAAGTGATTTTGAACATATGTCATTATTTTTAGATCATACCCGTGATCTAAATTTTAGTTATGCTGCGATAAAACAACTTGAAGGCAAATATCTTGTTCAAAACCGTGTGAACGGAGAAATTTATGAAAGCGCACAGTTCTTATATATTTTAGTTGCTGCGTGTTTATTTGCTAAATACCCTAAAGAAACTCGATTAGGTTATGTTGAAGGCTTTTATAACGCTATTTCAACGTTTAAATTATCACTACCAACGCCAATAATGGCCGGTGTTCGTACACCAACACGTCAATTCTCTTCCTGTGTATTGATTGAGTGTGATGATTCATTAGACTCAATTAATGCTGCTTCTAGTGCCATTGTTAAATATGTATCACAGCGCGCTGGCATCGGCGTGAACGCTGGTCGTATTCGTGCTTTAGGTAGTACTATTCGTAACGGCGAAGCTTTTCATACTGGCTGTATTCCTTTTTATAAACATTTTCAAACGGCGGTTAAAAGCTGTTCTCAAGGTGGTGTTCGAGGTGGTGCTGCCACGTTATTCTATCCACTTTGGCATTTAGAAGTAGAAAGTCTACTTGTATTGAAAAACAACCGAGGCGTTGAAGAAAACCGCGTTCGTCATTTAGATTACGGTGTACAATTTAATAAAGTAATGTACCAGCGCTTAATAAAAGGTGGATATATCACCTTATTTAGCCCAAGTGATGTTCCAGGACTTTACGATGCATTTTTTGAAGATCAAGAAAAATTCGAACAACTTTATGTTCAATACGAAAATGATGAATCAATTCGTAAAAAACGTATTAAAGCAATTGAATTATTTACATTATTTGCTCAAGAGCGTTCAAGTACAGGCCGTATTTATTTACAAAATGTTGACCACTGTAATACGCATAGCCCATTTGACCCGAGTAAAGCCCCTATTCGTCAAAGTAATTTGTGTTTAGAGATTGCACTCCCAACTAAGCCAATGAAAGATGTAAATGATGAAAATGGTGAAATTGCACTATGTACATTGTCTGCTTTCAATTTAGGTACAATAGAGTCTCTAGATGAATTAGAAGGTTTAGCTGATCTAGCTGTGCGCGCGCTTGATAGTTTACTTGATTACCAAGACTACCCTATTCCTGCTGCTAAAAATGCGAGTTTAGCGCGTAGAACATTAGGTATAGGTGTCATTAATTACGCCTATTATTTAGCGAAAAATGGTTTGTACTACTCAAATGGTAGTGCTAACAATTTAACCCATAGAACCTTTGAAGCTATCCAATATTATTTATTGAAAGCTACCAACTTGCTTGCAAAAGAGCAAGGAGCTTGTCCTAAATTTAATGAAACACGTTTATCGCAAGGTATCTTACCAATTGATACCTACAAAAAAACGATTGATGATCTTACTGGTGAGCCTTTACATTTAGATTGGGAATCATTACGTGCTAGCATAAAAGAGTTTGGTGTAAGAAATTCAACGGTATCGGCCTTAATGCCATCAGAAACCTCATCGCAAATATCTAATGCCACAAACGGAATAGAACCACCAAGGGGTTTAATTAGTATAAAAGCAAGTAAAGACGGTGTTTTAAAGCAAGTAGTACCTGAATATAAAAAGCTTAAGCAAAACTACGAATTACTATGGAATATTCCTAGTAATGAGGGGTATTTAGAGCTAGTAGGTATTATGCAAAAATTCATTGATCAAACAATTTCAGCTAATACTAACTATGATCCATCTAAATTTGTTGGTGGCAAAGTGCCTATAAAACAAATACTAAAAGATATTTTAACCGCCTATAAGCTTGGTATTAAAACCATGTATTATCATAACACCCGTGATGGCGCTAGTGATGACGTTGAAGTGGAAGATGATGACTGTGCCGGCGGCGCATGTAAAATTTAGCTAATACCAGTTTCATTAATTAGGTGATCTATTTTATGCGGAGAAAAAACGGTCAAATACAAGGCATTTATTTTAATAACTAGTTGTTCTAATTATTAAATAAATAACGAAGTAGTTGGTCGTTTTAACAAGTAGAAATGACCACATAGTTAGTGAGATTGGTATAACTATACGCAACAAAAACACCAACAATAATACGTAATAAAATGAGCCTAGATATGTCTAGGCTTTTTATCACCCTGCTCAAACTATAGCGGTGATACTTTAAGGAATACAAAAATAATGACGTACACCACGTTTAACCAAGTTCCAAATAATGCTTTATTAGAACCAATGTTCTTAGGTAATAGCGTCAATGTATCTCGCTATGATCAACAACGCTATATGGCTTTTGAGAAATTAATTGAAAAACAATTATCATTCTTTTGGCGTCCTGAAGAAGTAGATGTATCAAAAGACAGAGCAGATTGGCAAACTTTAACCGATTCAGAAAAACATATTTTCATTTCTAACTTAAAGTACCAAACGCTATTAGATTCAATGGCAGCTCGCTCTGTTAATGCTGTTTTATTACCGTTAGTCTCTTTACCAGAAGTAGAAACATGGGTAGAGACATGGGCATTTAGTGAAACCATTCACTCTCGCTCTTACACCCATATTTTACGTAACCTGTTCACCAATCCTGGCGAAGTATTTGACGATATAATTGTTAACCCTGCCATTTTAAAACGTGCGACTAGCATCGCTAAATATTTTGATGATGTGATTTTAACAACGCAATTATTACAGTCACAAGGTGATGGTACATATGAAGTTGAAGGCCGCAGTATTGAAGTTAGCACCCGCAAATTAAAAGAACGTTTATACCTTGCCGTTTGTTCAGTAAATGCCCTTGAAGCTATTCGGTTTTATGTTAGCTTTGCTTGTTCTTTTGCTTTTGCTGAGCGAGAACTCCTTGAGGGCAACGCTAAGATAATTAAATTAATAGCACGTGATGAAGCGTTACACCTAACAGGCACTCAACATATTTTAAATAATTGGATGAGTGGTAAAGACGATCCTGAAATGAAAGAAATCAGTGCAAGTATGCGTAAAGAAGGCTTGCAAATTTTCCTTGATGTGGTTGAACAAGAAAAAGAATGGGCACAATACTTATTTAAAGATGGCTCTATGATTGGTTTAAATGCTGAAATTTTAAATCAATACATTGAATATATTTCAAATCAACGCTTAACTGCTATTGGTTTTGATGCTCCTTTTGATATTAAAAGTAACCCGTTACCATGGATGAATGCCTATTTAGTCAGTGATAATGTTCAGGTTGCTCCACAAGAGACTGAAATATCAAGCTATTTAGTTGGTCAGGTTGATTCAACTGTAGATGCTGATGATTTTGACGATTTCGATTTATAACTTTTATGTCTTTTAGTATTACTATCGAGGATCGTGAAATATCGTTCCTCGAAGAAGATAAAACGATACTTAATGCCTTAGAAAGAGAAAATATAGAGTCACACTTTCATTGTCGAGATGGGTTTTGTGGTGCTTGTCGTTGCTCATTAAAAGAAGGGACTGTTGAATATAAGCAATACCCTCTAGCTTATGTAGGTGACAATGAAATTCTAACCTGTTGTGCTTACCCTACTTCGCATTTAGTGATAGAAATAGATTAAATTTCATCATCCAAATAAAAGCCTTTTACCAAACATACCATTTCAATTATTTGAATAATGATGAAGTTTCACTAGATAGCAATAAGTTATTTATTTGCTCAAGTGATCCGCATGAAAGCGTAAATGGTCTTCAATAAAGCTGGCGATAAAATAGTAACTATGATCATAACCTTCATGAAGGTTTAACTCCAAAGGATAGTTATTTGTTTTGGCCGCGGCTGTTAGCATTTCAGGTTTTAGTTGTTCACTCAAAAAGTCATCAGCGATACCTTGATCAACTTTACCCGGCACAAAATGTGTTGCCTGTTTTATTAGCTCACTAGCATCATGCTTAACCCAATTGGTTTTATCTTTACCTAGATAAGCCGTAAACGCTTTTTGCCCCCAAGGACAATTCATCGGGTTGCTGATAGGACTAAATGCTGACATTGACCTATACCGTTCAGGATTTAGCATGGCAATTGTTAATGCGCCATGCCCGCCCATAGAATGTCCAGCAATTGAACGTTCATCTGAAACAGGAAAGTTTGCTTCAATGAGCTCAGGTAACTCGTTAACCACATAATCATACATTTGATAATGACGATTCCACGGTGCTTGCGTCGCATTGACGTAAAACCCTGCACCTTGCCCTAAATCATAAGCTTCATCATCAGCTACATCACTACCACGAGGGCTAGTATCAGGCGTAACGATCGCTATTCCTAATTCTGCAGCAATGCGTAACGCTCCTGCTTTTTGCATAAAGTTTTCATCAGTGCAGGTTAGGCCAGAAAGCCAGTACAAAACTGGAATTTTTTTACCATTTGATGTCTGCGGCGGTAAGTAGATAGCAAACCGCATATCGCAGTTTACTGTTTTAGCGTAATGGCTATATTGTTTGTGCCAACCGCCAAAACTTTTATTAACACTTAAATTTTCAATTGTCATATTAATGCCTTAACAACACCCTCACTTATTATCACTCAGTGAGGCTGTAAAATAGTTTTTACTTATCAAAGTGTATAACGCTGCGAATACTTTCGCCTTTATGCATCAATTCAAATGCTTCATTAATGTCTTCCAAACCCATAGTATGAGTAATAAAGTCACTTAATTTGAATTCACCTTGTAAGTAACGTTCTACGTAATCAGGTAATTCGGTGCGACCTTTAACACCACCGAATGCTGAACCACGCCATACCCGACCGGTAACTAATTGAAATGGTCTTGTTGATATTTCTTGCCCTGCGCCAGCAACACCAATCACAACAGATTCGCCCCATCCTTTATGACAGCATTCTAATGCAGAACGCATTAAGTTTACGTTACCAATACATTCAAATGAGTAATCAACTCCGCCATCAGTCATTTCAACAATAACGTCTTGAATCGGCTTATCATGATCTTTTGGGTTAATAAAATCAGTTGCTCCTAATTTCTTTGCTAACTCAAATTTACTTTCGTTAATATCGATTGCAATAATGCGACTTGCTTTTGCCATAGTTGCGCCAATAACAGCTGAAAGCCCAATGCCACCTAAACCAAAGATAGCAACAGTTGCACCATCTTCAACTTTTGCAGTGTTCATTACCGCGCCTATGCCTGTTGTTACACCACAACCCAGTAAACAAACTTCTTCTAATGGTGCTGTTTTATTTACTTTTGCTAGCGAAATTTCAGGTAATACAGTGTATTCAGAGAAAGTTGAGCAACCCATATAATGGAAGATAGGTTGACCATCTTTATAAAAACGCGTGGTGCCATCTGGCATTAACCCTTTACCTTGAGTTTCACGAATTTTTTGGCAAAGGTTGGTTTTGCCCGATAAACAGAACTTACATTCGCCACATTCTGGAGTATATAAAGGAATAACATGGTCGCCAACTTGCACACTGGTAACACCCTCGCCTACCTGCTCAACAATACCGCCACCTTCATGGCCCAAAATCACCGGAAATATGCCCTCTGGATCATCACCGGATAACGTAAATGCATCAGTATGACAAACACCCGATGCAATCACTTTTATCAATACTTCACCTTTACGCGGGAGCATGACATCAACTTCTTCAATAGATAATGGTTGTTTTGGGCCCCAAGCAATGGCGGCTTTTGATTTAATAAATTGATCGGTCATATTATTCTCACTTTTTGTTTATAGGCCTAAGTCATTTTCTCAAGCTCTAGATGACTTTACTTTGTCATATCGTATTTGTCGTTATAAGGAGTATTATATCTATTTCCTAAAAAATGATAATATAACGGTTTGGTAAATAACTTTTACACACAGGTAACAATAATGCAATGGGAAGGTATTAGTGAGTTTGTTAATGTCGCAGAAACAGAGAGCTTTACGCAAGCATCAAATAAACTGGCTATATCAACCGCTCAGGTTAGTCGTCAGGTTAGTGCATTAGAACAGCGCCTTAATATTAAACTTTTCTATCGCACTACTCGCAAGGTATCACTAACTGAAGAGGGGCGCGTTTTTTATCAACACTGTCGTGGTGTACTTGATGGCTTAGATGCTGCACAAAGAGCTGTTACTAATTTACAATCAAAACCTCAGGGAAAAATTAAGCTAACGGCACCTATTACCTATGGCGAACAACAAATTTTGCCGCTGATAAATAACTTTATGATGCAATATAAAGATATTGAAGTTACTGCTTATTTAAGTAATCAACAACTAGATTTAGTTGATGAAAGCTTTGATTTAGCTATTCGTTTAGGTAAATTAAGTGACTCCTCTATGATGGCAAAAAAGTTGGCTGAGCGAACAAATTATGTTTGCGCATCGCCTGCCTATATAGATAAATATGGGTTACCTCACTCGTTGTCTGAGCTTGACAAACACAGCTGTCTGTTAGGTACACGAGATTATTGGCATTTTAACGACGCTGGGAAAGAAAAAAATATCCGAGTTGCGGGAAGGTTACGATACAACAGTGGTTTTGGCTTAGTTGATGCGGCATTAAAAGGATTGGGCATAGTTCAGTTGCCTGATTACTACATCAAAGATCAGCTCAAAAAGGGTAACTTGATCACAATATTGGACAATTATAAAGTACCTGATGAAGGAATTTGGGCCATTTACCCACAAAACCGTCATCTTTCACCCAAAATTAGGTTATTGGTAGATTACCTCGTAGCGCATTTATCATAGGCACTTTTTCTCACCAGTTTAACGGCTTAAAAAATGAGTTTACCTTGGCAAATAAAACACCATAATTACACAAAATATCACTATTCCCCAAAAGGCTTTAACAAAAAAACTAATTTTGGTTTTTTTGTCATGGGGATGCTTCGTTGGTAGCGCCATACCACAATGACTGCAATTTTCATTGTTAATATCATTTTCAACTTCACAATAAAGACACTTTTTACTGTTTTGACTCATTATAAAATCTCTATTGGGTAGTTAGTTGATGGTAAAGTTGTGGTAATCGCATCGGAAGTTGTTCTGGCCTAAGAATTACCGTAAAACCATCACTGCCAAATAAATAAGGTAAATAATCTTGCGCATCTGTATCAATGGTTATACAAAAAGGCTTTATACCTAACTTTTTAGCTTCATTTATTGCCTGATGAGTATCTTCTATACCAAACCGACCTTCATAATGATCAATATCATTAGGCTTACCATCAGTGATGATAAGCAATAATTTTTCACTACTTTTTTGTTCGTTAATTACCTTGGTTGCTTGACGAATAGCAGCACCCATACGTGTATAAAATCCAGGTTTAATTGCTTGAATGCGACCTCGTATTTCATCATTATAACGTTCATTAAAGTTTTTCAACATCGTAAAGCGGACATGATGGCGTTTTACTGATGAAAAACCATACATAGCAAAACTATCACCAACCGACTGTAGCGCTTCACCAAAAAGTAACATGCTGTCTTGCACAACATCAATAACTCTACTGTTGTCATTAAGATGTGCATCGGTAGACATTGATAAATCAGCTAACAGTAAACAAGATAAATCGCGATTATTTCCCCTAAACGATTTATATAATCCCCTTTGAGGCGTTGGCGAAATTTTACTTTCCACATGAAAGTCTAACCATGCGCTTAAATCTAACTCTTCACCTTGTGGCTCTGCCTTTAACCAATATCGAACACTGCGAAGTTGTTCAAATTGTGCTTGAATTGTTTTAGCTAATTTTTGTAACCTTATGGGGAGGTTTTTTGCACTAGCACCTTTGGGCAACATAGGTTGTAATAAACAGCGATCTGCGACTAAGGTTTGTTTTTTATAATCCCATTCAGGTAGTTTAAGCCCCTCACCTAATGGAATGTCATCTTCTGAGGCAGATGGCAAATCAAGGTCAATTTTTATTTGAGCACTTTTTTGCTGTTCTTGCTCTTTTGCTAGGGTAATTTTATCAAGATCGTCTACTGTTTTAGAATTATCTTCATCGTCGTCGCTATCATCACAACCTCGATCTAACTTGGAGAATTCACTCCAAGAAAACAAGCTTTCCAATCGAAAAATCATCATACCTTCTTTTTCATCTGGCGCATCGGTACGCTCAGCTTTTTTACGACTTGTTTTTGCTTTTTTGACCGATTTACTCTCTTGATCTTCAGACTCTTTTTCTTCTTCAACCTCTTGATATTCTGGCATTATTAGATCATCAGCACTCGACGATGGATATAACCATAAATACACAGGTTTAGGCGCAAAGTTTACCAGTGGAAATTCAATTACAGAGCCAGGCTTTAAAATGGCATTAACAATCGCTTGTTCCATTTCTTTTTCTGATTGAGGAAGGCTATCTATGGCGGGTCTACTGGCAACGAAAGCGTTGGCTAATCGTTGATAACGACTACGCAGTGCTGGAAATTTTTCCAAAACATTAATCACCAATGCTTGGTTATCTTGTGCCCAGTGAGTAAAACACCCGCCATGATGAGCAGCTAACACCGCTAACCAAATATACAGATCATAATTGAGTGATTTTTCTTCAAAAATAGCAAGTGATTCAGGTAAACGTAAACTTTCTTCATCTTGCCAAGCAAGGCTAATAAGTTGGGTGTCACCAGAAATTTTTTGTAATAAACTTTTACGACTTAAATACTCTCGCCCTGTAGCGGCTTCAACACGCTTTATCGCATCACCACCTAAAGCTCTAAAAATCATACCAACTGATTTATGAACTTCATCAAAGGATACACGAGCATTATCAAACTCAGGGTTAGCCTTACGCGTAATGTATTTATGCCACAGGCCACCAACCCACTCTTCCATAACCAAACCATTCAACTAATAAACAATACCGATAGTGTATCAAATACAAGGTGTGGTTATGTGATTTGTGTCAACATCATTATAATATTTAATAGATTAGTGTAGAAAATTTAAGATTTACTCAATTTTACAACATGACTGACAACGATAAGTAGATAAATGAGTCATTATACGGAATAAGAAATCAGCCACGGTTTAATAACTTTCAATTGATTCGGTAACATACTTTCTCTAATTACCGTGAATGGTCAATGCGTAAAATTACTCAGGTTAAAATAATGGTAATTTTCTCGACATTGCACGAGTTAAGTTAAGCATTCCTATTAAAACAAAGCCCGTATGTAAAGTAACAAAATAAAAAATGGTGATCATCACTGACGCATCATATTCTTTAGAATAAATAATATAAAAAATAGGTGCTACCCCTAAAAATAACCCAGCTAAAGCTGAAATTTGAATGCTCCTAATTAAATGAATTTTGCTGAAATTAGACAGTGGTTTATCTTGATATAAATAAAAAACAAGAAGTATAAAACTAACAATGGGAACTAATAGTAAATTTGAAAGGTAAAGTGATTGATAAATAATAGCAGGTTTATTTTGTTGATTAGATTTCATGCTCAATTACCTGTTACTGTTATAAAGAGATGATTAAAGTATATAAATAAAACCAATTATGATTGGGAGCAGCGTGACATAGCCCAGTAATAAACGTCGCCACAACTTAGGAGCATGTGCAAGCTCCATAAAAATATCAATAATTTGCTGTCCTTTTAAAAAGACAATAAATAAAACACTGGCAATAAACAAAGCTTTATTGTTAATAACTAAACCAATGAAGGTAGAAATAACCGTTAAAGCCATCAACCATAACCAACTTAACGTATTTTTCTTATTTGAGTTAATCGTTTGCATAAATGTTAAATCACATAAATAAGTGGAAAGAGAATAATCCAAAGCATATCGACCATATGCCAATAACTAGCGCCTGATTCATACCCTGATATATTGCTAGCGTTGTATTCATTATTAGCCGCTTTCATGGCGATAAAGATAAGAATAACCATCCCTAACAAAACATGCATTAAGTGAAAAAATGTGATCATAAAATACAGCGTAAAAAAGGTATTAGTTTCAATATCAATATTTTGATCAAATAAAGACATGTACTCCCATACCTTTACTGCAATATAAACACTTGCAACAAGTTTAGCTATAACCAGTAATTTTGCTGATTTTTTGCCATCACCTTTGTGCATAGCGTTTAATGCTAACGCAACAAAAAAACTACTCGTGATCAATGTTAAGGTATTAATCAAACCCGATATTTGATGTAGTTTAGCCTTCCCTTCAATGAACATTTCTGCGTTCAATTGCTCAGATACGGCAAAACCAATAAATAAAATGGCAAATACAGTTAGCTCAGCTAAGATAAAAAACCACATTGCTAAATCGCCCGGTAGGCATTTTTCTAGTATTTGTTCATTCTTTATTCCAACCAAAGTGAATTCAGGATTGCTATTTATGGAATCATTCAATTGATTACTCATCAAAGTATATTTTGGCTACATCCATTAATGCGTTAACCGTCTGTGGATCATCAGACAATGGCTCTGCCAAACAACAACGACATACATCTAATACATTCATGCCTGAGCCGATCATACGGGCTGCATAGATAAGTAATCGTGTGGAAGCGACTTCGTCTAAATCATTTTGTTCTAATTTACGTAATGCGCCAGCTAACTCAACCAATTTAAATGCTAGATGTGCATCTGCACCCGCTTCTTTTATTAATATTTGTTGTTCAACTTCGGCACTAGGATAGTCAAAACGTAAAGCAACAAAGCGTTGTCTAGTACTTGGTTTCATGCCCTTTAATAAGTTTTGATAACCGGGATTATAAGAAACTACCAACATAAAGCCAGGCGCTGCTTCAAGTAATTCACCAGTTCGCTCTAATGGCAAAACACGTCTATCATCAGCAAGCGGATGTAAAACAACGGTAGTATCTTTACGTGCTTCAACTACTTCATCTAAATAACAAATCCCCCCTTCTCTTACTGCTCTAGTTAATGGGCCATCTTGCCAATAAGTTCCTTCTGGACCAATCAAGTGTCGACCAACTAAGTCAGCTGCGGTTAAATCATCATGACAGGCTACGGTATATAAAGGTTTGTTTAATTTTTGGGCCATATGGGTAATAAAGCGTGTTTTACCACACCCCGTTGGGCCTTTGATTAAAACAGGTAATTGATGCTCGAATGCATAATTGAACAAAGATACTTCATTGTTTTGTTCTTGATAAAAAATCTCATTTGTTGACATATTAATTAACCTAAATCCTATAAATTTACTTGCGGGTAAAATACCTTGTCCACAAGCAGAGTACAAACGACAACAACCCTTTATTTGATGAAGATCATTGAAAAGTGCGAAGTAATCTAGGGTCTGTTGATTTTTCGAGATTGTTTTTGCAGTTGTTTGTTGGGTATTTATACAAGGCAGAGCCTTTGTCATGTGGTTGTTCCACATAAAAAAGCGATAACGCCGTAAAAATGATCAACAAACGCTGTCCGATGGATTCGGTTAAAAGCGTTTTACTCTTTGTTGAGTAGAATTTGCTTAGAATGACTAGGCTACACACTACTCGCCGCGATTAAAACGCTTTTATCTCGAACAAAATTTAACCGCGAAAGATCAACAGACCCTAATGTTATAAATTATTACTTAGCTTTTTACTATTAAAGTACGTTAAGTTTCGTTAAAATTGCATCCATTAAAATTGGATTATACCCAATATATACCCGTTTCACTTGAAGATGCATGATTCAGCTGGAATTAGAAACGACTTTAGGCAAGGCGTTGATTGAAGAGAATGGTTGTTCCCTTCCCAAAATCAATAACGTAGCATAAAGCGTTTCTAAACTAGCTCATTGGGGAAGGCTGAGCAAATCATACTCTGCGTTACCTTTCTTTTTAAGGGAATAACCCTTAATAAAAAAATGTGCCTTGATTATGAGTCGCTCAGACTTCCTGAAACGAGCATTTTCAAGTGAAGCGGGTATAAACTATTTCCAACTCTAGCAATTAAGGTTAAGTATGCATGCTGTTTTAGAATACATCCCATTAATTATTTTCTTTATAGTAAATAAATTTACTGACATATATTGGGCTACAGGCTCTTTAATAGCTACATCTGCTTTGCAAATTATGTATTACGTTATCAAAAAAGAAAAAGTACCTACTCGCAACTGGATATTTTTCGGTTTGATTGCCGTATTTGGTGGTCTTACAATATTTTTACATAATGATCTTTTTCTTAAATGGAAAGTAACCATTATTAATGAGATATTTGCACTAGCGCTCATCGTGAGTTATTACGGTTTTAAGAAAAATTTAATTAAGCAGTTTTTATCTGAATCATTAACCTTACCCGAGCCTATTTGGGTTAAGTTAAACCTTGCTTGGGCAGCTCTTTTCGCACTATTAGGAGCGCTTAATTTATATGTTGCCTTTAATTATGATTTAGAAACATGGGTGAACTTTAAAGTCTTTGGCTTAACTGGCTTAACACTTGCCTTTGCTATTGGCTCTATTTTTTCCTTATACAAGTATCTTCCTCAAGAAACTGACGAAGTAGTAGAAGTACTTGAAGACAGCATTGAAATTACCTCAAGTGTGATGAGTGAATCACCTGAAGATAAAAAATACTATCCAAAATAGTACCTTAAAAAACACCTCAAATAATAATTGAAATAGGAAAGCCCATGTTCTACTTAATTTATAGTGAAGATGTTGATAACAGCTTAGAAAAACGTTTAGCCGTACGCGAGCAACATTTAGCCCGTTTAACAAACTTACAAGATCAAGGGCGTTTATTAATTGCGGGCCCATGTCCTGCCATAGATAGTAACGACCCAGGAGCTGCTGGGTTTACGGGCTCATTAATTGTTGCTGAATTTGATAGCTTAACGCAAGCACAAGCTTGGGCTGATGTTGATCCTTATGTTGCCGCTGGTGTTTATAAAAAAGTTACCGTTAAACCTTATAAAAAAGTACTACCTGCATAGTTCTGTTAATTTAAGCCTTTTGATTTGAGGCTTTCAACTAAGCTATTAATTTTCAGAAATAAAGTTACTTATAAAGTTAGAATATAAACAAAATGATAAAGAAATTACTCACCTTAAATGTATTAATTGTTAGCCAATTGTTACTTTCTACGCCGTCTTATGCGCAAAAAACAGTAGATGAATGTGAAAAAGCAGAACAAACAACAGAAAAACTTTCGCGCTGTTTAGATGGTGTCAAAGACGTTGTCGACAGAGAGCTGCAAACTTGGGTTAATAATCATATTTTTAATCTTGAGGAAAAAGCCCTTATTACTGGGCGTTATTCCACATTAAAAATGTTTAAACGTTCACAAAGCAACTTTATTACCTTTCGAGATAATGACTGCCGTTGGCAGTACCTTGTTATCTCACCTGATAAAGGCGCAGGTAATGCCTATAAGAAGTGTTATATACTTTTAAGCCAGTCTCGAATAAAGGAATTGAGCCTAGTACAGTAAAATAACACAGTAAAATTAAGCTGACTGTACTTGTTCAGCTTCTTGCACGACAGTTTCTTCATCACTTAATAATACCGCCAACCAACGTCCCTCAGGTGAGTTTTCAAAACCAATTTTTAAAATCATCGTTAAAGGTACACTTAACAACATACCAACGGTACCTAACAACCATCCCCAAAATATCAAGGATAAAAATACTACCAACGTTGAAAGGCCTAGGCCTTTGCCTAAGTATCTGGGTTCAATCATATTGCCCATTACCATATTGATGGCAACATAACCTAAACCAATAAAGCCCGCTTCCCCTAAACCTAATTGCAGTGCGGCTAATATCACGGCAGGAAGCGCAGCAATAATAGAACCAATGTTAGGAATGTAATTAAGTAGAAAAGCAAAGACGCCCCACAAAAGAAAGAAATCTAAACCAAAAGCCCATAACATAACCGAGACTACAATACCGGTAGCAATACTGACCATAGTTTTGATAGCAATATAGTGATTAACAGACTCTAAAAAGCGTTCAATTTGTTTCAAACGCATTTCAGGGTCATCTAGTGCAAAATGAATTTTTAAAGGAAAAGATGATGCCTCAAATAGCATAAAAACTACCGTCAATATGATTAAAAATAAATTAGCCATCACTGAACCAAAGCCACTAAGCATATTTGCTGCCATTCCCATGGCTACTGCAGGATCAAAGTATTCCAATAAAATAGCGGAAGAAACTTGAATGTTATAACGAGATAAAAAAGCGGTTATCCAAGTAAATTGCTCTTGTAATTGTAGGCGATATTGCGGAATTAATTGAGACAGTTCATTTAACGAATTTCCCACTAAACCCGCTAAAGATAATGCTATTGTGACAAAAATACCAATAACTAAAATAACAGAAATAGCTTTGGGAATTTTAAACTCACTCGCTTTAGCTACAAGTGGATTACATATAATAGCGATAAATAAAGACAATAAAAATGGAACGAGTAAATTTGCTGCAGTTTTGATACCGGCTAAAATAATAAAAATTGCTGCGGTAGTCACAAAAACTTTGACCATACTTGTTGTTTTAGCAGAAACGCCCATAAATAATGAGTCCAGAATTAAGTAAGAGTTAATTTTCCAAGATTCCCGTATAAAACACAACAGGTACAACCGTTTTACACTACATTACGCACTATTACATAGTACGGCGAATTAAGGTAACACTCGACATATTTAGGAGGCGCCAACAACTAAGTAACCCCACTATACCAACAAAACTTGCCCCCGCAACAATACCTAATAACCAATACTCAAAATGAAAACTCGTTTGCATCTTAAATAAATGACTTTGAAGCAAGTAAACCGTCAACTCCATTGCAACACTAGCCATAAAGCCCGCAATAGCACCTAACGCAACGAATTCTAATAAAATACTATTACGCAATAAAGAGCCTTTAGCACCAATAGTTCTTAATATGGCGATTTCTCGTTCGCGTTCCTCCATACTCGCCTGTACTTGTGCAACTAACACTAAACAACCAGCAAAAACTACCAGTACTAAAATAAACTCAACCGCTTTAGATACTTGATCTATTACCTTGCGCAATTGTGCAATCATGGCATCAACATCAATAACACTAATCGTTGGGTAAGCGCTAAGAAACTTTTGTAACTGATCTTTTTTATCGACAGAAACATATAAAGATGAAATATAACTAGCTGGATAATCAGCCAATACTTGTGGGTTAAAAATCATATAGAAATTTGGCTGCATTGATTGCCAATTAACTTCTCGAATACTGGTCACAGGGACCGTAATGACTTCACTACCTAGTTGAAAGGTTAAACTGTCGCCTAATTTTATATCTAAACGCTTAGCCAGCGTTTGTTCAATTGATACTTGTGGTTTATTAGCATCTGTTAAATCATTTTGCCACCATTTACCTTGCACGACACTATTTTCTTTCGGTAAGTGTTCTCGCCAAGTTAAGTTCAACTCTCTTCCTACACCTTGACGACCATTGTCACTGCCATCAGTTTGTTCTTTAGAAACTTGCTTAGCAATTTTATCGCTGTTAATAGCGCTTAACCTACCACGAATAACGGCATAAATATCACTTGCCGTAATACCTTGCTGATCAATAAACTGTTCTACGTTATCAACTTGGTTCTGGGCAATATTAACTAAAAACAAGTTTGGTGTTTGTTCAGGCAATTGCGCTTGCCATTCGCTCAATAAAGCACTTCTGATAACGATGATCATCAATAGTAACTTTATCGCGATAGTAAAACTAACCAGCTGCACACTATTCGCTTGTGCCCTACGTTGTAAATTGGCCAATGCTAAATGCCAAGATGCGCCTGCTTTAGTACCAATATTACGTGTAAGCTTCATCAATAAACGGCCAAATAATAATAATAAAGCCGACACGAGAATACCGCCAATTAATAAGCTAACACTTAACATCAAGTCATTACTAAAAACAAATAATAATAAGAGCAGTGCTAATAATGGAATCAAAAATTTACCAACACGCATCCTAAACATTTGATGACTTGGTGTTAAACTTGCCCCTCTAATTACCACTAAAGGAGAGGTGGCTATCAATTCTTTTAACGGGGTTATGGCAAATGCGAATGCACAAAGTAAACCGGTAAAAACAGCAATAATTAATGGATAAAAACCTAATGAGATTAAGCCTGAAAAGCCAGTTTCACTTACTGAGTCCAAGGTTAATTGTACCGGTAAATAATCTTGTATCGCATAAAGCCCCAGCTGTGCAAGGACATAACCAACAAGTAAGCCAAGCGCTATGCTAACAACACTCAATAATGACCAATGTAAATAATACAACTTTCTAATATGGCTAAACGAGGCTCCCATTGCTTTATATACACCAACACTGCTTTGATGGCGTTGAGCGTAGCGTCTGCTGGCAACTGAAACGGCTACTGCTGCTAAAATAATCCCTAACAAACTTGCAAGAGATAGATATTTTTCAGCTTTATTTAGCGCATTAGCCAAGGGTGATTGCTTTGATTGAATATCATACCAACGCTGACTATCATTAAGTTTTGGTTTAAGCCATACACTTAACGCTTTAATCGCATCAACATCGCCAGAAAATAAATACTTGTAAGTAAGCCTGCTGCCCGGTTGAACTAGCTGGGTTTTCTCAAGATCGGCAATATTAATAATCACCTTAGCACCAGAAGTAAAAACACTAAAAGAAGCATCAGGAATTTGTTTGGCTATCGCTTTAATAACAAAGCGACTATCACCAATATCAATAACATCTCCAATGGTTACTTCAAGTAGTGATAATATTTTTTCTTCAATAAACACTGTGCCTAAATCTGGTGCGTTTACCGCTGCTAACTCATTTGTATTAGTTGAATAATTGACCAGCAGCTCCCCTCTTAACGGGTAATAATTTGAGACTGCTTGAATTTCAACTAACCCCATAACATCACCTGCAAATACCATAGATGACATCAATACTTGTTGGGCTTGCTTAATATTAAGTTGTTGGCTTTTTTGAGTTATCTGATCGCGCGATAACGCTATTGGTTCAGTTGTTATATTTTGAAAGTCTATTTTTCTACTTGTCTGTAAAACACGATCAGCGGCAATAAAACTGGTACTTTCATTGAGAAGTGCTTGCTTAATTTTTCCTGAGAATCCTGCTAACGAAAATACACTGGCAACACCAAGAACAATGGCTAACACTATGATAGTTAGCTCTCCTCGTTTTAGTTCATGTTTTAATAACCGTATTGACTGTTTTGCCCAATTAGCCATAAAACAATTCATACTACTTCTGCTTGAATTGTTTTCGTATTGCCACTTAACTGTTCCGTATTAGTATCACACAAGTTTTGATCATTGATTAATCGACCACCTTGCATTTCAACACTGCGTTGGCAGCGCTGAGCTAATGTTAAATCATGGGTAACTAGCACTAAGGTTGTGCCAAACTGCTTATTCAAATCAAATAATAAATCCGCAATATGGGTTGAGGTTTGCTTATCTAAATTACCGGTGGGTTCATCAGCAAATAAAACATCGGGCTTAGTGATAAAGGCGCGAGCAATGGCGACTCTTTGTTGTTCTCCGCCTGAGAGTTGTGCAGGAAAATGATTAGCACGTTCACTCAAGCCTACTTGCGCCAATAAGTCTATTGCTTGTTGTTTAGCGTTTTCATCATTGGCAAGCTCTGCGGGTAGCATTACATTTTCTAGGGCGGTTAAACTACTGATTAAAAGAAACTGCTGAAAAATAAAACCAACATGATCTGCTCTAACTTGACTACGCTGCTCTTCATTTAATTGGTGCAATGATTTGTTTTTCAGATAGACTTCACCCGTAGAGGGTAAATCTAAACCTGCTAAGAGTGATAACAAAGTAGTTTTACCTGAGCCAGATGAGCCAACTATGGCAATAGTTTCTCCTGTAGACACCGCTAAATTTATGTCTTGTAATAAAGATAACTGCTTATCTTCAAGCATAACGTATTTTGCAAGCGATTGTGTTTTAAGAATAATTTCGGAATTTAATTTCATGATAAAAAAGTCGTTCTTTCGTTTATCGATACTGGTTATAACTAGCATTGGGTTGTTTTTTACTTATTCAAGCCAAGCGAGTGACAATCATAACAGTGAACCTAGTTCTATTTTAATACTAGGTGATAGCCTAAGTGCAAGCTTTGGCATGAAAGAAAATCAAGGTTGGGTATACCAACTCAATGAAGCCTTACAACAGCAAAAAGCATCTTACACCTTAATTAATGCTAGTATCAGCGGTGAGACGACAGCCAGCGGTTTAACACGCTTGCCGAGAATTTTAGCTAAACAAAATATCGATTATTTATTAGTAGAATTAGGCGGAAATGACGGCTTAAGAGGCTATCCTCCTACACTTATCAAAAACAACTTGTTACAAATAATTCAATTAGCTCAGCAAAAAAATATCAAGGTATTCTTAATGGATATTAAAATACCCCCTAACTATGGCACGCGTTATAATAAGCTTTTTAATCAGACTTTTACTAAAGTAGCGAACATAAGCAATATTAGCTTATTACCCTTTTTTATGGAGTCTATTGCAATAAAGCCTGAGTTGATGCAAACAGACGGTATCCATCCTAACATTAAAGCACAACCACTTATCGTGGCTTTTATGAAACAACAACTAGATTTGTTGGTAACATCACCGTTAAATAAATAACCAATATTTTTTAGTTAGAGGAAAGTTAACACTATTATGGAATTTACTTGGATTTTTTTCGCTTTTATCTGTGGCCTTGGTGCCAAAACTATTAATCTCCCTCCTTCTATCGGATTTTTAATTGCAGGATTTGCCTTAAACTTTTTAGGTTATCAAGCGGATGACAGCTTAGTTACGCTGAGTAATTTAGGTATAACCTTGATGTTATTCACCATTGGCTTGAAATTAAATGTAAAAAGCTTATTTAAAAACGAAATATGGTTAACCAGTTCATTACATACAGTTACTTGGCTAGTTATTACGGTTGCTATTACCAAACTGTTTGCCATATTCGCTATTAGTTATTTCACTGAGCTAGATTTGATAACAGCAACACTTATTGCCTTTGCTTTAAGCTTTAGTAGCACAGTATGTGTCATAAAATTGCTAGAAGAAAATGGCGAAATGCGAACCCGTCATGGCAAGATAGCGGTGGGTATACTCGTCATTCAAGATATAGTTGCCGTGGCATTTTTAGTTTTTGCTACCGGTAAAACACCGTCAGTTTGGGCGTTTGCTTTACTTACCTTATTTTTTGTTAAACCACTAATTAACAAGATTATTGAGCATGTAGGCCATGGTGAGTTAATTCCTCTGATGGGATTTTTTATCGCACTTGGCAGCTATGAGTTATTTGAACTAGTAAATATTAAAGGTGATTTAGGTGCCTTGTTAATGGGCATGTTTTTATCTTCTAATCCGAAAGCATCCGAAATAAACAAATCACTGATGAGCTTTAAAGACTTATTTTTAATTGGTTTCTTTTTATCGATTGGATTTAGTGCCATTCCAACGCTGCAAATGTTAGGGCTAGCAGTTTTATTGGTATTGATCATACCGTTCAAATTTGTTTTATTTTATGCTTTATTAAGTTTGTTAAAAATCCGCTGTAGAACCGCTTATTTAAGCGCCTTAGCATTGAGTAATTTTAGTGAATTTGGTTTGATCGTCGCGGCTATCAGTGTGGCTAATGGCTGGTTAAGTAATGAATGGTTAGTTATTTTAGCGCTTGCTGTCGCTATTTCTTTCGTCATAACTAATGTTCTGTACCGCTTTGCTCATAGTTTTTTCGCTAAACATAAAGGATTTTTTATCCGCTTTGAGCGCAAAGAAACGTTAGCTGAAGATTATTTCTGCCAGCCAAGTCAGTCTCCTATAATTATTATAGGTATGGGTCGTGTCGGCATGGGGGCTTATAGAGCGATAAGCGAGCATGGTAATAAGCTTGCATGGGGATTAGACGCAGAGGCTGAAAAAGTCGCTTGGTTAAGTGAACAAGGCGTAGATGCCTATTGTGGTGATGCCGAAGATGCTTTCTTTTGGGAACGAATGGACATGTCTAAGATAGAGCTTGTATTACTGGCATTGCCTAATGTTATTGATAGCATGAATATTACCGGACAACTAAGAAGCGCACACTACAAGGGTAAAATAGCGGCAATTGCACGTTATGATGATGAACGAACGCAGCTAGAAAAATTAGGAGTTGATAAAGTATTCAACTTTTACAGTGAAGCTGGTGTTGGTTTCGCTGATGAAAGTATAGCGCTAATCGAAGCGAAAAAAATATAATAAAAATATAACGAGAATAATTAGCATTTATGAAAACTTGCACTAGACTTAGTTACTATAAGAAACAAGATGGTGCTTAATACTGTTACGTTTCTATTTCTATCGTTAGAGAAAAGATGCTTGCAATGTGATTGAATGTGTTAAATAGCGTACGGCTCTCCCCTTGAGCCTCCCTTAAACCCAAACTAAGTGTTTGGGTTTTTTTTTACTGTTTATTTACAGCAATACACTTACAAATTGAAAAGTCGATTAAAGTTATCAGTAGATAAATTAGCGATAGTGTCAACAGACTGACCACGAATGCTAGCTAAATGTTTTGCAACTTCAACAACATAAGCCGGTTGGTTTTCTTTACCTCGATGTGGCACTGGCGCAAGATATGGCGCATCTGTTTCAATAAGGAATCTGTTATCAGGAACAAGTTTTGCAACTTCTCTTAATGCACTGGCATTTTTAAAGGTAACAATTCCAGAAAAAGAAATGTAAAAACCTAAATCAATCGCTTGTTTTGCCATCTCCCAAGTTTCAGTAAAACAGTGCAAAATCCCACCAACTGCATCTGCACCTTCCAAGCGCAACATAGCTAAAGTATCTTCTTGAGCATCTCGGGTATGGATAATTAAGGGTTTGTTAAGTTCTTTAGCAACAACTATATGCTTTTTAAACGAGTCTAACTGTAAGGCTTTTGTTTCAGGTGCATAATGATAATCCAAACCTGTTTCGCCAATGGCAATGACTGATGGATTATCTGACAACAGTCTTAGCTGATCGAGATTCACTTCATCTTCTTGATTAAGAGGATGCATGCCACACGACAGTAAAACATTATCAAAACCTTTAGTTTTCTCCACCATAGCCGGAAAATCTTTCAAGGTTACACTAACACACAAAAGTTTATCTACTTTTGCATCACTTGCCGCTTGTACTACATTGGCTAAATCGTTGTTATAAAGTGACAAATTTAGTCGATCTAAATGGCAATGAGAATCAATAAACAACAGAAAACTCCACAGGTAAATTAAAAATAATGAAAAAGAATAATCGTAATTATTCACCATACCCAGCGTGCACGTCATTCCGGTTGTGTCTTTGCCTACAGGACGTAGGGTCTAGCTTTGGTCTGGAACTACAAAGCTGAAGCCGGAATCTGCCTGTTTTAAACATTAGACTCCCGATTAAAACATCTCGGGAGTGACGATAGGTGAGTAGTTACGAATAATCAAAGTAAAAAAGATAAGAGCATTTTCAATTAATGCTATTACATAGTTAATGTTGGGTCAGATGAACTTAATTGCCGCGCAATAGCTTGTTCGATTTGATGGCGAATCTTATCAGGATCGTAGATAAAACTAACACCGATGCCCGCAGGTGTTCCATTTTGAGCGCCCGTTGGAGTTACCCAACAAACTTCACCTTTTATTATTGATGGCTCTAAAGAATCAGGTAATAAAACATTTAATTCAACTTCCGAGCCTAGCTCATAGGGCTCAGCAGTACGAATAAACAAACCACCTTCTTTTAAAAAAGGCATATATGATATATATAAATCATGTTCAGACTGAAATTCAATATTAATGGGGATCAAGCTTACTCTCCTGCTCTGGACCTAATACAACGCTGATGCTATTAAACTGAAGCATTACAATTTGCTTCAACTTTACTCTGCTCAACCACATCACTTATTGCCATTATAAGTTGTTCGCATACAAACTGTTTATTTGCCTGCGTATAAGATTTTATTACTTTACACCCATTAATGATAACTTTATAGAGATTATTAAGCAGCTCTGCATTTAGTGTGTTTTTGTGTTCATTGTCAATCTTATCAAGGAAGTAGTCACGGTGTAAATTGACCGTTATTTGTTCTAACCATCGCAGTGCATGTTCATTGTTTAACAAATATTGTAATAACTGTGATTCGCCTTGTTGATAACAGAGGTAACCTATATAGCATTCTTTAAAGACTTT
Source organism: Candidatus Colwellia aromaticivorans (assembly GCF_003333305.1). GTDB lineage: Bacteria > Pseudomonadota > Gammaproteobacteria > Enterobacterales > Alteromonadaceae > Colwellia > Colwellia aromaticivorans. The sequence goes on along the minus strand of NZ_QOLD01000028.1, from coordinate 87,410 downwards.
AAACGCTTCATTGATTGCTGCATCCGTGAGCTCAGGTAGTTGAGTTAAATTAACAAAAGGATCTGATGATAAAGAGTGAGCTTCAGCACTAACCTCGCCATTTTTCCTGTCTTGTTCTTTTAATTGTAATATTAAATCTTTGCCTACGGCGGGCCTGATATTTAGCACACGACAACGACTAATGATGGTTGGTAGTAAAATTTCGATATCATTTGTTAATAAAATAATAATGCTATTATCACTAGGCTCTTCCAAGGTTTTAAGCAAGGCGTTCATGGCCGCTTGTGTCATCGTTTGAGCATTTTCAATTAAGACTGTTTTAAATTGCCCTAAATACGCCGTTTTTTGTAAAAAGCTATTTGCATGACGAACATCATCAATACCCAAACTATTTTTTTGAGCAATAAGGTTAAGGTGATCGGGAAAGGTATTACTGTTTAGCAATAAGCATGATTTACAATGGCCACAGGCTTGCAGAATCACTTCTTTACTTTCAACTGATTGACTTGGCTGTTTACAATTCAATAACTGTACTAACCATTGCGCTAACTCAAGTTTTCCTGAGCCAGAAACACCACTAATTAAAATAGCATGAGGCAAGGTAGCATTATTGTATTGTTCGCTGAGTATCAGCTGATGTGAGGATAACCATGATTTCATGTTAAGTCTAAATTTCCTGTTTTATGACAATTGACTTTCGAGTAATGAATCAATAATGTTAATTACATCAGATAAAACGTCTTCTTTTGATTGTGCAGCGTTAATAATCTCAAATTTTTCAGGGTTCTGCTCTGCTTGTTTTAAATAACCATCTCTAGCCTTTGCTAAGAAATCAGATTTTTCATCTTCTAAACGGTCAAGCCCTTCACCTCGGCTGATAACCCTTTTTAATCCTTCACGGGGATCTAAATCTAAAATAATATTCATGTCAGGGGTAAAACCTGCGAGTGCTAAATTATTTATTTTAACAATTGTTTCTAAATCAATACCTCTAGCGAAGTGTTGAAAGCTAAAAGTTGCTGCATCAAACCTGTCTGAAATTACAATTTTTCCTTGTGCTAAAGCTGGGATGATTTTTTCTTGAACATGTTGTGCGCGCCCTGCCCCAAATAACATTAACTCGGTCATGTGACATATTTCAGGGGTAGAGGGATCTAAAATTACTTCTCTGATTTTTTCACCTATAGGCGTCCCACCCGGCTCTCTTGTTAAAAGAACATCAAACCCTTTTAAAGTCAGGTATTTTTCAACGCCTTTAATAACCGTTGTTTTCCCCGCACCATTGCTACCATCAAAGACAAACATAAAACCTTTTTTCATATTATCTCTCGTTATCCCAATTTATTGAATAAAAAAATTATTTTTTATTTCTTTGTCTTGCCAAAAACTTTCTCACGGCAATATTATGTTCAGTGAGTGTTTTACTAAAAACATGTTTACCATCACCTTGGCTAACAAAATAGAAATACTCACTTATTGCTGGATTTAACGCGGCTTCGATAGCAGATATTCCCGGCATAGCAATAGGCGTAGGTGGTAAACCATTTATTCTATAAGTATTGTAAGCCGTTTTTTCTCGTAAATGAGCGCGAGTAATATCCCCTTGGTAACGTTCCCCTAAACCATAAATGACCGTTGGATCCGTTTGCAAACGCATTTTTTTCGCTATTCGGTTAATAAAAACAGAGGCTATTAAGGGTTGCTCTGCTAAGTAACCCGTTTCTTTCTCTATGATTGACGCCATGATTAATGCTTCATATGAGTTTTTATAGGGTAACCCTTTCGCTCTTTGTTGCCATAACTCTGCAAGTTTTTGTTGCATCGCTAAATGGGCACGTTTTAATACATCAATAGCGGGTGTGCCTTGAGTAAACGCGTAAGTTTCTGGAAAAAACCAACCTTCAGGGTTACTTTGTTCTATAGTTAACCGTTTCGCTATTTCTTCAACGCTTAGTGTTGATAAGCGATGAGATAAATTAGGCTGTTGTTGTAATGCCCCTAACCATTCCTTAAAAGTTGAACCTTCAATAAACGTCACGCTAAATTGATATTCTTTTCCTGTAGAAACATGTTCAAGTAAAGCGCTTAACGTAATGTCTGGTACTATCTGATAAGTGCCTGCTTTTATCTTTACTTTATCAGGGTTTAAGCGGGCATAACTTCTTAACCAAAACCGATTTGCTAACCAGCCTTTATTCACTAATAGTTTTGCAAATGAGGCAACAGAACTGCCCTTTTTAATTGTCAGTAATTGTGCATGTTGTAATGGTAATTTTTTATTCAGTTGTTTTTCAAGTAAACCAAAGAAAATAGTAACAATGATTAAGCAACCAAGAAATATACTAATCAGTGCTTTATTAAACAAGCTTATTTTATTGAGATTACTAATCATGATGCATTAATTGCTTTTTGATTTACCGCGTTACGTACGCGTTGAGATAACATTATTGATAAATGTTGACCATTATAATTTTTAACGGGCATGACTCCCATCACACAATTACAAATAAACATAGCCGGAGAGCTTGCCAACTCAGCTAATGTTACTGTTTTAATTAAGGTATCAGGGTATTTTTGCAAAATAGTTTGTCGCATGATGCCATTAACACCACTGTTTGTTATATCAGGTGTGCAAAGCCGCCCATTAAGCCAGAAGAATAAATTAGCACTCGTCGCTTCTATTACTTCATTATTGACATTTGTGACGACTAAGTCATCTTCCTTGGTGTTAACGAGTTCTTGACGTAAAAGCACTTGTTCAAGGCGGTTTAAGTGTTTTAATCCGCTAAGCATAGGATTAATACCAATATGCTGATTACTATCCCCTAATGTAATCCCTTCAATAGCAAGTTCATCATAATGTTTGGGGTAATCATGCACCATGATAATAACATCACTGTTGGGATCAGTAGAGCGAGCGTAACCTCTCCCGCCACTACTAGCAGTAATAATGATTTTTAATACCGCTAAATCATATTGCTTAGCCACTTGGCTTAATTGCTCAGTTAATTCAACCTTGTTTGGTGCAAATAAAGCTAACTGTTTACAACCTAAACGCAAACGTTGAACATGTGATGATAAGTATTGAATTTTCCCATCAATGATTTTAGCGGTAGTAAATAAACCATCGCCATACGCTAGACCACGATTTTCAATATCGATTTGATTATGTTCTACGCCATTAACCAAGCAAAATTTCATACGCTATGTAATACCAATTCGATTAAATTTATTCTCATCTCAACACTATGTTGGAGGTTAAATAACAAGTATAAAATAAAAAGCCTGAAGACTTTTGCAAAGATGCTAAGTATTCAGGCTTATACCAATTGCACTAACTAAGTGATCATTTTCAAATGGCCTAAATATCCAATAACTTCGTTGCTTTCAATCCCAATAGCCAGCTATTGCTCAATCAAGCGCCTTGTTCTTGAAAATTTATCCTCATTGAATTCTGTAACCTTAATTAATCCAAATGGTATTAATCACTTGATTTCAAGCTTTTAATAGTGACTAATTAAACTTTTTTGAAGATCAGTGAGCCATTAGTACCACCAAAACCAAATGAATTACATAGTACATAATCTAGCTTCACATCACGAGCAGTACCGGCAATATAATCTAAATCACACCCTTCATCAGGGTTATCTAAGTTAATCGTTGGTGGCACAGCGTCATGCATCAACGCTTGAATACTAAAAATACTTTCAATAGCACCTGCAGCGCCTAACAAATGCCCTGTCATTGATTTTGTTGATCCCATCAGCACTTTATAGGCATCATTTCCAAAAACAGATTTTACTGCATTTGTTTCAGCAATATCACCCGCAGGTGTCGATGTTCCGTGAGCATTGATGTAACCAACTTTACTGACATCAATTTTTGCATCATTTAATGCATTAACCATAGCGCGCGCTGCACCGGCACCATCTGCTGGAGGTGATGTCATATGATACGCATCACCACTCATACCAAAACCGATTAACTCGGCGTAAATTTTTGCGCCTCTCGCTTTTGCATGTTCATATTCTTCAACAACGACTACACCGGCACCATCACCAAGTACAAAACCATCTCGGTCTTTGTCCCAAGGGCGAGAAGCGGCTTCTGGGTCATCATTTCGTCTTGATAAAGCTCTGGCAGCACCAAAGCCGCCCATACCTAAAGTGGTTGAGGCTTTTTCTGCGCCACCTGCTACCATAACGTCAGCATCACCGTAAGCGATCATACGTGCAGCATGACCAATATTATGCACACCACTAGTACAAGCGGTAGTAATAGCAATATTAGGCCCTTGCAAGCCAAACATAATAGATAAATGACCAGAAATCATATTAATAATGGTTGAAGGAACAAAAAATGGCGATAATTTACGGGGGCTAGATGCTTTTAACATCTTTTCGTGATTTTGTTCAATTAAGCCTAAGCCGCCAATACCCGAACCAACTGCAACACCAATACGAGGAGCATTTTCATCAGTAACTTCTATGCCTGAATCTTTAATTGCTTGTACACCTGCAGCAACACCGTATTGAATAAAAAGATCCATTTTCTTGGCTTCTTTTCTTTCCATATAGTCTTGTGCGTTGAAGTTTTTAACCAAACCGGCAAACTTAGTGGTGAACTCTGATGCATCAAAATGATCAATATTACTGATACCACTTTTACCTAGCAGCAAATTTTCCCAAGTTGTCTCTGGTGTATTGCCTAATGGGCTAAGCATACCAAGGCCGGTAACTACAACTCGTCTCATCGTTTTATACCTTTAAAAATCAAATAGGAGATACAAAAAAAGCGGTTACTTAATTAGTAAGTATACCGCTTTTTGATTTTATTCATACGCGTTTTTAAACGCGAACAACAATTACTGGTTAGCAGTAACGTAGTCAACTGCAGCTTGAACTGTAGTGATTTTTTCAGCTTCTTCGTCAGGAATTTCAGTATCAAATTCTTCTTCTAACGCCATTACTAATTCTACTGTATCTAATGAATCAGCACCTAAGTCATCAACAAATGATGAATTAATTTTAACTTCTGCTTCACTAACACCTAATTGTTCAATAGTGATTTTTTTTACGCGTTCTTCGATAGTACTCATTATTTTTCCTTTACTTACTGTAAGTGCATTTTTTCAAATTGTGTGTAGTGTATTCGTCAACAGCTTGCCATGCAAGCCTATAGTTTTATTTTTTTTCGTGGTCTTACCTGTTGACGTGATGATTTTCATAAAGAAAAAAACACAAACCCTTTAAAATTAGGGCTTACACCATATACATGCCACCGTTAACATGAATTGTTTCTCCAGTAATATAAGCTGCTGCATCTGATGCTAAAAAGGCAACTGTACTGGCAATTTCTTCTGGTTTACCTAAACGATTAGCGGGTACTTGTGAGAAAATGCCTTCTTTTTGCTCATCTGTTAATGTTTGAGTCATATCAGTATCAATAAAACCAGGCGCAATAGTATTAACAGTTATGCCTCGAGAGGCAATTTCGCGCGCTAATGATTTGGTAAAACCTAATAAGCCCGCTTTTGCTGTTGCGTAGTTAACTTGACCCGCATTACCCATTGAACCAACAACAGAGCCAATGTTAATAATTCGACCATTACGTTTTTTCATCATAGGACGAATAGCTGCTTTACTAACCTTAAAAACAGACGTTAAGTTGGTATCAAGAATATCTTGCCACTCATCGTCTTTCATACGCATAAATAAATTATCACGAGTAATACCGGCATTGTTGACTAAAATATCAATAGCGCCGTAAGAATCCTTGATCGCAGCAAACATTGCTGCAATAGAATCGTCACTTGTCACATTTAAGACTAAACCCAACCCTTGTGAATCACCAGTGCCTAAATACTCTGAGATTCTATCTGCGCCGTGCTCAGAAGTAGCAGTACCTATAACCGTAGCACCTAATGCTTGTAATTGTGTCGCAATCGCTTTACCAATTCCACGACTTGCACCAGTAACTAATGCAACTTTTCCCGTTAATGAAAACATATTATTTCCTATTTATTCTTAATTATTAAATATACCCGTTACCAATCAAGATGCATATTTCAGAGTGCACTTTGAATGGTAATGGGTATAAACTTATAACTCGCTTGCTTGCGTAAGATCTTTTGCTTTAGCTAATGTGTCTGTTGAATTGAATGAAACACACGTGATAGTTTTATTAATACGCTTCACTAAACCTTGTAATACTTTGCCAGGGCCCACTTCAACCATTTGCGTTATCCCTTGCTCGTCTAGGGCAGTGATCGTTTCACTCCAGCGAACAGGACTATATAATTGCTTAATTAAAGCAGTTTTAATAGCTTCACTACTCGTTTCAATACTTACGTCAACATTGTTAACAACATTAACAGTTGGTGTGTTAAATGTTATTTGTTCAAGATCTCCTGCTAATTTTTGAGCGGCATCAGTCATTAAAGCACAATGGGACGGCACACTAACAGGTAACGGTAATACACGTTTAGCGCCAGCTTCTTTACAACGAACACCAGCGCGCTCAACAGCTTCTTTATGACCCGCAATAACCACTTGCCCGGGTGAATTAAAATTAACCGCTGCCACCACATCATCCATTTGAGATTCAGCACAAGCTTCAATAATCGCTTGATCATCTAAGCCTATAACAGCTGCCATTGCACCAACACCAGCAGGAACACAAGCTTGCATATACTCACCGCGTTTCTCCACTAATTTAACCCCTTGGGTTAATGAGAATACACCAGCACAAACTAACGCTGAATATTCACCTAAACTATGCCCTGCAAAAACATTAGGCATTACATCAGACTCAGCTTGCCAAACACGCCATAAAGCAACACTGGCGGTTAACAGTGCAGGCTGAGTAAAATTAGTTTGATTAAGTTGCTCTACTGGCCCCTGGGAAACCAACTGCCATAAGTCATAACCCAATGCGTCTGATGCTTCTTTAAATGCTTGCTGAACAATATCGTTTTGTGCAAAGTCACTAAGCATAGCAACTGCTTGAGAACCTTGACCGGGAAATATAAAGGCTAACTTATTTTGAGAAGATAAATTTTGCATATTATTTACTCTATTTTAATTATTTATAAGTGAATTTTACAGAGGTGATAACTCTTGTTCTAATGAGTTTTTTATTTTTGTTGGTACTTGTCGTTCTACCTCTTTAACTGCTTCCATAATGGCAGAATAAAAAGCATTTGCATTGGCGTTTCCATGACTTTTAACAACTATACCGCGTAATCCTATCAAACTTGCACCATTATACTGGTCAGGGTTCACCGATTTAAATAGCTTTTTTAAGCTAGGTTTAAAAACAGCCGCCATTAACTTAGCTAAAAAGTTTTGGCTAAAAAGTACTTCAGATTTTTTATAAACTAAACGTGCTACCCCTTCACAGGTTTTAAGCGCAACATTTCCAACAAAACCATCACAGACAATAACGTCAGCTTTGTTAGAGAAAATATCAGAGCCTTCAATAAAACCTATGTAATTAATATCATCATTGGCAGACAACTCAAGCGCAGCCTGCTTTATATGATCACTTCCCTTAATTGCTTCCGCCCCCATATTTAGTAACGCGATACGAGGGTTCTCGATTCCATCCACTTGTGCAGCCATCACAGAGCCCATGACACCAAACTGATACAATACGTGTGAATCACAAAAAACATTCGCGCCTAAGTCCAACATAAAAACATGCTTATCATTATCATGGGTAGGCAAAGAAGAAATTAATGCTGGCCGCTCAACACCGACAATTGTTTTTAATACAAAATGCGCCATAGAAAATAAGGCACCCGTATTCCCAGCGCTAACACATGCTTGTGCTTTACCTTCATGCACTAAGTCTAGTGCTTTACGCATAGAAGAATTCTTTTTTGTTCTTAAGGCAAAAGCAGGCTTTTCATCCATTTCTACAATTTCTGTAGTAGGAAAAATAGATAACTGTTTATGTTGGGCTAAATATTGTTGACTGATATTTAAGCGAGCAAGTTCTGTTGTAATGATGTTTTCATCACCACAAAGAATAAGGTGCAAATTCGGCAGAAACTTTATTGCCATTATTGCAGAGGGGATCGTTATAAGGGGGCCTTGATCGCCCCCCATAACATCTAACGCTAAGGTTAGTTTATTGATACTATTCAAGCGTAAATATATTAGCTTTAAATAGGTGGTTTAAAGTAATAACGCTTAACTAGCGATTACTTTAACGCCTTTGTAAAAGCCATCAGCTGTTACATGGTGACGACGATGCGTTTCACCTGAAACTGGATCTACTGATAAATGTTCTGCTGTTACAGCATCATGTGAACGGCGCATGCCACGTCTTGAACGAGACTTTTTGCTTTTTTGAACTGCCATGAGTTACTCCTAAATCGGTTATTAGTTAAATTGCTAAATACACGTTAACTATTTAAGTTGTTTTAATGCATCAAATGGATTCGGTTTCTCAAGCTCTTCTGGCAATTCACCCCAAACACTATCAGCATCAGCTGAGCAGTCTTCGATGTCATGCCGTGGAATTAATGGAATCATGAGTATAAACTCTTCTTCCACTAGCTCTCGCAAGTTTACTTCACCATCTTCATTTAATTCTACTACGTCATAATATGACGGAATTTTTTCAGCTGCTTCTGCATTTTTTGCTGGACTGAAAGTAAACTCTACTTCTAGTTTATGGTCAAAAAGTTCATTACACCGCTGACAAGTTAATGCAACTAATGCCGATGCGCTGCCAGACATTACTGTCAAACCACGTTCATCCACATCAAACTTAACATTAACTTGAACATGCTCGCTACGTTCTTCACAGGTAGCCAACAGTCTAGTCATGTCCGATAATTTAAACACACCTTCACACACAAGCCTGCGCTGTGCACTACGAGATGGACTAATTGTTATCGGAAGCTTAAGATTCTGCATAAGTCGCGCATATTAAAGCCCTGAGGGGCAAGTGTCAAAAGAAAATTAGCTTATTTTGTTTAAAAATTAAAGATTGTCCTTATAATAGCGCTAATAGTTTATTTTTTGACTAAAGTGGTCTAATTATAACACTTTATTATTACGTTAACGTTAGTTAAATCAAAACTCAAATATAAACATAATTAAATCAAAATAACGCTTTCAGGATTTATATGAAAACCTTAGTATTAGGCTCTACCTCTGTATTTCGACAATCTATTCTAGAAAAACTTAACCTACCCTTTCAAACTGCCAAACCCAATATTGATGAAACCGCGTTAGCAAATGAAACACCACAAGCATTAGTTGAACGTTTAGCGATTGAGAAAGCAAAAGCAGTTGCACCCAAATTTCCAAGTGCACTTATTATAGGCTCAGATCAAGTAGCCGTATGTGAGGGCGAAATCCTCGGTAAACCCCATAACTTTGATAATGGCGTAAAGCAACTCAGTAAATTTAGTAATAAAAGCGTTACTTTCTATACTGGGCTTTGTGTCTTTGATAGCGAAAACGAAAAGGTAACATCAATAGTAGAACCTTTTATCGTGCATTTTAATGCGCTTACATTAGATGAAATCGAAAGCTACCTAAAAGCGGAACAACCTTATAACTGTGCGGGTAGTTTTAAAAGCGAAGGTTTAGGTATTTGTTTATTTGAAAAGCTAGAAGGTGATGATCCTAACACTTTAATTGGCTTACCGCTTATCAAGCTAGTAAGCTTATTAAAACAACATGATCTTGATGTACTAGCCGAGCAACAATTGGTGTAGCTCAGCCAAAGAATCAACGACTACTTTTGGCTGGTATCGACTAAGCACTTCTCGGTCATGCACGCCAAAAGTCACGCCAATACTATCCACACCGGCATTTTGTGCCATTTTTAAATCATGACTCGTATCACCAATCATAATAGCCTCATGTGGCGCTAAGTTTAATTCGTCTAAAATACTAAGTAGCATTGTGGGATCAGGTTTTGACGGCATTTCACCCGCACAACGAGTCGTATTAAAAAAGGCAGTTGTTTCACTGACTTTTAATACGCGGTTCAATCCTTCTCTCCCTTTACCCGTAGCGACTGCCAACAACTTATTTTGTTGCTTTAACTGAGTAAGTAAATTAGTAGCATTAGCAAATAAAGGCGTTGGCGTTGTATCGCCTTCCAGGTATTGATACTTATATTGCAATCGCATTATTTCTATTTGTTCATCGGTAATACCCTCAAACAACGCTTTCAGTGCTTCAGGAATGCTTAAACCAATAATTTGTTTCGCGGCTTCATTTGACGGTATAGTTAAACCAACAGCTTTTGCCGCAGATTGCATTGAAGAAACAATACGATCAACAGAATCCATTAAGGTGCCATCCCAATCAAAAATTACTAATTTATAATTTTGCATACATCTCTTCTATTTTTATCTGAAATTATTCTCTAACTAATTTAGTCAATAGCTTTTCTAAACTTGGCTCAAGCGGCGCTTCAATTTTTAAACGTTCTTCTGATAAAGGGTGAGTAAATTCAATGCTAGCCGCATGTAAAAATAAACGTTTTAAGCCCTTGCCCTTCATATCAGCATCAAAATCTTCATGACCATATTTAGAGTCCATTGCAATAGAATGACCAGTCACCTGACAATGAACACGAATTTGATGAGTTCTTCCTGTTACAGGGAAGGCACGTACTAGCGTCGCACCACGATAGCGTTCTAATACTCTAAAACGAGTTTCTGATTCTTTACCATTAATATTATCAACAATCACTACACGCTCACCGGATTTAAGATCATTCTTCCTTAATCCTTCCGTAACCCGAGTGAGTTTAGTAGGCCAATGACCTTTCACTAAAGCATGATAAAATTTTTGTACGGTTTTATTTCGCAATTGTTCATGCAAGTGGCGTAGTGCTGACCGTTTTTTAGCAACCACTAAACAACCTGACGTATCTCTATCTAATCGATGAACCAGCTCTAGCATACGTGCATCGGGGCGAAGTGCTCGAAGCGCTTCAATTAAACCAAAACTTAAACCACTACCTCCGTGTACAGCCATACCTGAAGGTTTATTGATTACAATTAACCTCTCATCTTCAAACAATATTTGTTTTTCTAAATTAGCAACAATATTTAACCCTGTAGAAACCGTATCCTTTTTTTCAGAGACGCGAATAGGTGCAATACGTAAGACATCATCCACAGCTAATTTATAAACTGGCTTAATTCGTTTTTTATTAACCCTTATCTCTCCTTTACGCATTAAACGGTATAAATGACTTTTAGGGACACCTTTTAACGTTCTCAGTAGGAAATTATCAATTCTCTGCCCTGCGTCTTCACTATCAATGGTAATAAAACGAACTTTAGGTCGCTCATCATCCTGAACTACTGTGTTATCTGGTTTTTGTGACATTTTGCTGTGCTTTTTGGTTCAATTCTTTAATGGCAGGAAGTTTAACACATTTTTTTTACGGCATTTCACCATTTACCCCGTTTTTTATTAGCTTATCAAGCAATATAGTGTGATAATGAAACGTTAGTGATTGAATGTTAACTAGCTTAGCTAAACAAACACTATCGCATGAAGCTTTACAGAGAGACGTAAGAGGCAAACTGCGGCCACATTAATATGCACCCACTGGAATTTATAGTTTTGTTATGACAAAAACTAAACGACTACAAACCAGTAAAGTAAGGTGACATATTGAAGGTACGGCCTATTGCAACATTTAACGCGTGTAACTTGTTAAAAATAGCATAAACAGTTTTATCACTAAAAAGATATCATTTAGCCCTACTCCATAAAGCAATTTTATTAAATTATTTGGTAACACTCATTTGACCTTTTTAACGAAGGTCAACTAACAGTCTGATGTAGCAAAAATAAGACGTAAAAAATATCGTCCGCTAATTATTAGACTTCAAGGAATGAGATTACTAAAAAGCACGGCGCACTGGCTGGGCACATAAAGAAATATATTGACACTGCTCACCGAGCTTAAAACAGCATTGTGAGCATATTATTGAATTAACAATCAGAATTTAGAACAGCTTGATCTGGTAATATGACAGATCAATTTTATGACATCCGTGAGGCTGACAAATTGCTGTTACCAAAAAACAGATTGCTTTGTGTGTAAAGCAAATGGTGTGTTGTGACTAAAAATGAGTCACACAAACTATGAAACGTATGTTAATAAACGCTACCCAATCAGAAGAATTGCGCGTAGCACTTGTAGATGGTCAGAAACTTTACGATTTAGATATTGAAAGCCCTGGACATGAACAAAAAAAATCTAATATTTACAAAGCAAAAATCACTCGCATTGAACCTTCTCTAGAAGCTGCTTTCGTTGACTATGGCGCTGATCGTCATGGTTTTTTACCCATGAAAGAAATATCTCGGGAATATTTTCCAAAAGGCTATAGTTTCCAAGGTCGCCCTAACATTAAAGAAGTGTTACGCGAAGGCCAAGAAGTTATCGTTCAAATAGACAAAGAAGAACGCGGTCAAAAAGGCGCAGCCCTTACTACTTTTATCAGCCTTGCTGGTAGTTACCTAGTATTAATGCCAAACAATCCTCGTGCTGGTGGTATTTCTCGCCGCATTGAAGGTGATGAACGTACTGAATTGAAAGCATCGTTAAGCAAGTTAGACCTACCTAAAGGTATGGGTTTAATTGTTCGCACCGCTGGCGTAGGCAAAGCTTATGAAGAATTAGAATGGGATTTAAATGTTCTATTACACCACTGGCAAGCTATAAGTGATGCTGGAAAGAGCCGCCCTGCTCCATTTTTAATTCACCAAGAAACAAACCTTATTTTACGCGCTATACGTGATTATTTACGTCGTGATATTGGTGAAGTACTTATTGATCGACCTAAAACATTTGAAAGTGTTAAAAAGCACATTGAAATTGTTCGTCCTGATTTTCTAAATAAAATAAAACTCTATGAAAGTGATGTGCCTTTATTCACTCATTATCAAATTGAAACTCAAATTGAGACTGCTTTTCAACGCGAAGTACGTTTGCCTTCTGGTGGCTCTATTGTTATAGACCCTACTGAAGCAATGACTTCAATTGATATTAACTCTGCCCGTGCAACTAAAGGTAGCGATATTGAAGAAACAGCATTTAATACAAACTTAGAAGCGGCTGAAGAAGTTGCCCGTCAATTGCGTTTACGCGATCTAGGTGGCTTAGTGGTAATAGACTTCATCGATATGACTCCTGTTCGCCATCAACGTGAAGTAGAAAATCGCATGCGTGATTCTGTTCACCAAGATAGAGCGCGTATCCAGTTAGGTCGAATTTCTCGTTTTGGTTTATTAGAAATGTCACGTCAACGTTTACGCCCTTCAATTGGTGAAACTAGCCAAGGTGTTTGCCCTCGTTGTAGTGGTACTGGCCAAGTCCGTGGTGTAGAGTCTTTAGCTTTATCAATTTTACGATTGATGGAAGAAGAAGCCATCAAAGATAATACTCAGCATGTTCAAGCACAAGTACCTGTTCCTGTAGCAACTTATTTGTTGAATGAGAAACGTCGCTCAGTAATGCATATTGAAAAACAGCATGGTGCTCGCGTATTAATCATTCCTAACCCACATATGGATACACCTCAATACGAAGTGTTACGTGTTAAGAAAGATGAAACAGTTACTGAAGCTAGCTATGACATTAGAATTAAAGAGGCTGAACTTGAAGAAGCCAAAATGCCTAAGTTTGATAAAGAAGCCGTAAAGCAAGATGAGCCTTTAATCCAATCAATGGGTCAAGGAATGGCAGCACCTAAAGTTGCAAAAACTGAAGATGCATCATCAACATTGGTAACTGAAAAAATTGAAAAGCCAACTGGCTTATTTGCTTGGTTAAAAGGGTTGTTTTCTTCTGAAGAAGAAGTTAAAGAAGAACCTGCACCGACACCTGAAACTCAACCTAAACGTCAAGATAACCGTAGTCAACGTGGTCGCCAAGGACAGCGTCGTAATAACTCGCGTAATAATCGTGGTGGCAATCGTAATGATGATCGCACTAACACTAAAAATGTTAAAAGCGATGAGAGAAACAGTAATACGCGTGATGAAGCTAAAAAGCCTCAGAGCAAAGCTAAAACTCAAACTCGTAAGCCTGAACATGATAGAAACAAACCGGTAAAAGACGAAGTTGTAAAAGAGCGTCGCCAACGGAGAAGTAACCGTAAAAAAATACGTGTTAATAAACCTGAGAATACTAATACTGAACAGGTAATTACTCCTCAACAAAAAGATAAAAAAGAGAACGTCAATGACAAAGCTAGCATATCAGAGCAGATAAATAGCACTGATGAAGCAGTTAATGCTACTGAGGCTGCCTCTCCTGAGTTAACTCCTTCAAATGAAGTTTCTCGTGAAGACCGTCCTCGTAATAGACGCTCACCAAGACATTTGCGTTCTAATGGACAACGTAGACGTCGTGAGACAAAAGCAGAAGACACAGTACAAGAAACATCAACAGATACTCAAAGCAATGATGCTATTGAAGCACGCTATCCTGCTCATCAAACTCCCCCTACAGAGCAAGTGGTTGAGACTTCAACTGTTGAAAATACACCCTCTGTTGAAGTTAAAATTCAAGAGAAGCAACAAGATCTACCTTTTACTGATGTTGAAACAACTAGCGAAGAACAAAAGTCAGATGTTGAACCAGCTCAAACTACAGACAGTAATACAGAAACTAAATCAGCTCAAGAATCACCTGTTGAGATAACAGCGGAAGTAGAAGCCGAAACTAAAGTAGATACACTAAAGGTTACAGATAATAATGCTAGCGAGAACAGCATCATTGATATTCAACCTACCGTTGAAGTTAAGGTAGAGAGTGAAACATCTATTGAGGCAAAAGCTGAAATTAAGCCTGAATTGGTTATAGAGCCTGAGTTAACTACAGAGCAAGTTGTCAAAACTAAAGCTAAAAAGGTTGTCGCTCCGGCTTCGAAAAAGTCACCAATCAAAGATAAAAAATTAGCCAGACAAGTTAAAAAAGCTAATCGTTTATCTGGTCACGCTGCTTCACCAATGACGAAAACGGAAACCATTACTACCATGAACGAACTTCCACGCAGTGCTATGGCAAATGAAGATCGTATGGCACATCAAGTTTCAGGTCGTACTGCGATTGCTGCTGATGTAACAAGCAGAAGTTCAGCTGGAATGACTAAAGCAAGTTAATTGATTACACAAAGGCTTGAAGTGCTTACTTTAAGCTTTTTTGTTCAGCTAATTAAAAAGGCAACTGTTACTTTTAACAGTTGCCTTTTTTAATGCCTGCAACCAAGTAACCACTATAGGAAAAATTCAGCTAGACCGAAACTTGTATTGAAGTGCTTTGGCAATTATTGATGGCTCTACAATCAAAAAAGCCAGCGACTAAGTAGCTGGCTTTAAAGTTAAGACCGTCAACATATACGAAGACGATGCACTTTACGCTTACTTAACGTAGGCAAGTGCCTCATTTGCAAGTTTAGTGATCGCTGACCAATCTTTATTTTCAACGGCACTATTAGGTACTAACCAAGAGCCGCCACAACAAGCAACATTAGACAATGCTAAATAATCACGGACATTTTTTAAGTTAATGCCACCTGTTGGGCAGAATTTTATATCCGGGAATGGACCACCAATAGATTTAATTGCATTCACCCCACCAGACGCTTCTGCAGGGAAAAACTTCAAATGATCATAACCAAAGTCAGCAGCGTCCATTAATTCTGAAATAGAAGAAATACCGGGAATTAACGCAATACTTCCTTCACTGCCAGCTTGTAACAAACCTTTAGTTAATCCTGGGCTAATCGCAAATTTAGCACCCGCATCAATTGATTGTTGTAATTGGTGACTATTAGTCACAGTACCAGAGCCGATAATAGCTTCAGGTAACTCTTTAGAAATAATGCTTATTACATCAAGTGCCGCAGGCGTACGTAAGGTTACTTCTAACACTCTTACATTCGCAGCCAATAACGCTTCAGCAATTGGCAAGGCATCTTCAACTTTGTTGATAACTAATACAGGTACTATTGGGCCTGTAGCGAAAATGTCCTTTGGCATAATTTGCCAATTTTTTGATACTGTCATAAATCCTCTATACTCTCTTGGCATCAGTAGTTCACTGATACTTAAATTTTTGTACAGCTAAGTTAACTTTTTTAAAATCGCAACTTAGCCAAATGATAATATTTATTTTTCATGTCTATGCAGTTAACTCAGAATGTAACTGTAGACGTCATCTTCGAAGTCTCTGATCGAAGATCTATTGTGCTTAAAACACTAGATCCCCGATTCAGCTTTGTAGTTCCAGACCAAAGCTAAGTACCTACATCCATGTAGGCAAAGAAATCACGGGGATGACGCTCCTGAACCATCTACATAGGCACGTTATTTTTTATTCATCAAACAATGAGCAAGCACCAGTTTCTGCTGAGCTTAAATTACGACGCATAAAACCAAATAGTTCACGCCCCATACCTTGATGATGTCCATTAACTTGAAATATAGCTATATCACGTGCGGCCAATTCTTTTTCATCAACCAATAATGTTAATTCACCTGTCTCGCCGTCAAGATTGATCATATCACCCGTTTTCACTTTGGCAATTAAACCGCCATCTAACGCTTCTGGACATAAATGTATCGCTGCAGGAACCTTCCCTGATGCACCAGACATACGACCATCTGTTACTAACGCTACTTTAAACCCTTTATCTTGTAAAACACCAAGTAGCGGCGTTAATTTATGTAACTCAGGCATACCGCGAGCTTTGGGTCCTTGGAAACGTACTACTGCAACAAAATCTTTTTCAAGTTCACCGTTATCAAAAGCCGTTTGTAACTCATGTTGATCTTCAAAAACAATAGCAGGTGCTTTAATGACAAGCTTGCCTTCTGGAAGTGATGACGTTTTAATAACAGAAACACCCAAGTTACCTTTCATCATGCGTAAACCACCATGACTACTAAATGGCTTAGCAACCGTTGCAATAATGGCATCATTAAGTGATTTTTCAACACAATCAACCCACTTAAGCTCACCGTTTTCTAAAACTGGTTTTTTAGTGTATCGAGTTAAACCACGACCACAAATAGTTTCAACATCTTCAAAGACTAAACCACCCTCAATAAGTTCACGGAATAATAACGCCATACCGCCCGCTTCTTGAAATTGATTGATATCAGCATGACCATTAGGGTAAATACGTGTTAACAATGGTACTGTTTCAGAAAGATCATTAAAATCTTGAAAGTTAATGATAATTCCTGCCGCTTTCGCAAAAGCAATAATGTGCATGATTAGATTCGTTGAACCACCCGTTGCAAGTAATGCAACAATGGCATTAACAACCGAGCGTTCATCAACCATTTTACCAATCGGCATATAGTTACCCGACTGTTGCGTAAGACGTGTTGCCTGTCTAGCTGCAGCTTTAGTTAGTTCTTCTCGAAGTGGTGTGTTAGGTGCAATAAAAGAGGCACCTGGTAAATGTAAGCCCATCACTTCAACAACTAACTGATTAGAGTTTGCTGTGCCAAAGAAAGTACAAGTACCTGCAGAGTGGTATGATGCAGATTCTGCTTCAAGCAATGCTGCTTCGTCTACTTCACCTTTAGCATATTGCTGACGTACACTTGCTTTTTCTTTATTTGGAAGACCTGAAGGCATTGGACCTGCAGGAATAAATACTGTTGGTAAGTGGCCAAAGGTCATACTAGCAATGAGTAAGCCAGGTACAATTTTATCACATATACCTAACATTAATGCGCCATCAAACATGTTATGAGATAAACCAACAGCGGTTGCCATTGCAATCACATCACGGCTCATCAGGCTTAAATCCATACCCGGTTGACCTTGGGTAACTCCGTCACACATAGCAGGAACACCACCCGCAAATTGTGCAACACCACCCGCATCTTTAACTGCAGCTTTGATAATGTCTGGATATGTTTGATATGGCTGGTGAGCACTAAGCATGTCATTGTAAGCAGAAACAATAGCGATATCTGAATGATGTATGCCACGTAATGATTGCTTGTCATCTTTACCACAGGCAGCAAAACCATGTGCTAAGTTACCGCATGATAAACTAGCGCGATGTACTGTACTTGATTTTTCTGCCTCTATTTTAACTAAATATTCAGCTCTTGAGGTAGCACTTCGAGCAATAATTCGCTCAGTAATATCTACAATTTCTTGTTTCATAATTTATTTCTCAATATTTATATAATAGCTAGTTTAAAACTATCTAAATTCCGTTCTACACAGCCCAATATACTTGTGTATCAATGTTATCAGTTTGTAGAAATTTACGAATTGGCATGTCAAATACATCATCACCGTTAAGTGCTTTTTCTAATACTTGTTTTTTACTGTCGCCAGACAAATGTAAAAAGACGTTTTTGCTCTGACTTAATGAGGCAAAACTAAAAGTAATTCGCTGATGTGGTGCTGTTGTTGGCTGTACAACCATTAAAGCATTTTCATTATTAATGTCTAAAGCCTGTTTGATTTGTGCACTACACGGAAATAATGAAGCCGTGTGACCATCTTCACCCATACCTAAAATAAGTACATCTAAGGGTAACAATGCATTGTGAGCCGCAACATTAAGGTCAGCTAAAGTATCGTCACAAAGTACTTCACCCTGCTTTAAGTGAAAAAACTTGGCTACAGATGCTTTATTTTGTAATAAATTTTCATGCACTAAACGGGTATTACTAGCATCTGAGGTAATATCAACCCAACGTTCATCAGCTAAAGTAATAGTGACCTTTTTCCAGTCAATATCTTTATGTGATAACACTTTAAAAAATCCTTTCGGTGTAGAGCCACCTGAAACCGCAATACTCGCTTTACCTTTTAGTGAAATGGCTTGTTGAAGTATTTCACTCACTTTGTCTGCTAAAGCAATATCTAACGCTTCACGGGTTTCAAAATCATTTTGCTTAAACATGGTTACTCTACCCACTGGCGATCATCACGCGCAATTAATGAAATTGATGATACTGGCCCCCATGAGCCTGCTGCATATGGTTTAGGTGCTTCACTGGTTGCCTGCCATGCATCAATAATACTATCAGCCCATGTCCAAGCTGCTTCAACTTCGTCACGACTAACAAACAATGACTGATTACCATTTAATACTTCTAGCATTAAGCGTTCATATGCATCAATTACCCTTTGATCTTGATAAGTATCACTGAAACTCAAATCTAGTTTATTTTCTTGAATATTCATTTGCGATGCAATGCCAGGAATTTTATTCATCATTTGCAATTCTACCCCTTCATCAGGTTGCAAACGTATGGTTAACTTGTTTGAAGGTAACTCGCTATAACTGTCCTTAAAGATGTTGTGTGGCTGCTCTTTAAAGTGCACAACAATTTCACTGTGCTTAGCTGGCATACGCTTACCGGTTCGTAAATAGAATGGCACACCCGACCATCGCCAATTATCTATTTCGGCTTTAATTGCAACAAATGTTTCTGTTTTACTATTAGCAATAGCACCTTCTTCGTTCAAATATCCAGGTACGGCAACACCATTTAAAAAACCATCAGCGTATTGGCCGCGAACTGTTTTCTCTTTAACATTGGTGCGATCAATAGGAGAAAGCGCTTTAACTGCTTTTAATTTTTCTGCTCTAATACTTTCAGCACTTAAGTCCGCAGGAGGCTCCATCGCTAATAAAGATAATATCTGCAATAAATGGTTTTGAATCATATCGCGCATTTGGCCCGCTTCATCATAAAAACCCCAACGGCCTTCTATACCAACACTTTCAGCAACCGTTATTTGCACATGATCTATACTATTTCTATCCCAGTTGTTGGTAAAAAGTGAATTAGCAAAACGTAATACCAAAAGGTTTAATACCGTTTCTTTACCTAGATAATGATCAATACGATAAATTTGATTTTCATTAAAAAAGCGCGCTACTTGGTTATTTATTACTTTAGAAGACTCTAAACAGTGACCAATAGGCTTTTCCATCACGACACGGTCATCATCGCAGATAAGTGAAGCGTGATTAAGACCATCACATATATCGCCATAGATAGCAGGTGGCGTAGAGAAATAATAAACACGGGTACTATTTCCACCTGATAAAGTATCGGCTAAATTGCTATAAGCAGAAGCTTCTTTCATATCAAGCTGTTGATAGACTAAACGTGCCATAAAGCGTGCTAAAACATCTTCATCTATTTCTTCCTTAACAAAGTTATTAAGGTTTTCTAACACAAAACTTTTAAACTCTTCAATAGTGTGTGTTGGACGAGCAACAGCAACAATGCGGCTTCTTTCATTAATTAACCCACATACCTCTAGTTGGTATAATGCAGGCAAAAGTTTGCGGCGTGACAAATCACCTAAAGCACCAAAAATAACGATTTCACTGGCAGACTGACAATCTAATTTCTTCATAAAACTCTCTGACCTTATTTTCTAATTAGGGCTTTGATGGATAAGTTCATTTCATTAATGACTGCGTACTAAATTGATAATTATTAAATAGCAGTATTGTAACTAAACTACATATACATCTAATTTAGCGCCTGAATGTCCATCAGTAAAGAACTTTTTGTAATTTTATTACATTTTATTTGTAAATATCATAAAAATGGCTATTAAACCTAGGTAAACTTACTTATTAGATGGTGTTACAAACATAATATATTAATAAATCACTGTATAGAACCCCTGTTTATTAATTGAATACTTGCATATTTCAACCGTTTTACATTATATCAGTCCTAATTATGGAATAAAATTTCATTTTTCCTGTTACTTAAGAAGAAAATAAATTACAGTAAAGGAATAACAGTCAACCGTTGAGCATTAAATATACACTTTACTTGCCATCAAATATAAATATTGCTGGCTAATATAAGTAGATCTAGGATCACACGATAATGAATATATTAGAAAAGATCACAAACGAACTAGACACATTAAGTAAATCAGAACGTAAAGTAGCTGAAGTAATATTATCTTCACCCAATACGGTTATACACTCAAGTATAGCTGCATTAGCTAAAGAAGCTAACATAAGTGAACCTACGGTGAACCGCTTTTGTCGTCGTTTAGATACTAAGGGTTATCCCGATTTCAAACTTCACTTAGCGCAAAGTTTAGCTAACGGTACTCCCTATGTTAACCGCCATGTGGATGAAACTGATAGTGCCGAAGAATATATGTCTAAAATTTTTGAATCGACTATGGCTAATCTTGAATTGGCGCGTAAAAGTTTAGATCCAATGTTAATCAACCGCTCAGTTGATGTGTTAACCCAAGCCAATAAGATTTCTTTTTTTGGTCTAGGTGCTTCCGCAGTTGTCGCCCATGATGCTCAAAATAAATTTTTTCGCTTTAATGTACCTGTTGTTTATTTCGATGACATATTAATGCAACGTATGAGTGCTATAAATAGTCGCCAAGGTGATGTTGTCATTGTTATTTCTCATACGGGTAGAACTAAATCACTGGTTGAAGTAGCAAGTTTGGCTAAAGAAAATGATGCAACCGTGATTGGTATCACTTCAAAAGATACACCATTAGCTAAAGAATGTAGCATCGTTTTATCGCTCGATGTTAGCGAGGATACAGACCTATATATGCCAATGGCCTCTAGAATTGCTCAATTAGCATTAATTGATGTATTGGCTACCGGCTTCACCTTACGCAGAGGTAGTAAATTTAGAGATAATTTGAAAAAAGTAAAAGATAGTTTAAGAAGCTCACGCTTTGATAGAAAAGATTAACCGTTTATTTTTACAAAAAATACAACGCACACTAACGTAAGAACCATTTAAAGAAATAAATAAGGATTAACATGCCTAGAAGAACAAAAATTGTTGCCACGCTTGGTCCGGCAACCGATGATAGAGACATATTGAAATCAGTACTGGATGCTGGTGTAAACGTTGTGAGACTTAATTTTTCTCACGGAATTCCACAAGATCATATCGACAGAGCTAATAATGTTCGCGAAGTGGCAAAGGAATTAGGTATTTATGTTGGTATTCTAGGTGATCTACAAGGTCCTAAAATACGTGTATCAACCTTCAAAGATGGTCCAATAAAGCTCGCTATTGGTGATAAATTTGAACTTGATGCCACTTTAGATAAAGGCTTAGGTTGCCAAGAAAAAGTAGGTATTGATTATAAAAAATTAGTACAAGATGTTAATACCGGCGATATTTTATTGCTTGATGATGGTCGCGTACAATTAAAGGTACTGTCAACATCTGATACTTCTGTATTTACAGAAGTTACCGTTGGTGGTCCATTATCTAATAATAAAGGCATTAACCGTCAAGGTGGTGGTTTAACAGCGCCGGCATTAACCGTTAAAGATAAAGAAGATATTAAATTAGCCGCTAAAATCAATGTCGATTTCCTTGCAGTTTCTTTTCCTCGTGATGCAGCAGATATGCGCGAAGCACGTTTACTCGCACAAGAAGCCGGTTGTGATGCCCGTTTAGTATCAAAAATTGAACGTGCAGAAGCGGTAAATGATGACAAAATACTTGATGGTATTATTCTAGCCTCTGATGTTGTTATGGTTGCTCGTGGTGATTTAGGGGTAGAAATTGGTGATGCAGAGCTTGTTGGTAAACAAAAGCATATTATCGCCCGTTCTCGTCAATTAAATCGTGTGGTAATTACGGCTACACAAATGATGGAAACCATGATTGAGCAACCTATGCCAACGCGTGCTGAGGTTATGGATGTAGCAAATGCGGTATTAGACGGTACTGATGCAGTAATGCTTAGTGCTGAAACAGCTGCAGGTAAATACCCTGTTGAAACAGTCACGGCAATGGCTGGCGTTTGTGTTGGCGCTGAAAAACATCGTTCGGTAAATATTTCAAATCACAGAATGAATTTAACCTTTACTGAAGTATCTGAAACTATTGCCATATCAGCCATGTATGCAGCTAATCATTTAGAGGGAGTTAAAGCTATTATAGCCTTAACTGAGTCAGGCCAAACCAGTAAGTTAATGTCTCGTATTACTTCAGGCTTGCCTATTTACTCTTTGTCTCGTCATGCTAAAACATTAAACAAAACTGCTATTTATCGCGGTGTTTATCCTGTTGCCTTTGATTCAAAGCAAAGTGATAATGAAAGCTTAGACAACGATATACTTAAAGCCGTATGTCAAAAAGCGGACTTAAAAGTAGGTGATAAAGTCATTGTGACTCATGGCGATTTAATGGAAACAGTTGGCGCATCAAATACACTAAAAGTATTAATTATTACTAAAAAACACCTTGTTTAAGTTAATTTAAGTCAAGTAAACGAGAAAGAAAAGTATCGCGTTTCGAAGACATTACATACTCAGTCATTACATGCTCAGTATAGTGTCTTCGTAACTCGTAACTATTAACTATTAATTAGAAACTAAATTAATCTAATTCCTCTATAGCAATTCCAACTAGATAACACCCTTCACATTCTTCATCTACCCTCACTACTTTACCCAGAATATCAAGGTCTTGCACTAGATCCGATGCTGAGTCTAGTTTAATTTTTACATGGGTAGATATTGCCAATGGGTGTTCTATTTCAATTGCCATACCAGTAGCACTTAAATCTCGACAAGTAGCTGTTATTTGGCTATTAGCCTCATCATCAATAATGGTAACAATTACCTCGCTGTTTAGCATCATGCGGTAAAAATCACGTTTGTCATCATAATTTATCATTCGTACTCCAATGTAATATAACTATCACCTACTGTCATCCTTATGCTTTGTTGATTAATACTTTCAAAACAAACACAAAAGATCCGTATAACAACCTACGAAATGACGAAACAGTTAACGTAAGGTGAATTATAATTAAATAATCAAATAAAAAACCGTTTCGTTATTTATACGTAGCTTAAGCCTATGTGTCAATTAATACCCAAATGAAATAATGCATGAATTAATTCAGAGCAGTGTCAGGGAAGTTAGAACAAGCAAAATTTGTGCGTATATAGTCACTCTATATCCAACAAATTTGTGAGGTTATCACTTTCCTGACAAGCTCCCAAGGGCGAGTTTAAAAGGTATATATGCGGCGTTATTAATTTCGACAATGGCGCTACATGGATGAAGCTTATTAGAGAATGCAGGAGCATATTCTCCTGAACAACCATTCTCTTCAATCAATGCCTTGCCTACATGACGGTACAGGAAGTACCTTATTAGAGAATGCAGGACGCACATTCTCCTGATGTAGGTGCTTAGGTTCAGTCTGGAACTATGAACCTGCTGCCTCTACACCTTTTAATTCTCGCTGAATGATTTATTCATTACTTCAATTGGTATAACTATGAAAAGCTTTTTAGGTGATTAAAGATTCGTTTCAATGATATCGGCTGTGCTGTACCTAAATTTTGAGCGAATAATGAAATTCGTAATTCTTCGATCATCCACTTAGTCGCTAAAATATCTTGTGCTATGGGTTTGTCTTTTCGCTGTGCTGACAACACACTGTTATATTTATCAACCGCTTTATTTACATCAATGAGCTTTAATCTGTCTTGATTAGGATCTATTGGTAATTTCTCTAAACGACGGACTATTCCTTTTAGGTATCGAATAATATCATCTAACTTCTCGATACCTGAAGCATTTACAAAACCTTTAAAAACTAAACTGCCACTTTGCTGTTTTACATCACCATGAGACTGAATAACATTTAGCGGTACGCTTCCCTTTAACTTTTTAGCGACATCGTGTCTTAAGTTCAATGCTTGCTCTACTTTAATAGCGGCTATTAGTACACAATCTGAAATTTCTGCACGGACATAATCTCGTATTAAGTCAAAATCACTTTCAGTTCGTGGTAAGTGCTCTAATTTATTATTTTGTAAGTATTGCTTAACTAAATAAACACAAGCAGCTTGAATACAGTCTTGCAATAAATCAGCAATAGAGCCAAAAGGATTAAAATACAAACCTAGCTTAGCTTTATTGGGCAGTTTTTCTTGTAAATATTTTAGTGGCGAAGGTATATTTAATAAAATTAAACGACTAATACCATTCAACATAGCTTGCTCAGCGTGTTCTTGTTGTTCAAATAATTCAATAGCAACACTGCTGTTATGATCGACCAAAGCAGGAAACGCTTTAATAGTTATATTTGCTACTTTTTTCTCATAACTTTGCGCTAAATTACCAAAATCCCATTGAATTAATTTACTTTTTTCAATGCCCTTCTCGGCCACTTGTTTAATTGACGCTTTAACTTTTCCTTGGAGTTCAGCTTTTAGTAAATTAAGATCTCGCCCCTGCTTTAATAATTGTCCTTTTTCATTAACAATTTGAAAATTCATCGTTAAGTGCAGTGGTAACTCAACTTCATGCCAAGCATCTTCAGGTAATCTTACGCCTGTCATACGTAATAGTTGCTTAGCTAAGGCATCAACTAAGTTTCCTTGCGCGGCGTTCATATTCGCTAAACAAGCTTCTGCATAATTAGGCGCTGGCACAAAGTTACGTCGTAATGCTTTTGGCAAGGCCTTAATTAATGCCACCACTAAATCATAACGAAGTGCTGGAATTAGCCAGTCAAAACCTTCATTTTGGCACTGATTTAACATAGTGATAGGAATAATCACACTAATACCATCATCCGCATCACCTGGGCTAAAATGATATGCTAACGGTAGGGTTAAATTACCTTGCTGCCATGTATCAGGGTATTCTTTAATTGATAACTCATTTGATGATTCATTAAGTAGAAATTCTTTAGTGAAATTAAGTAACTGACTATTTTTTTGTTTTGCCTTTTTCCACCAAGCTAAAAAGCTACGTTGACAAATAACCGTTTCAGGTAATTTATCAGCATAAAATTCAACAAGCTGCTGCTCATCAATCAGAAAATCTTTACGGCGCGCTTTTTGTTCTAACGCTTCAATACTGGTAACTAAGGTTTGGTTTTCTGTTAAAAACTTTTCTTTAATAACACAATCACCATTAACAAGCGCTTCACGAATAAACAGCTCTCTACAAGTATCAGGTTCAATTTTATTGAAGTTAATTTTACGCTTAGTAACAATGCTCAACCCATAAAGGCTGACCTGTTCAAAGGCCATTACAGCCCCTTGTTTCTTCTCCCAGTGAGGCTCACTATAACTACGCTTTAATAAATGTTCGGCTAATGGCTCTATCCACAGGGGATCTATACGGGCATTCATGCGAGCAAATAAACGGCTAGTTTCAACAAGCTCTGCTGACATTAACCACTTTGGCGGTTTTTTCGCTAGCGCTGATCCTGGAAAAATAAAGAACTTACTACCACGAGCGCCTTTAAATTCTCTGTTTTCGTCTTGCTGCCCTAAATGACTCAATAAACCAGAAAGTAATGCCTGATGTACAGATACTAGGCTTGATGGAATATTAGCCTCTTGTTTTTTCTGATTATTGTCATTACCTATCTCAGCAACCGAGAATTGATAATCAACAGACGTGAGCGATATCTTTTGTTCTTTTAACGTTAATTTAAGTTGGCTAAAAATATCCTGCCATTCACGTAAACGCACATAAGATAAAAACTCGCGCTGACATAGTTTTCTAAAATGGTTTTGCGATAAATCTCTCTGCTGGCCATTAACATACTGCCATAAATTAAGCAGACTAATAAAATCTGACTGTTTGTCTTTAAAGCGGTTGTGTTTTTCATCAGCGGCTTGCTGCTTTTCGTGCGGCCTTTCACGGGGATCTTGAATACTAAGTGCGCTAACAATAATCAACACTTGTTCAACACAACCTAAGTCAATCGCCGTTAATACCATTTTTGCTAAACGAGGATCTATCGCAAATTTGGATAACAATCGTCCTGATTTTGTTAATTGCGTATGACGGTTATTACTATTAACCGTATTGTCTATCGCTGCCAGTTCTTCTAGTAATTTAACACCATCATTAATGTTTCTATTGTCTGGTGGCTCAACAAAAGGGAAATTACCAATTTCACCTAGATCTAACGCCAGCATTTGTAAAATAACGGTCGCTAAATTAGTACGCAATATTTCAGGATCAGTAAATTCTGGTCTATTAAGATAATCATCTTCACTGTACAAACGTATACAAATACCCGATGACACACGACCACAACGCCCTGCTCTTTGATTAGCACTGGCTTGTGAAATGGCTTCTATGGGTAAACGCTGTACTTTTGTACGATAACTGTAGCGAGAAATGCGGGCAGTACCTGGGTCAATAACATATTTAATGCCCGGTACTGTTAAAGATGTTTCGGCAACGTTGGTTGCAAGTACTATATTTCGGCCAGTATGGGGTTTGAAAATTCTATTTTGTTCGCTAATGGTTAAGCGGGCATAAAGTGGAAGAATTTGCGTATGACGTAAATTGGCTTTATTTAACGCAAGTGCAGTATCACGAATTTCTCGTTCGCCATTAAGGAAAATAAGAATATCCCCTTGCCCTTGACTAGCATGGGTAATTTCAGATAACTCATCAACCGCATCGAGGATACCGCTAATGATATCTTTACCTTCATAAGAGCCGTCAGTAGATGAAAGCTGCTTTTCATCACTGCTACCTTGTTGAGAGCTTTCATTTAAAGGTCGGTAACGCATTTCCACCGGATAAGTTCTGCCAGAAACTTCGATAACAGGGGCTGGTTTACCTGATTTATCAGCAAAATGATTAGCAAAGCGTTGAGGGTCGATGGTTGCTGAGGTAACAATAACTTTTAAATCGGGACGCTTTGGTAAAATTTGTCGCAAATAACCTAAAATAAAATCAATATTTAAACTGCGTTCATGCGCCTCATCAATAATGATGGTGTCGTATTGGCGAAGTAATCGATCTTTTTGCATTTCCGCCAATAAAATACCGTCTGTCATTAGTTTTATATAACTATGACTACTCACTTGATCGTTAAAACGAACTTTATAACCTACCTGCTCACCCAATTTGGTATTAAGCTCTTCAGCGATACGGTTTGCCACTGTTCTAGCGGCAATTCTGCGCGGCTGAGTATGACCAATAAGTCCATCAACACCACGACCTAACGCCAGACAAATTTTTGGAATTTGTGTGGTTTTACCTGAGCCCGTCTCACCGGCAATAATCACCACTTGATTATTACTAATGGTCTGAGAAATTAGCTCAGCATTTTCGCTAATAGGTAAACCATCTGGATAACTTACCTTAGGTACGTTTTGTAATTTTTGCTGCTTTTCAGTGATCGATTGCTCAATTGCTTTTGCCGTTCGGTCAAGGTGCTTTGCTTGTTGCTCAAGCTTAGCTACGGCTGAATTATCAGACGACTTTAGCTGGCTGATAATTCGTTTATGATGCAATAATTGTTTTTTTAATCGTGGTAAATCTGATTTTTTAACTTGAGTTAAAAGATCAAATAAAGCTTGAACATTGGGTGTTTTAACGGGGGGATTATCAGAAAGCAAACTAGACTCTACTACTCAAAAAAGGACAGAACAACATATAAAGTCTATTTTATCAGGTATATTGCATATACCCAAGCCACTTCAATAAGCGAGCTTCAGAACGCTTGGGCGGTACACGTTCAAGATACATCTGTATTTAATCGTATTTATTAAATACAGATGTATCGATAAGCATGTTTTGCTTAGCCGTCCTCAAAGGAGGAGGTTTATCAGTTACATAAATCGTTGTTAGTGAGCTGCATGGGTTTTACCTGCTTTCAAATTAGCGCGTAAATGCCTGTCTATCGCATGTAAAACATCATTACGACAAATAGTACCCAATAGATTACCGTCATCATCAATTACCGGATAAACCTTTGGCTTGTTTTTCAACATTAATTGCCCCAATTCCATAACGCTATCGTAAGGCTTCATTGTTAAGACGTCTTTACGCATTAAGTCGGCAACATCTGCAATATGTTCATTATGATAAATGGTTTCGAGCATTTTGGCTAAGATATCACTTTCAGATAAAAAGCCAATTAGCTTACCCATATTATCAATAACTGGACCGCCAATTTGTTTGGTTTTTAAAAAGCGCAGAGATGCTTCTTCTACACCCATGTCTGCTGTAAAAGTAACTGGATAATGGTTCATATATTCTTGAACTTTTAGAGACTCCATCATAAATCCTTAAGTATTAAGCATTAAACAAAAGATAATATATCTATTCACCCTTGGCTTGTCGGTACATCATACCGTCGGTTTATTCACACAGAAATTTGAACCTAAACCAGTGATCGTCGAACACGCTATTATGATGATGACCGTTGGTGCACAAATATAAAAGAATTACCATACTCTAAATGTAGATAACTCTGTTGAAAAACACCAATTTTTCATGGGATTTTATTAATTTATCGGCCGCAAGAGACCTCGTTTTCATGACACTGGCATAGGATCAAGTTTAACGTTCAAGTCAAAAAATTAATAAGAAAATTTGTTTTTCGAGTATAAAGTCGCTGCTTTTAGCCAAACTAATCCAACGTTACCATCACCTACCACTTTACTGTCAAGCTGAGTAACAGGGACAATTTCTTTAGATGAGCTCGTGATCCAAATCTCATCTGCCGCGTTAACTTCATCAAGAGTAATAACTCGCTCTTCAAGAGACAAAGAACCATCTTTAGCCAATATATCAATAACTAAGCGACGAGTTATACCGGGCAAAATTTGATTATCTTCAATAGGCGTAGCAATAACACCTTCTTTAACAATAAAAATATTAGATGAACTAGCTTCCGTTAATTCGTTATTACTATTATAAAGTAAGGTTTCTTGGCTACCTGCTGCATAAGCTTCTTGAAAATGTAAAACATTGCCGAGTAACGAAGTTGATTTTATTTGACAACGTTTCCAACGTAAATCTTCACTACTAATCAACGCATAACCTTTGCCTACTGTGGCTAAATCTGGTGTTTTAGGGACAGGAATTTCAAAAGCCATTGCAAATACCGTCGGAGTAATATTTTTTGGAAAAGCATGAAAACGTTTAGTATCTGTACCGCGACTCACATGTAAATAAATGCCTAATGGGCCAGCACCATTTTTTTTACTTAAGGTGTCACACAATTCTTGCCATTGTGCATCACTCCAATT
The DNA here is from genome assembly GCF_003333305.1 of Candidatus Colwellia aromaticivorans. GTDB lineage: Bacteria > Pseudomonadota > Gammaproteobacteria > Enterobacterales > Alteromonadaceae > Colwellia > Colwellia aromaticivorans. Next base: position 57,349 of record NZ_QOLD01000028.1, on the reverse strand, counting down.
TAACTCAATTCCAATCGCATTAAGTCCATCATTAATACGGTTTATATGACCTTGAAAACCAACCATTTTACCAAAATATGACGGGATCAATTCATATATGCCGTCGCCAAATAAAAAACCACGATCTAGGGGGGAAATTTTGGCTTCTTCAATAGGCATATAGTTGCCATTTAAAAACACTGTGCTCATTCTAAGTTTCCTATAATTCTACTATAACCGTTCCACTTGAAGATGCTCGTGCATCTTCAAGTGGAACGGGTATACATATATTAACATGCCTATGTAGTTAACTCAGGAGCTTGCAGTAAACGTCAGGACAATATGCTCCTGCATTGTCTAATAAACTACATCCATGTAGCGTATCTTCGAAGTCTTTGATCGAAGATCCATCACTTTTTAGAAACTGGAACCCCGATTCAGCTTTGTGGTTCCAGACCAAAGCTAAGTACCTACGTCCTGTAGGCAAAAACACCACGGGGATGACGTCCTGAGCCATGTACATAGGCAAGTATATTAATAACCAATTAATGTTCTAATTCGCTTAATCAAAGCAATACCTTCCGCTACAGGTAGGCTATCTTCTGTTAATTCATTTTTACGGGTAACACCATCTACGCTGCCTAAATTTGAAATATATTTTAATATTTTCTCTGGGCTAGTCTCATTTAATAAATCATGATTAGACCAAATACTTAAGAACGCTAAAATGCCATAAACGCCCCAATTTGAAACGTCACTAATGATCAATTCATCACACTCAGTTACCGCAGGAATGATATCTAGCTCAGCTAAAAACGCTTTAACATTACCCATACCAATTTCATTACCACCATCACCAATTGCAATGGTTGGACAATTTGCTTCATCCATAAAAAAATCAAAGCAGGCAGCTCGGGCACTAATATCTTCAGCCCGCATATTATGATAACAACCATTTTCAGCTAAACCAGGGCACTCTATTGAAATAATAGCTTGTGGTTGAAAATGTGCTAAGGCACGTTTTGCTTCCAATAAGCCAATATCTTTATTACCCACACTGATCATACAAGTTCGGTAATCATGCTGAAAAGCCGTTGCCATCTGAGTGCCGCAAACCAGTACAGGCGTTGCTCCTAAAAATTCCAGCGCGCGATATAAAATTAATGCGCCAACCGGCCCATCCGTTTCAAACGTGTCTTCTACAGGAAAACCCGTACCAATAAGTACCGTACCTTTGATGTCACGCATTACTTGAGCGGCACGTAAGCAATAACCTGCACTAAGCTGAGTTTGTAAGTTTTTCATACCTCGTAAATTACGCTCAACAAGCATATTTTCTATTTGTTCGCTAAGCGATTGTTCATGTAAAGCTTGTTTATTCATTAAAATAGTCTCAATTTATTCCAGACTTAATCACAAACAACTAATTCTGTACGATTAAAACGACTTAAATTTAAATGAAATAGGTTGTGAGCCTGTTCCATACTAATGGGTTCAAAGCGTACTTTTCCACCTTGGTTTAATTGCCCTAATTTAGCCGTATCGATCGAAGAAACTGCGCCAATTTTGGGATAACCGCCAATGGTTTGTCTATCATTTAGCAAAACAATGGGTTGACCATCAGCGGGAATTTGGACTGCACCATGGCAAATACCTTCCGATAAAATACCATCAATATCACACGCTATTGCCTGCCCTTCTAATCTATATCCCATACGATCAAAGCTTTTACTCACGGTATATTCATTAGAAAAGAACAACCGTTGTTGGTGTGAGCTAAAGTATTTTTGTTGATAGCTTGGTATTGTGTGTAATATTACTTCATCAGTATAAGTAGGGATTAATTTATCTTCTAATGACAAGTTTTTCTTTAGGTTATTATGTATGTTACGTCTAGCACAAACTAACACATCTCCTGCCTCTAGCTTGCCGCCATGTAAACCGCCAATACCTTCACGACAAACGGTAGCTGTGCTACCAAAACTTGGCGCAAGACTAAAGCCACCTGCAACCGCTAAATAGCAACGCACACCTTGAGCTGCAAAACCTAAAGCAATTACATCACCCGCTTTTACGTGATAACTACGCCATAACGATTTCTTTTCCCCATTAATGGTTAGCGGCATGTTAGCCCCCGTAACCGCAAGGGTGGTATCAATTTGTGCCGTTAAGGTTAAACCGCCTATATTTATTTCAATTGCTGTTGAGTTTAACTTGTTGCCACATAGACGATTTGCCCATTTAAATGCTGGTAAATCTACAGGGCCGCCATTTGTTAAACCAATATTAAAAGCACCAAAACGACCGGCATCTTGAATAAGACTTAACACACCTGCTTGTTCAACTAAAAAACCCTGTGTTAATGATGGCTTACTCATAACTCACCTCTAACACTCCGCCTAAAGTTAGAAATTCATCTTTAGAAATAGCTTTAAATTTCACCCTGTCACCAACTTTGACTGGCATAGTTGGGCTTGCTTTCGCATCAAACATATTAATAGGACAAAGACCGATAATATTCCAACCACCGGGAGAAACACTCGGATAAACTGCCGTTTGTCTATCGGCAATAGCAACAGCCCCTTTAGGTACTTTCATTCTAGGTGTGCTCAACCTTGGCGCCGCAATACGTTCATCTACTTCACCTAAGTAAGCAAAACCGGGGGCAAAACCTATGGCATAAACGCGATACTCTTGCACTTGATGAATTTCGATAACCTGTTCAACGGTTAATTGAGCACGCTGAGCAATAACAGATAAATCAGGACCAGATTCATGACTATAATAAACGGGCAATTCAACTATAGTAGCTTCATCCGCAGCACATTGATCTTTCGAGTTATCATTAAGGCTTTGTAACAGTGTACGTAGTTTATTTCGTATTTGATGGTGATCTGTACTCATCATATTAAACATCACCATCAAGGATGCGTATGATGCTACTAAATCAATAATATCATGGGCTAATTCTTGTTCCATAGCTTTACGTATAAGCTGTTCTGCTTGCTGAACTTTAGCTGAAACATTTGCATTAACTTCGCCACCACCTTGCTCACTAAAATAGACAATTAAGGCGTTTTCACCGGCGATATGAATATTAATATTTTCGAGCATTAACCTATCAGCTCCCTAATTGCCTCAATAGCCTGAACACCTTCAATATTATCACCATGAACACATAAACTATCAGCATTTAACACTAAAACATTACCATTAACCGTCGTAACGCAACCTTGCTCTTTTAACTGTTTAACTTGGGCAAGCATCATGTCTTTATTATGCACTGCTCCTACTTTGCTACGTGATAATAACTTGCCATCATCGGCATAACATCGGTCTGCAAACGCTTCACTTAAAATATCAATACCAAAGGTTTTAGCTTCTGTTTTATGCTGTTCAATTTGTGGCGTTGCTTGTAACATTAACTTAAGCGGTTTGTGGTACTTTGATAGTGCGTTAAGTATCGCCTCACGCACATTTTTATTTACCATCATGTCATTGTATAAAGCGCCATGAGGTTTAACATATTCAAGCTCAAGTCCTAACGATTTAGCAACACCGTCAATAGCGGCAACTTGATAAGTAACGAGCGCAATAATTTCATCGGTAGAGCAATTCATAGAACGGCGACCAAAACCAACAAGATCAGGATAACCCGGATGAGCACCAACAGTTACATGGTGAGCTTTCGCTAATTCGAGGGTTTTTTGCATCACTAAGGGATCGCCAGCATGAAATCCACAGGCAATATTGGCTTGATCTATGTGAGGCATTACCTGTTCGTCTAATCCCATAGACCAACTACCAAAGCTTTCACCTAAATCACAATTTAATTTCATCTTCTTTCCTATATATACTCATGATACTTCAAAATGTCTGTTTCAGGTCGCCTGAGCAATTCATGATCAAGGCGCTTATTTTTATTAATGGTTGTTCCCTTAAAAAAAGGAGCAACGACGAGCATGATTTACTCAGGCGTCCCCGAAGGGCGAGTTTTAAAGGCTTATATACGGCGTTATTGATTTTAACAAGGAATAACCATTATCTTCAATCAATGCCTTGCCTATAAGCCTTTAAATTCTCGCTGAAACGAGTATTTCGAGGTAACATGAGTATAAAGTCTTACAGTACCGCTAGTGTTGAGTTTACAATATCAGTCACTAACATTTTTCCCGGACTATGGGTAATACAAAATGGCGGTTTAGTTTGCTCTAATGCCAGTTGAGGTGTAACCCCACAAGCCCAAAAAACAGGTACTTCATGTTCGTTAATCGTTACCGCATCACCATAGTCGGGGGTATTGATATCATCAATACCAATCAATTTAGGATCACCAAAATGTATTGGTGCGCCATGCACTGACGGAAAACGACTACAAATTTGTATCGCACGTATCGCATCTTTGGCCAACATAGGGCGCATGCTTACGACTGTTTCACCACTAAAGCGCCCTGCCGATTTACAGGCTATATTAGTACGATACATGGGCACATTTTTACTTTCGCTAATGTTACGAATTTCAAGTCCGTCAGCAATAAGCGCTTCTTCAAAAGAAAAGGAACACCCTAAAACAAAAGTCACTAAATCATCACGCCACAGGTGTTTTATATCGGTTAACTCTTGCTTTAACACTCCATTATCAAACAAACGATAACCAGGTACATCACTACGAATATCAATATCTTGACCAAGCTCAGGTAATAGAAAATCACCCGCATTGGTTGACATGCCAATTAACGGGCAAGGTTTTGGATTAAATTGACAAAATTGTAAAAAATCGCCAGCCCAATCTTTAGGTAAGATAACGATATTACCCTGCACGCAACCTTGGGCAAATCCAGAGGTATTACGGGTAAAGTCTCCCATACGGATCAGCTGTCGTAATGCATAGGCGCTAAGTGGTGAAGCTACATTATTGGTATCACTGGTTATCATGAAAACTCCACTTTATAAATAGATAGTTGTTGATAATATCGAGAGCACTAAAACAAATAATATTGCGAAAAATATTTCAACAACCAATGAAAAACCGTTGAAAAACAACAAATAACCGGCATTAGAAATAAAATCGATTAAGTATACAAAAACAAAGAATAAAATAACAATACAATTATTAATGTTAACGTTTTTTTGAACGTGTTTTTCATGTTGAAATCAAAAATACGAGCGATTAGATTAAGTATAAAAATTAATGGGGTGTACCTGTAGTTATAATTATAGTTGTCGTAATAAAAAAGGCGAATCATTTCTGATTCGCCTTAAATAACATATGCTTTCCAACTCACTATTTAAAAATACTTACTAATCTATTTCATTCGCTTCGGCTATACGTTGTAGGCGATCTTGCTCTTCCATAAAGGCGGCTTTGATTTCTTCAATCACGTTATCAACATCTGCAGAAATAGTGTTTTCTTTAAATAACCCTGTCAGTTGTGTTTCGAAAGTTAATTCGCCACTTTCATACAAGGCCCACATTTCTTGAGCATATTTACTTAATAGCAACTCAGGTGCAAATTGGCCATAGTAATGAGTGATATTCTCTACATCACGCATTAGCATCGCTTTAGCATTATTATTTGCTGAGGCATCTACGGCTTGAGGTAAATCAATGATAACAGGGCCATATTCATCAACGAGTACATTAAACTCTGATAAATCACCATGAACAATACCGGCACATAGCATACGCAAAACATAGTTCATCACTAATTGGTGATCTTCAATGGCTTGCTCTTTTGACATAACCACGTCATTTAATCGCGGCGCAACATCTCCGGCTTCGTCGGTGATTAGCTCCATTAGCAAAACGCCTTCAAAACAGCCAAAAGGGTGAGGCACTCGAACGCCAGCTTCTGCCACTGTATACAGCGCATCCACTTCAGCATTTTGCCATGCTTCCTCTTGTTGATTACGACCATACTTAGAGCCTTTTTCCATGGCTCGAGCACGTCGGCTATTTCGACTTTTTCTACCTTCTTGGTATTGAGCCGCTTTTTTAAAGCTACGCTTATTGGCTTCTTTATAAACTTTGGCACAGCGAATTTCTCCGCCACAGCGAACCATAAAAACAGTGGCTTCTTTGCCACTCATTAGTTGACTAATGACTTCATCAACTAAGCCGTCATCGACGAGTGGTTGGATACGTTTTGGTATTTTCATAACAACGTTATACTGTAAAATTGATAAATAATAAGCTCTCTATTTCTCATTTTATTAAAAGAGTTAAGCAACTTTCTGCGTATTAATTTGACTCGCAAGATACTCATCTAACGAACCTTCAAAGCTAACTAATTTTTTATCTTTAATATCGATAATACGAGTTGCCAAACTTGAAACGAACTCACGGTCATGGCTAACAAAAATTAAGGTACCTTCAAAGTCTTTTAACGCATTATTTAGTGCATCAATCGCTTCGATATCCATGTGGTTAGTTGGTTCATCCATAATCAAAACATTGATATCAGCCATCATCAACTTACCAAATAACAAACGGTTTTTCTCTCCACCAGAACAATTACGTGCTTTTTTATTAGCGTCGTCATCGGTAAACAATAAACGGCCTAACATACCACGAACACTTAAATCGTTATGACACGGTCTACGCCATTGTGACATCCAATCCATTAGTGTTAAGTCATTATCAAAAAATATGCCGCTGTCTTGTGGGCAATAACCAACTGATGCATTTTCTGACCATTTTATCACGCCTTCATTGTGCGATAACTCGCTCATTAAACAGCGTAATAACGTCGTTTTTCCTACACCGTTTTCGCCGATAATAGCTAATTTGGCACCAGCTTTTAGCAATAAGTCACCCTTTTCAAATAACACTCTGCCATCAAAGCCATGACCAAGTTTTTCAAGTTCTAATGCTTGACGGTGCATTTTTTTACCCGGTGCAAAAGCAATTTTAGGGGTGATACGACTTGATGATTTCACATCATCAAGTTTAATTTTATCCATTTTTTTAGCACGAGAACTTGCTTGTTTTGCTTTTGAAGCATTCGCTCCAAAACGGTTAACAAAGTCTTGTAGCTCTGCAATTTCTTCAGCTTTTTTAACATTACCCGATAATAACTGCTCACGTAATAAACCTGACTGTTCTAGGAAGAATTCATAATTACCTGGGTAAACACGTAATTCACCGTAATCAATATCGGCCATATGGGTACAAACAGAATTAAGAAAATGTCTATCATGCGAAATGATAATCATGGTGCATTTACGTTTGTTTAGCTCACCTTCTAACCAACTGATGGTATGAATATCCAAGTTATTGGTTGGCTCATCAAGTAATAAAATATCAGGATTAGCAAACAGCGCTTGGGCAAGAAGAACACGTAATTTCCAACCCGGAGCTACTTGTTGCATTGAACCATAATGAAATGATTCGTCAATACCCGCTTCCAATAATATTTCACCCGCACGACTTTCAGCAGTGTAACCGTCCATTTCAGCAAACTCGCTTTCTAGTTCACCTGCGCGCATACCATCAGCTTCACTCATTTCAGCTTGTGCATATATTGCGTCACGTTCTTGTTTAACTTTCCATAACGGCATATCACCCATGATCACAGTATCAATAACACTGTATTCTTCAAACGCGAACTGATCTTGGCCTAAAGTACTTACCTTGTTACCCGTACTAACCGATACATTGCCTGAGCTAGGTGTTAACTCGCCACTGAGTATCTTCATAAATGTAGACTTACCACAGCCATTTGCGCCGATTAAACCATAGCGGTGACCGTTGCCAAATTTAGCAGAGATGTTTTCAAATAACGGTTCAGCGCCAAATTGCATTGTAATGTTCGATGTAGTGATCAAAGGGTATTCCTAAATTTTTGCTAACAAATACTGAATAATTGATTATTAAATGGTGCTGATTATCATTTTTAACAGATAAAATATCCCAGCAATCCACAAAAAATACTCAAAATAATAAGGTCGCGCATTATACAGTAAGAGTGAGGAGAACAATATCAAATATTTATTATAATGGCTGTTTTTTTCATCAATACCCTTTTTGGTTTGGCTTGGTTTAGCTTCATAGGGCTAACGATATTAAAGGAGTTTAGTCTCAGCTAGGGTTTATGGCTTAGAGTTAGTATAATTAGCAGGTTCAATTCCATTGACTTTCCCTCCTTCACATAACCCCAAAATGCAGTGCGCAGACAGCTATTTTTCTGGAATTTAACTGAGTAGTAAAACCGTAACAGCAGTGTAACTCCATGCGTAACAGGGATCATTTTATTGTGTGATATTAAGCTTATTCACGACGTTTAAAGTAACTACTCCATATTTACCATCATTATCCATATTTTTCCATTTCAGCATAATAAGCAATGATAACCTCAAAACTATAAGGTATATTTTGATCAGCAAAAGATAACATGGGCATTTAAAAAGTAAACTATAGCTCGTGTAAACCTCAAGCAGAGCCCTAAACAGTATGAAAGATACGCAAGAAAATACCACTTGGCTAACCAGTAAAGAAACACAGAAATTTCTGGGAGTTTCTAGGAGTTTCTGGCTGTGAATTAATGCATCTTAGAGCCAACGCTATTGTCTGAATGGAGTATTTCTACATCGTCCCCCTCTTTGCACCCGATACCTGATATATGACTATCAATTAACATCTCAGTAGCCAAAAGAGTAACCACATAATCTTGAAAGTAGAAGCCTTTTTTGCAGCTACACCACCTCTGTTGCTTTCATTCATTTGATACTCATAACCTACTGATTTAGTTTCCGCAGTGGTTTTATTAACATGAGTTTTTTAAGTACCCATAAAATCCTCTTTCAAATACATAGAGCCGATCAAAATTTAACATTCACCACTCCCTCAACTGCTGCATTTCTTTCAATCGCCCACGTTGCATAATCAAAGCTTCAAATAAATCATCTACTGACGAGTTATCAGAACTTAACCCCGGTAATGCCAAATTTGCCTCAGCGAAAAACCGTTGACTTTGGCTCTGCTCATTTTTGACGATAGCTGAGGGATCTTTTATAAGTGAGGATGATGGTTCTAAGACTGAAGGAGCAAGCCAAGCAGTTTGCCACCAATGTTGAATTCTTTCTTTTGCCTGTTTCAGTTTCTGCTCTGTTGGTAGTCGATCACTTTTTTGATTATTTATTTGGCTATCGGTTGGTAGTAAGTTCCATAAATCATTATTAGGCCAACGAGCAAAAGGCAAGCTGTGATCAATATCGTACTTGTGTTTTAATGATTTTGCCGACCATACACATTGCATGTGTTCTTGCTGCTCTTTTTGCGACAAGTTCTCCCTGATCTGCTCAAAACGTTTACGCACTTCGGTTGTTGTGCGTTTAGGCTCTTCCCAATTTAAGGATTGGTACAAATGGTATTGATTTTCAGGCGATTTATATTGAGCATTGCCTGAATAACTCGCCATAGTTTTTACCCATTCGCTTACTAATACAGGTTCAATCCAGCAAGCGTAACGATTGAACGCTAACCAAGTAGACTCTGGCAATGAAAATTCGCCCCACTGCTCAAGGGTTTGTAAATCAAGAAAAATGCTGTCTTTAGCTTTTACTGTTTTGCTCGACACTTCAAATACGGTGTTATCACTATTGGGCAATTTGATATAACGACATGGCATTGTTTTGATATTGCTTACTGCCGCTGAAATTGTTTTATGTAGCGCAACTGCAGCATCGCCCTTAAATAAATTACCAATACGATAATCAGCAGATTTAAACTTGGTTAATTTATGCCAGCCGTCAGCTTTCATAAAACCCATATTGGGGTTTTTATTCGGTGTTTGAAAAATTTTGCGGTCATCAATTAAGTCTTTATATTGGTGACACCAATAAAGCGCAACTAAGCCGACCGGTAAAATAACCCGCTCACCAAATGGTGATGACTCTCTGCGTAAAACTGCACCGGGATGTCCATCCGCAATGCGTAATAATACTCTTAACAAGGCCAGTTTATGAGTGGCAGATTTACCATCATTAATTGCTACATGGCGTATAAATGGGAAAGCACCGGTGCCATCATCGGGTAGCTGTAATACCACTGTTTGCCAAGAAACGTGTTCTCTACCCAGTTTATCGTCTTCTTTTTGGGTTTCTAATATAGTGAATAGACCTACATCGGTTGCTAAGCGTTTTAATTCATCAGCGCATACCGTATGCATTTTACGTTCTTTACGCTCTTCATCTGTTTGTCCATGACGAAGCGTAATAACCAATTTACCGCCGGGTTTAAGTAGGTTAGCTAATTTACGAATTGAACGAGCACGCTCGCTTACAGGAATATGCATCCAAACTGCGCTTAATAGGATTAAATCAAAGCTCACTTCTTGCTTGGTTATAGTGTTTAATACGGGTAAAGAATCAGACAGCCACTTTACTTTAAGGCCTGTGGTTTGGCCTGCGCCAAGCTCTGCAAGTATGCTTGCTGGTTCAACTGCATATATTTGAGTGTTGTTTTTATCACCGTGAGTTTGCGCGGCAAGTTGCGCTATATGTTTAGCATCACGGCCGGCTCCTGCACCTATATCGAGAATACGTGTATTAGGGTTCTCGATAATAGCAGGCAGAAGTTGACACCAGCTTTGATGTACCTCTTTAAATGATTTTGACAGGTATTGCTGGGCTAGTTCATTAGCATTGTCGTTATAAAACTGTCGTGTCAATTAACCCATCCTTGTGTTTTACTTTATAGAATCAAAATATTACTCATAAATAGATACATTCTGAAACACCAAGATTGCTTTAGGTGTAATAGATTGTCAACGAATTTCTATATAAGTGATTAACTTATTTAACATTAATTAGTACAGTTTATCACCCTCAATAATGGTGTAAATACAGGTCAATACAAGGAAGTTCATTGGCACAGCTGCTATAGGAGTGATTGCTTTAGCTTTAGCCGACTCTAGTGCCCATGTAATTCCAATATATTCATCTAATTATATGTCCCCAGTAAGCTAACTATTGGATTGACTGATAGTGAAGTTACTATAATGAGCAGACAAAAAACATTAGAGTTGAGTTGATTAAATTATGGTTGGCAATGTTGAAAAGTATGGCTTAATATACAATGACTTGAGGTCAAACATCTTCGGTACTGCTTTAAATAAAGGGTTATTTGAATTCATGACTAAAAAATCAGATGATTATAGCTTCGCTTACAGAGATAAATACAATATTCATTACCATGTAAAAGCAGGCTATTTTGCTGGAAAAGCTTGCGCTCTAAAAGACTCTTTATTTAACAATGACATTAACAACCATACATTTTAATACTGAGTTTGTTGTTATTTTTTATAATCACCAAACCTTATAACATTGTCAGGTAAAGTTACCGCTGAATTGGGCTCAGGCACTTCATTACCCGTTAATGCAGTAATTTGTTGGCAATACTCAAAAAGCCTAGATAAAGGTACAAACTTTTCTTTGCGCTGTTTAATACGCTTAACCTGACCATTAAGGTATATGGCTAAATCTTCTGCGAGTGCTAATGGCATCGTATCTAGTCTTTGCTCTGCTAACGTTTGTGTTACCCATAAGGCGGCGTCGGTTATATGGCCATTAATGCTTAAGTCGGTATTTTTAGTCCAACGAATATCAAATTTCAGCTCATCTAACTGACTTAATAATAAAACAGCATCACTATTGGCTAATAGTTGTTGGGCTCTGATCATCTCGATGAACATCGCTTGCCATTGCATTGTTAGTTGTTGATGTAATTCAGCTAACGTAAGTGGCATGAGTACCGGCAAAAAGCAGGTAAAGCGACTATACGCTTCGGTTGCTATAATCGTTTTCTCAGCGGATCTATAGCGGTTGTCAATAATATGTAGCTGCCAACTAAAGGTATTGGCATCAGATGTAATAGTATTTCTGCCCTTCTGGATCCCCGCTAAAGTCGGTAATTCAGTTTTTAACCATTTGTCTAGCGCTTTGCTTGTTGAGTAAAGTAATTGCATTAATCATCTCTAATATTTATCGTTATTTATTCAACCAATGCTGGCCAATTCATTTTTGATTCATCAATACCATTTTTACAGCTCATTGGTTCATTGCCTTTATAGTTTCTACATCCCCAAAATTCGCCATTTTTACTTGATCGCAATACCATTTCTGCATTACATTTTTCACAAGTCGGTATCAAGTTTTGACATGAATCATTTAAATAAAGCTTAAAGCCTAGATGGCGCTTTCGTGTCATTGGGCTTTCACACTTGGTACAAGGCTTTTCTTTATGCTCGCAGCGGGGAAAATGAGAACATGAATAAAAAGCACCAAATTGGCCAGTGCGTTTTTTTAGTACACCTGTTTCACAAATTAAACAGTTTATGTCGTCTATAAATAATTGACTGGCTGTACTACCAAACTCATCAAGTTCAATTTGATGTTCATCCACAAGCTCTTTAACAAAGCTACTTGCATCGGTCATATCGGCAATAATGTAGGCTCTATCTTTAGCTCTTGTTAACGCAACATAAAATAATCGTCGTTCTTCGGCATGAGAAAAAGCTTCTTTTTTCGCGAGTAATGCATCAAGTAGTGCGGGGGTTACTTTTTCGGAAGGAAAACCATGAACGCCTTTTTTCATGCCAACAATAATAACAAAGTCGGCCTCTTTTCCTTTTGATGCATGAAATGATTGAGCCTCAATACTGAGTAACGGGTATTGATTATTTAATCTATTAATGTCAGTTTTATTGGGTAAAAGAAACCAAAAACGCGCTAATAAATAGACGGTAACAGGTTTACAAACTTTAGCTGAAATAGCGGCTAAAACATCATCAATAGCGCCATTGGCCATTTCATCAATAATATTTTTGTTTGAAGAGTTGAAAGGAGCATTTTCTCGTTTTAGCAGTGACACCGCAGGCGCGTTAACTTGCTTTAATGATTTAATTGTTTTATTAATTTGTGCTGGGTTTTTACTGATAAAATCGCTAGCGACTTTGCCAATTTGGTTATTAAATCGAAAGGTTAAGTCTAATTCTGCATGAGTAGTTGCGCCAAAATATTTTGCAAACTCAGTCGTTAAGGTAAAATCAGCACCACTAAATCGATAAATAGCCTGCCAATCATCACCCACGGCAAAAACAGAGCATGCTTTATTATTATCGCGTAACGCTTTCACTAACCGTGCCCTTGGCTCTGATATATCTTGAAACTCATCTACCATGATATAACGCCATGGCGATTGAAACTTACCTGCTTGAACATAGGCTATTGCTTTATTGATCATATCTTCAAAATCAATTTCATCGCGTGATGTTAAGTATTGTTCATAGAGCGTTAAAATGGGTTTAAGTAACGCCAATGCTTTTGCTGTCTGCTTTGGATCAGCAGAATTAGCGATGATCTTATCTTTTAAAGTGCTCTCTAGCGTTGAATCTAAACAAGCTGCTTTATATAACCCTACTAACTGACAAAACATTTCAGCAAGTACTGTTATTCGTCCTGTTTCTTTTAAGCTTGCCAGTATTACGTCATCTGGTAGTAATTCAACTTCAACTTGTTGGGTGTTGAAAAACGTTTCTAAATTGCTAAGTAACTCTCCTTTTTTATGCTGTGCATAAGTAACTTCAAGACAATGAGTTCCATATTCATTATGAATATTTCGTTTCCATTGAATTCCTGCATGGTATTCGTTTTTATCGATAAAAGGCGCTGTATCTCCATTCTCATCTACCCCATAATATTCAATATAAACATTTAACTCAGAAAGGAAAAAGTCTGGTTGGTATTGTCTACGCTCTATTGTTTTCACATCATGAATATAACTAGCCTCATATTGGTATTCTATACCATGGTTAAATAGCCAATTGGCAATATAAAGCTCGCCAAAGCTTTTAACCTTATCCCCTTTTAAGCTACGAATATCATTGTCGGTTAAATACTGGTAATACTCGCCAAGGCTATTAAAGTCAAAATCGTTTCGTTCAACATAATAATACTTGCTGAAATATTCGATGATAAGATGACGATATTGCTTATGCTCATTAATCAGCTTTTCAAAGCATGTTTGGATCCACTTAGATTTTGCTTTTGCATCTTCTGCCAATACCGATAAGCTAGGTTTACCGCCCTCAACTTGGGCAATAATATTTAGCCCTAAACTATGAAAGGTGCTGGCGCTAATTTTATCCGTTGATAACTTATCTTTGATTCGTTCATCCATTTCATCAGCCGCTTTACGGCCATAAGCTAATAGTAAAATCTCGTTACTCTTAGCTTGTAAGCTAGTTAGTAAATAACCTGCTCGGCCAACCATAACACTGGTTTTTCCTGTGCCTGCCCCCGCTAGCAATAAGTTATTATCATTATCGATAATACAGGCTCTGCGCTGATGTTGTGTTAAAGGGTTAGACTCGACCTTATCAAAAAACACTTTATACGCTTGAAGTTGTCTGTTGATATAGTTTTCACGACAATTCGCTATTTCCTGCGTTTGCCAACGTTGGTAATTCGATAACAGTTGTAGCTGTTCAGTAACCTTTGGTAGTGTTTTACCTATGTCGCTTGATTTAATCCATGGGAGCCAACGTTTAATCTCTTGATTCGCGCCCAATTTAATATGGTCAATGGTTGATTGTCGTAAATAGCGGTTAGTGGTGTTATTTTTTATCGTTGTTAAAAAAGTTTCAACACGTTTAATGTTGGCCAATGCCCAAAGTCGCTCGCAATTATTTTTATGCAGTCGCTTAGCGTTATAAGCAAGCATGGTAATAGTATAGGTATGCTTTACTGTTTTAAATGAAATTATTTGTCCAAAAAAACTCAGATGAAATGTAGGCGGAACAATAAGTTCTTCCCATTTTATGTTGATCAAACGACTTTCAATTACAATAGCTACACCATTATCACTGATTTTTATTTCTGTTGGGATACCAATAAACCGGCAAAAAAAACTTGAAGATATACATTCCATTTACAACACAAACCTAGAGATTAAAAAGCAAAAAACACGAGAATGAATATTCTATCATTAGTGCTGTATGAAGGTAAAAATGATAATACACGTGCGATACCAATATCACTCACTATGTGATGGTTTTTACTTGTTAAAATGAGCAACTACTTCGTTATTTATTTAGTAATTCAAAATGTCAGGACTTAATTAACATCAGACAGGTAGCTCCAAATTAACATCAGACAGGTATCTCCAAGCTCATAACTGTACGTGGCGACTCACCTTAATTACCTTGAGTAAATGATATTATTTACTTTAGGTGTGCTTAAGTACGTACCGTGCTACACTTTACCTATAGTAAACGAAAAGGTGTACTCAATATGAATCCTTTCAGAATAGATAAAATCGTCTCACCTGATGACTTTTGTGGCCGCGTAGGAGAAATCAAGAGACTATCCACCTTAATCGAAGGCAAAGCGAACGTCATCATTTATGGCGACCGGAGATACGGCAAAACCAGCTTAATTCAAAAGGTATTCGCTGAGATGCCCAGTACAATCTTACCCATTTACCTTGATATCTATTCAGCAGTTGATGAGATGGACTTCGCTGCCCTGCTGTATAAAGCCGTAGAAGAAGCCACACCGACTACCTTACGCAAGCAATCAGGAAAGCTAATGAAGCTTTTCACGAGTATTGATGGTGTATCCTTCTCACCGACCAAATCGGGTGAGTCTTTTGCCATGAAGCCAAGCTTTCAAACGCAGGATTTTAAGCAGTTGCTCGCCTCTGCATTTAATTTAATCGATCAATACTGTCAGTTCAGCAAATGCACCCATGCGGTTATTGCCTTTGATGAATTCCAGCAAGTGGCTGATATCAAAAACGTTAAGATAGACGCTATGCTTCGCGCTATCTCGCAGTCAAACCAAAACGTCAGCTTCATCTTCTCAGGTTCTAAGAAGAGCATGCTTAAATCGCTGCTCAATGCGCCAAAGCAGCCTTGGTATGGAATGACAACACCGATTTCAGTAGAGGGCATTGACCCTACATTGCTGCAAGCGTATTGCGAAGAAAAACTCAATGGCAAGTTTGGTGACTATGCTTTCACTTGGCTGTATGAAACCCTTAGAGGCCAAACCCGACTAATACTACAAACCTGTTTTGATTTCTATGCAAACAAAGTCTTCAGCCCCTCTATGGACGATGCCATTGACGTAATTAATCGCATGGTAAATGAGCATAAAGCCGACTTTACAGAAAAGTTTCTCATGTTCAGAGGGCAACAAAAGAAAGGGCTTAGAGCGATTGCTAGCGCAGTAGAAGGCAAAGTGTATGCGCAAGAAAATCTTGATAAACATCATGTCACTAAGCAAAGGCTTAATCAGGCAATATCATCTTTAATGAAATCGGATGAAATACAGAAGTTGGATGAAGGAACCTACCAATTTAACAATGTCCTGTTCGGGTTATGGATGATAAAAGAGCAGAATTAGACCACTTACTCGTTACTGTGGTGATTTTGGCGTTAAATTTCTATCAATGACCGGCTGGTAATTCTAATAAGGAGATTAAAATATGAAGCATGATAAATGGTCTTGCCCTAAATGTAATAATAGGGAGTTAGTTGCTCCTCAATGTTCGGTGACGTTATGGTGCTATGATGTTGTTATTGAATCAATGGGCTATTACCATGAGTAACTTATCTAAACGTTCGACTGTTTATTTTGAACCTGACATACATCAAGCTTTAAAAATGCGCGCAGCCTCTGCACACTTATCTATTTCTGAGCTGATCGATGAAGCTGTTCGATTATTAATGCGTGAAGACCAAGAAGATTTAGCTGCGGTATCACAAAGAGCTAACGAGCCTGAGATATCTTATGAGGATCTGCTAAACGATTTGAAGTCACATGGCAAAATATAAAATCACCTTTAAAAAGTCTGTAACTAAAGATTTACGAGTTATACCGAAAAGCGATATACAAAAAATTTTAAGTAAAATTGATTCTTTAGCTGAGAATCCGCGCGGTGAAGGGTGTATAAGGTTATCAAGCAAAGAAAGCTATAGAGTTCGACAAGGTTTATATCGCATAATATATGAGATTAAAGATAGTCTGCTTGTTGTAAATGTCGTTAAAGTAGCTAACAGAACACATGTTTATAAGAGCAGCTAACACCTTTTATGGCTGCTTGTTTACTTTAATTATAGAGTGATTTGTATAATAGTTTGCTAATGAAATTATTTCTTTCACTTACGTATGTTCATTAAGAATTTTTTTAACGGTACCCAAAATTGAGGATGAACACCATCACTACCAACGTGTTTCTCAGCTTTTAATGGGATGAAATTTTTCAAACTATTTCGCCCATTAAAATTTATTGGTGTAATGTGATGGATATGTGTACTTTTACCCCATCTTTCTTTCCATTTTTGTTCCAGTTCATCTTTAATAGACTTGTCTTTAATTGAATTAATTAGCCTAATCATATTTTCTTTATTAACAGTCTCATTAAAATTAACTTTATATTTGTCATCTAATTTTGAATGAATGTACTTCCACTTATATGCTCCCCTAGTAAGACTGTCGTCTGTATCAAGTAACCCCTTGTCTTTTAAAGTTTGAATTCTAGGTGCATCTCTAAGGGGTTGATCGGTCCACCAACTTTGCATATTTTTAGGAAAAGCAGATCGACGTTTAGCGTATTTTTCATCTTCATCTGGCTCTTTTCTGTCGAGCGCTTTAAATTTTGATGGCGCACCATATAAGTCGTTAGCCGCAGCGATGGTGTAATTTAAATTCACTTTATTTGCACCTAAATCATCTTTCTTCTCGCCTGAAGTTGTTGACGTATAATGCAGCTGGGCAAGTGTTGATTGCCCTGAGAATATTGCTCGCTCAAATGTGCCTTTTCGGCTTTTTCTCGAGTAATTGGTTATTAATATTTCTCCAGAAGGTGACGCTATATTTACCTTATTCGGCATATTAGTCACCATTACCGCTAAACTCGGATTTATTTTTCCTTCAATCCACCATACTCCCTCTTTTTTATAGGCTTTAAGCTGCTGAAAACCATATCGTATTTTTATTGCTTTTAATGCTAACAAAATTACATTTTCACTTAACGAGTTGGTTGGCAATTTCCCCGCTATTTTTTGAGCATGTTTCATACCGAGTTTAAGCCTTGTGTTTGCATCTTTCGGCACACCTTTTTGAGCAACAAAACGCCCTAGTTTTCTTGCCTTATCTACCACCCAATCGGCAAGTTTTTCCATTGTTGCTTCTATGGGTTTCCGTATACTTTCAATAATTTCTTTCACTTTATCAGCAACATCGCCTAACCCAGCAAATCGAGCGAGAAAACTTATCACTAACGTCAACATACCCGCCATTGTATTTTCAATGCGTTTGGCCGCTGGTTTGATTTTACCAATAGCAATAGATGCAATAGAGTTTACAAACGAACGCACAACCAGAATAATAGCTTTTAAGCGTTTAATCAAAAACATAATCGTATTGTAAATAGCCAATATGGCTTGTATAAAAGCGCCTGCAGGCGTCAACAGTGACGCAATTTTTCCAATAGCAACTTGTACAACCTTGGTTTTAATGTAGCGTTGAATTTGCGCCATAATTGATTCTTTAAGATTGCCAACGCTTTCGACGATTTTTTGCCATAAAGCACCCGGTCCTTCTTTAATTAATGTGTGTACTAATTCAAATCCTTTTTCCATTGCAGACACGGCGGCAGGCCCAACACGTTTTACTAATTTTGTTTTTATGTTTTCCCAAGTAATACCTAAAACACTTAGGATAAATTTAACAATTTCTTTTAAGTTAAATGCTTTAGGAATATAAATATTCGCACCTGACATCGCGCCAGTAAGCCATTGTATTAAGGAACTACTTAAATGTTTGACAAAGTTTTTTGCAAAAAGCCAAAAACCTCTTTTACCTGCTTTAATAAGATTCATTAAAAATCTAATTGGATTTTTTACAATAGACAGAAATGACTTACCTGCTTTTTTCAGAAATGGCATAATCCCCGGAGCAACGGTAGAAATAATAATTAGCAATAGTTCTTTTACTTGCTTACCCGCCCACATAATGAAGTTAATAGCGAAGCGACCAAATACACCAATGACTCGTTTGATAACTGCAGGAATATTCAATATATCTTTAAATTCAAGTGACGATAGTACTTTAAAGAAGGTTACTGGAATGAGCGTAACGAAACGTACAACACCAGACAATGTGCCTTTGAACCATGTCCATGCGCGTGGAACGGCTTTAGCCTTTTTCAAGTTTTCCCATACTGCTTGCTGACCGATGAATTTCATAAATCCACCAATGAGTATGTCAGCCGTACCAATGACACTTTTACCTGTAACAGGATTCTTCCCAAGGACAGCTGTTAATAGTGACCAACCTTTTATTTTAGACAATACTTTGGAAACCGGATTTAAAATAGCGGCTTTAACAATTCTGATAATACCTGCGACTAAAGCTCTTATAAAAGCTTTGACTCTAGCGATAGGATCAGTCACAAGTTTCTTCGCCCTTCGCCATACATTGCCCGGCCTTGCAATATCTGTAACACCTAAACTATTTAAAAAGTCTTTAATACTTTGTTTTATCGATTCATATATTGATACTAAGCCACTCACTTGTTTTACTACCCAGTTTGCTATTTTTGACAGTAATCCGTGACTTTGTAATGCTTCAGTTATAAAGCCACCACCGGGCATAAGTTCAATCGCTGCTTTTAACATATTAGTGGGAGTTCGATTAACCGTTTTCCCATTGATAGGATTTCTTTTTAAGATCAATGTTAATAATGTAAAGCCCATTATGTGTTTGGCTTTTTTAGCAAAGTAATTTCGGGCACTACTAATGCCTAACCGTTGTACTGACGGCTCTGCTCGTCCTTTTATTTCTACATTACTTTTGCGTTGAATTGCACCACCTTGCTGAATAGTATGTGTTAATTCATGTGCAATCAGTTCTTTACCATCATCTGAATCAGGCTTAAATTGATCTTTACCGAAAAACACATGATTCTTAATGGCAAAGGCTTTAGCATTAACTTGACGATTTAAATTGGCAGAATTTGTATCGGTATGTATTCTTACTTTGCTAAAGTCGGCTTTAAATCGTGGTTCCATAAAATGACGAACGTCTGAGGGTAATGGTTGGCCACCCGACATACTTGCGTTGATGTTACTCATCGTATCGTTTTTTATTTCTGAAGAACCATCACTTGATTCCGACGATTGTCTCGCGACAACATCTTCTTCTTTGCTTTTACCTTCTTTGTCAGACGATCTTTTTAGAATATCTTTTTCTTCTGTTTCTTTTTCTCGATTTAATTCCTTTCTAGTGATTGAGCTTGCATCGTTTTCTTTTTCATTGTCAGCTTCACCTACACTCTCTGTTCTTAAGCTGTCTTTTCTTAATAACGCATAACTTTTAAAACACGCAATTGATGGCGGTAGCGACTTTCTTTTTATAGTCGGTGTTTCATCCTGCCTCGCTTCATTTTTCAATTCTTGCTTGTGAATATCTGCAGTTAAGGAGTGATTTAAACTTACGTTTGCGTATGGCGCCGACATTCGCATCACTTTTTGTGCCGTGCTGTCTGCCTCTTTTTCTTCAGAGTCGTTTGGTGAAGATGTTTTAGCTGTTTGTACTTTGGTAGGCGAGTTGATTCTGACAGCAGCTGAGCGAAATACATTGGCTGTAGATGGCTGCTGTGATTTGGTAATTGTCTTTTGTTTCCTAACAACATTCTTAGACATTAATACCTCTAATCAAATTGAATAAACTATTACTCTGATTCTCACTCTTAAATTTTACAAATGACGCCCAAGTTTAGAAAACTCACGACGTACACCTTCAACAAGATCCTCCAAAAAAATAGTATTACGATCATTTGACAGTGCTTTTAACGAAGCAAAACGAACGATATTTACGATGGTACCACCGGTAATTTCATATTTTTCTGAGATTTCCATTAGATCAATATCATCCGCTAATATTGCTTTACTAGACACTGCCTTTTTCCAAATGTCATAACGTTCTTTTACTGAAGGTATTGAAAACTCGATTACCGCTTGGAAGCGTCTTAAAAATGCTTCGTCGATATTGCTTTTAAAATTTGAAGCTAATATAACAATGCCAGAGTAAGTTTCAATGCGTTGTAACAAGTAACTAACTTCTTGATTTGCATACCTGTCGTGAGCGTCACTTACGGTAGTCCTTTTACCAAATAAGGCATCCGCTTCATCAAAAAACAACATCCAATTTCTATTTTCTGCAGAATCAAATATTCGAGAAAGATTTTTTTCTGTCTCTCCTATGTATTTTGAGACGATCATACTCAGGTCAATTTTGTAACATGTTTTATCACAATGCCCTGCTAGCAGAGTTGCCGCAAGTGTTTTACCTGTTCCTGACGGTCCATAAAACAAGCCCGTAAAACCTGATGATATTTTCCCTGACATCCCCCACTCGTCAAGCAATACTTTGCCGTATTTAGACCACGCGACAACCTCATCCAACTGATTTTTCACATGTAAAGGTAAAATTAAATCATCCCACGTTAACGAAGTAGTGATTAGCCTTGCTGGGAAGTTACTATTGAAATCAGGTTGAAAGTCATTACCTATGGTTAGTTGATTTAATGTCTCGCGATTTACTTGTAATAAGCTTGTCGTCCAAGGTTCATTGGCATTTTGTAAATGTAATGTCATTAATCCACTGGTAAACAAAAGGCCATCATTTTCAAATAAAGCCATTAATTCAAACCGTTTTTCTAATTCTTGCCCTGATAAAATAAACAATGCCGTTTCTATTGTCGGTAAAAAACCATTGTGTCCCTGTGCTTGAAGCCCTCCAAATTCGGTATATCCGCTTTCAATAAGGTTGTTTTTTGTAAGAAAAATATCAAACAACTCCGGCTTTATAAAAGGTACTAAGGCAAGTATTAAAATTAAACGTTCTTCATCAGATAGTCCTAAACGATTAATCATCAAAGCATAACTCGACTTACCTTTAGTTAACTTCGGCGCCTTAACTGGAATATCACCTGTTTTTTTGTTTTGCGGATCAGATGAAAAATAGATACGCATTCGTACATCAACAAATTGAATAAACCAATTTATTTCTGCTTGTAACTCAGCAGCATTATTAAAAATACTACCTACCAAGTGACGATTATCGGTTGCTTTATCCATGCCAGCCTAATTATTGAAAGTGAAAATGGAATTTGGTCAATTAATACATCAATGCCTTTACGCTCGATATGTAAATGACATTGCTCGTCATCGAGCTTCATCATGCCTGACCGTTGTAAAAATGATTCTCGAATAGTGCTAATTGACGTATTTTTCAATACTGACCAATGTGATTTAAGCGATAGCAATACAGTATCTGCCAATGCTTTTTCATTTTCAGTCAATGAGTTTTCTTCAATAGATATTAATGCACCAATTGGAATACCCAGTAGCCATTTAATGAAATGCAATTGATAATCAAAAGCCTGTTCTTTGCCCGTTAACAAATAAACCATCAATGTCACAGCACTATTTTGTTTGTTATTTTTAATCGTTTTATCTTCAGATAAATAATCTAAGTCTTTAAAAAATATGGTTAAATAGGGATACAATATAATACTACCGGCAAATAGAACCTGTGTAGCATTTTTAAATAAATCATCGTCTGAAGAGTTCTCTAACGCTTTAACCTTGTCGGTTTTTAGGACTTGAGTTATACCTTGATTTGTCCGGTGAATTTTTGCACTTTTATAATCGTTAGATTTAGGTAGGATTGCTGACGATAACGTAGACAGCACATTTTCAGAGGTATTAAACTGTTTGGCTGCTTTGGGTATTAAAGTTTCTAAAATAGAGTCTTGAATAATTATACTATTTACGGTGTTTGTTTCAGAGTTGCCACTTAGTAAGCTAGTAAACAACGCGCTTGTTAAATCAATTGGATTAGTGGATTTATTGATTATCTCTTCACAAATAGAGACCAATGCTTGACTATTTTGTCGCGCTTCGCCGACTTCTTCATTCTTCAATAGATTAGATTTGGATAAAGCGTGATCTACTAAATAATCAAAAATACTTTTACGTAAAATATCATCACACAACTGAACCAACCTATTGATAGTTTGTGGTGAATGCTCTTCATATAAACCAGTAATACAGGCATTAATATTCTGTTTTATTAACGATTGTATTGATGAATGTAGCGATTGAGAATTATCTCTCTTCACCAAATTTTTTACAGACTCTTCTTGCATAATATGCCAAGGTAATTGCCCGTTATTTAAATAAGATTTAACATCTTGCCAAGTTAACAAGCCATTACTCATTTTATTTGTGTTTGTCTGATTTTTAAGCCTCTCTATATGTTCATTATTAACATTACTATTATTATCAAAACATTCACCATAAAAAACAGTTTCATTCTGCCTGCCATTATATGCCGCTTTAAATTCCTGAACCTGTTGCATTACTTGTGTTTTAATTTGGTCTTTTAAGTATTCGTTGTCTGTGATGGGCATATCTGACACTAGAGAATGCATTGAATCTACTTCAAGCGATATGGCTATTTTTGGTAAATGAATAACTTCATCATCAGCACAAAATTCATCAAAAGACTCTGTTAAATCAGGCAGTAGTTGTTGCCAATTTTCTTTGAGTAGACGTCTTAATGCAAAACCTTCCGATTCGGAGGCCGTTGTCGTTGTGATAATCAATTTACTCAAATGATGATTTTGCATTTATCACGCTCATTAAAAATAGTGCTTATGTACTTGGCTCAGGAGTTTACTGATAGTCGTCATCCTCGAAGCATCTTATCGAGGATCCAGTTGTTTTTGGTTTGGATTCAGGACGATGTGCTTCATGCATAGTCTAATAAGTGGCATCCATGCCACGTCAGCCTAAAACACCGCTGGAATGACGTTTTAAATCTATTTTTACTGGCTCCTGAGTTATCTACATAGCCATGTTAAAAATTATTAAAGTACCTTTCTAAGCTGCCGGGTATAAGCTTCCATTTTTAAGCTTTTATATGAATAATTAACAGCTGAAATAAACCTACCTTGTTAAGTGAATCTGGCATCTACTATTTTTCTTGCTGACGTTAACTCGCTATCATTCAATTTAGTAGCTGCACCGACAGTCTTATTACTCAATTCAACTGTATTTAATGCTTCTGCGATATCCGTGGATGATATAGTGTTATCTGCAGTCGAAATCTTAATTAAAATAGCTTTCATGTCTGCAGACATTTCGTCTTCTACTTTCTTAATTTCGGGGGCTAATCTTTGTTTTTCAGCTGGACTAGCAGATACTTCACTTAGTTTTAACAATTCAAGTTCTCTTGTTTTACTAATCAAAATTTCTCGATCTTTTACCAAGCCTGGTAATAGGATATTCGGACCAGTACCAATAACATTGCCGGGCGCAAGAACGCCTAAATCGGGTCGGATAAATGATGTTGATAACACATTGATTGAATCTCGCATTGCACTCGCATATGCTGTCCCAACATTGAATTTTGACTGAATTTCTTCCGTAAACCGACTGGAAAAGTCATTGATTTTTCCATTAACAAAATTTCTAGGACTTTTATAAATATTAATTCCGTTATTAATGAACGGCCCTGTAATTGGACGTGGTAATACAGGTTCAGATTCAACTTCTATTTTTTCTTCAATACATTTTGATAAACTTAAATCACTAACGACGTGACCTTTATCGTCATAAACGATGACAAACGTTCCCCCTCTTCTAACACCTCCTGTCGATTCAAGTCCAGGGTGATTATTAACAAAGGTTTCGAACATTTTTTTTGTATCCGCTTTATCGTCTTTGTCTTTAATAATCACATCTAACCAAGGTAACCATCGTGGTTTTGAATCGACAATTAAACCGTCTACCGGTGTCGAGAATTCTGTTTTAGCGACTTTACCAAAGTCAGATTTAAATTGGGTTGATTTAGTCATCAACTGATTAAAACTTCCAATCCACGCAGTATTTTTCTTATACGCTTGATAACCTAAATCTAGGCCTACTTTTACTTCTTTAACACCCACTTCAACATCAGCCATCCGACTAGTCGCTAATGTTTTTACCCCAATACTGTCGTTACAATCATCATCGGTAACATCACCATTGTCGACAGAGGTAAATAGTTTGTTTTTAAAACCTAAACTAAAGTCTTTAACTTCGTCTAATCGAAACACGAGATCTTTTCGATAAAGCGCATGCAAACGATGTAAATCACTATAGCCCGTACCTGTCTTACCGATTAGCCGCCTAGAATCTTTATCTAAAAGAATAGATACAATAGAAAATGGTAAATTAAATTCCAAACGTGTTTTTTCTAATTCTGCCTGAACTTCTGTCGCTTTCTTACCTATATGCCCTTCTATTCGAAAGAAATCTTTATCTTCTATATTAAAAGCAAGTGGCTGTGCAGCAGCACCTTTAGCACCTGTTTCATCACTATGGTATGAGCTTAAGGAAGGTAAATCGTTCGTTTGGTAAGTTGAAAAGTTCCAAAATTTTAATGTACGAGAATTAACAGAAAGCCTAAAGTACCAAGGTATTGCTCGTTTAGATTGAGGATGCGTTCTGCACAAACTTGGGGTGATTTTAATATCTCCGGTTTTAGGGACAGTAAACTCACTAATTAACGCATTAAGTTTATGAATTAAGAATTGAATTCTAGCTCGTTGAGAATCTTGTTGCTGTGCACCAGATGGATAAAATCCATGGCGAATAACAGATTTAGCAAGGCTAGAACGTTCAATAATAAAATTATCTAAATCAAATGGATTAAGATCAATACCTGTATCTAATCTTATCGTGTCTCTTGTGCCCAAATTTATATTTGGCGTTATTCTTGAATTTCTTATGCCTAAAATTTGTCCTAGCAAAATATGTTTTTCAAACGCGTTCGTCGCTGGGCTGCATAACGACTTATCAGACAACATTACTTCTTTTAATTCATTCCAAACTTCACAAAGATCTTGTAGAAAACTATAAAAATACTGAACATTGCCATCGGTATTTGAAAAGCTTTGGTTAATACTTTTCATTGTCTGTATCCAAGAACTACTTAAATCTGACCGCATTGAAGTCGACATTAAAAACCCAGCATGTTTCCATAATAATGGTAAAGTTTTACCTAATTGATTAATGGCTAAATTATTTTGCTTTTTATACTCTGCTATTACTTTTTTAACGGTAGATCGACTTTTATTAAAAATAACTCTTGGCATATCAATGCGGGGAAAAAGCTTAGCCACATTGTGTGCTGTTTGTATTTTTGGTGCTAAAAGTTTAACTTCTGATTGTGGTACCAGTAGAACTTTAGTTTTAGTAATGTAGTTTTGGCTGTGGTTGTCACAATCAGTACCTGTGCATAAATCATGATCTTTGATATAGGTTTGCTGAAACAGAAGCGCAACCATATCACTTAGTTGAAAGCCTGAACTTGTTGAAAAGTTTTTTATTGGCTTTGTTAAGCTGTCTCCCACTTCATTTTGCACAAGTTCAAACAAGGTGAGCATTTTAGTTTTATTAATATAGAAGCGATTGTACTTGGGTTGATCTATACCAAAGGGTTTAAATGCTGAATATGATGTCGCTTTTTCTATATTAATAAGGTCGCCATCTGTTGTGATCGCTAAGCCTTTACTCATGACAATTGAATTGCCCTGCATTTCAATATTACAACCACAAACCAAACCAACACCAATTAAATTAACGCGTGTTAATCGGTCTTGATCATCAAAATATTTGGATAAACTATTGAGCTGTTCATCCGACAGTACTTGGTCTTTATTAAAGACCGTATAATCATTCGCTAATTTTGCGAGACTACTTAAAATAATTGCCATAACGATCACCTTGAATATTCATTGTTACTCTTTAGGATCAATACTGCCCAATGTGCTTCGCCCTAATACAAATAATGAGTTATCTTCACCTTCACAATCGTGGAGGCGTTCTTTGTAATACACATTTTTAGTGTTAAATAATGCGTTAATAAATTTTGATAAAATTTCACTTTGTTCCTGTAAATCAACCGCTAAAGTGGTATCTACTGGCTCGCTATCTGATATACCACTAGTTGTTGTGTTACTAGTGGTATTACTATCAAATGTTTGAGCAAACTGAGTCGCTTTAAGGGACAACCATTTTTTATAATGAATTTGAAATTCAGACATCGATTTTTTACTTATCCAACAAATTTTTGCCATAATATGTGCTGGAATTTCATTTCGAATAAGATCTTCAGAAAACTCCCTAAAATCAATATCCTCAAAGCGTTCGCCATATGCGGGCAAAATAATCTGTAGTCTGTATGAATAAGGATCAAGATCAGCACATCCCTCACAGTTATCGTCTACACAAATGGGTAATAAAGGATCTTCTTTTGACGTAGGTCGTAATAATATATTTTCAATTACGTGCATGCCTTCTAAACTATAGATCTGTCGAATAGTCGTTTTAACCTTTGTGATTTCAGCATTCATTTCATCTTTTGAAGTGAAGTACTCGATACGTCTTGCAATTACTTCTCCAGTGGCATCAACAACATTAAAATAATGCCTAGGGGGATTTTCTTCGGTTAATAATCGTTCATAACTATTAGCGTCAGCACCAACTTCAAGCACGTGATCAAGTTCTTTTTGTGCGTCCTCTTTGTTTTGATAATTGGTACTACTACTCAATAAAATACTATCGTCAATCGTACTTCTGAACCTGAACCTAAATGTGTTAATTTCTTCACCTTCAGTTGCTTCTACGATTTGGCTATGGCTTTCAAATGTAATATTTGCCAAATCTCTTCGGTTCCAATTATCTATACCTAGCAAAGCTGAAATACGTTTTTCAAATCCCGAAATATTATCAGTATTCCAAATTTTGTCTTCATCGAGTAATGTATAGTTGTACGCGAGTCCTCTGTCTTTACTGATCACATCGTAGCGATTCAAAAATTGACACTTCTGTTCTATAAGCTGTTGTTCACTTAAAGAAAAGTTGCTATATAACACATCTGCTATATCGGTAAAATCTTCTGCAAAACGTGATATCAAATGGTCTAAAAACAGATTTTTTCTAACAGTTTGTTTGTCTTTATCCGCTAAAGTATTGTCTAGTAATTCTTGAGGTTCATCAGTAGCATAAAGCTTGTCGTAGCCTTTAATTGATTGAGAAAAATACGTTTGCGAAATATTCTCATCACTAGAAAAAAGTTGAGGTAATTGCGATAATTGAGACAGATAATTCCCCAATATTTGCTCTATAAAAAGTAAGTAACCTTCAAGCTGCAAAGCTTGTGATTTTCTTTCTTCATTAGCGCTTGAAGGTAAACCATTTTCTGAAATACCATAAACTTCAGGGAAATGATATTTAAATGGATAGTAATTAGAACTATTTCTATTCTCTCCCAAGGGAATTTTTATATCTTCATCAATAGGTAATACTGACTTAGTTTGTAAACTAATCGCCAGCTCCTTTGAACGTTTTATTGTCGCGGCTTTATCAGCTTTTACTGGATAGCCTTTTTTGTAAAATAACAATGACGATTTTTCATAATTTAATACGGCTCGATGCTTGTCTTTTATTTGTACTATCCATTTATTTTCTAAAGATTTCTTCAATGCAGTAGGATTAACAATAATGTCTCGTACTGACACTACTCCCATAATATCCATAATAATGCTAATAACGTCGGACAAATAAAGTTGTTCTTTTAAGTTAGTTTCAGTGAGATGCTCATCCAAAATGAATCCACATCGTAAAGCCGGTCCTGAAAATAATTCGTCTGTTGTATATTTCTCACCAAATTCATTTGTTAAATCTAAGGCTTCATTCAAGGTATAGTTTTTAATATTCGGGGATAGATAATTAGTTATTTGGCTATTTATTTGAGCATTAATTTCTACAACATCTGCATTAGGAGATATTTCAATTTCACCGCAGATTAAAAAGCTTTGTGTTTTAACTTCTCCAATATCGAGAAAATCTTCACATAGGTTTCTATTTTCATGTAACAATTGTCGAACTTGCTCAATTACCTTTTGCTTCTCAGCTTTTTTAAGTCTACTTTCTAACTCTAGCTTTATGTTATAAAGCCCTTTAAGTAGCACTGGTTCAACATTTTGATGAAAGGTATTTTCAAATAACAGTTTTTTGTTTATTTTATCTGCGTAGAACTGAGTTTGAGCGGGATATATCCACGCATTTCTAATGCCTGGTAGATCTATAATAAGTTTTCGATAATCGAGTTCTGTTAACGGTCTATTAGGTAGAATCCTACGCGCTGATAAGAACTGACTAGCCATATATTCATTATTAGTTTTAGAGGCGTTTTCCTCTGATTCATTTAACGCGAGTAAATCTTGAATGGGTAATTCTGCACGCAAGCTCAGATCGGTTAACGCATAGCTTAATACTTCTAACACCGTTACACCGGGATCATGAGCGTTATAGTCAGTCCAAATGTCGCTAGCAAGATGTCGAACATGTGCAATGCCCTCAGAAAATAACGCACGATAATCCAGCGCAACTTTACGCTTATCGTTTTTAGTTATCTTAAGCTCTTTATCCATACCAATTCCTATTTGAATTAACAGTAAAACGTACGGTGTTAATTACGTATTATTCCACTTGGTAAATATCATGCTCTTTTGCTGAAACCATTATCATATCTGGCTCTGTAACACTTATATTGCTTGCATCTTTCAGATTGTTATTCAGTAATGTTTGATCATTTTCGTAGCCCATTAACGTAAAATCAGTGAGGTAATCAACAAACGATAATTCTTCAATGAAATCTAATATTTCTGATTTATAGACAATACCGCCAAAATATATATCTTTATCGGTTTCTCTCATCCATGGCGTTAAAAATTCAATTATTTTTTGATTGAGTAGTTGTGAATAATAATTAAATTCAAACCCCAATTTTAACTTGACGCCAAAACCAATTTTTATTTGATAATATCGAGGGTTAGTAACGTGATATTGAACTTGCATAGTCCCAATAGAAGCCAATAAATTCTCAGCGACTGATAATGTTTGACTGCTAACTTTAGGTCGAAAAGGATCGACAGCATTTTGATTATATAAATTGGGGATTATAATTGCTGTGACATGCCCTGGAGAACTCCAATTATTAGGCGTTGAATGCGGTAAACATTTCACCTTATAAACGAAGGGAAACTCTTCGAGTAGAATTCGTTCAATGTCCCAAATGGTTAATGCTCGATTTTTATGACGTAATCTTTCAGACGTTCTCGTCCTAAAAGTCGTGTCTGTTTCTTTTGGCTTTCCGCCGAAGGAGGCAATTGGTTGGCTTACCGATTTAACGCTAGCTATTGGTGTTTTAAGTTTAGCAATTGTACCTGCCTGTAAAGGGATTTTTAGATGTTCTTCACTATTTTGTTGTTCACAAAAGACAACTTCAACACCGTTCGCTTGAATATCAATAATATCGCAAACAGCTTTAACGCTTCCAATTAGTCCCGCTTTCAACCAAATATTTGGGCTAGGAAGAATTGAATTTTCAACGGTTGCTAGTGAAGGAATTACAAGGTTAATAATGCCAGTTGTTAAGAAGTTGTTAGTCTTGTCTTCAACTAATTCTTGCTCATTTAATGGTTTCCAATAGTTGTTGGATAATACTGACCACTCTATTACTGCTCTTTCTACTTCAGGGTCTGCGCTTCCTTCTGCAAGTGTCACCAATAAATTAATGCTGTCACTAGGGCTCAAATTACTCACTCCAATGAGTAACTCGCCGTTATATTTAGACTCAGGTACAAGTGATACGCTTTTATCTGTTAAAAATTCAAATTGGTTTCGAATAAAACTATGTTCACGATGTTGACCCGCATAACTAAGATGAAAGAACATCGTCTCATCGCTTGCAAAAGCGGTAATATCTTCATCATCCATCTCAATTACATCGGTATAAGCACTGTAATCTAACGATATATTGGCAATTGACGGTGTATAAGGCTCATTTAAAATGATAGGTGTTTTATGGTTATTCTTACTAAAAGCTAATGCATTTTTAATTGTTTGTTGTCTATATTCTTCATGCAAAAAATCTCGCTCTAGTGATAACGTGATAAACCCCTCAGTAAAATCAGTTACTGTTCTAGTATTACTATTTGTTTTCACCGGACGTTTTGAAACGACGATAGTATTTCGACGTGCATTATCTTTCAAAACGGAGGCTTTAATAAATCGTGATAACGTCGGTTGCTTTAATAACAATTTAACGGCAGTAGATTTTACCCATTGTTGATTTGAATGTGCCAATGCGACAGCAATCTTTTGATTTTGAGACGCTAAATCCACCTTTTCTCTTATGCCTCGACCAAAGGATATTGTCATTATCTCGCTAGCATCTCGAGTGTCGAACAAAGGTCGATTAACAACGGACTCTTGCCAACTACCCGCATCGGTAAAAGTAATCGAAACTTTAAAAATGGAATTTTTCACAGGTGTTTTGTAATGGCGATAATGCTTAGTAAAACTAGTTGGTGCATCTTGCCACTGAATGTTGAGAGCAATAAATGAGAGCTTTTTGTCCAATGCTTCGTCACAGCCGACATACAACCTCATGTCTTTGTATGGTTGAGCGCCAAAGGGCATAAACGATTTGTTGGCATTGAGTTTTCCTAAATCATTTTCTACTTTAAGCTGCTTTGCCCCTTTTACTTTAGTGAATATTTGAATAGTTTCTATTTGTAATTTTGCCAATTCTGAATATGAAATAGCGCTACTTTCTTGGTTTACCCATATTTGCATCACAGGGTCTGATGTTTCGAAATTGAAGTCATGAATACTGTCTAAATAGGGTGAAATTGGATCATCTTCTTTGGCGACGACAACAACTAGCTCCAGCATGCTTCCAGATAGTTCTGGCGTAATAATGATGGGTTCTGACCAGCCTTTATCGCCCGAAAATGAGACCAGAAAAGTATTTGCCAATTGACTGGCTAATTGATTGATTAAGAAGCTAGCAACCGTTAATTCAGATAATTTTATTTTTACTGTTATTGTTCGTTCGCCTTCAGATAACAGTAATACATTGGATGATAAGGCAAACCCACTGGCACCTAACGGCAATTCACTTTGTCC
Organism: Candidatus Colwellia aromaticivorans; assembly: GCF_003333305.1. Classification (GTDB taxonomy): domain Bacteria; phylum Pseudomonadota; class Gammaproteobacteria; order Enterobacterales; family Alteromonadaceae; genus Colwellia; species Colwellia aromaticivorans. The sequence goes on along the minus strand of NZ_QOLD01000028.1, from coordinate 25,271 downwards.
AAAGCCATGCCAACTTCCATTTTCTGTTGTTAGTTTTTTTCCTAATCCATCTTGAGAGTTTGCTATGGGTGCATGCTTAATTTTATTATCAAAAGGATCAATAAAAACGCTTCTTATTGATGAAACCAAGGCATGATTAACAATATGACTTTTAGTCGGTTTATAGAGCCTTTCTACCCCTAAATTATCTTTACCCGCACTAAAACTATGTGAAGGTTCAATCAGTGTTATCGGGCTATTTTTCTTTAAGCCTAAAACAAGATAAACTTTGTCATTTATTGCAGACTTTGGCGTCATTCTTAAGACGGTTTTGTAATAAAAATCTAAATGAGTATCGGTTAGTTGATTAATTTGTTGTTGAGGGTATTTATAGAGTTCAACAAAAGCTTGAAGTAAAGCCATATGAGGCGTTACGTTTGGTGCTTGTTGTTCAATAAATTGTTGAGAATTTGTTAATGGGAAAGGGAAGAATGATTGCCAGTCACCCGAAGGAATTTCACTATCGTCTTGATAAAAATTTATATGCTTGGCAAATGCTTGCATATAGTCCATCAATTCAGATTTTGTCCATGCGTCAATAGCGACGTAATCTGAAGACAAAGCAACAGCTGTGCGCTCAGATTGACTCTGCCCACTTGCCCTTAATACTGATTTAACAATACTTTGTTTTGTCATCATTAATCGACTTTATTGATGACTTTAACGAGTTTTTTCGCCTTAACCTTCAACATGAGATTACTTTTCCTTTTTCTTTTAACTAAAAAACTTTTTCAACGGCATTTCCGTCATGTAGGTAGTAGGGATAAACTAAGTTAAAACGTGAATTAGTTGCCTGTATGACGTACTCAATTTCGATAACCATTTTCCCTTCTATCATTTGCTCAAGACCAATATTTACACTAAGCACATTAATTCTCGCTTCGTGAACAAGTAAAACTATCTCTATTCGCTCTTCTAGCAATGTTTTTGCTGTTGTACTTATAGGTTCAAACAGCATGTTTCGTAAATTCAAGCCGTACTTAGGATATAAAATACGCTCGCCAACGGTAGTACCAAGTAAAATATTAAGGCTAGCGACAATGTCCTCTTCATCAGCCGTCATTAACACTTCACCAGATTGTGCTAAAAATTGAGGTGGAAAACTCCAACCTCTACCTAAAAATGATGATTTACCTTGATTCATATCGTCTATCTCATTTTGATTAATTCATACTTTACAAAGCTGTTCTATTTAACCAATGATTACCGTTGGTTCACCTACAACTGGCATTGCACCGCAAATACAGCTGTCAGATGTTCTTACTGCTGGCATATTTCCAATTAGCACTGAAGGGCTTCCTAAAATAAAAGGACTCGCCGTTGGTTGATGTCCATTCGGCGGCAAGCTGCAAATATGTATATCTCCTAATACGGCTGCTGGTTTTCCTCCAATAAGTACCGTAGCGTTACCGGGCCCAATTACGGTTCCACCATGATTTGTTGTATCTCCAACCCGTGCTGCAAACGCCATAAAATATCCTTACTCATGAATATGTATTACTGTTCATTCATTACTGATTTTTAATTCAATACTAATTAATTTTTACTAATTAATTTTTACTAATGAACCTTTAACTTCAGTGATGCCTGAGCTTTCTAGTGCACAGCCAGCATTTCCCGATATTTTAGTTTCACTTGATGCCATTATTTCAGTATTTACGCCTGATTCAATTTTAATATCTTGAGCTGCTTTTAATGTTAAATTTCCTGCACTTTCAATGGTGACATCACTATCGATTAATTTAATGACACTGCCATTTTGATCTTCAATGACAATACCTCCTTCTTGTTCGGTAAGTCTTATGTTGTTACCCGCAGGTGTTGAAAATGTCATATCAATATTTTCATCATCAAACGTCATTTTCATTTCTTCACGACTGACATAGCCTTTTTCATGGTTGTCATCATTCGGTGTTATCGGTGCTGTTTTCGCACTACTGTGCAACATTCCCAACACCACAGCTTGTCTAGGATCATTGGCAAAAAAACCAATTACGACTTCATCTCCTATTTCGGGGTAAAAATAAAAACCACGTTCTTCGCCAGCATCTAATGTAGCAAGCCGTGCCCAAGTACCATTTTCGTCCGCACTTATTAAAGGCATTCTCACTTGTACTCGACATTCCCCATTAGGGTCATCATTACTGACAACAATGCCAATTTGTAAGCCATTAACGCCTGGAATTAACCCTGCAGCATTTGGTTGGTCTACTACTTTCTGAGTTACGTTTAACCACTCAACACCACCAAACTGAAGATAGGTTTGCCAACCTTGTGTCGCTCCAAAGTCGTGGCGTACACCTGTTACAAAGGCATCACCGTTAAAGCGTTCTCCTAGACCAACTAATTTAACGCTATCGCCTGTTTTTACTGCAGACATGCCTTGACACTTTACAAGCCCCGAAACTCGATTTATTTGCGAATATAGCCAACTTGCATCCGCCCATTGCTGTGCTTCATCTTCACTTATCGTTGGATGTTTTTGTTGTAAAAATGAGAGGTTCAAGGTGTCAGATAAGCTTGATGCATCTAAATTACCGGGAGATGTAAAACGAGGATCACTCGCCTCTTTTTCAATAACTTCTTGACTAGATTGGCTCCAACTAGACGATTTAATACCTCTGTACTGATTACGACCATCTATGCTTAAATCAGCCTCTATAATGGTTGCACCAAATTCAAGTTCGCAAATAACATCATTTGATATTTTTGCAGGTCTTACTTCGCTTTTATCGGCATTAAGTATGATTAGTAGCCCGCTCACTTGGGCTCGTAATAAACAAAAATCCCAATCTGTTGCGTTATATTGCACTATCTCTGGGTGGGTAATAATTGAAGAAGAAACTTCAATATTCTGCAGTGCTGCATTTGCTAGAAGTTGCTCAATGATGTCACTATCAGATTGTTCATAAAAATAATGATTTGTTCTATCCGCAGCTAATCTACAGACTTTATTTTTACACTCTACAACGAGTGTTGAACCTTTATTTTGCTTAACTTTTATTGTGTGTTTAACGACAATACCTAAAAAAACGACTGTAGTTTCGTTGACATTGCCAGCGCTAATTTCTATGTCATTACCAGGAATAAACAAATCTTGTTCAGAAAGAGAAAATGTTCCCTTATTCGCTGAGCCGTCTTGGTAAACCAGTCGAGCACTAGGAATTTTATTCGCAGCAGAATTCACGGCAACTGATAACAAGTTCAGCTTACGTGAAACAATACTTCCATTAACCTTAACGATAAACTCACGATGCGCGGTATCGACAGGTATTCTACGTTGAATGTTAATAATTCTCTCCTATTGAACACACGCTTTTATTTCATGTTTATGCGTGTTTATACCAATACAAACAAATATCGTCAGGTTAAAATTAAAGTACTTTACCGCTTTTTTTATGGCTATTCCTATTTGGCTAATGGCGGAAAGACAAGTTGTTTTCCCGTTTCAAGTTTTCTGAAATTACTGATTTGATTTATACGCGCAATATCGATGTAGTATTTTGAATCGCCATAAATTTCATAACACATTCGCGTTAATGTATCACTTGCCTTAACCGTTCTGACATGTGTTAAATCTGGAGACTTATCCCGACTTAACGCAATACGCGTTTCATCATCAGAATTATCTGTAAAATTTGCTGTGACTAAGGCACGTAACGGCTCACCATTTGGCTTAAACATTTTATAAGCAATAGATAACGATTTAAGTATGCATCGTTTCACTTGCATTGTTCCCCACGCCACTTTCAGATAGTTTGACCGATGAATAACACCGTTGTACCCCGTGACTAATTGAAGTTCTTTGATTTTTGCTTGAACATCAATTTTTGTTCCGTTTGCGCCTGTGCCATCTATGAAAAACGTCAGTGCTAAATCGCCTGGCTTTGCTTTACTAAACTCCATGCGACTGTTTGTTGTTCCTGCTCCTTGTTTTTCGTCATATTCAATTTCATATCCCAATGTTATTTCTTTAGGATTAATATAAGCGTTGAATACAATAGGAGGCGGGTCATCTTGGTAATCCTCTGTTTCATATGCTTCTATACGCAACTTTTCTAATTCACCAGACATATAACACCCTACTTATCGTTCTTCTTTTTCCTTTAATATTTCTAAAACTTTTTCGACACATTCTTCGATGAGATCTTGTGTCATTTCTTTATTTAAATTTTGTGTAGGTTTATTTCCAGCGCCATTTACTTCGACAGAAATAACCACCTCATCAATAATTAATGGCATGATTTTTATCCCCTATCCACTTTAAAATATTGATAATAAAGTTGGAGAGTTTCAACCACAATTGCATTGTTTCTTGCAGAAAAATCACTCACTGTCCACTTTACTGGATAGGCGTTAACTAAATGCCAAGCCATTAGGGGCGTATGATCTTCATCAAGTAACATAATATCGATATTTTTTGGGGTAATATTTAATTGCTGAATACATTCTTCAATCCATTCAGTTACTTTAGAGCTTTTCAATAGACCACGTTTTAACACTAAATCGGTATACTTTGTTTGAACAGGGTATTTTTGTAGAAACCTATTTTCTCCCCCCTCAGCAACTTCTTCCGTTGACAATTCAGTAGACAGACCACTTACATCTGAAAAGCGAATATCACTATCATTAGGACTAAGTCCTAATACTTCTACTCTGAAATGAAAGCCAACAGGCGGCACATAATTTGCCACATATACCTCTATCTATATTAGTTTACATGTTCAATTTGGTAACCAAACTTTGTATCAAGTCCTAATCGTTTTGAACGGTTAGTCCTTCATGCGCCAATTCTATAGACTCTGTTGCTACCTCATTTCCTGATGCCTTCAAGCTTGGCCCCTCAACTTTAACCGGAAAGGCGCTGTTAATTTTCCAAACCATCACAGGAACATGTTCTTCATCCAGCAAACTGACCACAATATCGCGCCTTTCTACTTTGTTTAACTTCACCGTAGATAACCATTGTGCAAAATCGTTGTCGTGTTTAATAATGCCTCTTTTCAATGTTACATTTGAAAACTTTTTAAGACCTGGCATTTTAATTGTTGAAAATGTTGGCGACATACCATCTCGATATTCTATGGGCTGTACTTCTTGTGTTAAGCCCGACACCTCTGAAAAACCAACTCTAATTCCGCCCCATTCCACGATGAAATGAAACGCCGGCAATGGATAAAGTTCTGGCATAATAATTACTCCGATTTTTGTAAATTAACTAGCGTTTACGACGTTTGTAATTTGTGCGAGAATTTAAGAATGATAAATTCTGCAGGCCTTGCAACAGCCATCCCTATTTCTACGTTCAAACGGCCTTCTAATATATCTTGTGAGTCCATTGTTATGCCGAGTCCACAACGAACGAAAAATGCATCATCTGGCGTTGCTCCTACTAAGGCACCGTCACGCCATTTTTGCGTCAAATAGGCTTCAATCATGCCGCGAATTTTAGTCCACGTATTGGCGTCGTTTGGCTCAAAAACAGCCCAATAAGTTGATTTTCTTATAGACTCCTCAACCATATTAAAAAAGCGTCTTACAGGAATGTATCGCCATTCATTATCGTTACCCGCTAATGTTCTAGCACCCCAAACCAGGGTACCTTTGCCCATAAATGAGCGAATTGCATTAATAGATTTACCTGTAGTTGCATCAACATTCAGACCATCTTGAATTGCATTATCTATTTTCACAACAGGTTCAATTACATTCGCTAGACTCACATTGGCAGGCGCTTTCCATACTCCCCTGTTAGAGTCAACAGAGGCATAAACACCAACAACCGCCGGAGACGCAGGAAGCACGACAAAGCGTTCTTTCAATTTACCTAAAACAAAATTGTATAAAGCAGTGTTAACACCATTAAGTGTTTTGAGATCGTCAGTTTTAGTGGTTGCGGGAGGCTCTGCATCAGAAGGATAAGTGATTTTAACGTTTGTTTCGCCTTCATTTACAGCGTAATTAAGTGACGTTTTTAAAAATGGATAGTAGGTTGCGCCATATTTTAGATGATTGTTTCCATAAAAGGCTCTATTAGCTAATTGGGCAGCAGGGTCAAGCAATTCACCACCTTTGTAAATGTCAAAGACAGCAAAACGGTCTTGCAAGGTGTTGCATTGCAATAATACCGCTTGTGTTAACGCTTCATAACTTGCCGTTGTCGATAACTTGATTGATTCTGGTATAACAATCAAGGTAGGTTCGTCTTCATTTTTAAGCGCATCAAGACCGTTTTTTAGACCCACTTTGGTATTAGTACCTATTTCAATTCCCGTTCCGGTATAGTCGCCAACGGAAATGATGTAGCACTGCCCACCACCATTATTAAAAAACATTTTCAGACTAAAATACATAATATATTTTAATGTTGGCTCTACGAAGGACTCTACATTAAAACTACCATCATCCTTTTCGCTGACGGTTAAAGCTATTTCGTCATCTTTAGGGCCACCAAAGTATTGCTCGTATTCTCTTAAAGAAAATATTTTTGTCGGTTTTAATGTTAAACCATCGCCGTTCTTATCCGCCTTTTCTGTATAGCCTATAAAAGCAGGTACTGCTGTCTCCACTTCTGCCACTGAAGGCGGAAATGTCGAAATCTCTTTTATGTATACACCTGGCGTTTTGTATGTCGACATTCGAATGTCTCCTATGGGTTAGCAAGATGAATAATGAAATTCGCTTGAGTTTTTTCTTGCCCTGGTGCGGGCAAATTTGAAATTAGCATTTGCCCATTTAAACTGAGCTGTATATTTTTTCTTGATTTATGTTGTCGGTTAACTTTGTTTAATGATCTAAATAACGTGACTTTACTATCAGGCTTACCAAGTAAATTCTCTTTAAACTCTGTGGGTCCAAAGTTATCAGTTTCTACGCGTTCAAATGTGACTTCACTTCGACTATCTTTAACAAAACCTGTATCGGTTATCTGTAAATTCAAAAAATCAGTCGGGGAATATTTATCAGCAATAATGTAGTAATTTAGCTTTTCTTTTTTTGCGTCAAATTGAATAGTGAACTCTGGGGGAGACGTGTAAAAACTACTGTCAATTTTGATTTCTATTAATGAAAAAATGGGTTGAACGAAAATTTCTTGATGATAATAATAGTTTATAACTTCATTCGTCTCTGGGTAGGTCTCTTTAACTCGATAAGCCCCAAATAAAGCATTTTCAAACTCAAATGAACAATGATTTCTTGTGTGTTCACTTGTAATTGTTTCTGTTGATATAACATTACCCTTTATACTTTCCAACGATAGCGTTACAGGCCTATCTTCATGACTAATGAAATGTGTTAAAAAACGTCCCGTAGGTATAACGCTAGCGGCTATGTTTAATGAAGATGTTAGAGAAGAATTGTTGTATAGTGACACAGCTTTGTCATGTGCAATATCTGTAAAATTAAAGAAATATGGATTAGATAATTTTAAACCAAACTGTAATGACTGATTCAACAGTTCGATTACAGGTATGTTGTTTTCTTGAAATTCACACAAAAAATGATAAACACCATCCAACTCTCTAACGAGTATTTTGCCATTTTTTAAAACTATTGCCGTTGCTTCAGGCACTACAAGAATTAAATCTGCAAATATGTCTGCGTAATATTCATGTAATAACTTTACACTAAATAAGGTTTTAAATTGAACAGACATTTTGCCTCCTTGACTAAATAAAGCCAGTTAAACCACATTAACCGTTGAATCAATAACGGTAATGGGTTGTTGAATGTCGTTTTGTATTTGATCTTGTATGGCTATCATCCTAACTTTATAAATAACAGACGGCAGCTGTTTACCGCCGATAAAGGCCCAAACTTGATTCAACTCATCAAAGCTAAGCCTTTGTAATTCAATATTTAATTTCTTTACTGTTTGATCGAGAGCTGGATAAGTATTAGAAGAAAAACTATTGTTATTTTGAAAGAAAGTTAATACATGACTTATATATTTAAGCGCTTGATCATAAACAGCGAATTTGGCCGAAAACATCACCATTAGATTTAAATTCAATCTCGGATTTAATACCTTATGTTGCCCAGATTGATAAACATGCTGTCGCTGATGATCTTTGATGATAGTTTCTTCTTCGATATTTAAAATGGTAATAGCAATAGACTCAGCATCCATCACATATTTTCCATCTTCATTAACAATTGCGCTAACTTTTACTTTTGTACCAAGCAAACCCGTACGAGCCTGAAGATAGGAATTTAATTCATCCGCGAAAAAAAACAATGCTTTATCTAACATAAAAGACTAATCCATTTGCCAAGTGAGCAACGAAGACTGCGATTATAAGTTTTTGATTAACTCAAAATATCAGAATTGATATTCATCAATTGAATTAGGGAAATTAACGACAAGTGACTACTAATATTTACAACACTCATTCCATCGAACATCACATCAATTGTTATTCATCTCATTCTAGATAGGAACCGCAGTACAACTATTTAAAGGTTAGACGTGTATGACCATTTTGCAAATTTAATATAAAAAAATTTCAAGAAAACAAAATAAAAAACTCAAATTTACAACTATTAATTTGTAAGCTTTTTCATATAATGTGAAAAACTCTTAATTTTTAAACTTCTTTTCTGTGTTTTGAAGTCATTCGCTATCAGTTGATCTTTAGTTGTTCTGCTCGCTAAAAGCGGACGTTGTTATATTAATTTTGTTTGTTTGAACGAAGCTTAACAACATGTCGTTCTAAAAATGAATGTACGCAATCGTCAAGTGTTGCACCTGTTGGTGCAGCTATTCTCTTTAGCTCTACAATGGGATCTTTACCATTTTTTAACAACTGCCGTAATTATGGGATTTTATCCCTTGCCTGTGCTAAAGTCAGATCAGGAAATCGACCTAGTGTTAACCGCTTAGGAATAGCCTGAAATCTGTAACGATATTGAAAGGAAATAGAACCTATTTATATCACACAAACAAGGTAAAACACTGGCGAACAATAAAAGATGAAAAGATACATTAGCTCACAAAATAAAAACTAATCAATTGTTTTACATGGATAAAATGAAACAAAACACTTCAAATCAAAACATAACAAACCAGCCGAGCATTCTCTGGCACGATTATGAAACTTGGGGCATTTCACCCAAAGTAGATAAGCCTTCTCAGTTTGCGGGGATCAGGACAGATTTAGATCTCAATATCATTGGCGAGCCTGAAATGTTTTATTGCCAACCACCGCAAGATTACCTGCCTCATCCAGAGGCTTGTTTAGTAACGGGTATTACGCCTCAAAAAGCGCAGCGTGAAGGGTTAACCGAAGCTGAATTTGCTAGTCGAATTAATGCGTTATTTAGTGTGCCTGATACGTGTGTGGCTGGTTATAACAATATACGCTTTGATGATGAGGTGTCGCGCTACCTTTTCTACCGTAATTTTTTCGACCCTTATGCCCGTGAATGGCAAAATGGTAATAGTCGTTGGGATATTATTGATATGGTTCGCGCCTGTTATGCACTTCGCCCTGAAGGCATAAATTGGCCTACTATTGACCGTGATGGTGAACAGGTGGTGAGTTTTCGTTTAGAGTTACTCACTAAAGCGAATGGTATTAGCCATGAATCAGCGCATGATGCTATGTCTGATGTTTATGCTACTATTGCGATGGCCAAATTAATAAAAGAAAAGCAGCCAAAACTTTATGATTTTATTTTTAACTTAAAAAGTAAAAAACAAGTGGCTGAATTACTTAACGTGGCAGACATGACACCGGTCGTTCATACCTCAAGTAAAATATCATCGCTGCATGGTTGTACCAGTTGGTTTGCGCCTATTAGTTATCATCCGGTGAATAAAAATGCGGTGATCTGTATCGACTTGGCACAAGATATTGAACCCTTATTAACGCTAACCAGCGAAGAAATTAAAGCACGTTTATATACTCGCTACGATGATTTAGCACCCGATGAAAAACCTATACCCGTTAAGTTAATCCATATTAATAAGTGCCCTGTCATTGCCCCTGCGAAAACACTATTACCAGAAAACGCTGAGCGTTTAGCAATTCCACGTGATTACTGTTTAGAAAATTTAGCAATATTAAAACAACATGCGGAGCTAAGAGATAAACTGAGTGATGTTTTTGCTATTAGTGATTTCGATAATAGAGATGTTGATGCTGAGCAAGCGTTATATGGTGGCAACTTCTTTAGTCACAGTGATAAAACTCAAATGGATATTTTACGCGGCTTATCTCCTGAGCAACTTGGTAGCCATCCGTTTAAATTCCAAGATGAACGATTATCTGTGCTGTTAACTCGATACCGAGCACGTAACTACCCTCATACCTTAACGACTGAAGAACAAGAACATTGGCAACAATATTGCCAAAACAAGTTGCAGTATGGTGGCAAAGGTATTTTAAATCTGGATGAGTTTATGATAAAAATTGAAAATTTAGCGCACGAGCATGAAGAAGACAAAAGTAAAATGTCTGTGTTAAAAGCGTTGTATGAATATGTGCAAGGAGGATAAGTAATACCCCCGCCAGACCAATTTTCCTAACGGGTAATTACAATGTAATTACCCGGTTATCTCCCCCCTATTCACACTATAACCTCCCGCCTTTCAATCGTTCGTGATACCATATCGTTAACATGTAATGTAAATAGATACATAAACAATTCAGTATGAAAGAGCTCAAAAATATAATCTTAATTTCACTTGGTTCTTATTTACTGGCCTTTGGTGTTACCTTTTTTCTGATACCTGTCAATATCGCCACAGGCGGCACCCCTGGTATATCGATTATATTTCATTATTTAACCGGTATTCCAACGTCACTCACCATGGTGTTAATCAATATTCCACTGGTTCTTGCAGGTCTTAAATTTACATGCCTATGCACTTGGCTCAGGTCGATTTTACAGGCGAATGAATTATCGCCAAATTTAACAATCGGTTAGGTATCTGTTTTTCGATAAATCGACGATTGAACCGATAACAGAACTCATCTAAGTATTCTTGTAGGTATTTTCCTGATACGCCATGGAATGTGCCTAACAAAAACGTTTTTAAATTACCGATAGCTATGTGTACCCACGGTAGCCATTCATCCACCAAATAACTTGGTGTCACCCTTGCTTCATAGTTTTGTGTTTGGTCAATAATATTCAATGCGGGTAATGCATCAGAATGAACTTTCTGACCTCGTTTCAAGTTCTTTTTAACAAACTCATTAACACTAAGATGGCAAATACTATCGACCACTTCCATTGCGATAAATCCTGCTTTTTTCTTCTTGCTTTCACAGGCTATTATCACATTCTTTTTTCCTGCTGCACCACGACCTCGTTTGCCTTTCTTTCGACCACCAATTAGGGCGTCATCTAGCTCTATTGTGCCACTTAATTGATATAAACTATCTCTGTGTCCCATAGCACGTCGAAGTTTCTTCAAAATCAGTCTCGCGGTTCGCCAATGAACTTCTATTAATTTACTTAGTCTCAGTGCCGATATACTTCCTTTATCTGAACCAATAAAATATATAGCCCAAAACCATTGAATTAAACTGAGCCGACTACCATGAAAAAGTGTCCCTGCCGTGACTGAAGTTTGCTTCCTACATTGTGTACATTCGTATAAATGACGACTTACAATCTCATAGCTATGATCATTGCCACAGCTCGGACAAATAAAACCATTTGGCCACTTCATTTGTTGTAAATATCTCAAACAATCATCTTCTGTACTAAACTGCTGTTGCCAATCTAAAAAGCTTGCTTCTGGCATGTTCATGATTATGTCTACCTATACAGTGTGTTTATATATACAGTATAGCTCAGTCCAGTCCTGAGTTATCTGCATAGGCATGTAAATTTATTGATTTTCTTTTCGCCGTACGCACCGTTATTGCCATTATTTTAACAGCTACCTTTGTTGAACTATTGCCAAGAATAATTTCTTTCCCACCCATTGATAGTATATTGCTATCTACCATCTATGGCGGTGTGTGTATTGGTGCAGGAATAGGCATAGTGATGAAAGGCCAAGCATCAGCGGGCGGTACTACAATCGTCGCAAAAATTGTTGCCCGTTATTCCTCATTTAGATCTGCGCAAGTCATTATGTTTTTCGATATGATTATCATTATCGCTGTTGGCATAGTATTCAAAGATATGGAGTTAGCATTGTGGAGTTTAATTGGTATTTATGTCACAACAAAAGTTATCGATAAAATTCTAACCGGTGCGGTAGCTGAAAAAGTAGTCCATATAATTTCAAACCAAACCGACAATATTGGGCTAGCAATTTCAGAAGAGTTAGGCCGAGACGGCACTATTTTAACGGGTGAAAACTTAATTGAACAAAACGATCAAAAAGTTCTTTTGGCGGTAGTCGGTGCTCGTCAAATTCCTAAATTGCAAACAATCGTGTTAAGCCGCGATGAAAATGCCGTTGTACTTGTTATGGATGCATCAGAAATGATTGGCTCAACCGCACACGCCACAACGTAAGCGGTGAGCTGGACTGTTTACATCGTTAAGGTGACGTGTCACCTTTTCACCCATGAGCTAGTGAAATAAGCTAAAAATAGCATTATAATGTACTTTATAAAATTACATGGCTATGCAGTTAACTCAGGATGTAACTGTATACGTCAGGACAATATGCTCCTGCATTGTCTAATAAACTACATCCATGTAGCGTATCTTCGAAGTATCTTATCGAAGATCTATTGCGCTTAATACACTAGATCCCCGATTAAGAAATCACGGGGATGACGATCCTGAACCATCTACATAGGCACGTAAAATTATGACTTTGTAAACCTTGGATCCTTGAAGCGGCTAATTAAGCTAGAAGTATCCCAACGGTTACCACCATTTTCTTGAATTTCTTGATAATACCCATCGAGTTGTTTAGTAACGGTTAAATCAGCACCTAATTTTTCAGCTTCTTCAAAGGCAATGGCAAGATCTTTTCTTACCCAATCAACAGCAAAACCAAAATCAAATTCACGCGCGCACATAGTTTTACCACGGTTATCCATTTGCCAAGAGCCTGCAGCTCCCTTCCCAATAGTATCAAGTAGTTTATCAGTATCTAACCCTGCTTTTTGTGCAAAATTTAATCCCTCAGCTAAACCTTGTACAGTGTTAACAAAACAAATTTGATTCACCATTTTGGCTATTTGCCCACTACCCACATCACCCATCAGCTGACTAAAACGGGCATACGCATCCATAATGGGCTGTACTTTACCAAAAATAGCTTCGTTACCGCCAACCATTACGGTTAATAAACCGTTTTCTGCGCCGGCTTGACCACCAGAAACGGGTGCATCAAGAAAATGTTGCTCTTGCTTCGTGGCAATTTCAGCTAACTCACGCGCAATATTGGCAGACGCTGTCGTGTGATCAACTAGAATACTGCCCTTAGGCATACCAGCCAATATACCTTGTTCACCTAATACCACTTGACGAACATCATCATCATTACCGACACAACAAAAAACTATTTCACATTCTTTAGCCGCCAATGCTGGCGTTTTAGCTGTTTTACCTGAAAATTCAGCCTGCCACTTTTCTGCTTTTGCTTGGTTACGATTATATACACAAACGTCATGACCGGCTTTTTGTAAGTGCCCAGCCATAGGATAACCCATTACGCCTAAACCTATAAATGCTACTTTCATTGAACTGATCCTTATATAAACGATTTGAAGTTGCTTGAATATAATTTCCGCTAAATTAACTTATTCAGCAGGTACTTATTCTATCGGTAATAAGGCAACTGATTTAAATTCAATGCCCTGCCAACCAGTTTGCATAAAATTTCGAATATTTCCGTGATCATTACCATTTGGATTAGCTAAAACATCCTCGCGATAATAACGACCAAAACAAGCAAGCGTTTGTTGTGGGCTCAATTGATTTAACTGAGCAAAGTAAAAAATTTTACAAGAACCTTCGTTAGTTCCCATTTCATTAACAAGCTCACCATTAGTGAAAAGTGCTGGCTGATATTGATAATTATCAGTAATAACCTGCATGACTTGCTCAAACTCTATAGTAGGCTCTTGTTGCTTAACTTGCACAAGAAAAGACTCTAAACTGCTGCTATTAGTATCATTCATGACGAGTTATAAACCTTCTTTTAATTTTTCTTTCGCAGCTTCAACTTTAGAGAAATCTAAGCCTAATTCTTCTACTGCTTCTTGAATTAAATTAGGTTGGGTCATTACTATGCCCATTATTTCTTGTAATTTTTCACTTGGAATACCTAACTGCCCAATAACAGCCATTGCCATTAATGGGTTCTCAGTTAATGCTTGAAAAAGTTCATTGATTTTTTCTTCACTAACATTTAACTCTTTTAACATTTGAATAATTGGGTTCATTAACGTTATTTCCGATGTGTTGTATTTAATGTCGCCTATGGTAATCAAATTAGTCTTGTTATGAAAGATGCTATAGGTAAAGTTATCTTAATATATATTTTGTATTTACAAAAAAAAGAGACTAAATTGAGTAAAGTTAAATTGTGCACAACCAAAGTTACTGTAGGAGCCACCATGGATAACAACATTTATCAGTTTTCAGCTAAAAGTAATCTTGGAGAGTCGGTTGAATTAGCAAGCTATCAAGGTAAAGTCATGTTGATTGTCAATACCGCGAGTGATTGTGGTTTTACCCCCCAATACCAAGGCTTACAAACACTTTATCAAGATCATCAAGCACAAGGGTTAGAGATTCTAGCCTTCCCTTGCAATCAATTTAAACAACAAGAAAGTGGTAGTGATGAAGAGATAAAACAGTTTTGCGATTTACGCTTTAACATTAAATTCCCACTGTTTAGCAAAATTGACGTTAATGGCGACAATGCTCACCCTTTGTTTAATTATTTGAAAACACAAGCACCTGGGCTTCTAGGCTCTGAAGGCATAAAGTGGAACTTTACCAAGTTTCTTATCAACCGTGAAGGCTTGGTAATTAAGCGCTATGCGCCATCGACAAAGCCTGAAGATATTGAATCCGATATTAAAAAGCTATTATAAATTTTTATGAACTTTGAGCTATTGGAAATGAGAATGAG
The DNA here is from genome assembly GCF_003333305.1 of Candidatus Colwellia aromaticivorans. Lineage (GTDB taxonomy): Bacteria > Pseudomonadota > Gammaproteobacteria > Enterobacterales > Alteromonadaceae > Colwellia > Colwellia aromaticivorans. The sequence continues at coordinate 10,168 of NZ_QOLD01000028.1, read as the reverse complement.
AAATTAGGAAATAAATGATGTTTTCGACTTTTAATAGCCTAAAAGATTAATGAGTCGTCATTATAGTGAGATGGATGGTGTGTTGAAGTAAAGCTAACAAACACCGGTCAGTTAAAGAAGCAAGCTCAAGACATTCCTGCACAAATGTTATCTGTTACAGGAATGTCTCTAGATTATTAGTTAAAAAGGCTCATTAAAAAGAGAATAACTCGTTATGCAGTTTTTCTACCACATGATTTGCATCTTTTTCATTGACTAAAAAGCATAAATTATTCGCGCTAGCACCGTGACAAATCAATCGTATATTGATGTCATTAATCGTTTGAAAGATACTTTGCCCTATCCCTTTAGCACAATTTAAACCATTACCAATAACCGCCACTAATGATAAGCCGTGTTCTACCGTTACTTCACAAAGTTGCTCTAACTCTTCTACTACAGTAGAGGTGATTAATGCTTGTGTTGAGCCACTTGGGTTATCAAACGTTAGCGCGACACTAATTTCACTGGTGGTAATTAAATCAACACTGAGTTCATGCTTAGCTAAAATACCAAATACTTGCGCTAAGAAACCACTGGCATGTAACATTGCAGGGCTTTTTACTGTCACCAATGTTTGCTCGCGTCTAAGCGCGATTGAACGATAAACAGGATTAGAATCCACTTTTTGTTTTATTTGTGTGCCGCCTTTTTCAGGCTCTTTACTTGAGCCAACAAATACCGGAATGTTATGACGCATCGCAGGTATAAGTGTTGCGGGGTGCAATATTTTCGCCCCAAAAGTAGCCATTTCAGCAGCTTCACCAAAGCTAATTTCTTTAATAGCTCTTGCTTGTTCGGTGATGCGAGGATCTGTAGTAAAGATACCTACCACATCAGTCCAGATAGATAAGTTACTAGCATTTAAAGCTTCGGCCAGTAATGCTGCACTGTAATCTGAACCACCACGCCCTAAAGTAGTTGTTTCACCTAAACCGTCTTGTCCAATAAAGCCTTGGGTTACCAACACTTGTTGTGGCAACTTTACCGCTAATATGTCGTTACAAGCAGTTCTTAATTGCTCTATATCAACCACAGCCTTGCCATATAAGCTGTTGGTTTTCATCACTTGTTGAACATTAAAATAGGCGCCATCGATACCAACAGATTGTAAAACTTGCGCAAAAATGCGAGAACTAAATTGCTCACCAAACGATAAAATAGCATCTGCTTGTTTAACACTATGGTGCACAGATTGATTTAATGCCTGTTCAGCAAGCTGATTAAGTAAGGTATCTATTTCATCATTTAAGTGTTGTTCTACATCGTTAGCTAAATGCTGAGTTATATTGACTTGAATCGCACGAATATTAGCAATAATGTCTACTTGCTCATCACTTGGCACACTTTCTTGACTTAAGCGTACTAAATAGTTGGTAACGCCAGCACTTGCAGAAACAACGACTAAACGGTTACTAGTATCATTTTTAATGATATGTGCGCAACGTAGCATTGCTTGATAATCAGCAACACTGGTGCCGCCAAATTTGGCTACGGTAAGGGGTAGGTTTTGACTAGATACTTGCTGAGATGATTCATTTTGTAACATGGTTAATTCTTCCTAAGTGCGATGATTTATAAGTTGAAGGCAATCATTCGCTATTTAATACAGGAAGAGCATGACTGAGAAGTTTTTAGGTTGACGCATAGTATGTTGATGCGGGCAATGTTAACTTTTTCAGCCAGAAGCTCTCCACCTTGTTTAAGGCTTACTTTTATACATCCGAAAAGTAAGCGCTACCGGTGACAGCCCTAAGGATTCAGCCTTAGTGACCGGACATTAACATTCACTCGATTAATATCCTCGGCGATAATCTCCCTCAATAACGCTTAATGGAGTGTGATTCCAAACGTTATTTACCTAGTTATCGCTCCTCTTCTGGTGTTATTTGCAATAACAGATAACTGTGCCTGTAAATAACCTGCGTATTAAACCCGATTTAGTCATTAATTGCAATAGACTCTTAGACGTCTATTGCAATTAACAAAGTATTTTATTGATCCACTTCCTAACGTAAATAATCATTTAAAATGAGAATATCGCTAAGTGTATTATAACATCAGATGTTGATTGTTACTGAGCTAATTATTCGCTTACAGATACAACGCTATAACACAACCTATAAGGTTAAGCACAGAAGACTGATTTCAAATGGTAAATTTGCTATACGGCTGACCAAAATCAGTCCATTTAAACTGCTTCTATTGGCATCAGTATTTGGTTCCATTATTGGTGCAGCAGTTACTTATTTTATTATTGTACTTTACCTTGAATATGAACTTGAATATGGCGGATTTTAAATATCCCTTGATTTATAAATGGGTAGCTCGCCGCTTATTGTTTATTTAAATAAGTTAGACAATAGCGCAAAAAGCTCTTATGCTATCGTTTTGTTTTCAATAGTTATTGCCGATATATCACGCAGCTATCACTATCGAATAAGTTGTTGTAAAACTGAGATAAAATTTGAATTCCAAACTACCTGAAGAAACAATAGATACGCTTCCATCACCTAGCCCAGAACAACAGGCATATATTCAGCACCAAAGCTTAATGTTGCTAGTCTCGAGCTTAAATAAAGTAATCTATGTTTTTCCTCTGACCGCCAGCATCTTAACTGTACTTTTTTGGCCACATACCAACCACGTAATATTAGGGAGCTGGCTTGTTGCCATCTATGTATTAAGTTTGGTTCGAAATACGGTTCATAAAACAATTCGCCAGCAAAAGAGTACCACCCTAAACTACTCTCGCTGGCTTAAGTACATGCTGATGCTCGACGTAATTACCGGTGCGTTAGCAGGCTTCAGTAGCGTGTTTTTAGCCAGCCTGCCACAGGACTTTCAATGGTTGTTAATCATAGTAATAATCGCGATAAGCATGGAAAGTGTTGCAGGCCAATCGGCAATAAAATCATCCTTTATTGCATTTTCGCTGCCATTATTTAGCGGCTTTTCTTTAGGCTTAATACTAGTTGGCAGCAACATCTTCTACATATTAAGTATATTAGTCTTACTGCACGCTTTTTTCTTATATGGCAACTTTACCGCCATGCATCATCATATAAAAACAAACTTAACGTTAACCTTTTCCAATCAGCAGTTAGCAAAACAACTCAAACAAAAAAATCAAGCTTTAGTTACTTCAAATAAGCAAGTGAATGCCACAAGCCAGGCAAAGTCAAAATTTATTATTTCTATGAGTCAGGAGTTAAGAGTCCCTTTACAGGGCATGCTCAAACTGTTGGAAAGTGTCCAAAAAAACACCTATGATCCTGAGCATTTACGTTCACTTTCTATCGTCCGCTCATCAGGTGTCAGGTTACTTAACTTGCTCAATGACCTGGTGGATGTTTATCGACTAGAAAAAGGCAAGCTACAACCAAAAGTTGAAGTGTTTGAAGTGAGACAACATTTTGAAGATCTCGTCCATCTGCTGGCAATTAATGCCCATATCAAAGGACTGAAGATTTTTTGTACCATAGATAGCAAAGTTCCTGCAAAAATCGAGACGGATCCCGTTCGGCTCAGCCAAATCACCTTAAATTTATTAACTAATGCGCTTAAGTTTAGCGATCAAGGGCAGGTTGAGTTGAAAATTTCTAGCCAAATGCATGGTGAGCAGGCATTTCTTAATATTTCGGTTTCTGATACCGGCATTGGTATCGACCAAGATGATATGAAAATGATCTTTCAACCCTTTATTCAAGGTAAATCAGATGCTGAAAGTTTAGGTAACGGCCTTGGATTAGCCATCAGCCGTGAGCTATGTCAGTTACTTGATGGTGAGATGTCAGCCCACTCCGTTGCTGGAAAAGGCTCTGTTTTTAGCTTTGAAATACCGGTAAAAGTCATTAAGCAAAGCGAGTTACCCGTGCTTTATAATGAAAAGAGTATCTTGCTTGTGGAAGGCGATAATCAACACCAAATATCGATTGAACATCAATTACGCTTTCTTAACTTACCCTATAAAACTGCAATTAATGCAAAAGAAGCAATGGCGACCTGTGCAGAAAATAGAAACAAAATTGCGGCGGTTATTATTGGTCATCAATCTAAACTACAACAAAAGTTATTAATCAACCTGTGTCAAAGGTTAAAACTACAAACCATTGAGCTCCTTGAATTTGGCAAGGATAATAATAGTGAGGGGTTAACCTTGAACTATCCTATAAAATTAGAACAATTAAAGATAGCGATCAACCGCTTTTTACATAACGATTAAAAATACTCAGCCTTATTTTGATAGCCTTGTTTAATATGATCTATCAATAAACGAATTTTTGCTGGCAAATGTCGCGTGTAAGAATACACAGCATATACGCCTAAATATCGTGGCTTATAATCGGCCAAAAGCGCAATCAATTTTCCACTTTGTAAATCTTCATAAACACCGCATCGTGGCACATAAGCGATGCCATACCCTGCAAGCGCTGCTTTTCTAAGTGCTTGCGCATTATTGGTAGCAAAGTTGCCTGATATACGAATACTTTGCTCCTGACCGTCTTGCTCAAAACGCCAATCGTGAGAACCTTTTGCTTGGCCTGTATAAGCAAGACAGTTATGGGTCAATAAGTCATCAATAGTATTTGGTTTACCATGTTGTTCAATATATTCTGGTGAACAGCAAACTATCCAATGAGAAATAATGAGTGGTTTGGCGATTAATGTAGAGTTTTCTAAATATCCTGTTCGAATAGCTAGGTCTAATCCTTCTTTAACCAAATCAGCAAATTCATTTTCAAGGCGTATATTCACACTAATATCAGGGTGTTGATGACAAAAACCAGCAACAATTTCAGCTAAGAGTAACTCCCCCGAAATAGTAGGGACACTAAGTTTTATTTCTCCTGAAATTTTTTCACTGAAATTACTTACCGCACCAATAGCCTCATTAACTTGTTGATTAATATTTTTTGCATGTTGATAAAGAGTTTCTCCTGCTTCACTTAAACTAAGCTTACGGGTAGTTCTGTACAAAAGCTGCACTGATAAATCTTTTTCTAACTTAGATATTTTTTTACTTAATGCGGGTGTCGATATACCAGCAATGGCTGCGGCTTTATTAAAAGAGCCAGCTTCAACCACTAACACAAATAAAAATAATTCATTTACACCGACCATATTTTCCCCCGAGCTTACCTTAAAAACAATTACGACGTTTTTGGAAACAATAAATTAATAAATGACGTATATATTAACAATAAGATTAACGGTATGTTAGTTATCTTGTAAAAATTATTATTAAATAGATCAAGTATGTGGTTTATTTTCATATACTAAGAGGGTCTGTTGAACTTTCGCGGTTAATTTTTGTTCGAGATAAAAGCGCTTTAATCGCGGCGAGTAGTGTGTAGTCTAGTCACTCTAAGCAAATACTACTCAACAAAGAGTAAAGCGCTTTTAGCCGAATCCTTCGGACAGCATTTGTTGGTCATTTTTACGGCGTTATCGCCTTTTTATGTGGAACAACCACATGACAAAGGCTCTGCCTTGTATAAATACCCAACAAATAGCTGCAAAAACAATCTCGAAAGATCAACAGACCCTAAAGTCAACTTCGTTTATAAGGGCGGGTAAATGTCTCAAAAAATTACTAATGCTGGTAGAACTCAACCAAATACGATTGAGTGTCTAAATATCTCTGAAAAGAAAGTAGGTCTTTTTGTTACCTGCTTGGTTAATACCATGCGCCCTTCTATAGGCTTTGCTTCAATAACACTACTTGAGCAGGCTGGTTGTACTGTTGAGGTTCCAGAGCTACAGTCTTGTTGCGGACAGCCGGCATTCAATTCAGGAGATGATGAAGGAACACGTCAGATTGCCTATCAAACGATTAAACAATTTGAAAATTTTGATTACGTTGTTCTTCCTTCTGGCTCATGTGCAGCAATGATCAAAAAGAATTTTATAGAAGTATTTAAAGATCAGCCTGAATGGCTTGCAAGGGCTAAGCATTTGGCAAGTATAACCCATGAACTGCTTTCATTTTTGGTTGATGTTTGTAACTTCGAACCCCGTGGTATTGAGCTTGATGGTTCATTTACTTATCACGATAGTTGTTCTGGGTATCGTTCTCTTCATGTATATGAACAGCCCCGAAAGATGTTGTCAAAGGTGAAGGGGTTAGATCATAAGCCACTAAATAGTCATTCTGAATGCTGCGGTTTTGGTGGCACATTTTGTGTGAAATACTCGGATATTTCAAATGAGATCGTCGCTGAAAAAGTCAAAAACATTCTAGCTACTGAGGCCGATTATCTGCTCGGTGGTGATATGGGCTGCTTAATGAATATAGCAGGTAAGCTCAATCGAGAAGGTCACAAAGAGATAAAGGCATTACATACCGCTGAGGTTTTGGCTGGTTTAGCTCCACAGATTTTAGGAGGCAAAGATGCAAGTTAATAAACCTGAAGATTTCACCAAGAACGTTAGCAAGGCTTTAGCACAGCCTGATTTAAAAAAGATTATTCGGCGAACCACGGATAAAGCCGAAACAAAGCGCACTGAAGCAGTTGCTAATTTCCCCGAGTTTGAGAATGCACGGTCGCAAGGACAAAAAGTCAAAGATCATACCATTAAGTATATGGACCATTACTTGGCTGAGTTCGAGAAGAATGCTTTGGCTCAAGGTACTATTGTTCATTGGGCGAGTACGGGTGAAGAAGCGTCGAAGATTGTTTTAGATATCTGTCGTCAGCACAAGGCTAAAAAAGTTACCCGAAGTAAGTCTATGCTAGGTGAAGAAATTGGCTTAACACATGCTTTCGATAATTCAGAAATGGAACGAATTGAAACGGATTTAGCCGAACATATCATTCAGCTTGCCGGTGATCCACCTTCTCATATTGTTTGGCCAGCGATGCACCGCAGTAGAGAAGATGTGGTAAAACTCTTTAGAGAGTTTCATGAAGATCCAACCTATTCCGAAGAGATTACTGATCTAGTGAGAAGTGCCCGTCGCGACCTTCGTAATAAATTCTTAACATCAGATATCGGTATTAGTGGCTCTAATTTCTTACTGGCTGATAGTGGTTCATCTTGTACTGTCACCAATGAAGGTAATGCTGAGCTCACAATAACGCCGCCTAAAGTCCATATAGTGACAGCAGGCATTGAAAAGCTAGTCCCTTCAATGGCCCACGCCGTACCTTTGTTGCGATTGTTAACTCGCTCGGCTACGGGGGCAGAAATAACACAATACATCACCTTCCATAACGGATCTAAAAGGCCTAATGATGCTGATGGGCCACAAGAATGCCATATAGTTTTGGTAGATAATGGCCGTACAAAAATGCTTGCTGAGGGCATGGAAGAAATGTTGCGTTGTATCCGTTGTGGAGCATGTATGAATCATTGTGTGGTATATAAGCATATTGGTGGTCATGCATATGGCTCAGTTTATCCAGGGCCAATGGGCTCTGTTCTAACACCTCATTTAGACAGCCTTGAAGTAGCAAACAAACAGACGCATGCCTGTACGATGAATGGTCGCTGTGAAGAAGTTTGTCCGGTTAATATTCCACTGCCTAAATTATTGCGCTCGCTGCGTGCACAGTCGTGGCAGAAAAAATATGAACCGTTAACAAACCGTTTTGTTGTACAGTCTTTCGCCGAGTTGGCTAAAAGGCCAAGGTTATTTCAATTACTTTCTTCTTGCGGGGTTATCTTCATGAAGGTGTTTAGCCGTAAAGGGTGGATTAAGTATATGCCCTTTACTTCAGGCTGGACTCGTAATCGTGATTTGATTGAACCAGGATCTACCACGTTTATGCATCAATATAAAAAAATGAAAAAAGCCAAAAGTGGCGGAGCGTAAAGAATGAATAAACAAAAAAGTGAACTAAGTAGAACAAAGATATTTAGTGCGATTAAAAATGCTAAGCCAACCGTCACAATGGACGTGAAGACCATTCAGCAAGAGGCGTTTGAACTCCTAAAAGAAAGTGAATTCGCACGTCCAAAACTTTTATCTGAAGATGCAACGCAAGCTTTAGTGCTTCGAATTGAAGCTGGGTTAGTTATCGGCACTAGCTGTGAAAAAATTTCGACGCTGGATGATTTACCTAATTCAGTGAATCAATTTTTTGACAAACACTCACTACCTCAAGAGATTAAAGTACAGGGTATCGATAAATTAGAAAAACTGGATTGGGAAGGTATCTCTACGGATAGTGATATTGAAAACGATAACACGGTTGGCTTATGCTGGGCAGAATATGGTGTTGCAGAAACGGGATCGTTTGTTGTTCATTCAAGTCCCAAAATGCCCATCTTGCTCAATTTTTTACCCTTGTACCTTATTGCTGTTATTCCGAAATCGAAAATACTTCACTATATGGATGACTATGCCCTTATCGCCAATGAGATTGCTAAAAAGGGTGAGACTCCGCGAAATATGTGTCTAATATCCGGTGTTAGTGGCACAACCGATATAGAAGGAGTGTTAGTTCAGGGTGCTCATGGACCTGAAGTTTTACATATTATTATTGTCGAAGATCAATAAAAGCAAGGTAGATATTATAGGAAATCATCTCAAGCAAAAAGCACTTTCCAGTTTGGTTGATGCTTTTTTGGATCATAAAACTGCGATAATCGATGGCTGTAAGTAGTATATACCCGTGATAATTCAAAATGTGAGTTTCAGGATGCCTGAGCGATTCATGATCAAGGCGCATCTTTTTATTAAGGGCTATTCAGGAGAATGTGCTCCTGCATTCTCTAATAAGCTACATCCATGTAGCGTCCTTAAAAATAGATGCAACAAATAGCATGATTTGCTCAGACATCCCCGTAAGGCTGGTTTAGAAACGTTTTATGCTGCGTTATTGATTTTGACAATGGCGCTACATGGATGTAGCTTATATGGACAATGCAGGAGCATATTGTCCTGAACAACCATTCTCTTCAATCAATGTCTTGCTTAAAGACGTTTCTAATTCCAGCTGAATTCCGCATTTTGAGGTAACACGGGTATACAAACGAGATGTTTACTTCTACCAAATATTTTTCTTTATACAAGAGACGTTAACTAATATCTCCTGAAATCAGAGTTCCTACTATAACCCCTAGCTCCATATCATCCATATGACCAAAATGTTGCAGTTTTAGCTCACCGTTTTTATCATATATTAGTAAACTAGGTGTGCCTTGCATTGAATACTTTTCCATGGTTTGTGGGATAATCCCCTTTGTTCTGATACTTGCTTTATCTATTCCAACAGGGAATTTCACTCTAAATTCATGCATAAAAGCACGTAAACTTTTTTCTTCCATTGCATCATGGTGTTCAAATACGCTATGTAAGCCGAGTACTTGTAAGTTTTCTAGAGCAAACATCTGATGTACTTTTTTTGCCTGTGGGATTGAGTGAAGAATGCAAGCGGGACATAACATTTGAAAAACATAAACTAAGACTACATTGCCTCGTAAGTTATCCAATGATATTTCACCTTTAGTGTTAAGCCATTTTGAAACCAATAATTCAGACATAATGTATTTTTCCTATTCCAATTAAAATTTTTCATTACAAAACTAAGTACAAACACGTAGAAAAAATACGTGCATTCGCCGATTCCGCCGATTCCATTATTTTAATATCTTAGTTAAGGCAATAAGTAAGATGATTTTTGAAACATTGAAATCATCTAATTTTCAACAAAATACACTCTTTAACTTTTCATCATACTCGTTTTATTAATTAGGTCAGCTATTTTATACGCAGGTAAATAGTCAGATATAAGGTATTTATTTAATAACTAATTGCTTTAATTATTAAATAAATAACAAACTAATTGGTTATTTTAACCAGTAGAAATGAACACATAGTCATAGAAAGTGGTATTAAACATTTCTGGAGAAAAAACAATGAAAAAATTTCCTTTATTATTATTAAGTACGTTAATTGTAGGCAGTTTCTCAAGTGCTGCCATGGCTGAAAAGAAAATGCTTCTAAAGACGCCTATTTATTATAATTCGGTTTTACCAAGCTTAGGTTCAACCTGACCTGGTCAAGTAAATTCAGTCACCCTAGTTAAGACGCTTTTTCTAACTCATTAATATTCAATTCAAAATCATTAGGGCTTTGATACCCTAAGTAAGAGTGTAGTCGGTTACTGTTATACCACAT
>NZ_QOLD01000089.1 GCF_003333305.1 Candidatus Colwellia aromaticivorans | reverse complement strand
TGAACATCCTGAGCGATGGTCAAAAAAAGAGAGAAACTGGCAGCCAATAGGCGCTGTGGAGTTAAATCCAGAGCAGCACAAAGAAGCTGCTTAACAATTTAGGCGACAACTGCCTTGAAAAACGCCGAATAGCTTAATATCGAGGTTACAATATATTTTCTTTCGTTGCTAAATCAGTAACTCATTAAATATTGTGACATTAAAATGCCTAACTTAATGATAAAAAGTATTATCGCCTACACAGGTAAGAAAAAACATTCTAATAACTTGTGTTTGCAAAAACAGCCAAGTACCATGGTGCGCTAATAATTTGGTATGAAACTGAACCAAATAGGGTTTGAGTCATCAAATGAATACCAATTTTGTAAAGAGTTTTTCTCAGGAGTTTTAATGAGTCGTCAATTGTTTTATTTTTCTGTGTTTAGTTTAACGCTATCAGCGTGTAGTAGTGTTGATAGTAAACGTGCACAGGGAGATTTTGATTATGCAAAAAAGCAAGAATCTAAAGAGTTTATTGTTCCCGAAAATTTAGATAAACCAGCAAAGAAAAAAGAATTCTTAATCACTAACAAAATTAATCACCAAGGATCTATTGGTGAAAAAATGGATGTAAGAGCACCGTCTTTAGTTTTGCCTATTGCTGCATCTTCTCGTGCTGTTGCCGAATCTCATGAAGCCATAATCTGGTTTGATAAAGCACTTGAAGATAAAGATTTATTGGTTTTTATTCAAAACGCTCTTGTTAGCCAACTTATGTCTGATGACGTCAGTTATGAGGTTGTTGAATCATCCACTCAGGATGAACCAGACAGCAAAAGGCAGAGTAAAACCGAAATTTATGAATCCGATTGGTACCATAATGAGCTAGAAACTGGTTGGCTATTTACTGATATCGAATCATCGACAAGTTTACGTTTTAGTTATAAGTTTTTTGTTAAGCCTCATGGGCGAAGCGTATCGTTACAAGTTTCATTAATAGATTATATGAAAACTGACAGTGATGGAGGTAGTAAAAATATAGGTCCTATTGATAAACAGCGCGCTGAAATGCTAATGCTAAATGAGGTTATTTCTCAAGTAGATTATAATTATCGTTTGCAACAACGTGAAAATCGTTTAATGCGGGCTAATCAACAATTAGTCGCTATTGGTGAAAATAAAGAAGCAGAGCCAGCTTATGTTGTTGAGATGGGGTTAGATAATCTTTGGGACAATATGCCTATTTTCTTTGAAAAACATGGCTTTACTATTAATGATTTAAACGAAACTAACAAGATTTATTATGTGGATTTTACTAAACCTGAAACAAGCATATGGGATACTATTTGGGGTGATGAACCGCCTGTTATTGAAGTCAGTGATGCAAAATATCAGTTTGTGCTTGCCCCACTTGATGATAAAAATCAACAAACGTCAGTCAGTATTTATAATGCTGACGGTGAGCCTTTACCATTAGAAACGTTAGAGCTAATTTTCCCTGTGATGGAAACGGGTTTATCTTTTAGAAATATCTATTAGTTGATAAAACATGAACTTAAAATAACGCCGATTGTTCGGCGTTTTTTTTTGCCTTATTTAGGTAGCAGATGTTTTTTTTTAAGTTTGTTTTTGTCTACTGTTGGCATTTTATGATCTGTTTTATTACTTCTTGGTAACGTTTCATCTAGATCGTTTAAGTTTTTTTTACGCATCCTCTGATTAGTGTTTTTTTGAAACGTACTAAAATTACCTACAATTATTACAAATGCAATGGTAATAAAGACATAAGCTATCCAGTTATCCATGAGTTTTCCTGTTTTATTTTATTTTATTTTATCATGCCTATGTAGATCAATCAGGAACAATTCAAAATTGCTCGAAAACGTCATTCCAGTGTTGTTTTAGGCTGACGTGGCATGGATGCCACTTTAGACTATGCATGGAGCACATCGTCCTGAATCCAAACTAAAAGACAATGGATCTTCGACAAAAGACTTCGAAGATGACGTTATCAATGAGCTCCTGAGTAAAGTGCATAGGCACGTATTTTATAGTCTTTTGCTTAATCTAAATGCTATTAGACATCAGTATTTACATTATTAATATAATGTTTGGCTATTCTGTCCAAATTATCAATAATTATTATTTTACCCGCAATATCCGTGTTTATTAAACATTCTTGTAATGCCTGTAATTTGAATGTTGCTTGATATTGCTTGGCAAGTGGCGCAAAAGATAAATGCCATGGCTCTTCAGCAACGCCACCTCGATAACAGTCATAGGGTAAGTAAAAGCCAAATTCTGCAGCATGTTGGGTAAGCCAAGCAGATAACTTTGCCATAGGGCCTGATTGTTGATATTCCCAAGGTTCAAGTTGTAGCGATTCATCAGCCGCTAATAAATTTGGTGCATAGACATCAATATCGCAACCCCAATGATGTCTACTTGCCCCTGGTAGGGCAGAATAAAGTAAAATGGCTTCGATAATTTGCCAGTCAGACAAACGGCTAATATCTACTATTTCACCGTTGGCTTTTTTTATTGCAGTATTGCCAGTAAATTTGTTATTCCATATTTGTAGCTGTCGCTCAAATGAGCGAAAACCACTGGCAATTTTGAGTTCTAACCCTGCTATTTTAGCACTTTGTCTGAGTTCTTCAAAGGCTGAGCGCATTTGTTGGTGAATACCAATGTTTGACTTTGATGATGCTTGAACAGGTTTTATTGCATTATCGTTAGTTAAATTTTTATTAGGCAAGCTTTTGTTAGTTTGGCTTTCATTCGTCAAATAATGAATGTGCTGATTTGTTAAACCCAGTAATTGCTTATTTATATCATCTGAGATTTTCACGTTATTTGTTGGCATTATCATTTGTGTTTTCTACTTTTCTACTAAAGAAGTACTTCTTTTAAACAAGCATAGTAAATATCGCATAGCTTATCTAAGTCATCACAAGAAACCGACTCATTTACTTGATGTATGGTGGCATTACAAGGGCCTAGTTCAATAACTTTTGCGCCTGTTGGTGCAATAAACCGGCCATCGGATGTACCGCCAGAAGTAGACAATACTGGCGGAGTTCCTGTTACTGATGTTACTGCCTGAGTTACTGAAGTTAAAAAGTCACCTTTCTCATTGTTTAATTCGGTTATAAAAGGCTTACCATTAAATGTCCATTTAATGTCATAGGTTAGCTGATGCTTGTTTAATATAGATTCAACTTGTTCGACAATGATCTGATCAGTTAATTCCGTACTATAACGTAAATTACACAATGCGGTTAAATGACCCGGCACCACGTTAGTCGCACCTGTTCCTGAATTGATATTCGATAATTGAAAGCTGGTTGCGGGGAAATAATCATTTCCATTATCCCAATGATTCTGACTTAATTCAGCTAAAGCCGGCATTGCCAAATGAATAGGATTTTCTACATGCTCAGGGTAGGCGACATGTCCCTGTTTACCTTTAATATCAATCTCTGCTGAAATAGATCCCCGTCGACCATTTTTAATTATATCACCTACCGTATTTGTACTTGAAGGCTCACCAACAATGCAATAAGTTATTTTTTCATTACGTGCTTCTAAAGTATCAATTACCCGCGTTGTGCCATTAATAAACGGGCCTTCTTCATCACTGGTAATTAAATAAGTGATTGCGCCTTTATATGAAGGGTAGTCATTAACAAAGCGCTCAGTAGCGACAATCATTGCGGCAAGGCTACCTTTCATATCAGCAGTACCTCGACCATAGAGCATACCGTCAATTATTGTTGGCTCAAAAGGAGGGGTATTCCACAGTTCTAAATTTCCTGGTGGTACCACATCAGTATGGCCGGCAAAACAAAATACTATATCATCAGCCTCTAGACCACCGTTACGGCGTGACCATAAATTAGTAGTATCTTCAAAGATCATTGTCTCATTGATAAAGCCGAGTTTGGCTAAACGCTCTTTTATAAGTTGCTGGCAACCTGCATCCTCTGGCGTAACTGACGGACGAGAAAGTAAGTCTATAGCTAGCTTGATCACATTGCTTGTTGGCTTTGGCATGTTAACTCTTTGCTTTTAATTGTGTAAATTAGGGTGAAATTTTATTGGAAAATCTCTTGATAGTTTTCAGCTTTAAAACCTAAGTGCAGTTGTAGAGAACTTTGAGAAGCATCTGTTTCAATGAGCAGTAAAGGGCGCTTTAATAACGTAGGTTGAGCAAGCACTTGTTCAAAAACGACTTCATCTGTGAGGTTGTTTTTTATTTCATCACTTAAGTTTCTAAAGGTAGTACTGCGTTTATTTAACAGCGTACTCCAATCATTTAGCTCAACGAACTGTGCTAATAATTCATTGGTTAATGGCTGTTTTTTAAAATCATAAAACGCGTAATTAACGCTATTAGCGGTTAGCCATTTTTGAGCTTTTTTTACTGTGTCGCAATTATTTATGCCATATAAAGTGATTGTTTTAGTCATTTCTTTTGCTTCTCTGGGCTTTGTGTTTCAAGGAATAATTTTTTAATTATTGTAGTACGTGATAATCGTTTGCGTTAAGTACATTAATGGCAGTACTTACGGTATCTTTTTTAACTAATATATAATCCGTATCAAAAGTAGAAATTGCAAAAATACTAATTTTTTCATTAGCGAGTATGGCTGCAATGTTAGATAAAATGCCTGTTAAAGAAAAGTCTAAAGGGCCAACTACTTGCAAAGCTAGCCAATTAGGCTCTGATTTATCACTGTCAATTGCTATGTTATCTGGTAGAACGATAGAAACTTCATCGAAAGTTTTACCAATAAAATAAATAGGTGCTTTAAAGACTTGCGGTGGAATTTCACTGTGCTCGGGCAAGCGATGAATAGTAAAACATTCATTTAATAGCTTTAACGTTAATTTCATTATTATCCCTTGGTGATAGCACTATAAGTAAATTAGGGGCTACTATAACGATTTTTATCAATTAATACCAAATGAAATAGTGAATGATTTATTCATTACTTCAATTGGTATAACTTTAGCGAAGAAGTAAATAGAGGAAATTCAATGATATCCACAAAAGCTGTGGATATCATTGTGAACAATCTTTGGTTATAACTTTAAGTTATTGCTTTTAAAGAATATTGTTAAGTGGGTAAAATTTAACAGTTTGTCTTTTTATTGTGTTGCTTGAATTGCCGTTAACGCAATTGTATAAACAATATCATCAACTAATGCACCACGAGATAGATCATTAACGGGTTTATTCATGCCTTGTAGCATCGGCCCGATACTGACTAAATCAGCTGACCTTTGAACGGCTTTATACGTTGTATTACCGGTATTCAAATCGGGGAAAATAAATACCGTCGCTTTTCCGGCAACAGGGCTGTTTGGCGCTTTTTTCTTAGCTACACTCTCCATAATCGCGGCGTCATATTGTAGCGGCCCATCAATGATCAAATCAGGTCGTTTCGCTTTCGCTAACTGAGTGGCTTGTGTTACTTTCTCTACATCAGAGCCATGACCAGAACTGCCTGTGCTGTAGCTAATCATGGCAACACGTGGCGGTATACCAAAAGCGGCGGCAGAATCCGCTGATTGAATGGCAATATCGGCTAATTGCTCAGCATTTGGGTCAGGATTGATTGCACAATCGCCATAAACAAGCACTTGTTCAGGTAATAGCATAAAGAATATTGATGAAACTAAAGAACTACCCGGTGCGGTTTTAATTAGCTTTAAAGCAGGCCTTATAGTATTCGCTGTTGTGTTAACTGCACCAGAGACTAAACCATCAACTTGTCCCATTTGAAGCATCATCGTTGATAATACAACATTGTCCTGTAAATTTTCTCTAGCAATAACGTCCGTGAGCCCTTTATATTTTCTAAGTTCAACTAAAGGCTTTATATAGTTTTCTCTAATATGATCGGGATCTGTTATCAGCAGACCCTCAGGTAAATGAATACCTTGTTGTTCAGCTATGCGTAAAATATCCTCTTTATTACCCATAAGCTGACAACGTGCAATATTACGTTCGCAACATATTGCCGCGGCTTTTATCGTGCGAATATCATTTCCTTCAGGTAAGACTATTAATTTATTTGCCTGTCGAGCAAGTTCAGTTAATTTGTGTCTAAAGGCAGGTGGTGATAATAAATAATTTGATTCTACTTTATCGGATAGGTGAGTTATCCAATCTTTTGATAAGTTATCGGCAATGTGCTGTTTGACTTTTTCTTGCCGTTGAATATCATCTTGAGGAATTTCTGGATTATAATTCATAATATGACGAGAGGTTTTCCAAGTATCCCATGGTACAGAAAGTACAGGTAAACCGGCATTGAGTGCTTGCTGGCACAGTTCCCAAACTTCTTTTGATGGCTCAAAACCGTTAGTTAAAATTAATGCACCAAGTTTTGTTCCATTTAATGCTGACAAACAGGTAGCAATAATAATGTCAGTGCGATCACCTGGGGTAACAATTAAACGACCAGGTACTAAGTAACTTACTAGGTTACCGACACTGCGAGCACAAAAAGCGACACTTCGAAATCGCCTATGTTCCATTTCACCCGCATTAATTACTTTAGCTTCAAGGTAATTACTAATATCCATAATACGCGGTGCAATAAGATCTATCTCCCACGTAATAGATCCGAGTAAATCAAAGTGCCTATTTTTGAAAATATTTAAATTTTGCCATGGGATAATATCAAAATCAGTATCTATTTCTTCTTCCCTAGGCAGTAAGCCATGTTCATCTTGATCAGGTGCATTCAATTTATTAATAATACAGCCTAATAAGTGCTTGTTCTTGGTGCCGCCATAGGTTTCAGCGGTCACTTCAAGCCTATTTTCAAACGCCTCTGTATTATCATTTCCCGGTGCAGCAACCAAAACAATATCAGCACACAGGGCTTGTGCTACATCGCGGTTAATCCGACCCGCATATGGCTGCCGAGTCGTTGGAATTAACCCTTCGATAATGACCACTTCTTGATCCTTATTGAAATCATTAAAATTTTCGACGATTTCTTCAAGTACCATATCGTGTAAACCATCAGCCATTTTTTCTTCAAAATAGCTAAGAGAGATACAACGACTATTTTGTGACAGGCTGACAGCCTCTATCGTTTTATTTTTTTTGGCTAACGAATTCCGTGAAGGTTGGCTAATAGGTTTGAAATGGCCTACTTTAATGCCCTTTTGTTCGCAAGTGTGCAATAAACCAAGTGCAACACTGGTTAAGCCAACACCAAAACCAACAGGAATTAGCATTATTCTATGAGAATCTGATTTAGCTGCCATTATAATTTTCCTGCAGAGTTTGATGTTAATAATTGTGCTGATTGCTCTGCGATTACCCACTCTTCATTAGTGCCGATTACCCAACAGGGTCTTGATGTGTTAATAGCAATATCTCCACTACTACCAAAGCGAGTAGCTTGGTTCTTTTCTTCGCATAGATGAAAATTCAATAACCCTAACTGGTTGACAACTTCTTGTCTTACCCAAGAAGAATTTTCGCCAATGCCCCCAGTAAAAATCAAACCGTCTAACTCACTTAGGCTAGCACTAAACGAGGCGATGCTTTTAGCTATTCGATAGCAAAATACAGTTAACGCTAATGTGGCTTGTGCTGATTGTGGATGACTTTTATCAAGCATAACTGTTTCTAGTGTACGGCAATCATTACTAAGCTCAGATAAGCCAAACAAGCCGCTTTTTTTATTTAATAACGTATCAACTTGTTCAATACTAAAACCAAGCTGTTCAACTAAGTGAAATATAATACCCGCGTCAATATCACCACTGCGAGTTCCCATCATGATGCCTTCAAGCGGGGTCATCCCCATGCTGGTATCAACACTTTGTCCATTTTTTATTACCGTTACACTACAGCCATTCCCTAAATGAGCGCTGATCAAATTACATTGTTCTAGTGGTTTGCTCATAAGCTTTGCGGCCTGATTAGCAACAAAATAGTGGCTTGTACCATGAAAGCCATAACGCCTAATACTGTGTTCTTGATATAGCTTAATGGGTAACCCGTAAAGGTATGCTTTTTCAGGCATGCTTTGATGAAAAGCAGTGTCAAATATTGCCACTTGCGGCAGTGTTGCAAATGCCTGTTGGCAAGCGTTTATACCTATGATATTTGCTGGATTGTGTAAAGGAGCGAGTTTAGCAAGTTTTTCAATGGTCTTTTTAACGGTCGTATTAATTAAGGTTGGTTGCGCGTAATGTTCACCACCATGAACAACGCGATGACCAATAGCAACAATGCTGTCAACTAAATTCAATTGCACAAGTTTATTTACCAACGTGTTAAGGGCTACCTGATGATCAAAAGGAGCAACAAGCGTACTTGTTTCTACTTGTTCTTGATTGTCTATATCAACATTATATCTAACTTTAATACTGGCTTGTGGTGTCGTTAAGCATTCAGCTAAACCTGATAATAGGGTTGTGCCAGATCTAGGCTGTATTAATGAAAATTTTACCGATGAGCTACCGCAATTGATCACTAAGATGGCTGTAACACTTGTTTGTGCAGAAGCGGATTTTTGTTTTGACATGGTTTCTTGATTGAATAAATGAAAGGAAAATATATAAAACTATTGTAACCCTTTGGTATATAAAAAAATTGATACAAGGTAATAAAGTTGATCTTGTTAAAGATATAATTAGTGAAAATTACAATATATTACATGATTAATATTTGTAAATTTTACCTATTACTTTTGCTATTAACAGGTAACTGCTATAGTAGTTATAAGGCAGCGTCGGTATTTATTTATGAATTTATCTGTAATACAAATTATTAAATTAGGTCAACAATATATTGGTTTTTGGCCTGAAAAGGCTGAATTATCTCGTTATTTTGCTGATTATCGGGCGGTGCAAAGTGCTCGTTTTGTTTGCCGGTATTTTCCTGCTTTGGCATTATTCATTTTTATTATGCAGCTTTACTTTTCATCCGGATTTTTTCTAGGCTCAGGTAGTATCGCTAATGTAGTAAATGCCTTGCCGCAAGCTTTGGTTTATGGATTGTTTTTTTTATCTATACCGGTCCAAGCCTTAGTTTTTTTAGGGGTTAAAGCTGATAAGTTTTTACCTCCCTCATTGGCTTCTTGGTATCGCAGCGGTTTAGAAAAAGCTAAAGAGCAGGGTAGTCAAAATAAACTAACAGATTTAGCCATTGCTAAACCAAGGTATATTGATTTAGCAAAATTGTTGCAATTAACCTTTGCTTCTAACAATAATTAGTAGCGTTTATACCTCGACACTCATACTCATTTTTTGTCTTGTTTTTTATAAAGTCTTAAAATAAAATCAGCCTGACAAGTAAATTTACTCATCGTTTTAATTTCCTCTATTAGCTCCTTTGATGCTTTAAAGGCAAAAGGTGTCATTGCTAACAAATTAAGAACATCATCACTGTGTTCAAAGTTCATCGCGTAAGTTAACTGTTGTTCTTCAACAAGGGTTAATTTATTAATGGGTGTTTTAGTTATGTCGTGTTCATTCGCTTGTTTATAAATCAACTCTTTCAGTTCAAATAAATGCTTCTCAGCGGGTGTAACCGTTAATAAGTAACCATCTTGTTGTAAAATCCGAGTAAATTCATTTTCTAAAATAGGGGCATAAACAGAAACCAGCCAACCAAAATAATTATCGCTAAAACTTAATTTGGATAAAGTCCCCACGCTAAAGTGACAATTTTGATAGCGTTTGGCGGCAATTTTTATTGTTTCTTTTGCTATATCAACACCATAAACTTGATTCTCAATAGTTTTGTGTTGATGAGTATAAAAACCCTCACCGCAACCCGCATCAAGTAATGGAGCGTCGCTTTGGCCATATTGTTGATAAAGCACAAGCATTTTATCAACCAACGGCTGATAAAAACGTTTATCAAGAAATGCGCGCCTAGCAATAACCATGTCTTTATTATCACCAGGAGCTTTAGAATGTTTAAATTGCACGGGCAACAAATTGACATAACCTTGTTTAGCTTGATCAAAACTGTGATTGTTTGTACAGCCATAAGTTTTGTCAGTAAGCGTTAACGCTTGCTGACAAAGTGGACAAAGGTAATGAGCAGGTAATAATGACATGAGTTTATCTTATTCTTAGTCGGTAAATTAGTTGGCAAATGTTGACCAAATTGGCGCATGATCAGAAGGTTTTTCTATACCACGTAGCTCATAGTCAATATCCGACTCCACACATTGTTCACTTAACGTTTTTGTTGCCAAAACAACATCTATACGTAAGCCACGATTGTCATCAAAACCACGAGAACGATAGTCAAACCAAGAGTAACGTTCGGTGCGAATTGGGTGAAGTTGGCGGAAGGTATCAATAAAGCCCCAATCCATCAGTGTTTTTAGCCATTCACGTTCTTCTAATTGAAATGAACATTTACCTGATTTTAACCAGCGTTTACGGTTAACTTCACCGATGCCAATGTCTAAATCAAGCGGAGAAATATTAATGTCGCCCATCACAACAATTTGTTCATCGTTAGTATGATTTTCATTTAAATAAGTCATTAAGTCTTGATAAAATTTACGTTTGTATGGGTATTTAGTTTCATGAGTAATACTTTCACCCTGCGGAAAATAGCCATTAAGCACGGTGATTTTTTCACCTTTATCATTGGTTGTTTCAACCATGATCATACGGCGTTGTGCTTCATCATCGTCAGTTGGAAAGCCTTTTTGTACCTTTATAGCTTCTTTTTTGCATAGCATAGCAACGCCATAATGCGCTTTTTGTCCATGAAAATAAACGTGATATCCCATAGCTTCTACAGCTTCTAACGGGAACACCTCATCATGCACTTTAATTTCTTGTAAACCGATAATATCAGGCTGATGTTTATCTATAATCGCTTGTAGTTGGTGAAGACGAGCACGAAGACCATTGATGTTAAAACTGATAATTTTCATATTATTTAAGCACTGAAGTAAAAAACTGATGAGATCTTGCTTGTTTGATTACTTACTCGCAAGTTATTTTTAGTAAATCTTATAATTATGCTTATTATTTAAGCACTTTAGTTTGAATATGTAAGTTAATGTAATTTATGCGTAACAACTAGTACTACGTATTGTTAATGAACTGTAACTTGTTTAAGCTTATCTTAGTTGAAAAATATTCGCACAAGAGAAGGATATGAATATGGCTGATACAGTAAAGAAAATATTATTAGTGGAAGATGATCGTCAGTTATCTGATTTAGTAACCGATTTTTTAACTAGTGAAGGTTATCATGTTAAACAAGAGTTTAGGGGCGATACAGTTGCTAAACGCGTTGAATTATTTTCACCAGACTTGATAATCCTAGATATTATGCTGCCTGGTAAAGATGGTTTTGCTGTTTGTCGTGATTTACGGCCTACCTTTTTTGGTCCAATTTTAATGCTAACCGCAAAAGGAACTGATTTTGATCAAGTCTTAGGTTTAGAAATAGGTGCTGACGATTATGTTATCAAACCTGTTGAGCCACGAGTATTACTTGCTAGAATTACTGCGTTATTACGTCGTGGTGAATTACCTAATCAATCTCAAGAAATAGGTGAAATATCTTATGGTCATTTACAAATCAATAGAGCATCACGTAAGGTCACATTAAAGGATGAGAATGTTGACTTAACGAGTCAAGAATTTGATTTATTGTGGCTTCTAGCGATAAAAGCTGGCGAGGTTCAAAATCGAGACTATATCTATAAAGCGGTTGTTGGTCGCGAGTATGATGGTTTAGATAGAAGTGTTGATGTGCGTATTTCAAGACTACGCAAAAAGCTTTTTGATGACACAGAAACGCCTTTTAGAATCAAAACCATTTGGGGACAAGGCTATTTGTTTGTTCCTGATGCATGGAACTAACGACTCTTTTTAATAAGCGAAACTTGATATAGAGTTTCGCTTTTTAGTTTCTATTTCTTGATACCATAGGTCAATAATGAATTTTCGTTTTAAAAGTGCTGGTCGATCTTTTTTTAGCCTTTATTTTTTAATTATCTCTACCTTTATTATTTTTTCTTGGTTACTTGATAACGTTTGGAATTCATATATTGAACAAGATGTTGAGTCTTATACTGGCTATAAAACTATGTTACTTGCGGTGGGTGACTATGTTCAAAAACATCCTAAATCAGAGTGGGAAAGTCTTGTTGAACAAACGGGAATACGCTATCAACTACCACTAAAGTTAATCAGCTTATCAACATTTGATGCCATGGAACATAAAGATCATCATGCTTTAAAAGAAGAAGCGACCCATGTTTATTATTATGATGATATGGTGACTTTGCATTATTTAATTCCTAATACTGAGTCGGTTATTACGTTAGGTCCCGCTAAAATGCCGACTAGACCTCGTATTAAAGCAATTTATCGAGTATGTATTTTAGCCTTTTTTGGCGTGATAATTTTTATTTGGTTGTGGCCTATGTCTCGTGATTTGGAACAGCTTAAAAAAGCAACAAGTGAATTTGGTCAAGGTAACTTTAAGGCGAGCGCACCAACCGCTAAGTCAACAATGATAGCACCTATGATGCAATCATTTAATATGATGGCTGAGCGTATTAAGCGACTTATTGATGCACATAAAGAGCTAACTAGCGCTGTTTCTCATGAGTTAAGAACGCCGCTCGCTCGAAGTAAATTTGCTTTACAAATGTTATCAACAGTTAAAGATGAAGATAAAAGACAAAAGTATCAACAACAAATAAACAATGACATCAGGGAGCTAGAAGAGTTAATTAATGAGATGCTCATTTATGCTTCTTTTGATAGTGATAAACCAGAGCTCTGTTTTACTAATGAAAATATTTATGAGTTAGTTGGAAAACAAATTACTAATCATGAACAGCTTGAAACTAAAATAGAGTTTCTTGATAACGCACCTGATTTACTGGCTATTTGTGATAATCACTTTATTAACAGAGCACTGAATAATTTTATTAGCAATGCAATAAAGTATGGCGCAGGTAAGGTTAGAGTAACTGTTTCTGAATTTGATTCTGACAATGATAAAAAGACACGGATGTGTAGTATTTGTGTAGAAGATAATGGTGATGGCGTTTCTGACGAGTTTAAAGCGGTAATATTTGACGCTTTTTCACGTGGAGATCAATCTCGAAATCGTGAAACGGGTGGTTTTGGTTTAGGGTTAGCGATAGTGGCACGTATTATGGAATGGCATCAGGGTGAAGCGAGTATTGCTGATAGTGATATGGGAGGAGCAGCATTCACATTGACATGGCCAATTGAATAGTTAGCCATGATAATGAAAGGGGTGGTTACTTAATTTCGATTGTAGGTAACCAACGATTGGTTAGCTCTATCTCGTCAATGTCATGAACGGTTATCGGTGGATGTGTTTCATCTTCTGGTGGAGCTGCCAATACATTAAGATCTATTGCCATTGCGGTACCTATTAACTTTCCTGATTCAAGTTTAAAATCATAATAGATACCGTTATTAAAGTTAGCACCAAATTCTGAACTCTTTTTATACATGAACAATAAATCATGAGATAACCAACTAAAGTCTGTTTTCGTTATATTTCGTGGGTTGTTATATGGGTAAGCTAGGTGGCACCATAATTCAGGTCCTTCTAAACACTTCATCTCTTTCATCGATAAAAAATAATCTTTAAATAATTTGTGTTCTAAATTAATTTGGTAATGAATAGTTTCTTCTTGAGTTGAAAAGTTAATAGAACCAACAAACAGCCTTTTACCTTTATTATCAAGTAAATTTATTTGTTTTGTACCTTGATAAAATGTGTCAGCATGAACGAGAGTACTCTGCTCAACACAAGAAACATTTATCAATGCCAGTAAAATTATTATGTGTTTATACATTTAAACCACCTTTTAGCAATTGTGTTAGATAACTCTAATTGATTTGTACATAGTGTATATAGTACTTAGTATGGGTTTTATTAATAAATTTTACTAAATACGTTTTACTAAACAATACCAATTGATTAGTAAAACAACCACAATCTTTAAATCGTGGTTGTTTAAGCGTTTATTATACTAACTCTTTTGGGTTTTGATGAATATGTATGTCGCGTTGAGGGAAGGGAATAGATACGCCTTGCTTGTCAAATTCTTCTTTTACTTGGCGCGTTATATCCCAATAGACATCAAGGTAATCTGGTGTTTTAACCCAAGGACGACAGACGACATTTACTGATGAATCGGCTAATTCATTAACTTTAATAATTGGTTTTGGCGATTTTAATACTAATTTATGCTGGTTTAGTACTTCATGCATAATCTTTTCAGCTTTCGCCATATCATCGCTATAACCTATGCCAAAAATTAAATCAACGCGACGAGTATTACTGCCTGTTACGTAAAGAAGTGAGAATAAACTTGATAGTTTTATTCATAATTTAACCTGATAGCACCTTGTTTTACAAAAAATAAGAAGGTTTATGGTAACTATTCAGCTAGGCAGAAAACAAACAGTTTTGACCGATTAATCATTCAATGTCGGTCTATTTATTAAACTACCCTGTCGACTTGAATGAAATTCAAACTGGTATTGTTTGATTTACAAGCAAAACTAACAAGCCACCTGAATAGTTACGGTTTATGTTGTGTTTTCTTTTAAAATAATGAAAGTAGTAACTTTATAATTACAATATAGCAATAAAAACAAAAACTTTTAAATAAATACTTTTTTATTTACTTTTGTTCATCTCGAACATAATCAATTATAGTTAAAACTATAGATTACAGTCCATTATGATATTGCACATTGGTGGATTCTGGCACTAATTCTTTTAGTGTCGTTTGAATACCTAGTTGCTTATCTGAACAGTCATTAGTATTTTCGTCTACCTTAAGCAATTGTTCAAATTGTTCAATGAGTACGGCTTTATCAGGTGATGCTTTATCACCAGAGCCTATATTGGTTAAGTCGATCATAAAGCCGTCAAATAACTGGGCTAAATCGTTGATGATTTCCATATTTAAAAACTGGTCATTATTATAAATGCTTGGGTAACCCGCTTTTTGTTTATCAATCGCAAATGAAATACCTTTAAGGTTTGTGATACTGGTAGATTTATCACAAGAAAGCATACAGCCATTATCGATACGGGGTTTCTCACAACCAACGCTTTGCTGGAAGAAACACTGTCTACTTGTCATTAATAAAATAGGGTGATAAATGCTGTAGAACAATTTAAAGTTTTCAGGACGAGCAATAGTTTTCATCTGCTGATGATTTATTTCATTTGAAATAAATGCACCTTCACAATCAAACGCTTCTTTCATTGCTAGTAGCGCATAGGAATTGGTGGTATTTAAGAAAGGGCCCGCTATCCATTTAATACCCAGTTCAAAAGCACGATTCGCGATACCTGTATTATTCGTCACAATCAATTCAGGTTTAACCTGTTCTAAAATATTCAACGCTGCATCAAAATCTTTGCCAATTAATACCGAAGGAAACCACGGAATAAGTCGAGGGTTCTCATTAAAAAAGTCAACATATTTAGTACAGTTACGTTTATAGGCATCAGGCAATTTAAAGTAAATATCAGCATCTGTAACATGGGTAAGATCTAAGTCGGACTCATCACAAATTAAGATTGATAGCTTTGCCTTAGCTTCTGCTTTATTGTTAACTTCTTCACTACTCGACTTTTTAGGATGACGAGCCAATTTAGGTAATATAACTTCAGGGTAAATAGGAGCATTGTTATTTAATAGTGAAGATAATTCATTTTTGAGGGCAGTAAGGTTCTTAAATGGAATATTCACACCTTCTGGTATGCCATCAAGGTTTAATTTAGCTAAATTGAATTGTGAATTATTAAAGCCCTTAAAACGTTTTTTAATAGCCTCTTTATCAATACAGTTTTTATCACTCGCTACTAATACGTTATGCGACTGTATAACTATTTCTTTCTGTTCTGTGGTAGTTTTACCTGCAGTGTAGTCTTGGGTTATTGCTGTCAGCGTTAATGGAAGGCCAACCTCACCAGTAAATGTTAGTATTAAAGGACGCTTCTCTATACTTAGGTGTTTTATTTTGTCATTCACGGCAACATTGATTTGTGTTTTTTCATTACTAAGGTTTTGCTCTACTTCATGAATTTGCACAACAGAAATTGCATCACTTTGATCAATAGCGTGGTATTTTGAATTATCGCGTGGATTTTCAATAAACATGGACTGGTTTAAATCGCCACGCAAAAAAGCATTTGTTAGATCACGATTAAAGACTTTATAAAGTCGCTCACCATCTTCTAATAATTTACCAGTTTCAAGATAACCATCAATTTGCTTACGGAAACTATCAATTACCGTATGAACATAACTAGCGCCTTTAATACGGCCTTCCACTTTAAATGAGTGAACACCTGCATCAATTAATTCGGGTAAATCGAAAAATGCTGAGTTGTCTTTGATGTTTAATGGGAAATTATTACCTGATGGAGTTGTTTCGTATTCTTCACGACAAGCTTGACTGCATCGACCACGGTTTCCTGAATTACCTACGCTTGCTGAGGTTGAATAACATAACCCTGAAAAAGCGACACATAATGAGCCGTGTACAAATACTTCGGTCAGTACATCGTGCTTGTGAGCAACGTTGGTAACGGCGGTAATTTCTCTTAAATTCATTTCTCTTGATAAATTAACACGAGAAGCACCTAACTTTTTAAGGAAGGGTATTTGTCCAATGTTATGTGTTGTTAATTGGGTAGAAGCATGAATATCTAGCGTAGGAAAGTGCTTATTTAAAATATAGAGTAGCCCTATATCTTGAACGATAACCCCGTCGAGTGTTGTATTGACCAGCTTGCTTAATAATTTAGCCAGTGATTTAAATTCACGCTCTAATATAATAATGTTTAACGTTAAAAATATTTGGCAGTCATACTGGTGCGCAAGGCGAATAATACCTACCAGCTCGTCAAATGAAATGTTAGCTGCGCGGTTTCGCGCATTAAAGGTGTCTAAACCACAATAAACTGCATCGGCACCTGCAATTATTGCTGCTTTTATTGCGTCTATATCGCCACCTGGGGCTAACAATTCAATTTTAGGACTCATGTATACAACTTTAGCCAATGATTAAGGCAGTTAAATTTCAAAGGGGGGATTTTACGCATATATTTAGCGGATGAATACAGTTAAAGTATTCTAAACGCAAATCATTCCAATTTAAGCAAGATGAAAGCAATAAACTCTCTATTTTAATACTCTACATGAATAATAAAAAAGCTAGTATTATGGTAATTGTTCACCATACCCAGCGTGCACGTCATTCCGGTTGTATCTTAAGCCGGAATCTGCCTGTTTTAAACGTTAGACTCCCGATTAAAACATCTCGGGAGTGACGATAGGTGAGTAGTTACGTATTATGAACCCAGTTAACAGTAAGCCTAATGATAAATAAAACTAATGACATTTAAAACTAAGCCTTTACCTATTCTTTATTCGCTAAGAAATTGTCCTTATGCCATGCGCGCTCGAATTGCCATTTTTAAAGCGAAACAAACCGTAATGCTTCGGGATATCGTGTTAAGTAATAAACCCAAAGAAATGATAACAGCATCACCTAAAGCGACCGTACCTGTTTTAGTATTAACTAACGGCACCGTTTTAGAGGAAAGTATAGATGTTATGTTGTGGGCGCTGAATGAGACAGACCCAGATGATTTACTGCAAAAACAAAATGCACGTGACCTATCAGAGATGCTACAGTTAATTAATACCTTTGATCATGATTTTAAAGCGTGTTTAGAACAATATAAGTGCGCCAAGCGTTACCGAGAAAGTAATATTGTTGAATGCAGAGAAGCTTGTGAACAGTACCTTAAAATATTAGAACGTCGTTTAAACAGTCAGCTATTTTTAATGTCGAATACTGAAAGCCTATTCGATATTGCTTTGGTTCCGTTTATTCGCCAGTTTGCACGTGTAGAGCGGCAGTGGTATTTACAATCGCCATACCCAAAAGTCAGGCAATGGCTCAATAATTATTTACAAAGCCCAATGTTCACCAAAGTGATGGCAAAATATCCTTTATGGTTAGATAACCATGAAGTCGTTTTATTTGGTGGCGTAAGCAAATCAGTAAGCCAGTAAATGTGCTGTACTATGGCGTAATATAATTGTTAAAGTAATAAAAAGCACCATCAAATGATGCTTTATGTTATTTGATTTTATTTAACTAATTCTAAATACTCAGCCTCTAGGCTTACATTTGTCAAATCACTGTCGACTTCAGCTTTAATCCGAACTTTATCATCAGCGGTTAATTTGATATTTCTAAAATCTTTATCATCAATTTCGATTTCTACTTCACCACTTTTATCTTCAAAAAGGTAAAGTTCATTTTTTAATTGCTTAACAATTTAGGCGACAATTGCCTTGAAAAACGCCGATAGGCTGTAATAAACTACAAAACAATAAATGACAGATGCTTTAAGGTAAGTCATATTTTTTAGTCTGTTTTTTTGAATAATAAAATCCTGTTGTTTGCAGGCATTTCAATATCTTCTATTAAAGAAAACTTTGCTTTTGTAGCTAATTGACAAATCGCTTCAAAATCACGAATACCACTATGTTCATCTCGCGCTTTTAGCCAAAGGTCAAAATTAGCATTGCTTTCGCAAGTATATTTACCTTGGTAATTAAAAGGCCCATAAATACATAGTGTTCCATTTTTGGCTAACTGTGTTTCTACCAATTCGAAAAATTTTTGTACTAGCGTCCAACTGATAATATGTAAGGTATTGGCCGAGTACATGGCATCTATGTTTTCAGCTAATGGTTGAACATCTGCTAAATCTATCGTTAATGGCCGTCTAATATTGGGTGAGGGCAGGTCAGCTATCCACTGGTTAATACCTTCATGATTAATAGATAAATCACTAGTTTGCCAAGTAAGAAAAGGCAAGTTCTTAGCAAAATAAACTGCATGTTGCCCTGTGCCTGAGCCTATTTCTAAGACATGTTTTTGTTTTGCAAATATGCGATGTAATATTGTGAGTATTGGTTGTTTATTGTTTTCACACGCTTGTGAGAATGGCTTTGTCATTATTTTACAAACCTTTGTATAATTACTGTAGCTTAACTTGTTTCGGCTTTAAACGGCAAAAACTGCTGGCAATGTTTTAGGTATAGCTGCATTTGTTGTTGTTCTTGGAGACAAAATTGCTGAATAGCGGGTCTAAAACCTAGATGTTTTATCCAATGGTAGGAGTGAGTTAATACAGGCTCAAAACCGCGTTGAATTTTATGTTCGCCTTGGGCTCCAGGGTTAAAAACTTGTAGCTTATGTTCAATACAAAAATCAATACCTTGATAATAACAAAGTTCAAAATGAAGGTTATTGTATGCTTGTGTGCATCCCCAGTAGCGGCCGTACAGTTGGTGCTCATCAAAGAAAAACCAAGCACAGGCTACGTCACAGCCGTCAACGCTCGCAATCACTAATAAAATATTATTAGGAAGCGACTTTAAAGCATTGGAAAAAAAGTCAGATGTTAAGTGGGGTGAGTGACCGCGCTTTAAATAGGTTAGTTGGTAAGTTAAGTAAAAAAAAGAAATCTCTTCTGTTGTTATATCTTTCCCCAAAATTCGTCGTACTTTTATATTTTGTTGAGAAATAGACAAGCGCTCTTTTTTTACGTTCTTTCTTTTTCGTGCGGTAAATGTAGATAAAAATTCACTGAAATCGTGATATTGATGATTAAACCAATGAAATTGTACGGTATTACGATGAAATACATTGTTTAATCTCAGTGATTGCTTTTGGATCTTTTGCGTATATAAAATATGCCAACTGTTAATATTTTGCGCTAGGCAATGCTCAGTTAAAACAGAAAATACCTGAGATAGCTCTATGTAAGTTCCCATTAGCTTAGGTGTAGATATAGGCGTAAAAGGAATTGTTGCCACTAATTTTGGATAATACGGTTCATTATGTTCTTGGTAAGCATCAGCCCATGCCCAGTCAAATACATATTCTCCCCACGAGTGCTGTTTGATATACATGGGTAGTATTGCATCTACATTGTTAGACTTTGACCATAACAAATGGTGTGGTTGCCAACCTGTTTTGCTGGAAACGGATTGGCTGTTTTCTAATGATTTAAAAAATTGATAGTTTATAAATGGCGAGCTAGAGTTGGCCAGTGATTGCCAAGTTACTTCATTAATTTTATCGATAGAGTTAACAAATTCAGATTTCATTGCGCTAATTTATACAGCCTATTGGTAAAATATAATAAATGCATTAAAGCCAATATATCGTAGTTATTGTATTATTGTTAGTTTCATCAATGGTTTAATTAACACACATGTTTTGTTGCAATATCTAATATGCTAGGTGTAAACAATTTATCTCTCTTCGTACGAGAATATTATATACCCCAGTATAAAACATAAATGCTTAATATTTAAATATATGGAACATGATCTAGCACATCAAATCTGCCGAAAAACCAATATCATTGCTACTCAGTTAAACTCAGATATTAGCTGTTGAGTTTTATTTTTTTCAAAAGGTTTGCGCCATAAAAAAAATTGTTTTATCCCAGTGAATAACCTTTTTGTAAAAGCAAATCTTTTATGCTCTTCATAGTGAGCGAGTTAAACTAGTAAGCTATAAACGTAATTTAGAGGCTGCCAAATTGAAATGGTCTCAATGAATCAGCCTCTATGCATCAGACAATAATTAGCAAAAAAAATTATCTAGATTAATTAGAGGCTGTTGATCTTTCGAGATTGTTTTTGCAGCGATTTGTTGGGTATTTATACAAGGTAGAGCCTTTGTCATGTGGTTGTTAAGGACAATATCTCCTGCATTGTTTTATAACACCATCCATGTAGCGTCACATAAAAAGGAGATAACGTCGTAAAAATGACCAAAAATGCTGTCCGAAGGATTCGGCTAAAAGCCGTTTACTCATTGTTGAGTAGTATTTGCTTCGAATGATTAGGCTAGATACTACTCGCCGCGATTAAAACGCTTTACTCTCTTTAAAAAAGGCGAACAAAATTTAACCGCGAAAGATCAACAGACCCTAATCTATTTGTTTTAGTTCAGTCTTATATTGATGATTGCTATGAACATAATGAGCAGTACCTTCTGCGATAATTGCTTTGGTTTTGTCATCGAGTTTTTTAATCACTTTTGCAGGTGAGCCTAATACTAAACTACCGTCTGGAATTACCATGTTTTCTGTTACCAAAGCATTGGCGCCAATTAAACAATTTTTACCAATTTTGGCACCATTTAACACCACTGCACTTATGCCAATTAAACTGCCTTCATCTATAGAGCATCCGTGCAACATTGCTTTATGACCAATAGTGACATTTTGAGCAATGGTAATGGGAAAACCTTCATCAACATGTAAAATACACCCGTCTTGAATATTTGAGTTTTTCCCTATCTTAACTTGTGCTAAATCGGCTCTGATCACCACATTAAACCAAATACTGGCATTTTCAGCTAACTCTACATTTCCAATGACACTAGCGTTTGGTGCTATAAAACTGCTTTTAGAAATACTTGGAGAAAATTTACCTAACTGATAGAGCATATGTTTACACCTTAATATTTATGGCTTAAATTGAGTTAACTCACTGAATTTTCACTTAACTTAAGTTGAATTTATGTGATTTATTTTAACTTTCTAACGGCAAGATCAACGAAAAAATACTGCCTTTATTTATTTCACTGGTTACAGTAACCGTACCTTTATGAGCTAATGCAATATGTTTGACAATAGATAAGCCTAATCCGGTACCACCTAATTGTCTGCTGCGTGCTTTATCTACACGATAAAAGCGTTCAAATAAGCGTGATAAATATTCTTCTGGGATACCACTACCTTGGTCTGCAACGCTTATTATAATCTCATTATTTTTTTTAATAACAGTAATTTTTATTACACTGTTCCCATCGCTGTATTTAATCGCGTTGTTTAGAAGATTAATTATTGCTTGTTCAATTAATGAGGAGCTATGCTTAAATGTTACGTCTTCGGCGTTATTTAAAATAATATCTATATTTCTTTTTAATGCCTTGTCTTTACAAAGAAAAATAGCATTACTTAACGCTAAAGTTATAGACTCATTTACAAGGTCAATTTCATCAATTTCTGTTTCTTTTTCTATTTTAGATAAGGTTAATAAGTCTTCAATAATACTTTCTAACCGAATAGAATGTGTGTGTATCACGTCAATAAAATAAGCTCTTTTATCTTGGACTAGGTCAGGAAACTCTATTAAGGTTTCAGACAAGCCTTGAATGGCCGTAAGAGGTGTTCTAAGCTCGTGCGATACATTGGCAACAAACTCTTTTCTTTGTAATTCAAACTCTTTTAGTTTAGTGATGTCATTAAACACGACTAGGGTGCCACATTTATTTTTATGTATATCAAGTAAGGGCGCTGATTGAGCAAGTAACACTTGTTCATGTTCAGCATCATTATGAATAATAATCTCCTGTCCTACAGGCATATTTTGTTGTAGAGCAAATAAAATGAGATTGTGCAATTCAGTGTTTTCTATAACATTTTTTAATTGCACACCTTCAATATTTTTTTCAGAAATTTTTAAAATATTATAAGCAGCTTGATTAATACGAAGAATATTTTTGCTACTGTCAACGGCAATAACCCCTTCAACCATGCTAGAAAAAACAGCTTCTTGCTCATTTCTTTGATTAAGAATGGTTTCAATTCGTTGATTTAATTGAATGGCGATTTCGTTAAATGCCTGCCCTAATTGTTCAGACTCAAGCGAGTCGTTTGAGCTTAATTGAACTCGGCTAGAAAAATCACCTTTGGCTAATTGTTGCGCTTGCATTTTTATTATTTCTAACGGTCTAACTAATGCTTTTGACATCCACCAGCTAGCAAATGCCGTAATTATTATAAGTATAAAAAAGCCCAAAGATACCTTGTAATAAATACTCCACAAGGCATTTTGCAAGGTGTATAGAGGGGTTGATGTTCTCAATAGGCCAATCATTTTTTCTTGTTCGATTATAGGCATAGCAAAATACATTGAGTCTATCGCGAGTGTATGACCATACCTTGTAGATAAACCTTTCCCGTTCTGTATTGCTTGTTGAATTTCTGGACGATTTTTATGATTGTCCATTGTTGCGGGATCTTTTTTATTATCCCCTATAATATCTCCCGAAGGTAAAATAATAGTAATTCGTGTTGATGATTCGTCACCGAGCTTTTGAGATTCCTTTTGAACTGCTTGGTAATTTTTTGATTGGATAAGCCGAGAAAATTCAGGGGTTAATATTTTTGCCCTTACTTCTAGGTCGACAGCACGTTCTTGATAATAGAATGATTTAAATGACCAAAGAGCAATCATTACAATAGCGAGTAATGAAATAAATGAAATAATTAAAAAAGAGGGGTATAACTTCCAAAAGAGAGTTTTGCGTTTTATTTTCATTTTATATTCGTTAATGATAGTTCGTTGTTATTGAGGATTTTAAAATTTATATAATATCAATCGTGTTATTTATTAAACCTAAAGAGTTAACATTTAGTCGCAATAACCAAAAAGACAGGATATTGTTTTTCCCTAACATTTATTATGTGAGCGGTAAAAAGTTGGACATCTTTAAAACCATTACTTTCTAATAATGCTTGCAATTCATTGCGCTCAAAACCAGAGTGAAATACGCCTTCAGTGCCTTTTGGGTGGAAGCTACCATCTTCTTTATCAAGATCAGCCAATGCTATTTTTGCCCCTGGCTTTAAATGATCGTAGAAGGTGTTTATGAGTTTTTTTGTATCTTCTACATGATGTAGTGCCATTGCACTCATAATTACATCAAATTGGGCATCTATAGGTTTATCTGTTATGTCTTGGCAGACGGCTTCAACCTTACCCAATAATTCAGGTTTTGAAACGAGCTTTTCAAGCATTGCTTTTGAAATATCGACAGCAATAATTTTATTCACAAACGGCACTACTTGAGTGCTAATTAACCCCGTTCCTGCACCAAAATCCATAACATCCATTTGTTGCTGTAAAGGGACATGTTTTATTATAGATGAGCCTACTTTAGATGAAATAAGCCTTTTCATCTCGTTAGCATCCCAATCTTTAGCTTTTTCATTAAATAAATCTGACATCATACTTCCTTTTTTAACTTTTTATCACAACTAATAGCCATTATCTAATTAAATATCAATATCAATATCTTGATGGATGATATGAAATCACTGCTTGAATGAATGATGTGTAAAAAATAGTAAATTGTATTTATTTTTCTTCATTGTTAAAAAATAATACCATAAAGGAATGAGTGCGTGCTTATGTACAGAGCTAAATTTAGAAGTAATCTCTGATTTCTAGTTTGGTAGATTTTTGATTTTTGATTTTTGTGTGATGTGGTTTTTAGTGGGTTAATAAGGCAAGCAAAATAAACTAACGCGGCAAGTAATGAGCACTGAATATATTCAAGTAGATTTAAGTAAATAAGAAAAAAGCACCATTGTTGACTTAGCTCTGTTTGTTGTTTCTGATGAAGTAACCATTAAAGACTTAAAAAATAGCAGAAAAAAATGGATTCGATTTGATGCTTATGAATTAACTGCCGTGATCGGCGAAATAGTATATAACCTAAATCATAAAGCAAATGACTATCAGGTGATGTTGTATGATGAACTAATCAGCCATTTAGAATATTACGAAAAACAATAAAAGTCAGCCACACCTAATCAGGATGTTTTGTCATCAAGTAATTGTATTACCTTTATTTTAGTTAGTGTTACTTGACTAATTCTTAATTTTTATTTGATAGTAACATAACAATAAATTATTAGAGGAATATCTCATACTGAATTAAACAAAACATTCCTGTATAATCCCGCGCATTAAACAATTGCCTTAGCAACCACCCTGAGTTTGTAATAAAGGCAGTTAAATCACCACTTATGACGCTGCTCTTCTCTTAATTAGATACTAGAAAAAGCACCAGTTACGAAATATAGAGTAAAGTAGAGAGCACTATGACCGTAGAACAATTCGACCCAAGCACCAGTAATTCAGCCAAAAGCCAAACAACCACGTTAGACATTCCATCTAAAATGATTGAAGAGCAGCATCAAAACGTTGTTGATTCAGGTGCAGCAAAAGGCGCTAAAGTTGGTTTTGTTTCACTAGGCTGCCCAAAAAACCTTGTTGATTCAGAACGTATTCTTACGCAACTTCGTACTGAAGGTTATGACGTAACGAATAGCTATGATGACGCGGAACTCGTGATTGTAAATACCTGTGGTTTTATCGATAGTGCAGTACAAGAATCTTTAGACACCATTGGCGAAGCATTAGCCGCAAATGGTAAGGTGTTGGTTACGGGTTGTTTAGGTGTTAAGAAAGACGAAATTATCGAACTTCACCCTAATGTTCTAGGCGTTACTGGTCCGCATGCTTATGATGAAGTATTAACACAAGTACATCAGCATGTTGCTAAGCCTGTGCATAATCCATTTATCGATTTAGTGCCGCCACAAGGGGTTAAACTTACCCCTAAGCATTATGCTTACTTAAAAATATCAGAGGGTTGTAATCATCGTTGTACTTTTTGCATTATTCCGTCAATGCGTGGTGATTTAGACTCACGTCCTGTGGGTGATGTATTAGGCGAAGCAAAACGCTTAGTGGATGCTGGCGTTAAAGAGTTATTGGTTATCTCGCAAGATACCTCGGCTTATGGCGTTGATGTTAAGCATAAAACAGATTTTTGGGATGGTATGCCAGTTAAAACTCACATGCAGCAGTTATGTGAAGAATTAGCAAAGCAGGGCGTTTGGATTCGTTTACATTATGTTTATCCTTATCCACATGTTGATAAAATCATTCCGTTAATGGCGGAAGGTAAAATACTGCCGTATTTAGACATTCCTTTTCAGCACGCAAACAAGCGCATTTTAAAATTAATGAAACGCCCTGGTAGCTCAGACCGAGTATTAGAGCGTATTGCTCAATGGCGAGAAATTTGTCCTGAATTAGTAATTCGTTCAACGTTTATTGTTGGTTTCCCTGGCGAAACAGAAGCAGAATTTGAAGAGTTATTAGATTTTTTAGAAGAAGCACAATTAGATCGCGTTGGCTGCTTTAAATACTCGCCCGTTGAAGGTGCTACTGCAAATGCTTTACCTGATCATGTTTCAGATGAAGTTATGGAAGACAGGTTACAACGTTTTATGGCAGTACAAGCAAAAATAAGCGCTGATAAATTACAAGCACGCATTGGCCAAGAATATCTCATTCTTGTTGATGAAGTTAATGGTCTTGGTATTGTAGGCCGCTCTTATATGGACGCACCAGAAGTGGATGGCAAAGTTTATTTGTCTGATGATTTTGATGCTGAGCCAGGCGACTTGATGTGGGTACAAATTATTCATGCCGATGAACATGATGTTTGGGGCGTTCGTGTCGAAGATTAATAGGTTTAAGTTAGGCTTAACTATTCAGTTTAAGCCTAACTATTATTGCCCACTTGTACTGGTTGAAATAAGCTAAGGCAGCTATATGAAAGTTATAGAGTTCATTAGAGAGAAAAGAAAAGATTTTCAACACCAAAATGATCAGTTTATTGCCAAGATAGAGCCTAAATTTAAGAACTTATCAGATTTATTCAATAACAAAATCACAATGCCTTTTAGGAATACGCTAAATAACCCATGGTTCTCTCAATTTAGTCCGGTAGATACAGAGGAAAGCAAGACTGAACAGGTACTGATACAAGTACCTGAGGCTGATAAAACGTATAAAAGCCTTCTTGAAAAATTAGATACAGTCACTTTTGTAGGCGAATGGCACTCGGTAGAGCAAGAGTGTATTGATCAATTTGCAGAGGTTACAGGTGATAATCAGTGGATACACACAGACCCTATACGTGCAGCGAAAGAGTCGCCCTTTAAAGCAACAATTGCTCATGGTTTTCTAACCCTATCATTAATCCCCAAATTAACTAATTCAGTTGATCTAGATAACAACCCTTATCCGGCAGCTAAGATGGTAATTAATTTTGGTCTAAATCAAGTACGGTTCCCTTATCCGGTAAAAGCGGGTACTCGTGTGAGAGCCAGTATTAAATTAGTCAACTTAGTACCTATGAAGCGAAGTATTGAAGTTGTTAATGAAGTAAGTATTGAAGTTGAAAACAGTAAGCGTTTAGCTTGTGTGGCTGAAACTGTATTACGTTTATATTTTTAGTACGCCTTTTTTGAATAAAGTTCTTAAATTTTTTAATCTGGGCGGGTTTAATTCCCCGCCGCTTTCGGCGTAAAGTCTTTTGAACCTAGCGCCATAAGATGCCTCTCTTCGTGAAACGAATTTGAGCCTACCTCCTTTAAGAGCAGAATGAGTTGACATTTTATTAAATCTATCGAGTGTCTTAAAATAGTTAACTTGCTGTTTTATATATTGATAAGTCCATAACTAGCTCTCCTTGTTTGTTATAGTCATAGCTAGATACCTCTCCGATACCATAAACAGAAAGCTTTTCATTCATTGCTAGCACTAATTCATGAGCTAAGCCTTTTTCTTGCTGAAGAGAAGTAAAGCTACTTTTTTCATCATTAGTTGATAAGGACTTATCATTTTTAATAATTATCGATTGCTTTGTTGAGCTAGCTTTTCGTATTTTAAACTCTTTGTTAAAAAAACGTTTTTTGATGCTTTTAAGTATTTTCATATATTGTTCCTAATAATTTTTAATGAGTTGTTTAATTCTTTATTTGAATCTTGTTTATCTGTGTTGGTTGTTTTTTATCATTCGCTAGGTTTGCAATTTTACGGCGGCTACTAAAAAATAATTTGTGGCCAGCAACATAACTGTTGAACCCTATAGTGCAAATGACGCATGGTAAGACTTTGAATTCCGGTGTTTTCATATTCTTATCCTTTGTTTATCTATATATTTTTGTTTAACTAGCTGAACTGAATTCATATTTTTTCTATAAACTCTCTTTGCTTCTCTAAAGCTATGTGCTCTTCAATTTTTTGTTTAGTCCACTCTTCTGCATTAGTTAATGTGTTGAAAGTAGCCCCAAAGCTAGGAATACATCTCATTGCAAGTGAGTGTTGAATTGAGGTTGTATGAACAAATGCAAGCGATATGCAATTTTGCAACGATAACTTTTTCCAAACTTTGCTAATTTTTTCTAACGAAGCTAAAGGCCCTAAATTATCTTTATCCAAAACTTCTATTACCGATATTTTAGAATTGGATTCATTTTTAATAGCCTTTAAACCCCCTGTGTCAGGATTGTTGTCGCCTCAATTAATTTAGTAAATAAACAGGGAGCGGTAAGTTAACAACAGTGTACTATCAAAGGCATTCAAGCCAATTTAAAGAAGCAATATTAAATAAACTAAGT
>NZ_QOLD01000100.1 GCF_003333305.1 Candidatus Colwellia aromaticivorans | reverse complement strand
GTTTAGAAACGTTTTATGCAGCGTTATTGATTTCGACAATAGAACAACTATTATCTTCAATCAATGCCTTGCCTAAAGACGTTTCTAATTCCAGCTGAATCCTGCATTTTGAAGTAACACGGGTATAGAGTCATATTCAGCCTGCATTTTTATAAGTAATTATATATCGCGAGGCGAGGTGACCTAATTATATTCATGGGATTTTCTGAGTTAAAAATGGCCGGAATAAGCGCTGTTTATTAGTTAACTTCAAACCTAAAATTTCTTAATAATAATTGAACTGCTAATACCATTTTAAATAAACTTGCAATTAACTAGACGATCAGTCTATTATGTAAGTATGAATTTGCAAATAACAAAACCACGTCGCGGAAGACCGCCTAAAGTATCTCGTGAAAATCAAGATACAAAAGCTGAATTAATTCGCAGTGGCCTTGAGCAATTAACAGAAAGCGGCTTTGCTTCTTCTGGAATTGATCAGATCTTGAAAAAGGTAAAAGTACCTAAAGGCTCTTTTTATCATTACTTTGCTAGCAAAGAAGCATTTGGTCAGGCTGTTATTGAAAATTATGCTAATTATTTTGCGAATAAATTAGATGTGTGCTTATTAGATGAGTCATATCCACCTTTAACACGCATAAGTAATTTTGTGGAAGGTGCCAAAATAGGCATGATTCGACACCAGTTTAAACGAGGGTGCTTAGTGGGCAACCTTGGGCAAGAGGTAGATTTACTGCCTGAAAGCTTTAGACAACAATTAATTGATATATTCCATTGCTGGGAGCACCGCTTAGCAAACTGTCTTAAAGCTGCACAATTGCAAGGAGATATATCAAAAAAGGCAAATTGTGAACAGCTAGCCGAATGTTTTTGGATTGGCTGGGAAGGTGCAGTTAGTCGAGCAAAGCTGGTACAAGATACCAAGCCATTAGAAAATTACTTTAACCATTTTATCGCGGCTTTGCCTAGATAAAAATTTTTACTATTTATAGACGATCAGTCTAAATCAGGAGAACAACATGTTTAATGGTATTTTAATTGAAAAAGATGACCAGGGTTACCGAGCGGCTGTCAAAGATATTGATGAAAGCGTACTACCTGAAGGTGATGTTACGATTAATGTTTCGCATAGTACAATTAATTATAAAGATGCTTTAGCAATCACTGGCAAAGGCCCTGTAGTAAGAAGATTCCCTATGGTTCCGGGTATTGATTTAGTTGGTACGGTTGAGCATAGTGAAAGTGATAAATTTAAGGTTGGCGATCAAGTTCTACTGAATGGTTTTGGTGTAGGTGAAACTCACTGTGGTGGTTTGGCTCAAAAAGCACGCTTAAAAAGTGAATGGTTAATTCCTTTACCTAAAGGGTTTTCACCACGCCAAGCAATGGCTATTGGCACAGCAGGGTATACTGCGATGCTTTGTGTTATTGCTCTTGAAAAAAATGGAATAACTCCAGATAAAGGTGAAATTTTAGTAACAGGAGCTAATGGTGGTGTAGGTAGTTTTTCAATCGCAATCTTAGCAAAGCTTGGTTATAACGTTGTTGCTTCAACAGGTAGAGTAGAGCAAGCAGAATACCTTAAAAAATTAGGAGCTTCAGACGTTATTGATCGTAAAGCCTTGTCAGAGCCTGGTCGCCCATTAGCGAAAGAACGTTGGGCCGGTGCAATTGATTCTGCAGGAAGCCATACACTAGCTAATGTTTGTGCCAGTATGCAATATGGCGGCGCAGTTGCTGCTTGTGGTTTAGCGCAAGGTATGGATTTACCTGCCTCGGTTGCACCATTCATTTTACGTGGTGTTACGCTAGCAGGTATTGATAGTGTGATGCGACCTATTGCAGATCGCATTGAAGCTTGGGAGCGTCTTGCTGATATTCTTGATCCAGAAGTATTTGAAGATATTTCTACTGATATAGGGTTGAGTGAAGTAATTTCTACAGCTGAAGCGTTAATGGCAGGTACAGTTCGCGGCCGTGTGGTTGTTGATATCAACGGATAAGAAAGCCAAGTGGTCGTTAGCATATTCTACCACCGAGGGTACAGAGGCGCTTCGCTACACAGAGCCCTTCGACAAGCTCAGGATGAACGGACTGTTAATAAAACCACCGAGGGCATAGAGGCGCTTCGCTACACAGAGCCCTTCGACAAGCTCAGGATGAACGGACTGTTAATAAAACCACCGAGGGCACAGAGGCGCTTCGCTACACAGAGAAGAAATGAGCACTTTGTTTTCTCGGTGGAGGGCGTAGTCCCTCGGTGTGCTCTGTGGTGAACTTTACTACGAGTTTAATATTGGTATTCTTAAGGTCTCTCTTTTAAGTAAACGTTCTGCAACTTCAGCCGTTACTTGATAAAATTCATTCACATATTCTTGTGCGTTTAAATACGTTTTTATTTGGCTCTTTACTTTACACGGATTTTTACATTGTAGAGAAAAAACGAGCGTATAATCCCCAGGTGTTTTTTTTGAAAGTGTCTTCGCATAGTTTTCAGGATCTTCAGTTGTACATCCAATTCTAATTACATCAGAAAAAAAAGAATGTGTCATAACATAAACATTGCCAAGTGATACTTCACTGTTTTGAACAGATTGCGCTATGTTTTTCATATTATTAAATATCCTTATTTAGGTTTTATTGAAAATAAGGTGAAATTATACCGTATCTTATACTTAGTGTGGATAAATATTGATAATAGTCGGTTATACTACCTATACCGATTCCACTTGAAAGTGCATCTTCAAGTGGAATGGGTATATATGCTTTAAAAAACTTTAAAGCTGCGAAACAAATAATCGTCTACACAACAAATAGCTTTAGGTAATTTAATGATAAATAATGATCTTCTTCGTCGTATCAGCACCACTTTTAATTTTAATGATGAAAAAATACTCTCTGTATTTAAGCTAGGACAAGGTTTAATTACCGCAGAACAATTAGCTGATACCTTTAAAGAAAAAGATGATAGTAGCTATAAGCCATTATTAGATGTTGAATTTGCAAGTTTTTTAAATGGTCTTATTATTGAAAAAAGAGGCCCAAAAGATGGTCCTCAACGTGAAACAGAACAAGCATTGAGTAATAATATTATTTTCAATAAATTAAAAATAGCCCTAGCACTAAAAGCGGATGAGGTGATTGCTATTTTAGAATTGGCCGAGTTGAGCTTAGGTAAATATGAATTAAGTTCATTTTTTAGAAGTGTTAATCATAAGCACTATAGAGACTGTAGCGATGATGTATTATCTACCTTTTTAAAAGGCTTAAAAATTAAATTAAAAAGCTAATCTAGCTTTTTATCTACTGGTTTAACCTACTGTTTGAGACACTTAATGTCATTTTCAAAACTTGGATTATGTGATCCTATATTAAACGCGCTAACTGAACTAGCTTATAACGAACCATCGGCTATTCAAAAAAAAGCGATACCAGTTGTTTTATCAGGTAAAGATTTAATTGCTTCTGCGCAAACTGGCACAGGTAAAACGGCTAGTTTTGTTTTGCCTATATTACAGAAATTGAGTGCTGAGCATAATCAACATACTCTCCGCGGTAAACGCATTCGTGCACTTATTCTCGTGCCTACCCGTGAGTTGGCAGTGCAAGTTGAAGCGAGTATTGGCCAGTATGGTAAAAATTTAGAACTCAGCTCAATGGCGATGTATGGTGGTATTGACTCGCAGCCCCAAAAACAACGGTTAATTTGGGGTATTGATATTATCGTTGCCACCCCAGGCAGGTTATTGGATATGGCGCATCAACGGGCGCTGCACTTTGATGAACTTGAAGTGTTAGTACTTGATGAAGCGGATAGAATGCTTGATATGGGGTTTATTGAAGATATCAATAAAATTATTGAACGTTTACCTAAGCAACGTCAAAATTTGCTGTTTTCAGCCACTATTTCTGATGATGTTCGTTCTTTAGCTAGAAGAACTATTACTGATCCAGTCGAAATAACCATTGCTCAAAATAGTGCGTCGAAACCTAAAATTGAACAATGGCTGATTACGGTAGATAAAGGTAATAAATCGGCTTTGCTTAGTCATTTGATAAAAGAGCAACAATGGCAACAAGCACTTATTTTTATTGAAACCAAACACGGGGCAGCCAAGCTTGTAAGCCAGCTAGAAAAACGTGGTATCGTGGCTGAATCGATTCATGGTGGGAGAACGCAAGAGGTTCGTGAACAAATACTTAAAGACTTTAAGCTAGGTAAAATTAAGTTTTTAGTCGCAACAGGCATTGCCGCTCGTGGTCTTGATATTGGTGAGCTTGATCGCGTAGTTAATTATGATCTACCTGACAAAGTAGATGATTATATCCATCGCATTGGTAGAACAGGTCGTGCGGGTGCTAGCGGTGAGGCTATTTCTTTTGTTGCAAAAGATAACTTTAGAAACTTGTGCGCTATCGAAACGCGATTAGGTCATGTTATTAAGCGAAAAGAACTTGAAGAGTTTCCAGTGAAAAAAGTAGTACCCATCTCTATTTTAAACTTTGTTCCTAAAAATAAACGCGTTTAAAAAGAGCTGTTTTATGGTAAAATCCGCCACCGATTTTGATCACTTGATCGAAGCTATACCCATATACATTTTAAATACAGAAGTAAAAAATTATGATTATGTCCCTAATACGTTGGCCTATCGGTCGTCTTATCTTACTTATTAACTTTGTTTTTTCGCCTTCATCGCCAAAAAGAAGCTCAGCAGAGCAGGCGAAATTTGATGATAAAACTAAAAACTTAAGTTTGTATCAATTACCTAGCTGTCCTTTTTGCGTAAAAGTACGTCGTACAATGAAGCGTGAAGGCTTGAATATTGAATTGCGAAATATTAATCAGAAAAATGATTATCGTGAAGAGCTTATTAGCGAAGGTGGTAAAAGAAAAGTACCTTGTTTACGTATCGAAAAAACTGACGGTCAGGTGCAATGGCTATATGAAT
Organism: Candidatus Colwellia aromaticivorans; assembly: GCF_003333305.1. Taxonomy (GTDB): domain Bacteria; phylum Pseudomonadota; class Gammaproteobacteria; order Enterobacterales; family Alteromonadaceae; genus Colwellia; species Colwellia aromaticivorans. The sequence continues at coordinate 23,823 of NZ_QOLD01000100.1, read as the reverse complement.
CAAGTGATGTTATTGCTCATTTGCAACAGTTGGCTAAAGCGGCTTAATAATTCAGTTCATTAAAATAGAATAGATTAAAATGCAATTTAGTTGAAATTATTTTTCTATTATAAGTGTCTAATACTTCAAGAAACTTCTTCAGTTTATACCTTTTAGGTATAGTTATTAGGCGCTTGTATGTTAATAAAAACCCCACAACGTTCTCAGCTTATTGAATCAGATGTTACCAACGAGTCGATTTACCATGATCGTCGTTCCTTATTAAAAAACATGGGGTTTTTAGGTGCAGGTGCGCTAATGAATGCAGCTCTCAGTAAAAATGCCAACGCTGGTTTTTTTAGTGATGAAGTCCCTAGTTTTAAAACACAACCTTTGAGTTACAAGCAAGACTCTGCTAACCAAGGTTTAGTCAAAACGCCAGAGCAAAAAGTCATATCGCACAATAATTTTTATGAGTTTGGCGCGAAAAAAGATCAACCGGTAGAACTTGCACAGGGATTTAATGTTGATCCTTGGAAGTTAACTATTTCTGGTGAATGTGATAACCCCATAACGCTTGATTATGATGATCTCACTAAGCTTTTTCCTTTAGAAGAACGTATTTATCGTTTGCGCTGCGTCGAAGCATGGTCAATGGTCGTTCCTTGGATTGGTTTCTCATTAGTAGATTTACTAAAAAAAGTTGCACCAAACTCAAGGGCTAAATATGTTGCTTTTGAAACTTTATATGATCCAAAACAAATGCCAGGACAAGCAAATAGACGCTTAGGCGGCGGCATTAAATATCCTTATGTTGAAGCTTTACGAATCGATGAAGCGATGAACCCACTCACGTTAATGAGCGTTGGTTTATACGGTAAAACTCTACCACCACAAAATGGTGCACCTATTCGTTTAGTTGTACCGTGGAAATATGGCTTTAAAAGCATAAAGTCAATTGTTGCTATTAAACTACTTGAGCATCAACCGTCTACAACGTGGAAAAACCTCGCTCCCAAAGAATACGGCTTTTATGCGAATGTAAATCCAAACCATGATCACCCAAGGTGGAGTCAAGAAAGTGAACGTCGTATTACCAGTGGGGGCTTATTTACACGTAATCGTATCGCAACGTTACCTTTTAATGGCTATGGTGAAGAAGTAGCACATTTGTATCAAGGTATGGATTTATCTAAGCATTATTAATCTATACCCGCTCCACTTGAATATGCTCGTTTCAGGAAGTCTGAGCGATTCATAATCAAGGCACATTTTTTATTAAGGGTTATTCAGGAGAATATGCTCCTGCATTCTCTAATAAGCTACATCCATGTAGCGCCCTTAAAAAGAAATGTAACGCAGAGTATGATTTGCCCAGCCTTCCCCAAAGGGCTGGTTTATAAACGTTTTATGCGGCGTTATTGATTTTGACAAGGGTATAACCATTCTCTACAATCAATGCCTCGCCTAAAGACGTTTCTAATTCCAGCTGAATCATGCATCTTCAAGTGGAACGGGTATATACAGAAGTAGTAACGTTATGACCAATAGCACACGAGTATTGATCCTAAAAATCATCATTCATTTATCGGCCTTGTTACCTTTGTTAAATTTATATTATTTAGCCTTTGCTGATGAGTTAGGTGCAGATCCTGTTGAGGTTGTCATTCACTTTACGGGAATAGGCGCTTTTAATTTATTACTCATTACTTTGAGTGTTTCGCCGCTTTCAAAAATAATGAAACAAAGTTACCTACTGCAAACTCGGCGGTTATTGGGACTATATGCTTTTACCTATGCCGTGTGTCACTTACTCAATTTTCTCGCGTTTGAAGTACAGTTTAGTGGTGTACTTTTTATTAGTGAGGTGATTAAGCGTCCTTATATAACTATTGGTATGGTTGCTTTTTTATTACTCATCGCTTTAGCAGTTACGTCCCTTGATAAGTTAAAGCGGAAAATGGGAAAATCTTGGCAAAAGTTACATAATTTTAATTATTTAATTGTTGTTTTGGTAACAATTCATTTCTATTGGTCTGTAAAGTCTGAGCTAACTTCGCCGGTATTTTATGCCGTTATTACATTCATTTTATTATTATTTCGCTATAAAAAAATAAAACGTTTGATCTCAATGATGTTTGTTTGAATTTTATTCGATAGTTGTGTCGGCACTGTTAAATTTTTTTTATAATGCGCTTGATACTTTTAAAATTAGATGAGAAATGACAGAATTAATTTGGAATGAAGGAATGAGTGTTGGCATTGATGCCATTGACGAAGATCACAAACAGATTATCGCCATATTAGCTAAATTAACGACAGCCGAACATGGTAAAACATCAGAACAAACCATTAATACAATATTCACTGAGCTAGAGCACTATGTCACTTTGCACTTTGCTAGAGAAGAAGCTTTATTAGAACAAGCTTGTTACGCTGAAATTACGGCTCATAAAGCAAGTCATCAAAAATTTATTGAGCACCTACCTACATTAAAGCAAGAATGGTTGACAAAAGATTGTGTAGCTTGTAGTGAAAAAATCATAACATTTCTACATCAATGGATTGTAAAGCATATTTTAGTTGACGACTTAGATTATGTTTCAACTGTCTATAAGTTCTCAAATTCAGCCAATAGAGAAAAGGATAAAAATCAGCATCAACCTTCTTTTATTGCAAAAATGTCACAAGCTTTATCTAAAAAAATAACACTGAGTCAACGAGTTTTTATTACGACATTATTACCCGTTATAGGGGTGTTATTTCTTAGTTTCGTCATTTTATTAAATAATAATAAAGACTATAAAAATGTATCTCTAATTTTGGGATTAAATGATGTTATAGCGCAAGTGAATGATATTAGTCATTCGCTACAAGCTGAACGAGGCATTGCTAGTGGCTTAACCAGCTCACGTTATCAAAATTTCAATGAACAATTATCTGCACGGCGTTTAATTACCGATAAAGCCATATCAAAATTTTTAGTCTTACTTTCAAGTGAATTAGCCCCATCGGTGCAAAAAAATATTCGTTTATATTTTGCAGATGTACAGAATGAGTTTACTGAATTAGTAAAACATAGAAAGAAATTAGACAATAAAACAGCCAATTTTTCAGAAACATATCAAGCTTATACTCACCTTATAGAGTTATTATTATCGGTATCTGAAAATCTAACACACGTTGAGATGACTTCTCAATTAGCGAATGACATTTCAGCTATTAGCTCAGTATTGCTTTTTAAAGAGTATATGGGACAAATAAGAGCGATAGGGATGAATGCGGTAACGGCTGAAAAGAAAGATCTATATAGTCATTTTAATATAAGTTTACTTGTCGGTAAGCAATTAAATACATTGCGTGTTTTTCATTACTCAGCAAATAAAGAGCAAAAAAGCTTATGTACATACTATTGTAATGCTCAAATACATGGGCAAGTATTACTACAGCGTTTTTCAAACATAATGAATGATTATACGCTTGAACAGCGAAGTAAACATTGGTTTGATTTAATGTCGGAAGATATTGATAAACTTAAAATAGTAACAGATGGGTTAACCGCAAGCTTTGAGAGAAAAGTACAATTAGAAATTCAACAGTTAGAACAAAATAACTATTTGATTATAGCTTTACTTAGCCTTTTCTTAGTGATCGCAATGTTATTTTCGCTGGTATTAAACCACAGTATTATTAATCCTATTAGGCAAATAACTAAGGCATTGAATAATATGGCTCAAGGCCATAAAAATATACAATTTAAGGAGTCTCTTGGCGCTGATGATATTGGCGCAATGCAATTGGCTTATGAAAAATTACGCCGAAAGTTATTACAAGTCGATATATTTCAAGCCATTGTTAATCGCCAGAAAAATGAAATTGAGTATAGAAAATCTCAACAAACGCATTTTGAAACATTAGCTTTTACTGATGCATTAACGGGAGCGGTAAACCGTCATCAGTTTAATAAAGTCTTAGCGGAAGAAATCACACGGTCTGATCACGACCAATTACCTTTATCTATAATGTTGTTAGATATAGATCACTTTAAGCAAGTGAATGATAATTTTGGTCATGGTGTAGGTGATGAAGTGTTAATTATGTTTTATCGTGCATGTAAAGTGGCAGTTCGAGAAAGTGATGTTGTGGCACGCATTGGTGGTGAAGAGTTTGTTATTATATTACCAAAAACTAACGCAAAAAACGCTTACCATTTTGCAGAGCGTTTACGAGAAAAAATCCAACAGCTTGAGGTAATAATTGATAAACATAAAATTGAATTAACGGTCAGTATTGGCGTTAGTCAATGGAGGAAAGACTCTTTTTCCTCATCAGAAGAATTTGTCGAAAATGCCGATAAGTTACTCTATCAGGCTAAAGATAGTGGAAGAAATCGAGTGGTGGTTTAATAATCATTTCTCAAAAGCTGATTGAAAAGCACTTTATGCGGTGTTTGATGAATTTGAAATAGAATAACAAAACTCTTTAAAAACATACCTTGCCAAAGGCGTTTTAACTTTAGCATAATCCCACATATTCAAGTGAAACGGGCATATATTATTGGTGAAAAAGGTGAATTAGCCTTTAAGGATGTTGAAAAAACATCGTTGGATTATGATTCTTTTGGTGGTTACTTGTTTTTTGATTATGATAATTTAAACAGTATGAATTTCCCTACCCAAGGAAATAAGTTTTCTTTTAATGTTTTTTGGCGAAATGAGAATTATCAAGAATTTGAGGGGATTGCGCCAAACGATACCTCGATTGAAGCGACGTTTGATTGGCGTGGCGCGTTAAGTTTTAAAAGCCATGCCTTTGTTGGCATCGCTTTATTTGCAACAGTGGACAATAAAACTGATTTTTCTGTTCATGTGACTGAACTTGGTGGGTTTTTAAACTTATCAGGCTATCCAAAAGATGCATTGATAGGTTCTCATAAAGCCTTTGCTGCTGTGGTTTATCAATACGATTTAGGTCGAGAGTTATTTGGTGAAGCTAGTTTGCCGCTTTATCTAGGCACAAGTGCTGAAGCGGGTAATGTATGGACGTTAACAGAATCAGTAAAAGCGAGTAATATGATTACTTCAGGTAGTTTATATTTGGGAACCGATACTAGCTTTGGTCCCGCAGTTTTTGGTGTTGGTTTTGCCTCTGGTGGTAGAAGTACGGTATTTTTATCGTTTGGTAAAAGCTTTTAAGCTTTCAAACATCGATGCTTTTTTTTAGAATGTTCCTTTCAATGTAAAGTTAACAATAACGAGTAATATAATGTCCTTATTAGTGAAAAATGATTTTGGTCAGGTTCAACAAGTTAAGCTATCTTCAGATTTATCAGCATTAATCATTGAGCATAAAAACACTCAGGCTAAAGTTAGCTTGTATGGTGGACAGGTACTTAGTTGGCAACCAACAGATGAAAAAGAGGTTTTTTGGTTATCAAAAAGCTCAGATTTTGAGCAAGGGAAAGCGATTCGTGGTGGCATTCCTCTTTGTTGGCCGTGGTTTGGTGTACACCCAAATGATACTGAAAATAAAGAGGGTAATCATGGTTTTGCTCGTTGCCAATTATGGAAAATTGATAAAATTGACATTAATGAACAGGGTGTTGAAGTTAGCTTAAGTTGGCAAGGAAAAAGTATTAACGAATTGTGGCCATTCGCATGCCGATTAACGCAAGTACTATTTTTTGGTAAGTCATTCAATCAAGTATTCACCATGACAAACTTGAGTGAAAATGAGGCCTATTATACTGGCGCTTTACATAGTTATTTATCGGTTAGCGCTCCAGTAAATACGACCATAGCTGAATTAGCTAAAGCCCCTTTTGATGACAAGTTAACAGGTAAGGCTTGTACACCAGAGCCTTTAGCCACAACATTAGCAAATGGTATTGAGCCAGTAGATAGAGTTTATCATTGCAATGATGTAATGACAGTTGTTGATACTCTTTGGCAACGTACTATCGAACTTAAAACGACAAACACAAATCAGTGGGTCTTTTGGAACCCAGGAGTCAAATTAGCGAACAATATGATGGATATTCATGAAAGTGGCGAACAAGAATTTATTTGCCTAGAAGCAGCTAATACGAAAAAACAATTGCTTGGTGCAGGTAAAAGTTTGACTATGGAACAAAATATTACGGTAATACCAGTTTCATTAATTAAGTGATCTACTTTATACGTAGGAAAAACGGCTAAATACAAGGCATTTATTTTAATAACTAGTTGTTCAGGACAATGTGCTCCTGCATTGTCTAATAAGCTGCATCCATGCAGCGTTAATGATCAAATAAATAACGAAGTAGTTGGTTGTTTTAACCAGTAGAAATGATCAGATATTTAGTGAGATTGGTATAACTACTCTAAATGAATAACTACCTGGTTCCGGCCATTAGTTTTTGCACTGTAGAGTGCTTGATCGGCCTTCTCTAATATTTCTTCTAAGGTAATATCGGTCAAGTTACTATCACTAATACCAAAACTAACGGTAACATTTAATTCTTTGCTGGTAGATGAGGGAGTAAAGGGGATATTAGCGATGTTTTTCCTAATTCTATTTATTATTTCTTGTGCTTGTTTCGCATTAGTATCAGGTAATATTATAATGAATTCTTCTCCACCCCAACGACCAGCTAGATCAATGGATCTTAAGTTTTCACTCAATTTTGTTGCGATTATTTTTAATACATCATCACCGAACAAATGACCGTATGTATCATTGAGTATTTTGAAGTTATCAATATCAGCAATCACCACACTCACATGCTCATATTCCTCGTTTAATTGAGAATACTTCCAATGGATAAAACTTCTGTTTGGTAATTGGGTTAAATAATCTGTTTCAGAATCTTTTACTAGGTCTGATCTAAAGTTATTTATGCATAAGGTAAATAAATAATATAACGCTAATGACACGAATATAAAAATAATAAGGTTTTGCATGAATAATTGCCAGTATACACTTTGCTCTGTAATTGGCGGAGCGATAATAAAAACTCGCCAATTAAGTTCTTTTAATGGCATTTGTGAAATAATTAATTCATTACTTGAATCGCCAAAGGAATACTGGCTGCTACCTGTATCGTTGTTAGATTGATATTGATTATACCAAGGTAGTTCATTGATGTTTGTAACGACATCTTTTCTATGATGGCTCATCGTTTGCATTATTTGTTCAGAACTAAGGGTTATATCATTATTGTTATCAACAAAATATAACTTAAAACCATGTTTTTCTTTAAATTTAGAAAATTTGTTAGCAAAGTGATCTAAATCTATTGCTAAACCGATAAAACCGATAAAATCTTGCTGTTTATTAAACATCTTCACATCAAAAAATAAGTGAGGATCTTCTGCATCACCAAAGTCGGTGAACTCAGTTTGATCAATGGCCTTTAAGCGGTGGTACCACTCAGCCTCTTTGACAGATAAACTGGTCGTTTTATTATTTGTGTCAAAAAGTAATTGATGTTTTTCTATCGCAATAAATGTCATAGTATTGAACTGATTTGAAACGCTAGTTATGTAGTCAATAATAACCGTTCTATCAATTTTATCTTGTTCGATGTAATCAAGTAAAAAAGGATCAGTTGCCATATATTGAGACACAGTTAAGGGCCTAATTATTTCACTATGTATTAATGAAAATAATGGCATTACTACTTCTTGTTGTTTTTGATGACTTGCGTTAAAAAACTCTTTAAAGGTGAAGTAAGAGGTCGCTATTATCACAATTATAGTGATAACAAAAATAGCAGTAATATAATGGTCAAATTTTTTAATAAACTTCATAGTCGCGATGTTACCATTTTTTTTTTAATAAACATTACTTAATTTGAACACCGAACAGTGTAACAGAACTGTTCCCTTCAAATGACTTTTTGTGAAACTAAATACAACTTTAAATGTTAGTTAATACGTAAATGCGTGTTTAATATCATTTGGGTGAAGGGTACTTTTAAATAAAAGCCGCGAGGTAAGGTCATAAAAGGTTTACCATGCCTGTCAAAGGCCTTGGTTTTAGCTTTGCTATTCGCCGCTTTCGGTCTTAGTTGTAGTACTTGACCGTGTTTTCCATTGATTTTTTCAACATTACCTAAAGCAATCATATCGGTTAGTTCTTGCCAGTCCATAGCTAATAAATATTCTTCTTCTACTGATGGCGACCAAATAAAAGCACTGCCAATTTGTCGTTGCGCCAATGGGATGCTTTTTTCATTTGTATTGTTGTTTACATTTTCACCTATAATGGGTACCCACAATACTCGGGATAATTTTTTTCTAACCCAGCTATTTTCCCAATTCATACCCACTAGACCTACTAATGGTGCTACGCTAACGAAAGTGGTTTCAAGTGGTTTACCTTGGTTATTTATGGGTAATGTTTTCAATTCTATCCCTAAGTGAGGAAAGTCTGGCTCTGGTCGAGAACTCGCACTAGCGCCAAGTACGTGCTCTAGTAATAACCCCACCCAACCCTTATTTCGTTTTAAATCTTTAGGTATCTCAATGCCTGCTTCATTTGCGACCTCTGCTAAGGTTAATCCAGCTAAGCTTTGTACTTTTTCAAGCAACTCTTGTTCAGAAGAAGGAATGCTCATAGTGCTCTAATCATTGTGTATACTCTAAAATGGTATTATCGGGTGAATAGCGTAAAAAATCAAAGTAATCATTTGCTCACTAGCCGTTAATATGGTTGAATCTATATAAGTATTTTTAGTTTCTCAGGAGTTCCTGTGATCGATGCCGAAGGCTACCGAGCCAACGTCGGCATAGTAATAATTAACGACAGGGGGCAAGTATTTTGGGCAAGACGGTTTGGGCAACATTCATGGCAATATCCACAAGGTGGTGTTGATGAAGGGGAAACGGCTGAACAAACCATGTATCGAGAGCTACATGAGGAAGTTGGTTTACTACCTGAACATGTAAAAATTGTTGCTTCAACCAAACATTGGCTAAAATATAAATTACCAAAACGTTATATTAGACACGACAGTAAACCTGTTTGTATTGGGCAAAAACAGAAGTGGTTTTTATTAAAACTAACCGCTCCTGAATCATCGGTTAATTTACTTCATACTTCTCATCCTGAATTTGATGATTGGCGTTGGGTAAGTTACTGGTATCCAGTTCGACAAGTGGTGTCATTTAAGCGCGATGTTTATCGAAGAGTAATGAAAGAGTTTGCTTCTGCGACATTAGCTTTTTCTTATGAAAAACGACACGATAAACGCCCTAACCAAAGGCAAAATCGAAAAGAACGCCGTGCTTGATTATTACTATGATTTGTTTTTAATGACCTACTTTATTGTGGGTCATTTTATTTATTACCTATGCAGAACAATCAAATAAAAAAAATAGACAAGAATGTCACTCTTACGATGCTTCGGGATAGAATCTATTCTATAACAATGGATTTCGACTAAAGGCTTTGAAGATTCTGTTATCAATGAGCTTCCAAATAAAGTGCGTTAGCACGTTTTATTTTTATCAGTAAATAAGGATTTTATGTTAACCACGCTACGCCATATTGTTCTTGAATTTAGCCAAGAGACTCAGTTGCAAAAAGCGCTAAAGCGACTGGTTAGCCAAACCAAGAAAGCGTTAAAAACCGATTGTTGCTCTATTTATTTAGCTGATTATTCACAACAACATTTATTATTAATGGCCTCGGATGGCTTAGCATCAAAATCTGTAGGGCAGACAACCATCGGCTTTTCTGAAGGTTTAGTTGGTTTAGTTGGGCAACGAGAAGAACCTTTAAATATTGCCAATGCGCGTAGCCATCAACACTATATTCATATGCCTGAAGTAGAAGAAGATGATTTAAATGCCTTTTTAGGAACGCCTATTATTCATCAACGTAAAGTGTTGGGCATTCTATCTATTCAGCAAAAGAAATCAAGAAACTTTAATGAAAACGAAGAAGCCTTTTTAGTTACGCTAGCGGCACAATTATCTAGTGCGTTGGCTAATGCTGAGATTAAGGACTTACTGAATCAAGAAGAACAAAATCGTGGTGTAAAGCAGTTATTAGGTATTGCGGGTGCACCGGGCATTGCGTTAAGTCAAATTGTCGTTTGTCAGGCAAAAGCAAACTTATCAACGTTGCCATTAAAAAAAGTAGCAGTGGAAGAACAAGCGGTGCAAATACCGCGTTTTGAAAAAGCGGTTAGTAAAACGTTAGCTGACTTTGAGTTCTTAAGTAATAAACTTAGCACAATGGTCAATGATAATAGCTTAGCTATTTTTGATGTCTATAAGCAATTACTTGAGCAAGCCGATATAAATCGAGAAATAGCAACAAAAATCAACCAAGGCTGGCAAGTACAAAGTGCATTGAAATTAGTTTTTGAACATTATATTGGGCAATTTGAGGCTATTGATGATAGCTATATAAGAGAGCGTGCGAGTGATATTCGTGATTTAGGAAATCGGCTTTTATTTAATTTACAACAGCAACAAACACAGCCATTAATTTTGCCTAAAAGCTTCATTCTACTCGCTGAGGATGTTACTCCTGTAATGTTGGCGGAGTATCAGCATAAAGGTTTGAAAGCAATTGTTTCTTTATCAGGCTCTGCTAATTCTCATGCGGCTATTTTAGCCCATGCACTTGAACTTCCTGCCATTATGGGTGTGAGTAATATTCCTATTGCGCAATTGGATCAGCAACCAGCGATAGTCGACGGTTATAGCGGTCAGTTGTTTATCAACCCTGATGAGGCATTAAAGCGTGAATATCAACATTTAATTGCTCAAGAACGTGAGTTAACAGAAAAAATTCAGCAAGTTATTCACTTACCAACGGTTACTAAAGATGGACACACTATTGAGTTACAGTTAAATGCAGGGTTATCTGCAGAATTTGAAAGTCCAGAAAACTTAGGTGCTCTAGGAGTTGGTTTATTTCGGACTGAAATTCCGTTTATGAATCGTCATTGTTTTCCTTCAGAGTCTGAACAAACACAATTATACAAAGATATTTTAGCAGGTTTCCCACATAAACCTGTGACCATGCGCACCTTGGATGTGGGCGGTGATAAATCTTTACCTTACTTTCCTATTGTTGAAGATAATCCCTTTTTAGGATGGCGTGGTATTCGTATTACTTTAGATCACCCTGAGATTTTTTTGGTACAAGTTCGTGCCATGATGCGAGCAAATCAGCAGCATGAAAATTTAGAAATTATGCTACCGATGATTTCAAATGTCAGTGAAGTTGATGAAGCTATTCGTTTGATAAATCAGGCTTATTATGAAGTAGATGCCGAATTACATGCAGAGTTAAATGCTGAGCATTGTGCAAAGTTACAAAACAGCATGTCTGTAAAAGATAATCTTAAAATAGAAAAGTTAACTCGCCCTAAAATAGGTATAATGCTAGAAGTTCCTGCAGTTATTTTTCAATTAGAAGAATTAGCGTTACGTGTTGATTTTTTCTCGGTTGGTAGTAACGATTTAACGCAATACTTGTTGGCTGTTGATCGAAATAATGCTCAAGTGGCCAACTTGCATGATGCCTATCATCCTGCAGTGCTTCGAGCGTTGAACAGCATTGCTGAGCAGTCTGCAAAATACTTAGTTCCATTAAGTCTTTGTGGTGAATTAGCAGGTGAGCCTGCGGGTGCATTATTATTATTGGCGATGGGCTTTGATAAACTCAGTATGAATGGGCATAATATAGCGCGAATAAAATGGGTCATTCGTCATGTAGATTTTAAAAGAGCAAAAGTAATCCTTGCTTACACCTTAAAGCTTACTACCGCTAAACAGGTGCATAGTTATTTAAATGAACAACTTGAGCAATTAGGCTTAGGTGGTTTTATTCGCGCAGGAATGTAATGTTAATTCGCGCAGGAATGTAATGTTAATTATTTTTATTAGTTGTATTTTTCTTGGTTCACTCGTTGGTTTTCTCGCTGGTTTATTAGGTATTGGCGGTGGCTTAATTGTTGTACCGGCTTTAGTTTATTTATTACCGTATATAAGCATAACTAATGACGTTATTGGTCATGGTGCATTAAGCACTGAAGTCATTATGCCAATGGCACTAGCAACGTCTCTTGCTGCCATTGTTATGACTTCTTCTAGTGCTGCTTTTGCCCATCAGAAAAATAATAACATTCCGTGGAAAATTACTAAACCGCTAATGTTTACGGTAGCTTTTGGCGCTTTACTAGGGGCTTTTATTGCTGATCATTTATCAGCCGAAGCATTAACGAATTTTTTTGCGGTTGCTGTATTTTTACTCGCATCCTATATGTTGCTTTCAATACGCTCAGAACGTTCTAAAGAAATGCCATCTAATATTAAATTGCAATTTATAAGCTTATTTACTGGTGTTGTGGCTAGTTTAATGGGGATGGCTGGAGGCGCTATTTTAGTGCCAGTATTAACTTTTTTTGGTATGCCGCTGCGTCATTGTATTGGTATCGCTACCGTATGCGGTGTAATGGTGGCATTATTTGGCTCTTTAGGTTATATCATTTCAGGTTTTGATAATGCGTTGTTGCCGCCGTGGAGTCTTGGTTACGTTTATTTACCTGCGTTATTAGGAATCGTGTTAACGTCCTCCTTGTTTGCACCTATTGGGGTTAAATATGCGAGTAAATTACCCGTACAAACATTAAAGAAAGGATTTGCCATTTTTCTTATTTTAGTAGCAATAAAAATGGTATTTGCATAATTTTTACATTGGTGATCATCCTCGTTAAGTTTTAATCGAGGCATGAGTATTTATTTTTTGGATGATAAATGACAGAACAGTTTTTACAATTTCCCGTTATTGACCCTATTATTTTTAGTATAGGCCCAGTTGCTCTTCGTTGGTACGGCATGATGTACCTCGTTGGCTTTGTAGTGGCTATGTTTCTTGCCAACAAAGCAGCTGACAAAAGTGGTGGTCAGTGGACGCGCGATCAAGTCAGCGATTTATTATTTTATAGTTTTCTTGGTGTCATACTCGGCGGGCGTATAGGATATGTACTCTTTTACCAATGGGACTATTTTTTAGCTGATCCCCTGTATTTATTTCAAATTTGGCAAGGGGGTATGTCTTTTCATGGCGGTTTACTGGGTGTTGTCGCTGCTGTTTATATTTTTGCTAGAAAAACAAATAAATCATTCTTAACCGTTGGTGATTTTGTCGTGCCTTTAGTACCTGTTGGTTTGGGGATGGGTCGCTTAGGTAATTTTATCAATGCTGAACTTTGGGGGCGAGAAACTGATGTGCCTTGGGCTATGGTATTTCCAACTGACCCATTACAAGTACCTCGTCATCCTTCACAGTTATATGAATTCTTCCTTGAAGGGGTGGTACTTTTTGCCATTTTGTATGTGGTTACTCGTAAACCGAGAAGTTTAGGTTTAGCCTCAGGCACTTTTTTAATTGGCTATGGTGTTTTTAGAAGTATTATAGAATTCTTTAGAGAGCCTGATGCTCATTTAGGTTTGTATTTCTCTTTTATTTCAAAAGGACAAATCCTAAGCATTCCAATGATATTAATTGGAATTTCAATTATTTATTTAGGTTATTTGAGCCAACAAAAATCAGCCATTATTGATGGAAAAATTCATAGCAAAACTGCAAAAAAGAAAGCTGTCACTACAAAAGGAAAAGCATAATGCGCGCTTATTTAGATTTATGCCAACGTATCGTTGACAAAGGTACTTGGGTTGAAAATGAGCGCACCGGAAAACGCTGCTTAACGGTTATCAATGCTGATTTAGAATATAACGTTGCACAAAACGAATTTCCGATGATAACCACCCGAAAAAGCTTTTTTAAATCAGCTATTGCCGAGTTTCTTGGTTATATCCGTGGGTATGATAATGCCGCTGATTTTCGCAAACTAGGCACCAAAACATGGGATGCAAATGCTAATTTAAATGATGCTTGGCTCAATAATTCTTATCGTAAAGGTGAGGATGACATGGGGCGAGTTTACGGTATTCAAGGTAGAGCTTGGGCGAAACCTGATGGCGGAACAATAGATCAGTTGCAAAAAATAGTCGATAACTTGACTAAAGGCATAGATGATCGCGCAGAAATTATGAGTTTTTATAATCCCGGCGAATTTCATATGGGATGTTTAAGACCGTGTATGCATACACACAACTTTTCAATTTTAGATGGTACTCTTTATTTAACAAGTTTTCAGCGCTCTTGTGATGTGCCCCTAGGGCTTAACTTTAATCAAGTTCAGGTGTTTTTCTTTTTAGCTATTATGGCACAAATTACTGGATTGAAACCTGGTATTGCGTATCACAAAATTGTTAATGCCCATATTTATGAAGACCAATTACCTTTAATGAAAGATGTTCAACTGAAACGTGAACCTTTACCATCACCTAAATTGATTATAAACCCTAAGATTAAGTCATTAAAAGATTTAGAAACATGGGTGACTATGGATGATTTTACACTAGAAGGTTATCAATGCCATGAAGCAATCAAATACCCGTTTGCGGTGTAAAGTAAAGTTCACCACAGAGCACACCGAGGGACTACGTCCTCCACAGAGAAAAAGCTGAGTAATTACAGATTATTTCTCTGTGTAGCGCGAAGCGTGTCTCTGTGCTCTCGGTGGTAGAATATTTCAACTTCAATTAATAAAACAGCATGCCTTGCACATAACTTAGGGACGTCTACAGCAAGATCCTGAGTTAACTATACAGGTATGTTAAGTTAAGATTATATTGATATTATAAAGACACTGGTTCTACCAGTTTTATTGTGCCACACTTACTGTCCGATTTAATTCCCATTACTTGAATGATAGTAAAATTATGACTAATGACAGAGTGAGCTTTAAACTTGAACAGAAAATTGCCTATATCACCCTAAATCGTCCTGATAAACACAATGGTTTAGATAAACAAATGATTGTTGACTTGGTTAAGGTTGCAAAACAAGTTAACAAAAATAGAGCTATCCGTTGTGTTATTTTACAAGGTGAAGGTGCGTCATTTTGTGCGGGTTTAGATTTTAACCATGTTGCTAAAAATCCATCAATGATTTTCAGTTTTTTTCTAAAGCTTCCCTGGAATAAAGATAATATGTTTCAGCGTGTAGCCCATATTTGGCGTGATTTGTCTGTACCTGTTATTGCCGTTGTGCATGGCAATTGTTTCGGGGCTGGTATGCAAATTGTATTAGCGTGTGATTACCGTATTGCAACACACGATGCTAACTTGTCAATTTTAGAAATGAAGTGGGGCTTGGTACCTGACATGAGTGGTATGGCAACTTTATCACAGCTAACTCGAATTGATATTGCTCAAGAACTTACCATGACAGGGCGGTTTTTTTCTGGCAATGAAGCATTAGAGTATGGCCTTGTTTCAAAAGTCAGCGATAATCCTTTAGCTGAGGCAAAGTTATTAGCTGATAAAATATGCCAACAAAGCCCTGATGCAATAGCAGCGACTAAATATTTATTTAATAAAACGTGGAAAAAAGATACTCGTACAGCCCTTTTTTGGGAACGAATAACACAACTGCGCTTACTAGGGAGAAAAAACCAGCGTATTGCAATGAAAAATGGTTTAACCAAAGTAGGCAATAAAAAAGATTTTATTGATAGAACCAGTTTCTAATAATTTTATAGCAAGTATAAATGAAAGAAATTTAGACAAAACATATGTTTGAGCGCATAGTTAGGATAATCGTACGCTAAAAACGAAAGTTGAAATGTTAAAGAAAACACCAAACACAGCAGAACAATGGATTGAACTTATTGCCAATACAGAGTTACCGGCGATAACGTCAACAGCAAAAATGCTTGATAAATTTTCAAATGATGATAAATCTTCCCTGCCAAAACTTAGTAAGGCTATATTACACGACCAAGCGCTTTCTTCTTGCCTGCTAAAAGTTGCTAATAATACACAACATATGGGGGTAAATAAAGTAACCACTGTCTCTCGTGCTACAGTGATACTCGGCATTCAAACGGTAAAAAATGTTTGCTTAACCGCTAAGTTGGTTGACAGTTTATTAGCAAGTAAAAGCTTAGATTTTCTTGTTTACGAAAGATTAATGCAGTTGATGGCAAACTCTTTTTTTGCAGCTATGCTAGCTAAAATGATGGTACCAAATTACAGTGATGAGACACAGGAAGAAGTTTATTTAGCCGCATTATTATACGGTATAGGTGAAACTGCATTTTGGAGTAGTGGCGGTAAAATAGCAGATCAACTGGCTTGTGCTGCAGGTATAGACAGCTCAGGATTTAAAGAATATTGTGAACAAGAAATTGGCACCAGTTTTAATTCATTAAGCCGAGGGTTAGCGCGAACATGGAATCTAAGTGATTTATTGCTAAAAGCTTTAGATCAACCTGAAAGCCGTACAGATGAAGTGAAAATTGTATTCTTTGCTGATAAATTGAGTACGAGTATTGCCCAACCAGGAGAAAATGAAGAGGACTTTACTAAGTTACTAGATAACATTGCTAAAATCATGAAAATTACGGTATCACAATTAAAGGTTAGAATTACCCATACGAGAGAGCAAGCAGCACAATTATTGAGTTCGTATGGCGCAGATGTTTTAATTGATTTAATTAAAGTATTGCCTAAAGCGAGTGATTTTAATCAAAACAGTGGTTTAGCATCAATTAATCAAATGAGTAAAGAAAAAAAGTTACTCTCCGCATTTATGAAGCTGACAAAATTGATGAAATCTAGTCGAGATATAAATAAATTCTTACAGACTATCTTGATTGATATTATCAACGTTTTTGAATTTGAACGTTGTAGTTTTTTAATGTTGTCTGATGATAAAACTCAAGTAAAATCTCGTTTTGTTTTTAATAGCCAAGCAGAAAATGATCCAACAAAAATAGCGATTAATATACGACAAAGCGATAACGCTATTGGACGAGTGCTTGATTCTAAAATGCCCGCGTTAATTAATGATTATAGTCATAGACAGTGGCGGGACATTATTACTAAGGAGCTTGTTGAGTTTATTCAAGAAGGTTCCTTGGCTATTATTCCCGTTAAAATTGGTGATAGAGCGGTAGGTGTTGTATGTGCTCAATATTTTTCTAATAGACAAGCAAGGGATATAAAAAGTTCGGAAAAAAGTACTATTTCAACGGATGACTTTCAGCAGCTTTGTTCTTTAATTGATCACCTCAATCTCTGTTTGACCATGATTACGTTACGTTGATGACTTTACCCTTATTATTCTGTTAGACTCAACTTTTTAATTTTTATGCTTATTCTTTTAACGCTTTTTAAATAATGGTCTTAGTCTTTTCTAATGAATACACCTACTTCGTTTACTTGTAAATTTACTTTAGATAAAGCTCACTTTAATGAGTGTTATAGTCAATCTAATACTGTTGATCGCTCTGCTAACGCCTATTTTAAAGGTGGGGTTTTAATGCTATTTGGCTTAATTATTTTACTTTTTACTCCCGTTAATGCATATGCTGCTTGGTTTGTTATTGCATTAGGTATATTAGAAGCGCTAGCTATTTATTATAGCCAACCGTGGTGGGTGTTAAGGCAGATGCTTAGCAAAGCTTCTGGAAGTGAAGTTACTGTGACCATTGATGAGCAAGGTGTGCTGAGCGAGTCTTTTTATCATACAGGGCGTATTTTGTGGTCAGAAGTTAGCGAAATTAAAAATACAAGTTTAGGTTTTGTATTGCATTTTACTGCAGGTAAAAGCACGAGTAAAAGTTATTTATCAAAAGCTTGCCTAACAACCTCGGCCCAAGAATATATTGTACAGAAAGTCAATCGTTAGTATTTATGGCTAAAGTAAGCCTATTAGACTAACAAATCCTAAATTGATAGTCGTCTTTATCTTATTCTTAGATGAGTTAATATGAATATAGCTATAGGAAGTGCTGTGGTGGTTCTGCAACATCAATACTAGTTGCTATAGGCCAAATACAAGAAGCTGTTTATTGGCAAGTATTATTATTTTCAGGGCCATGGGTATATACTGGGTGGGATATTTGCTAAAACGTAGTGATTCATATGTCTGCCACTAGGCTTAAGTTTTTTTTGCTTTTTGGTTATTAATTACCTGTGGTTTAGGTATAGTGTAATTCCGTTTTTAATTTTAATTCTTGGATATAACATGAAATTATTAGGCTCTACTACTTCCCCCTTTGTTAGGCGCTTACGTTTATATTTTATTCAACTCAATGTAACTGATTTTGATTTTGTAAATTTAGATATTTTTGGAAGTACTGACGATCGTAAATTATTAACTGAAAATAACCCGGCACAAAAGGTGCCGGCTTTGGTTGATGAAGAACAATGTATATATGATTCTCGTGTGATTTTTCGATATTTATCTGAAAAATATCAACAACCTTCACTCTCTTGGCCACAAGAAAATTTATTAACGTTAATTGATGCAGCAAATGACTCTCTAATCAGTTTATTATTATTGAAGAAATCAGGTTTAGATACGAGTAAAGACCAATTCTTTTTTAATTTACAACACGAACGTGTTGAAAAAATATTTTCCGTATTAGCACAGTCTGTTAAAAATGGTGAATTTGAACAATGGCATTATCCTGCTATTTGTTTATATTGTTTATTAGATTGGACTGAATTTCGACAGCTTTATGATTTCAACCCTCTTGTTGATTTAGTTAAATTTCATCGGGAAAGCGCCAATAACGAAGGGGTTAGTAAAACCGATCCTCGTTAAGATAACAAATTTAAACGAACAGTTTACAAGGTATGACAACGTCAAATGTAACACTATTTTACAATTCCCCTATCAAGAAAATTTAACCCACTTGATGTAAAGGAGAATTATAATGATGATAAGTTCAGTGACTGAAAATAGAGCACAACTTAGTAATACTTTATCTTATGATGCAGTTAAAGGGCGCTCAATCCTATTGATTGGGAGTGATTTGCAATTGTCTGGCTCCGGTTATCAAGTTCAACAAAAAAAACGTCATGACTCTATCGAGAAAAGTATTGCCAGAAATCAACCTGAAATGGTTGTTCTCGATATAGGTTTTAGTGATATAAGCAAGCTAGATCTAATCGCAACCATTAGATCTATATTTACTGGACCATTAATATTATTAACTTCTCGCGATAGCGAGCAAGAGCAAATAAAGGCTTTTAATTTAGGTGTGGATGAATATTTAGTTAAACCTATTTCTAATAATATATTTGATGTCAGAGTTTCTGCTTTATTCAAGCGTTATGTAAAATCACAGTCAATTGTTCAACAAGATCAAATACAATTGGGTGACATAATTTTATTTCTATTTTCATTTAAATGTCAGGTAAATGGACAGTCAATTACTTTAACTCAATTTGAATTTAAATTATTACATTTGCTTGTCAGTAATGAAGGAAAAATAATGAGTAGAGATTTTATTTATAAAATTCTTTTAGGCCGAGAGTATAATGGCGTAGAGCGAACAGTTGACGTTAGAATGTCACAGTTGCGTGATAAAATCACTCACCAAGGACAGCAACGAATTCGAATAGAAACTGTTTGGGGTCAAGGTTATATGCTAAACTTGCTTAATTGATATTAGCAAGTAAAAACAGTAAGCTGTATCAATTAGTGCCATGTTTTGTTGCTATACTAAGTATTTTAATTCGATTATTTGAATGCTTGAGCGTGAATGATACAACCACAAAACTCCCAAGTAGAGTTGACGGAATAACTCCCTACTAAACTATAATTTAATTCAGTTTAATTACTCATGGGTAAGTTTTTTACGTAAGGTATTTGGTATTTATTACCCACTGAACGATAGTCAAAAGCTAGAAAAAAGCTACACGCTTAATTTTATTACTATGTAGATTAAGTTGATTTTTACGAACGTTGATCATGCTCAAAAAGAGTAATAATTTTGCGCTTATATAGTATTGCCTATATACTCGCCGTCTGAAATTTTACTAGGACTTCTCTGTTGCTAACAATCATCCGCTTTATTTTGATGTCTATTGTCTTTCTTTTTATTTGTATAGTTTCCTGCTTTTACTGTTTATTAAGGCCGTTTCACCGTGACAATGTTCATCATACTTCTAGGTACTTAGGTAAGGTAACCAAATTATTAGGTTTTGATGTTGAGGTCAGAATACCTGAATCAGTTAAAAATATAGGTCCTGTGATATATATAGCTAATCATCAAAATAGTTATGATGTTTTCACGATGGCCAATGCGGTACAACCAAGTACGGTAAGTGTAGGGAAGAAAAGTTTAAAATGGATCCCCATTTTTGGACAAATGTATTGGTTAACCGGAAATATATTAATTGATCGTAAGAACACCAGCAAAGCAATGGGGTTTATAAATTTAACCGCAACAAAAATTAAAGAAAAAAAGCTTTCTATATGGATGTTCCCTGAAGGAACACGAAGCAGAGGGCGTGGTTTACTGCCTTTTAAAACAGGCGCATTTCGTACTGCAGCACTAGCCAATGTGCCTATTGTACCTATTTGTGCAAGTAATCAAGAGGGAACAATTAAATTAGGGCGTTGGAATAATGGCAAGATAATTATTGAATTTTTAGATCCTATTTATATATCAGACAATACTCCTGCTAGCGCTCGTAGCGCTGCTGAACAAGCTCATGCATTGATGAAGACTAAAATTAAGCAACTAGATGAAGAAATTGCACATAACGCTATAATTGATACCACAAAGGTAATGAATAATGATTGATGAAGAATTAACGCATTGGTTTGAGCATACCGAAGCACTAGTGAATGAATTACTTGAAGATGGTACTAATGAGGAGGTTTATCATACAATTGAGCACCATTTTGCTAGTGAGAGTTTTGATTTATTAGAGAAAGCAGCCATTACTGCATTTAAACTAGGATTGGAAGTAGAAGATCCTGAAGAAGCTGAATTAGAAAATGGCGACAAAGTATTTGCTTTTGATATTATTACCGAGCAAATGCTAAATGCTAAGCTGTTACGTGAAGAAACACAAAAAATGTACGAATTAGCAAAAAAATGTAAAGTAGATTACGATGGCTGGGGAACTTATTTCGAAGAGTAACTTCTCGAAAATTAGTATTTATTGTGTTATTACGTAATATAAAGGAGCCTGTAACAGATTTTGTGTAACTGCCAGTTTTAAATAAAGTGTAACAAAATAAAGTGTATTAGTTCAGGTTAGATCTTACATCTCACCTTGAAAAGTAGAGAGTTACCCGTTTTGATTAAGGTGTCGAATCTTAATTCCAAAACGAAAAGAGATAACTCTCATGTTGCATACTAACAACACAATCATCAAACACAAAGCTGGTTTATTAAACTTAGCTGAAGAACTAAATAACGTTTCTAGAGCCTGTAAAGTCATGGGCGTATCACGAGACACATATTATCGTTATCAAGAACTCGTCGAAGAAGGTGGTATTGATACTTTGATAGAAAAGAATCGCAAGCTACTACAGCTTTATTGATAATCTTTTGTAACTACAGCCCCATATAACTGGTTTTATAGACGAAAAAAAAGACGCTAAAAAGCGTCTTTGATTATGTGTGTGGTGGAGCGGGGGGGAGTCGAACTAGTGCATTATTTACTATTAAAACAGTAGGTTATGTCGCGTGTGGCTCTGTTGTTGTTCATTTTGCCCGCTTTTTTACCCTTGTTGTAGCGTTGAATGCTTCTTGTGGGTTTAAATGCGGGAAAGGGAATCCAACCCGCGTCCAAACTTAACCGAAGAAATTTATTGATTATTTTTTTTCCATGATAAGTTTTGATAGGTTGTTTTATCTAACCAACCACGTTGGTTGAGTGTTCTTATATCAAGATCTTGATAATCAACAGTTAACGGTCAGCTTAACTAGGGTAGTTTGGGTTATGGATTACTAGTAGCAAATCTACGGGTGTATGAGGTAACAACTTACACATCAAGCTTAAGCCCCATATGTCCCCGTAGTTTTCGGTAAGGTGGCTAATAGCCTTATAAGAGACTACGTATGTCCGGCAGCTTCAGTGGTGTCTACTAGAGTGAAAACATAATTGATTTTTAATTTGTGTTTCATTGCAATTAGCTTTATTAGAAACTTCTTACCCATACGAATAAACATTCAAGTACTTATCTTCGCCTACGGTATCAAATTGATAAATTGATGAAGGGTTCGGCTTCGCCTCATAACCCCCTTCATAAATTTCTAAATTTTCAACCGCAGTCTCGAACTTACTTGAAGTTGATTCTTAATGGGAAGTTTCTATAGTGGTGGGTAGGTTGGGTATTATTAGTCACATATTAGTACCCGTAGTTAAGCTCATCGCCAACAGCTGATATCAATAGTTGGCACTACGCTAATGGGGATATAGGGTCAGCAGGTGTCGGTTACTAGTTTATCTAGTTTCTGTGCCGCTAGAGAAGGAGCGAAGTGACAAGGGAGTAGCTTTATATCGTGGTTTGGCCTTAGCATGTTGTATTTCCTCAATACTAACATCTATCGGATAGACTTGTTCTGGTAATACTCTTAATGTGTTTGCTAAACCTAAGATAGCTTTAGGTATCTTATCTATCTTTAAGTTTAACCACTTTAAAGTAGTTATTCTAGATATCTCGTGTATGCTAATACCGGTTAACTCACGTAAGGCTTTAGTGTTAGGTATGCCTAACAGTTTCATTGTTGCTGCTAATTTTTTATTATACATTTGTTATTCCTGTTTTATTAGATAGTCGTCCTTGACCGATTGGGTTATACAGGCTATCTAGAGTTAATAAGTTCACTGCTTTGCATGGTTAGTATTCGGGGTAGCATACGTCGCGATAAATCTAATTGCTATATCTAGTAATGCACTCGTTGCCTCTGGATTAGCTTCTATAGTTTTGATCATTTCCGTCATAGCAGTAATTACTATATAGTTTAAAGGTTGTTGTTTCCCTTTTAATCTAAAGCTACATGCATATGGTATTGGACCGGTGACAAAGCAGCTGTTGGCGTGTTTTCTACGGTTCGCATGTACTTCCTTACGCGTGGGCTTAGCTGCATGTTCGAGGGTGCATGCTTTAGCAATAGTTGTAGCCATCGCCCATATCTCCTCACTCCCATCGCCAGTCAACCTGTTTAATACAGTACCCGTAACTCCATCGAATATCATGTGGGTTAAGCATGCCTTTAACTCGTTGATCATGTTCTCTTCTTCTGTATACTCCAATTCGCTGGTAACAGTATTACCTTCAAAGCGTCCATTAACCAGACGTAACCCGTGTGCTGATAGTTGCTCTACCTCCGTTAGTGTGAAAGTAACCTCTTCAACATCATCATAATTAATGTCTTCATGGTCTTTTCCATCCCATCCGACACATACGGTTATTTCTAAATGGGCATACCCATCCACGTTTAAGTTTACTTGTACAAAATGACCACTAAGCAATACGGTAAGTTTATCGCATAATTTATTCTCTAGTACATCAGAGGCTAACAATTCCTGTATGTTCATTATATATCCCTTAATATAAGTTTAATATTACTATCACTTAGATGATATATACTTGTAAGTATTTTACTTGGTATCTTTTTGATTATATGTCTTAGTTACATACTTACTGTAAAGATAGGTGGGTATCTTTTCAAATCATGTTTATTAACACTTTTATTCTTCAATAGAGCCTCAATGATTAATCAGAAATCAAAAGATTATTATGATGGATTATCAGTAATATGACACGAGTTATTTATTATAGAATATAAGGCTAAAAAATGACGCTTAAGTCTGCACTGCGCACTTAGAACTAAACCGCTTCGCGGTAATGGTGTCCTTGGCAAGCACCGCATACTCCTATAACACATTCACTTTTTCCTACACTAAGTTTTGAGGCATGTCGCCTCATCTTAGATTGGAGAATATCCCATGA
>NZ_QOLD01000010.1 GCF_003333305.1 Candidatus Colwellia aromaticivorans | reverse complement strand
AAAACATTACGGCTTGTGCAATTCACGATGCAAAACAAAAACTTGATAACACTAAAAACAACAGGATTTATAATTATAAGATAAACTTCACCTTTGCGTTGAATCAACTCAAAGACAATATTGTACGATTCACAATGAAGTTAGCAAAGTGTCAGCTATATGAGTTGTTGATGAGTAAAATATTGAAGAGCTTGAGTGCTATTCGTCCAAACAGAAAGTTTGTTAGAAAAGAACGAACCTTTGTACCCAAAAAATACCCTATGAGCTACAAACGTATGTGTTAATTCCTTAAGTTAATGACATTGATGCGCACCAAGCTGTCAGTTTTGATAAAGCTCAATTATTTAGTTTGTAAGATCTAAGACTAATCCAGTTAACTTGGCCATTCAAAATAACACTAGTTTCATTTTCAGTATTTGAAACACTCTTTCAAATACTGAATCACTTAATTCTGCACAATTTCACAAAATTCGCTATTTATCTCTGTTTTCCTATAATCTTTTCTTCGTTAGTATCACAATCGACCATATGGCTCCATTTATTTGCATCAATAGAGTTACCGTCAAATTCATCTGACCAAACCAGTTGCCATGAATTACTGTTACTTTCTTCACCACTGGGCTCTTTTGCTTGAGCAATAAAGAATAAGGTGATGTTGCTCATTAATACAATAACTAGCCCAACAACTATATTTGCTAATACATTTAATTTTTTCATAAAATTTATTCTCATTTACCTAATAAAACAATCATATTGAGTAGGGTGAGGCTGATGTCACTTCACGGGGTAAAAAAAATGCCTTTAAACAGGTTGTTTAAAGGCATTTTAAGTCAGTGAGTTAAACTCAACTGTAAATTAGCACCGATTTATTGCACTGCTATAACACTGATGTCGTCGAGGTAGACATTACCTGCTTCTCCACCCATATCAAACAATACTCGACTATTATCATCACCAGCTTCAGGTGTCATAGTATATGTATAAGTAACCCAGTCAGTTGTTAATGCTACATTTTCTGTAGTCGCTGTCCATGGATCATGGTAAAAACCAAGACCTGCAACAATCGTACGAGCAACCGCTGCTTTCGCTTTAAACGTAAACGTATAAGCTTGGCCTGCTACAAGCGTCATCTTTTGGCTTAAGTTTACTTCCCAAACTTGACCGGGTGCAGCAACTGTAGCTTCAAAAACGCTATTGCCGGCTTCGTCGATAACAGCACCACCCATATCCCAATTAGCGACACCATCATCGAAACCACCATTCAATACTAGATCACCACCAACTGGTTGTTCTACATCACCTTGAGCTGTGAACATAATGTTATCAACGTAGTTCAATGTATTTTGAGCTCTAGCAGCTGTTTTATCAGGAAAGACAGTAAAGCCGCCAATATCATCATTTTCAGGCATACCAATCATGTGACAGAAATCAACCGTTAATGTCTCCCATTGATTTACTACGGTATTAGCAACACCTATTGAGCCATGAGAGCCCCAGCCATCGCCATTCCATTTTTCGAATTTCACATGAACTTCGCTAAGGGTGTCTTTGTAAACATCAAGTTTAATAACACAGTTTGATGTGTCTAAAGCAAAATTAGCAATACCTTCGGTTGTTGCACCCACCCACTCGCCATCGCCTTGATGAATATCGAATAAAGCAGCGGTAGTGGAAGTGTTGATACCGTCAGTTTTAGGGTTATCAACATACTGCACTGGGGCTGTATCAAATGATCCCCAAGTTAGTTGTGGCCCTTCAAAATCAATACCCAGTGCGGTTGTTGTAGTTGCAGCATCGCCTGATTCACCTGGAGTGCGAGTTTCGTCAGCAGGTGTAACATTAAACATTACATTATCAACATTATACTCAGCGCCGGTACCAGTACTCCAATCAGGGAATATCATCACTAAATCTATGTCTGTTACGTTGAAGTTACCAACATTAAAGGTATAGTGCATCCAAGTATCTAATACTGGTGCTTGTCCTTCATTACTGGTGGTGAAAATAACTTCAGTTCCATCACCTTCGGTAGAGCCTTCAAGTTTTACCTTCCAATCTACCACACCAGCATCTGGTTGCTTGGTCATTTTAAGGTCAAATTCAAAAGTCGTAGTACCTGCTGGGATATCGAAAGCAGCACCGGCTGCATCACGATTATTAAAACCAGCAACGGTATTACCAGTAATCACAAAATTTGCAACTTCACCATAAGTAGCATCAGCATCAGTAATAATCGTAGTTGTCGCAGCGCTATCACCCCATAATGGCCAATCAGGGTTGTCCACGTCTTCAAAAACAACTAAAGCAGTAGTAGGCCCTGCAGCTTCTTCTGCTACCGTAATAGTAAATGTTTGCGTGGTATCTACTGTGCCGTCATTAACCGTTAGGGTTATTGCTGTCGCAGCTATATCATCAGAAATTGGTGTACCAGTTAAAACACCTGTTGACGCAGTAAAAGTTAACCAACCTAGTGCCGCTGGAATATCAGCCGACATGGTTAGGGTATCACTGTCAGCATCAGTTGCTGTTAGCGTATAGGTATAAGCAGCATCCACCGTAGCACTGGTAACACCTGAACTAGTGATTACAGCCGCATTATTTACTGGTGTAGCAACCGTTACTGTAATGGTAAAAGATTGCGGTACTTGATCCGTACCGTCAGTTACCGCTAAAACAACAGCATGATCGCCTTCATCACTTACCGCTGGTGTACCTGATAAAATTCCAGTTACCGCATCAAAATCTAACCAAGCTGGTTTAGTGGTAGCCGACATGGTTAGGGTATCACTGTCAGCATCAGTTGCTGTTAGCGTATAGGTATAAGCAGCATCCACCGTAGCACTGGTAACACCTGAACTAGTGATTACAGCCGCATTATTTACTGGTGTAGCAACCGTTACTGTAATGGTAAAAGATTGCGGTACTTGAACCGTACCGTCACTTACGGTTAAAGTTACGTCATGCGAGCCCGCCTCAGCAGGTGTACCAGACAATATGCCAGTAGTAGCGTCGAATGTTAACCATGAAGGTTTAGTCGTCGCTGATAATGTTAAAGCATCGCCATCAGCGTCACTTGAAACAAGTGTATAAGAATAAAGAGAACCTGCTTCAACTGTATTACCAGCAGTACTTGAAATTACTGGCGCTGTATTTACTACCGGATCTGGATCTGGAGTTGGGTTTGAATCTGAACCACATGCACTAAGAACTAAGCCTAAACTTAGTACAATCAGGTTTTTCTTGAACATAATGTTGTTATTTAAATTTTTCATTTATTTCCCCATTAAACTTTTTGATTTTTCAGTAACTATATGGAAACGCTTACTGGCATAATTAAACGCTCAAGTGTGCTTCTTATATTCTTTTCTTACGTAGTGTTTCTAGTTAAGTTGAACTGAAACTAACCGTGAAAAGGCTAGAATCAACATACATCAATAAGTGCTACAAGCAATGAGAATTCGATGAGTCGTCCTTAATTTAATGTTCAAATGGACTTCTATTAAATTTACATCAGATATGCACAGTAATTTATCAAACTGCACTTTCAGTTTTAATGAATGAGTGATAACCCGTTGTTGCTATCTATTATGTTTTAAACTGCTAGAGAATTTTTACATTGGGCTATTGTTCGCCAAATTCCCTCGACGACTCATACTTTTACTTTTCTCAACAGATCAACTAAAATCATTAGTGAATCTGGGCTAATGCTATACTTTCGTGCTAAAGCTTTACAATGCAAAGTTCTGGTAAAGGCACGATGGAAAAAGACTAAAAAAATCATCAAAAAGGTCGGTTTACCCTGTTTTGTCCATTTCAGCTTCTCGTTATCCCGCTTGACCGTATTTCAATGCTAATTAGTAAATCATTGTGATAAAACTTTATTCAGTTAATAACATTATTTTATTTACGATTGTATTTATATTCACGTTTATTAATGTTGTTTTTTTCATTTAAAAGCAACGCACAATTAGTAAAAAGATGATTATAAATACCGGATTTGGATATCTCTAGGGGGAAATATGAAAATTAAAAACAGTGTTAAATTTAAAACACGAGGCTTGGCAACAATAATGGGGCTAGCGGTAACGTTAGGCCTTGTTGGGTGTGGCGGTGATGCAGCAACCGAAACTAAGTCGAATAGTGTTGATCCTACACAACCAGTTTCAGATTGGAAAATGGTGTGGAGTGATGAGTTTGATGGCAGCACAATAAACAGCCAAAACTGGACTCATGAAATTGACTGTAACGCCGGTGGTAACGTAGAGAAACAATGTTACACCGATAATGCAGAAAACTCTTATGTGTCAGACGGCATATTAAGTATTGTTGCTTTACCTGCTGAAGCAGGCGCCATTTTACCTTACACATCAGCACGAATAACCACTCAATATAAAGCCGACTTTAAATATGGTCGTATAGAAATGCGCGCAAAAGCTCCTTCAGGGCAAGGTAGTTGGCCTGCATTTTGGATGATGCCAACAGATTCTGAATATGGCACATGGCCACTTTCTGGTGAACTTGATATTTTTGAATCGGTTAATTTAGGTGCAGACAGAGAGGATGGTAGTGCAGAAAATCATATTTACGGAACACTTCATTATGGTAAGGCTTGGCCTTTAAATTCTCAATCTGGGCAAGCTTATAGCCTAGAAAGTGGCGCTAACCCCGCTGATGATTTTCATACCTACGCCATAGAGTGGCAAGAAGGAGAAATCCGTTGGTATATGGATGACTACTTATATGCAACACAACGTCAATCAAAACTTCGCTACGACAATGAAGGCAATCTTTTAGCGATGACTCATAAAGGTTGGTTTACAGAATACTTTGATCAAGCAACAGGGAAACTTGAAAAACATTGGGATTCTGCTCCCTATGACAAAGATTTCTTTTTAATCCTTAATTACGCAGTTGGTGGTGATTGGCCAGAAAACGTTAATGAGTTAGGTGTTGATGCTTCTGCGTTTAATGCGACAAACAAATTCGAGGTTGATTACGTAAGAGTTTACCAATGTATGGCTGATACTGATACGGGTAAAGGCTGTGAAACGGTAAGAGCTGCTTACGATGTAGAAGCTGATGAAGACAACCCTAACGGCGCTTTGGTATTAGGTAAAGCTCCTAATCCTCCAATAGCAACTCCTGGCGGTGGCTTACCTGATCTGGATGTTTTTAGTGATGCAGATACTGAGTTTGTAGCCGGTCATTGGGCTGCTAGTGGTGATATTACTATTGAAGAGGTTGATGCGGGTGGTGATCACGGTATCGTTAAACAGTTTACCTTTAACACTGATGAAGGTCTTGGTTATTTCCAAAGTGGCAATGATACAAGCAATGTTAGTGGTTACACCAATATTGAGTTTGATGTCTTTGTCGTCAACGACAATGGCGCAGCTGATTTTATCTTCAAAATGGATTGTGTAAACCCATGTAGCTCAGGCGATTATCCTGTTGCTAAGCCAGCTGAAGGGGTATGGACATCTTACAGCATCCCGTTAGCAGACTTGGTTGCACATAGTGGCGATACCTTGGATTTATTCAGTGTCAATACACCGTTGGCATTCTTCCCTACTTGGGGTGCTCAGAACGGTTTTGTTGCGCAAATAGATAACGTTCGTTTTACGGCGCCTACCGCAGCCGCTAGCTTAGAAGTTTTTGATGAAGTAGATACTGAGTTTGTAGCGGGTCATTGGGCGGCTAGTGGTGATATTACCGTTGAAGAGGTTGATGCAGGTGGTGATCACGGTAACGTTAAACAGTTTACCTTTAACACTGATGAAGGGCTTGGCTTTTTCCAGAGTGGTAATGATACTACCAATGTTAGTGCTTATACCAGTATTGAGTTTGATGTCTTTGTCGTCAACGATAATGGCGCAGCTGACTTTATTTTCAAAATGGATTGTGTAAACCCATGTAGCTCAGGCGATTATCCTGTTGCTAAGCCAGTTGAAGGGGTATGGACATCTTACAGCATCCCGTTAGCAGACTTGGTTGCACATAGTGGCGATACCTTAGATTTATTCAGTGTCAATACCCCATTAGCATTCTTCCCTACTTGGGGTACTCAGAACGGATTTATTGTGCAAATAGATAACGTTCGCTTTACGACACCTGGCACTGTATCAAGCTTAGAAGTTTTTGATGAAGTAGATACTGAGTTTGTAGCGGGTCATTGGGCGGCTAGTGGTGATATTACGGTTGAAGAAGTTGACGCAGGTGGTGATCACGGTAACGTTAAACAGTTTACCTTTAACACCGATGAAGGCCTTGGCTTTTTCCAAAGTGGCAATGACACAACCAATGTTAGCGGTTATACCAGTATTAACTTTGATGTTTTTGTCGTCAACGATAACGGCGCTGCTGACTTTATCTTCAAAATGGATTGTGTAAACCCATGTAGCTCAGGCGATTATCCCGTTGCTAAGCCGGCAGAAGGGGTATGGACATCATACAGCATCCCGTTAGCAGACTTGGTTGCACATAGTGGTGATACCTTAGATTTATTCGGTGTAAATACACCGTTGGCGTTCTTCCCAACTTGGGGCACTCAAAACGGTTTTATTGTGCAAATAGACAACGTTCGGTTTGAGTAACTCGCTTATTGATTGAAATCTATTAACCCTGGCTAATGTTAAATCTAGGGTTAATAGCTAAGCGGTTTACCGTGTCGATAATTTAATAATCGGCGAGTAATTAGGATGTTAAGAAAAATAAAACATTATTATACTTTAAAAAATATATGTGAAGGTTACTTATGAAACATACAATATTTAGCAAAACGCGAGCTGCGATGGCAGTATCGATGATACTTGGTACCACAGCCTCTATGAGTTCATGGGCACAAGAAGCTCCAGAAGAAGAAGTAGAAGTAATTCAAGTCACAGGAATTATGAGCAGTTTAACCCGTTCATCAGCATTAAAACGAGAAGCGTCTGGCGTAATGGATGTTATTTCTGCTGAAGATATGGGTAAATTCCCAGATACAAACTTAGCTGAGTCATTACAGCGTATTACGGGTGTAACAGTTAGTCGTTCAAATGGTGAAGGTAGCCAAATTACCGTGCGTGGTTTTGGTCCTGAGTTTAACTTAATTACCCTTAATGGTCGACAAATGCCAGGTACGGGTAATTCTCGTTCATACAGTTTAGAGAATGTAGCTTCTGACGGTGTTAGCGCACTTGAAGTTCATAAAACAGCGCGTGCATCAAACCCAAGTGGTGGTTTGGGCGCAACCGTAAATATAGTGACGGTTAAACCATTTACTAGCCCTGGCGAGAAATATGTAATCTCAGCAAAAGGTATTTATGACTCGTCTAATGTAGAAGGTGATGATATTACCCCTGAATTCTCAGGCTTATACAGTAATACATTCGCCGATGACACCTTGGGTTTCGCCGTATCATTCTCTCATCAACAGCGAGATTTCCAGCAACAAGCTGCAGGCATTCAAGGTTGGCAGTATCAGGCTGATGATGATCTTCCTGACTTAGATGCGGATAAAGTTATTGATAATCGTGATGAAAATGCAGCAGCAGGTGCATTCTTTCCACGAGATATTTCTTACGCGGTTAACAATGTAGAACGTGAAAGAACCAACGCCAACGTTACCTTTCAATACGCACCAATTGAAGAGGTGATACTGACACTTGATTACAACATGGGTACATCAACTACGGGGAGTAACTCTCTTGGTTGGGGTCAATGGCATAATTATGGTGGCTCAATTAATGCCTACGAATTAGATGAAAATGGCACGGTGTTGTTCGCCGACTTATCGGGTGATGATGGTTCTTATACGGCGAATCGTAATACGACCGAAACGAATGAAAGCTCAATTGGTGTTAATATCGCATGGCAAGCAACGGATGATCTAAGTTTTTCACTCGATTACCACAATTCTGAAAATGAAATTGATAATGGTAAAGATAAAGGCATGAATGGTACGGGAGCATTAGTGTTTGGTTCAAATCAGTTAACGACTAAGCATTATGACTATAGAGAAGGTGATATTCCACAAGGCACAATCTTCTGGAACAACGGTACTACGACACTTGCACCAAGTGAAATGGATTCACATTTTAGCCAATTTATTCACAGCCCTGGTAAGTCTGAAATTGAACAACTACAAATTGATGGTTCATGGGAAAATCCTGAAGAATCGCCATTAATGTCAGTTAACTTTGGTGTTGCCCGCACTGAACAAAGAATTGGTGGTTCTAGTGCATGGAGTGGTCTAATTGGCGGCTTCGGATTTGCCTCAAATTACTCTGCTGCTTTTCCTGATAGTATGTTTGAGTACCAAAACACAAATGGATTTTTAGATGAGTTTTCTAATGGTGACAGCCCAATAGGCGCTGGATACTATTATACTTTTGATTTTAACGAGGCGGTCGCTCGCTCAGAAGCCTTCTTAAACAGTGACACGTTAGGTGACGACTATTTTAGTACAGACCCTTATCGTGATGGTAGTGTTCGAGCAGCAGGATTTGTTGAAGAAGATACTACCAGTATCTATGCATCGGGTTTATTTGAATTTGAGCTTGCTGATTTACCCGTTATGGTAAATGTTGGTGTACGTTATGAAGAAACTGAAGTAAGAAGTGAAGTTTTACAAGACCTGCCAACAGATGTTTGGTGGCTAAACTCTTCAGAGTGGCACACGCAATATGAATCGGGTGAAAATAACTTTTACAAGGAAGCAGGTGAATATGACGTCCTTCTACCTATGATTGATATTAAGGTTGACTTAACTGATGACGTTGTTGCTCGTGCATCTTGGGGGAAAACTATTTCCCGTGCGCCTTTAGGCAATTTAGCAGGTGGTTTATCGTTAAGTGGAAGCCCAGGGCTGGAAAGGCGTACTGGTGGTCAAGGTGATACCGGCTTAGAACCATTTGAGTCTACCAACCTTGATCTTTCTTTAGAGTATTATTACGCAGAAGGCAGCTATGCTTCGGTGGGTTACTTTAAAAAAGATGTTAAAAACTTCATCAGTACTGAGCGATTTGATGCTCAATATGAAGGGATACGCGATATAGCTGCAGGACCACGTTATGCGCAAGCTTTAGCCGACCTTACTACAGCAGGGCAGCCTACAGACGGTGAGTCTATTCGTTTGAAAATGATAGAAAATGGTGCTGTTGTAAATTCACAAGGTTACCTTACGCCTAATTCTGATGATCCACTGATGGACTGGAAGATCAGTAAGCCATTTAATACACCTGAAGACAAAACGGTTGACGGTATTGAAATTGCTATACAACACTTTTTCGGTGAAACCGGTTTTGGTTTTGGCGCAAATGCTACCTTTGTAGACGGTGATGTAGAGTTTGATGTGGATGACATCACCAAAGTTGCCAATATTGTAGACTTAGAACCACAAACTCCGTTAACAGGTTTAGGTGATTCAGCTAACTTCCAAGTGTTTTATGAAAAAGAGGGTTTGTCAGTAAAAGTGACTTACGCATGGAGAGACTCGTATCTTATTGGTGTAGGCCAAGATGAAGCCTCTTCTGATAATCCTCCTCAGTTTGCTAAAGAGTATGGTCAAGTTGATATGAGTATTAACTATGATATTGACGAAAACTTTACGGTATTTGCTGAAGGGTTAAACCTAACAAATGAAACAGAACAAGGCTACGGCCGTTATGAAGAGCAATTTCTTTTTGCTCGTCAATATGGTCCAAGATACACCTTCGGTGTTCGTTATAGCTTTAAGTAAACTCGTACTTTAGTAGTGTAAATGAATAGGCCTATATTGTTTTGCGATATGGGCCTATTTTTTTATAGGGTTTATTATCTCCAAGCCCTATAAATATCACCTTTCATATTTATGAACTATTAATCATCAATGCTTATATAGGTAAGCGATTTATATTATTTAATTGATTTCATTTAATTTATTCAAAGAGAGATCTTATGTTAACCGTTAGAGAAAAAATAGCTTATGGCTTAGGTGATACCGCCAGTAATATTATTTTCCAAACAGTGATGATGTTCCTGTTAATTTTCTATACCGATGTTGTGGGTATTTCCCCCGCCATTGTAGGCACGATGTTTTTAGTTGTGCGTTTATTTGATGCGATAACAGATCCGCTGATGGGCGCTCTTGCTGACCGCACTAAAACGCGTTTTGGCCAATTTAGACCTTACTTACTCTGGCTCGCTCTGCCTTTTGGTATTATTTCCATTATGGCATTCACCACACCAGACTTAACTGGCAACGCTAAAGTGATTTACGCCTTCGTTACCTACACATTACTGATGATGGCCTATACCGCAATAAATATTCCGTATTCAGCGTTAGGTGGTGTTTTAACAGATCAGCCTTCTGAACGTGTATCAGTGCAAACCTATCGTTTTGTTCTGGGCATGTTAGGTGGTCTAATTGTCGCCTCAGGCACTTTGCCATTAGTCGAGTACTTTGGTAATGGCGATAAAGCCAAAGGCTATCAGTTAACAATGACCGCTATGAGCCTTTTAGGTGTGGTGATGTTTTTATTATGCTTTAGCGGCACGAAAGAACGTGTATCAGTGCCTGAAGGGCAAAAATCATCGTTTTTTGATGATTTAAAATCACTTTGGAAAAATGATCAATGGCGAATATTGTGTCTAGCCGGTTTGTTTTTATTAACGGGACAGGTGTTAAGGGCAACATTAGCCATCTATTATGTGAAATATGTACTTGGACTTGAAGAGCAAATTACTTTATTTATCACCCTCGGCATGATTGGTAGTATCTTAGGCTGTGCTTGTGCTCAATTTCTCGCTAAAAGAGTTTGTAAGATCAAGGCCTACATCAGCTTGCAACTCATCGCGGCATTCATCTGTGTTATTAGCTATTTCATTCCTAAAGAGCAGGTTGTTACAGCGTTTGCGTTATTTTTTCTATGGAGCTTCTTTCTACAGATGGCGACACCACTATTGTGGGCAAAGATGGCTGACACCATAGACTATGGTCATTGGAAGACCGGCATACGCATTACCGGCATGATCTATTCTGCCGTGGTGTTTTTTATCAAATTAGGTGTTGCCTTTGGTGGTGCTTTCGCAGGCTGGTTACTGGCCTATTATGGTTATCAGGCAGATGTAGAACAGACAGAAACGACTAAACAAGGGATCTTGTTGTCATTTACTGTCTATCCTGCCTTTGGTTCAATTCTGGTCGCTTGGGTGATGCGTGGCTATATGCTTAATAAAGCGAAAGTAGAACAGATACATTTTGAATTGAATGGAAAAACTAGTTAGTAATGTATTAAGTAGTCTAATGATTCCTTATGACATTTAGAACTTAACGTAAAAATGATTATGCTGCTCTATCAGGAGATTATTGATATCGTCATCGAAGTGTTTTGTCGAAGATCCATTTTTTTTGCTTGGATTCAGGAGAATGTGCGTCCTGCATTCACTAATAGGTCACATCCATGTGACGTCAGCCTAAAACACTACTGGAATGACGTTCTTTGTCAATATTGTACTTTTCCTAATTGATCTACATAGGCAAGTTTTTTAAATAAATATAAGGATTTGACTAATGGAACCACGTATTAGTATCATCACTTTAGGTGTGAAAAATTTGAAAAGATCCTTTGATTTTTATACGGCTCTTGGCTTCCCATCGTCGAAAAAACCAGAAGATGGAATTATTTTTTTCAAAACTGGTGGCGTGTGCTTAGCTTTGTACCCTTTAGGTGAACTAGCAAAAGATGTATCTCCTAGCTTTAATTCAAATCGTTCTGGTTTCTCAGGTGTGACATTGGCTCACAATACTCGATCTAAAATAGAGGTCGATGCGGTATTGGAATTAGCTAAGAATTCTGGTGGTAATATCGAAAAACCAGCTCAAGATGTTTTTTGGGGTGGCTACAGTGGTTACTTTTCAGATCCTGATGGGTATTTATGGGAAGTAGCATTTGGTGATTGTTGGGAGTTCAATGAAGATGGAAGTCTAGTCATAGAATAAAACCTCAACTAATACCAATTCCATTAAATTTATACCCACCTCAGAGCTATGTCAGAGAAGTTATAACAAATAAAATTTGTGCTGGTATAGTCATTCTATATTTAACAAATTTGTGCAGTTATTGCTTTTCTGACAAGCTCCCAAGGGCGAGTTTAAAAGGCTTACATACATCGTTATTGATTTTGATAATGGCGCTACAAGGACGTAGCTTATTAGAGAATGCAGGAGCATATTCTCCTGAGTAACCATTTTCTTCAATCAATGCCTTGCCTCTAAGCCTTTTAATTCTCGCTGAGTGGGAAATAACTTAATGGACTTGGTATAACAACGGGAAAAACAGACAACGAATCTGTGCTGCTTATCCCGTATATGGTTATTTACCCAGTACTTTTTTTGGGCTTCTATCGACATTGAATAAACCCCAGTGTTTTTCAGCACCATCGAGATTATCAGGGTTGCCTTTCCATGGCTCATCAAATGCCTCGAAAAAGAAAAAGGTGGTATTAGTTTTTTTTGCCCATTTTTTGATGTCATTAAAATAACGTTTCTGATTCGCTTCACTGGCTTGCTTAGCAAATTCTTTACCGGTAGTAGCCCAACCGCCTTCTAATATAGTTATCGGTTTATTGGGCAAGGCTTGATGTACATTTTCGATATTTTCTATGGTATAGGCGAGGGCTTGTGCTATTGTTTTTCCTTCCCAAGCAGGGTAAGTGTGTACGCCGATAAAGTCTACTTCCGCAGCCAGTGGTGCGCCATCACGAATCCACCACTCGTAATTATCAGCAACGGTGACTGGTTGACTAATACTTTGTTTAACTTGTCGAACATAACTAATGATACTGTTTAGTGTCACCATATGGTCATTCCAATCAACTAAAGCTTCGTTACCTACATTGACGGCAATCACTATGTCTGAATAATTTTTTGACAGTTTAATGCCCCGTTGAATTTCTCTCATATTGCTTAATTTATTAGCAGAGAGTTCCGACTCAGGAATAGGAAGTTCTAACCAGGCACAACCTTCGTGATTGCTTACCTCAGCTTCTAACCACATTCCCAATAACACCTTGATAGGCAGTTTATTCTGCTTGATGATTTTTAATGTCATAGCCGAATTTTCACCTGAGTCATAAAGGCGTATCAAGTTTAAATCATGGCTTAGTAAAATATTCAAATCTTCAAGAATTTGTGTATCACTGGGGTTGATTGCACCTTCGCCGCGATCTGGATGTTGTCCTACTCGAAACCCTGAATAGGCAACTGCGATAGTTTCTCCTTGAAGAAGGCTATCAGAATATTGTTTAAATTTTTCACCCGCCTGAACTAAAGGGATTAACAGTAGTGCCAGGATCAACATTGCACGGTTTAAAAAAATTATATATACCGTTCGGCTATTGCTTGTTGTTACTGATTGAAAGTTTGGGTTAATGGATGTATTGGATGTGATCATACAAAATCTTCTATTTTCAGTTATCAATAGAAAAAAATGACATGTGCTTTGAATAAATACAAGTGACAAAGGTTCAGGTGGGCTAGAGAAGAGGTGAAGTGTGCTTTTTAAGCAATGTTCCTCATTTCTATATAGGAATGGGGGTAACTTATCTTCGATGAACATCTGAAGTTTATGTGAACCTGATTCATTCTCATGACATTAGAGTGTCGTTTTATCGCAAATCCAGTCCACTTTGCCGAGTTTTGATTGCGATACATTTTAGTTCCCTTATTGTTGCTTTCAGTATTGCTAATAAATAATAGTAATTAAATGAGTTGCCGTTATTAATTTGGAGCATCAATAGCATGAGAAATAAATATATGAACAACACTTTATTATTGACCTTGGTATCAATATTGATGCCTGTAATGCTTGTTGGTTGTATTTTTACAAGCGATGAAGATAATAATCAGGCTCATGATTCTAACCTGCTTTCAGTTGATAACAATGTCAAAAGCATTGTTGGAAGCAAAGCGGGTAAAGAAAGTGGATATTTCCAAAATAGTAACGACGTTGTTTGGGCTGTAAATGTTGGCGGCAAACAGTACGTTGGTGTTGATGGCATAACCTATCAGGCAGATTCATCTTCAATTATTGGTGATGTTGGCAAGATTGAAGATATAAAAGGCTCACAAGATAGCTTTATTTACCAGTCTTATAAAACGGGTGATTTAGCGATAAACAAGGCCATTGAAAATGGTCGTTATGACATTATTTTTAAATTTGCCGAGCCTGAAAATATTGCAAGTGGCGCAAGAGTATTTGACATTTTTGCTGAGCAACAATTAATCATTGATGATTTAGATGTAAAGCTTGCCCGAGATGGCAAGCACAAGTCAGCCCTAGTGCGAGCTGTTTACAATGTTGAAGTGACTGATGGTCAGCTAGATATTAGTTTTCAAGCTATCAAAGGGCAGCCAATCCTTAATGCATTGATTGTGCGTAAAAAAACTATGAATACTCACCAATGGAAATTGGTATGGAATGATGAGTTTGACTATCAGGGTAAGCCCGACCCAAGTAAATGGAGTTATGATATTTGGCCTGCTCGAAAGGTTAATAGTGAAGATCAAACCTATACTGATAGTCTGAAAAACGTTTATGTGAAAGATGGTAACCTAGTTATTACCGCTGATAAAGAGACATACGGTAATGCAGAATATACCTCTGGCAGAATTCACTCTCAGGGAAAAGGCGACTTTCTATACGGGCGCGTTGACGTTCGCGCTAAACTGCCTGCAGGACAAGGAACGTGGTCAGCGATCTGGATGTTACCTAGTAACCCTTATAAGTATGCAACAACATGTCAAGTAAATGAAAATTGGCAAGGCAGTTCAACGTGTGACGCTTGGCCAAACTCAGGTGAAATAGACATCATGGAGCATGTGGGTTACGACATGCAAACCATTCACGGCACCGCACATAACAAAGCCTA
This sequence comes from Candidatus Colwellia aromaticivorans, assembly GCF_003333305.1. Taxonomy (GTDB): domain Bacteria; phylum Pseudomonadota; class Gammaproteobacteria; order Enterobacterales; family Alteromonadaceae; genus Colwellia; species Colwellia aromaticivorans. Next base: position 14,324 of record NZ_QOLD01000010.1, on the reverse strand, counting down.
TTATTGGGCGAACTGGGAACAACGAAAAGGCAGTATCGAAGGAAAAAATGTTGAACAAGCTTTTCATCTTTACTCTGTCGAGTGGACCCCAGAAAATATCACCGTATTCTTTGATAACACCCCCTATTTCTTTTATACCAACGAGTCTAGTGGCTGGCGTGGCTGGCCTTATGATCATCCTTATCACATCATCCTAAATCTCGCTATTGGTGGTATGTGGGGAAAAGCAGGAGGGCCTATCGACGATAGTATTTTCCCAGTCTCAATGGAAGTTGACTATGTCAGAATATTTAAACCTTTAGCAAAATGAACGTTTGATACCAATGAATAAATCGCTCATTTATTCACATCATAAAATTATTTAGAACAGTAAAGATACCTTTTTTATTTAGGTATGTACGTAGGAATTAAAATGAAAATATGTAATACAAACAACAAACAAGTAACGGGCGAATTTGTCACTATGGGTGATGAGAGATTTTATGCCATTAATAATGTCAACAAGATGGCACCATTTTTTGTCAGTGTTATTTCAAATAGCGATCATTGGTTATTTGTTTCATCTACTGGCGGTCTGACCGCTGGTAGAGTATCTCCGGAAACCGCCTTGTTTCCTTATATTACCGTAGACAGAATTCACGAAAGTGATCTGCACACTGGTTGTAAAACCCTTTTACGCGTCAATAGTGACAGTGAAAAAATTGACTGGGAACCCTTCAACCGTGAACATGAACTTCGCTTTGATATCACCAGAAACTTATACAAGAATGTTTTAGGCAACAAGCTTTGCTTTGAAGAGATTCATAATGACTTGCAACTGGCCTTTCGTTATACCTGGGCGACCAGTGACAAATATGGTTTTGTTCGTCAATGTGAATTAGAAAACTTATCTAGTAATACGTCTGATAAACCATTAAGTATTGAACTTATCGATGGCTTTCAAAATATTTTACCCGCCGGCACACCGCGTTTTACTCAAACGAATTCGAGTAATTTAGTTGATGCTTATAAATGGACTGAGTTAGATGAGAGCTCTGGCCTTGCCTTTTTCACCCTATTCTCGGGCATTACTGATAGAGCAGAACCTTGTGAGTCATTGAAAACCAATACAGTTTTCTGTCTCGGTTTAGATAATACCAATATTTTACTCTCATCTGAGCAATTAGCGGCATTTCGCAGTGGTGAACAGGTTGAACAGGAATTGACTAAACGTGGTATTCGAGGTGCCTTCTTAGTCAATACCACGATTGAACTCGCGCCTAATGCTATTAAAAAATGGCAACTAGTTGCCAATGTAGAACAGAGTCAAAGTCAATCTGTCGCCTTGCGTCGTCAACTAAATGATGGTGATAAACTTAGTAATGACATACAGAATTCGATAGCAAATGGCTCTGACGAGTTAGCCCGTATTATGGCTTCTGTTGATGGTTTCCAACTAACCGGTGAAGAAAGCGTTTCTGAGCATCATTATGCTAATGTGCTATTTAATACCTTACGCGGTGGCGTTTTTGATGATCAGTACATGATCTCTTCGCAGGACTTTTCTACGACTATTGATTTATTTAATCATCAGGTTTACCAGCGTAACCAAGCACTTTTAGACAATTTACCGGAAAAACTAAACTTTGCTGATTTACTGGAAGCAATTAAAGCAACAGGTGATAGTCAACTTGAGCGGTTAAGCAGTGAATACCTGCCTATTTCATTTGGTCGCCGTCACGGTGACCCGAGTCGACCATGGAACCAGTTTGCCATTAAATTGGTTGATGAAAACAACAATCGCCTATTAACTTACCAAGGAAACTGGCGAGATATCTTCCAAAACTGGGAAGCGTTAACTTATAGCTATCCGCAATTTATTGAAAGTGTTGTCGCTAAGTTTGTTAATGCTTCGACAATGGATGGCTATAACCCTTATAGAATCACCAAAGAAGGCATAGATTGGGAAGTTGAAGAGCCGGATGATCCGTGGAGCTATATTGGCTACTGGGGCGACCATCAAATTATCTACTTGCAAAAAATGCTAGAACTGTCGAATCAATTTCATCCAGATAAACTCAGTGAAATGCTGCGCCAAACCATTTTCAGTTATGCCAATGTGCCTTATCGTATCAAGTCGTTTGATAATTTGGTTGAAAACGCCAAAAGCACAGTGACTTACGATGAAGAATTGTCTGTTAAAATTGAACAACGAGTCGAAACCATAGGCGCTGATGGAAAATTAGTATTGGATGCCAATGGCGATGTGTATCAGGTTAATTTACTGGAAAAATTATTAGTTCCTTTGCTATCTAAACTGGGGAATTTAGTGATTGATGGCGGCATTTGGCTTAATACCCAAAGACCTGAATGGAATGATGCCAATAACGCCTTAGTAGGACAGGGCTTATCTATGGTCACTCTATGTTACTTGCGTCGTTATATCTGCTTTTTCCAAGACTTACTCGCTAATGAAAGCCAAGATGTAATGATCTCAGTTGAAGTTAATATATGGTTGTTAGAAACCGCAGCAGCGCTTAATAACTTAGCTTCACAGTTAACCGGTGAACCCGTTAGTCCTGAAGTACGCTATCAAAGTACTGCAGAATTAGGCATGGCTGCGAGCCATTATCGTGAAACCATCTATAAGCAAGAAGGCTTTAGTGGCCAAGTATCACAAAAGGTCAGTCAAATCACTTCAATGTTAAAGGATGCTCTACAAGCGATTGAACATACCATTGAAACAAATGAACGCGCTGACGGATTATATAATGCTTATAACTTATTGAGTCTAGAAAATGATACTTCTACAGTAAAAGACTTATATCCAATGTTGGAAGGTCAGGTTGCAGCATTAAGCTCAGGGGCACTTAAACCCCAACAAGTAGTCTCTGTAGTAGAAGCGCTTTTTGCTAGTGATGTTTATCGCCCCGATCAAAATACCTTTATGCTCTATCCCGATAGAAAATTACCAAGCTTTTTAGAAAAAAACTGTGTCTGTGCTGAGCAAGTACAAACCATCGCTTTGTTACAACAAATGCTTGAGCAGGGTGACGAACAACTTATTTTACAAGACGTTGATGGCGAATATCGTTTTAATGCCCAGATAACCAATAGCAATGTCTTAGCTGAGCAATTAACTGAGCTTAAAGAGCAATATCCAAGTGCGCTTGCTGGTAATAAAGAGGCGATTTTAGCCCTTTATGAACAAACATTTAATCATCAAGCCTTTACTGGCCGCTCTGGTGGCATGTTTGGTTTTGAAGGTTTGGGCTGTATCTACTGGCACATGGTGTCTAAGTTATTAATAGCTGTTGAAGAAAACTTTTTTACTTGTCTAGATCAAGGTGAAAGTGATGAAACTACAAGGCAAATGGCCAGTTTATATTACCGTGTTCGTGACGGTATTGGTTTTAATAAAACACCGCAAGAGTATGGTGCGTTTCCAATGGACCCATACTCACATACCCCTAAACATGCCGGCGCTCAACAACCGGGTATGACAGGACAAGTAAAAGAAGAAATCTTATCTCGTTTTGGTGAACTAGGCGTTCGCGTGAAAGAAGGTCAAGTGTCTTTTATGCCAAACTTACTTCAATCATGTGAGTTCATTGAAGAGTCAAAACCGTTCCGCTATCTAGATGTCGATAACAACTGGCAAGAAATTATCGTGCCGGCAAAGGCACTTGCTTTTACTTGGTGTCAGGTGCCTATTGTTTATCAACTTAATGATGAGGTAGAGCCTTCTTTAATCGTTACTTATAAAAATGGTGAACAACAAACCCTTTCACAATTAGGATTACCCGCTAAAGAAAGTTCAGAGCTGTTTCTTCGAAGCGGTCAAATACAGCAATTAACATTAACCATATCAACTGACCATTTATTTTATTAATAGCTGTTAGAACAAATGATTAGGTTGATCTATTAAAGAAGGTGCGAGTAATTGCACCTTCAATAATATTTATCTACAACGATTGTTATCGGAGACGAACATGTCGAGTAAATACAATAAATACATGTCTTTAGCGGGAATGAATGTTGCTCATTCTTCTCGCGAAGCATTGCAAAGTGGCGTTACTGAGGTCCTTGAGAATAAAATTCATGGTATTTCCTTTAGCCCTTATGTCGAAGGACAAGGGCCAGGAACCATGATAACAGAAGCTCAAATATCAGAGCGTTTAGCTGTTATTTCGCCAAGCATTAATTGGGTTCGATCTTTTTCTTGTACTGAAGGCAATGAAAATATTCCAAAAATCGCCAAACAACAGGGATTAAAAACCTTGGTGGGTGCATGGCTTAATGATGATTTAGAGAATAATGAAAAAGAGATCAATAACGTTATAGCAGTGGCTAAACAAGGTTATGCCGATATTGTCGCCGTTGGTAATGAAGTATTACTGCGTGAAGATTTAACTGAAGCGCAATTAATAGCATACATTAATCGTGTAAAAGCAGCCTTACCGGGTATAGAGGTAGGATATGTCGATGCTTATTACGAATTTGAAGTACATCCTAATATTACCGATGCCTGCGATGTGATCTTGGCTAACTGTTATCCATTTTGGGAAGGTTGTGCACTTGAGTATTCCATTCTCTACATGAAAGACATGTATCGACGCGCAATCAAAGCGGGTAAAGGTAAAAGAGTTATTATTACTGAAACCGGTTGGCCAAGCGAAGGCCCAGAAGAATGGGGCGCGGTACCCTCTTATGAAAACGCCATCAAGTATTTTCTTGGTACGTATCAGTGGGCAGAAGAAGATGATATTGATGTGTTTTATTTTTCATCCTTTGATGAGGTGTGGAAAGTGGAAGATGAAGGCGGTGTTGGCGCGCATTGGGGCCTTTGGGATAAAGACGGGAATTTAAAATATGTTTAAGAAACACAGTGATAAAGTTGCAACTATTAGTTCGATGAATTTGGCTCACGCCAATGCTATTTGTTATTCGGGTTATCGAGAAGGGCAAAATCCAAGAGAAGGCCTTTACCCGAGCTATAAAGAAGTTAAAGAAGATTTACTTATTTTGAAAGAAAACTGGAGCTACCTCCGAATTTACGATTGTGGCCCACATGCCGAACTTGTTTTAGATGTTATTCGCACTGAAAAATTACATTTTAAAGTAATGCTTGGTGTTGATATGGCAGCAGAAATGAGCAACCCTCATTGCCCTTGGGGAGCTGATTTTAGTGAAGAAGTCATTAATGCTAATAGACAGAAAAACTGTAATGAAATTCATAAAATGATCGAGCTTTCGAAAAAGTATGACGACATTGTTTTTTCAGTCTCTGTGGGTAATGAAGCAAGTGTCGAATGGACTGATCACATGGTACCTGTTGATAGATTAGTGACTTATGTTAAACAAATAAAAAAAGAAATTCACCAACCCGTTACCTTTTGTGAAAACTACGTGCCGTGGACCTACAAATTAGAGCCTCTGGTGGAAGTATTAGATTTCATCTCTATCCATACGTATCCTGCGTGGGAGTTTAGAACAATGGAAGATGCGCTCGAGTACACCAAGCAAAATTATTATAGTGTGGCAAATCATTATCCAGATACCCCGGTGATCATTACCGAGGCTGGCTGGACAACCGCTTCAAATGGCCGAGGTATAGAACCGTGGAATGCTAATGAAGAACTACAAGCACATTATTATGAACAATTGCTTGCGTGGACCACAGAAGAGAAAATTTTGACCTTTGTCTTTGAAGCGTTTGACGAGCCTTGGAAGGGCTCTCCTGATCAACTTGAGCCTGAAAAGCACTGGGGATTATTTAAGGTCGATCGCACGCCAAAATTGGTAATGAAAGACATTTATCCAAATACAGTTGTAGAACTCAGCAAAAATAATGAAGTTGCCTAGCGACTTTTTATTTTTATAAATAATAAAATAATTTCCCAGTCGTTATAAGCGTCGTAATAGACTTTTATAATGGTTGGGATTTTGCCATTTATGGCATTCCCTAAGTTAACTAAACTAAACTTTACCTATCTATCCAGCATGTTATAGTCACGGGCTTTTTGCATTGATGAGATGAAACGGACTTTAACAGCGATAGCTGGGAAATTTTTATTCGACCATTGGTAAAGGAAGGAGTAGTATGATTGAAGATGATTTCGGGGGAAACATGTCTGATAACCCACTATTACGTATAAATAAAATTATTTCAAAAAAGCCTGTTTATCTATTTTGGTTTTTACAAATCTGTTTTTGGTCTTTCGTTTCATTAATTAGTCTAGTTTCGTTAACCCTCTGGTATGTTCAAATTGATGTAGAGCACCTTAGTCATACTTTTTCTCAATCTATTGTTGGTATAGTGTTTTCTATGCCACTTTACTGGATTTTTATGAGGTGTTGGCATGCGCCTATTTTTACCAGAGTTTTTTTAAGTATTGCCTCGGTACTAATAATTTCTTTTGTCTGGACAGTCATTAGAGTAGAGCTTTATATAAAACTGGTGGGATCTGAGGGGCATTGGGACGAGTTTGGTGGCTGGTTTTTTAGTAGTATCTTTATTTATTTTTGTTGGACAGGCTTTTTTCATGGCATCCGTTATTATCAGTTATTGCAATTTGAACATAAGATCATGTTGAAAAAAGAAGCTGAAGCAAAATCGGAGCAATTAAAAAGGTTAAGTGCACAATCTGTTGCGAGAGACGCAAAAATAAAAATGCTACGGTATCAGCTAAACCCACATTTTCTTTGTAATACACTCAATGCTATTAACTCTTTGATTGAATGCGAATTATCAGAAAAAGCCCAGCTAATGACAGTGCAGTTAAGTAAATTCTTACGCTATTCCTTGGATAATAATCCGGATACTAAAATAGCGTTAGAGTTTGAAATCATTGCGCTTAATTTATATTTGGAAATAGAGAAAACACGTTTTGGTGAGCGCCTAAATCTAGATTTTCAAATCTCTGAACAAGCTAAATCAGCATTAATTCCAAGTTTGCTTATACAACCTATTATTGAAAACTCAATGAAACATGTCATAGCCAAAAATGAAGAAGGCGGCACAATCAGTTTACGTGCTGAAGTTGTGAGTGACATGTTAGTGTTAACGTTAAGTGATACCGGCTCAGGGGCAAGGATTGATAGAAATAAAGTCAAAGGAGAAGCGAGTCGAGGTGTTGGCTTGCGAAATATAGATGAACGACTTAAAGTATTATATGCAGACGACTATGTATTTAATCTCAATATTATGCCTTCAAGCGGTTTAAAAACTATTATTAAGCTTCCTTTTGAATGTATAGAGACAAAAATCACTGACGATCCAGTACAAAATTCAATAACAATGAGTTAACTTTATGACTAAATTAAGAACAATTATTGTTGATGATGAGCCATTAGCGCTTAGTCTTTTACGTGCTAAGTTAACTAAAATTCCTGAAATTGACATTATTGCCGAATGTAAAAACGGTCGAGAAGCTATTGCAGCAACGATGGATTTAGCGCCAGATTTGATTTTTTTAGATATACAAATGCCGGGCATTGATGGTTTTGACGTGATAAAAAAACTGCAGTCGGATATTGTGCCTATGGTGGTGTTTACTACCGCATTTGAACAATATGCCTTAGATGCATTTGACGTACACGCAGTAGATTATATTCTTAAACCGATTGATGAAGAGCGTATTCAACGAGCCACTCAATGGGCCTTAGCCTTATTACATTGTAAAACAGGAGAGCATACGTTAAACAAATCTCGCATCATTAGCGCGATAGACACGATTAATGAAAGAAAAAATTCAAACAGTACAACAGAACAGAAAATGAGCCTGCCAAAGCTAGATACAGGTAAGGTTGAACGTAAAATAGTTATTAAAGATAGAGATGATATTACCTTATTAAAGCAAGCGGATATTGAGTGGGTGGATGCTGCAGGAGATTATGTTTGTTTGCATGCAGAAGGGGTTACTCATATCAAGCGTTGTACCTTAAAAAAACTGTTAGAGGATTTAGACCCAGAAATGTTTAAGCGAGTTCATCGTTCAACTATCGTTAACCTTAATTATATTCAAAAAGTTATTCCGCATACCAAAGGTGAGTTTTTCCTTAAATTGGGAGAATATGACCAAGTCAAAGTGAGTCGCAATTATCGAGAAGTGATCAAGAATTTCTTAACCGACATGTAGTATCACAGATGTACATATTGATGACCCCTCGTTGTCAATATCCTCCTTATCACTATTGGGAAATTTTTTATTTCCTATTTTTTCCCGACTTACCGCGTGTAAAATCCCCTTTACCGTAATGCTATTGTTTTAATTATTGTCTGATTAGATGATGAGGAATCAATCATCATTTTTGCTTTAACGCAGGTATGATATTTTTCATTAGGAATAGCTGTATGACAATGTGTAAATTTATAACTTCGGGCTTGAAAATAATATACGTATTTTTAATGTTTTTTTTGCTGCCCACTTATGCAGCTGATCGCCACGCTCCTAATAGACTAAATTATTATGCACCTTACGCTACAAAGGCGCCTAAAGTTGATGGTATTGCCAATGAAAATATATGGCAGTCAGCTAAATGGCAAAACTTAAACCAACGCTGGTTAGGCCCTAAATTTTCAAAAGAAGATTTTCAAGGTCGGTATAAAGTGGTTTGGACTAAATCTAAATTATATTTTATGGCTGAAATTGTTGACGATATCTTAATTGATAGCCATCGCGACCCATTAAAACAATATTGGGATGATGATTGTTTAGAAATTTTCATCGATGAAGATTTCTCTGGTGGTGAACATCAATATAACCATAATGCGTTCGCCTACCATATGTCACTTGATAACCAAGCCATTGATATAGGGACAAATAAATTGGCCCAGAACTATTCTCATCATGTTGAAAGCCGCTGGAAACAACAAGGTAATAAGGTTGTTTGGGAGCTAAGCATCGATATCTATACGGATGATTACCAAGATGCCGCGACAGATAATCAACCGATTGAGTTAACTGTTGGCAAGGTAATAGGACTGATGGTGGCTTATTGTGATAACGATGGCAGTGAATTGCGTGAAAACTTTATTGGTTCTGAATCTGCCGTTGGTGGTGCACCCGATCGTGGTTGGATAGATGCCGATATGTTTGGCAAACTTATTTTGTCTAAATAGTTATCCCCCATGGTCGTTAAGTATTTTCTAAGTCACTAATAACATGAGCATTATAGAAATGAAAAAAATTAAAACAAAACTAATAGGAACAATTTGTTTAACAACCATAATCTCTTTTACATTGATTAGCTGTACACAGCAAAATCAAGGATCACAAATGACCACAAATTCAGGCGATATTAATTATAATCTCTCCACAACAAAGGAAATATTACTCACCAGTGAAGCAGGGGCGAAAATAGCGCCACAGCAAAACTTGGCTTTTCATCAAGGTATCCCAACAGGGAAAGTTATCGTGGTACGGCCCGACTTGAGAAAACAAAAAATTATTGGTATTGGAACTTCATTTACTGAATCTTCAGCCTTTGTTTTAGCACATTTAGACAAAGACAAAAGAGCAGAAGTGATGGAAAATATTTACAGTGCAAAGGGCGCTAATTTTTCAATTGCCCGTACCCATATTGGCGCAACAGACTTTGCCGTAAATGGTCGATACTCGTACGCAGAACGTAAAGACGATGCTAATTTAACGTCATTTACTATTGATGTGGACAGTGATGGCTTTAGTAATGAAGAGCACGAAGGCATTAAAGATGAACAGTTTGATTTATTGCCAATGATAAAAGAGGCTTATGCGATAAAAAACAAGCAAGAAGACAAGGATTTAAAAATTGTTGCCTCAGCATGGACCGCGCCGCCGTGGATGAAAGATATTGAAGATTACTACATCAAACCGACAGCGGCCAATAACCACCAAGGAACAGGAGGTGAGTTAAAGCCACAATACGTTGCTACTTATGCCGACTATCTCATTAAATACCTTGATGCTTATCAAGAACAAGGCATTGATATTTGGGCGCTTACGCCAGTAAATGAACCACATGGTAATAGTGGTCAATGGGAAAGCATGCATTTCACGCCTAAAACACAAAGCACTTTTATTAAAGAGCATTTAGGACCGAAATTAAAAGCAAGTGCCCATGAAGAAGTCAAACTACTTATCTATGATCAAAATCGCGATAATATGGAACATTGGACAGATGAGATCTTAGCTGACCAAGAAACGGCTCCATACGTCTACGGCACAGCGGTTCATTGGTACGAGAGTACGAATAAAGTGAATGAAGAAGTCTTTGATCGTGTTCATGAAAAATTCCCTAATTTTTCAATTATACATACCGAAGGTACCATTGATGATTTAGGAAAAGATGCCCCAGAAGGGATATTAGATCCGGTTCGCTTCAAAGAAAAAAACTGGTTTAATAATGATGAGTTTTGGTGGAACAAGAATGCAACTGACTGGGCATATACGGCAACATGGGCACCAAAACCCGAAGATCATCCCATATATACCCCGGTACATCGTTACGCTCGTAATATCATCGTTAGTCTAAATCATTGGCTAGAAGGATGGATAGATTGGAATATTGTATTAGATAAAGATGGTGGCCCTAACCACGTTGGTAATTTCTGTGGTGCACCGATCATGATTGATACCCAAACGGGTGAGGTTTATTACACACCTATCTATCATGTACTGGCACAATTTAGTAAAACCATTAGGCCTGGAGATACTGCTTTGCAAATTGAACAGCAATTAGATGGCCTAGATAAAGATGCTTTACATGCCAGTGCCGCAGTGAATGATTCGGGCTTAATCAGTGTGCAATTACTTAATACCACTAAAGAGCCAATTACTTATTCATTACAAATTGGTAGTCAATATGCAGAAGTTACTATTGCAGCAAATGCAGTTCAAACAGTTCGAGTTCAGTTGTAGATTATTCAAACAATTACTAAATTTAGCACCGTAAACAAGAGGTCATTACTCAGTGAATAAACATCCCTTTGAAATATTAGCTTTGGCCAATGGGGCCAAATTAATATTTACGCCATGCCCAGGAACTAAGGCGGCTAACCTTGAAGAGTCGATACAGCAGCTTAAGCAGCAGGATGTATCGATGTTGCTTACGTTAATGTTTGATAAAGAAATGGTAGAAAATGAGGCCATAAAACTTCCACAACTTTGTAAGATGTATCAAATCCAATGGTTGCAGCTGCCTATTATTGATGATGAAGCGCCAGGCAAAGCGTTTCAATCTCAATGGGAAAAGCATAAATTAATCATCTTAAATCAATTAAAAAATAAAGGTGTGGTTGCCGTACATTGTAAAGGAGGAACAGGGAGAACAGGCACCGTTATTGCTTTATTACTGCTAGCACTCGGTTGGCCAGTAGATAAAATAATTAGAGAAGTACAAAGTGTTAGGCCACAAGCATTACGAATTAAGAAACAATTAGACTATTTAAATAGTCAGTTGATGAGCTCAGAAAAGCAGTTTCCATTATAAAAAGGGGATAACCCTTTTTATAATATTAGAAAGATTTAATAGTAAATGTATTTTAGGAATAGAGAATGAATTTGTATAAAAAGAATAAGCATATCAGCTTGATTGCGGATATTGGAGGAACAAATATCCGCATTGGCCAAACCAATAAAGACAATCTAATAATAAGCGTTGAAACTTATCAATGTGCCAATTTTAATAGCTTATATGAAGTTTTAGCCTTCTATATTGATAAGCAAGAATTAGACGGTTATTGTATCAATGCTTGTTTAGCTATAGCTTGCCCAGTTGATAGCGATTGGATAGCCATGACTAATTTATCATGGCAGTTTTCACAAAAACAACTCCAACAACAACTCAAATTTAATAGTTTAGTTTTTATTAATGATTACACGGCCATTGCAATGGCGATCCCTTTCTTAGTTGATAGCCAAAAAGTTAAAATTGGTGGTGGTAATGCTGTTAGTAATAACGTTATTAGTGTTTGTGGCCCAGGAACCGGCCTTGGGGTGGCTAACTTAATACCGATTAGCAACAGTGATAAGATTAAATGGCAATGTGTGAGTGGTGAAGGGGGACATGTTGATTTTGCGCCAGTTGATGACATAGAGTTGAAAATATTTGATTACTTAAAACACTCAAAGAAACGTATATCATATGAGCAATTATTATCAGGTTATGGGTTAGAGCAAATTTACCAAGCCTTACTGTTTATCAATGGAAGTTCTTTAGAATATAGTCAAACAAACAAAGTATCATCAGAAATAATCAGCAAACAGGCAGTATCAGGAAGTTGTGAGCTTTGTGTAAAATCGCTATCTCAATTTTGTAAAGTACTTGGCAGTTTCGCTGGTAACTTAGCTTTGCAGTCATGTAGCTTAGGCGGTGTTTATATTGCAGGTGGTATTGTTCCAAATTTTATTACTTTCATTAAGGACAGTGATTTTAGAGTTAGGTTTGAAGAGAAAGGGCGCTTATCAGGTATTACCAAACAAACACCTACCTATATTATTACAGAGCCACAACCAGGTTTGTTGGGAGCATCAGCGTACTTAAATCAACTCACACTAACCCCGAATAAAGCATACAAGAGTATTTAAATATTCTTTTTAATACGTGTAGCCCGCTTGAATCCCAGACTCTAGCATGGGCGAACACACATCATCGACCATGCCTGCCATTTTCTATATTTTTTACGATTCTAATTGATTCAATACCAAAACTTAAAAAGCTCTATCGTTACTACTAAAGAGTCACTTATTTTTTATCCATTATTCGCTACAGTTATGTTATTCAAATTTTCATTAGTTTGGTAGCCGTTATTAAATTACCACATTCCAAGCATTTAGGTTCACTATGTTTTTTGACAAAGTGAACAAATATACCATCACAAAAAACGGCTAAACAAATATGAAAAATATAATAATTGTTCAACTCAAAAATATATTTACCATTTTAAGTTTATTAACTGCCAGCTCTGTAGTTCAAGCTAGCTGTAGCCACAATATAGTCTTTAACTCCTGATAAAGACATTATTCATTATGACCAACACAAGGTCACCTTTCGCTATAAAGACAGTACAACGAACAAAATAAAACAACTCACGTTGCCAACACTCAAATTCTTAATACTCATACTGCAACACGTTTTGCCCAAAGCTTTACAGCGAGTACGTGATTATGGCCTGTATTGTCGGGTGCTAAAAAGCTACGGGTAATCTTCAACTGCTATTAATGCCTATTCACGATTGGCTCACACCCAAAAAAGAAATCACTAGCCCCCGAGCTATTCGACGTTGTCCTTGCTGCCAACATGAAATGCACTGCATTGGCATTACACGAACGACCTAGCACAAAGGCAAATATAATAAGGATAATGGCAAGGGTAAGTAATTTAAAATGAGGGGAAAGTAACACATGAAACAGTAAAGAATGACCGGACAAAAAATGTTTTATTTTCCGTCTTAACTTCGTGCGATCAGGTAATTGATAGCAATCCCTTCAATAAACAAATCGTTATTTACACTATAAAGCCGACGTCGGGCTTGTCCAACACCCGAATAAGGTGTCGGCTGCGCGGCACCTATTCTTATTTGTTATGTGCTACGGCTAAAACTGCAACAATTTTATTTTCACATGGGCTTTTCTGTCTTTGCCCCTCTTCATACTCAACGGCTTGACCATCAGCCAATGTTGCATATTCACCGCCTGATTGAATTTCTGAATGATGAACAAACCAATCTTTACTTCCGTCTTCTGGAGTAATAACAGGGCTTGGTACGATGCAGTAGCATTGATTATGGCGCTTGTTATTTTTGGTAGAATCTTCGCATTTTTTGTTGATGGCTTTGACCCATTGTCTCTTGCTGGTTTAATTGGTGAAACTGCCACTATCCCACTGTTACTATACGCTGGTAAAAGCTTAAAAAATGCCTAATCATCTGTTCTGTGGAGATACGTATCTTACTCTAGATTCACCGTGATCGAGCTTAATACTATAGGACGCTTAAGGAATATAACCAAATTATTAAGGCGTTATTGATTTAGAAATATTAGTCTTAAAATGTAATTTCTATTTCACTCAGGGGGCGAAAGCGCCATAGAGTATTTAATCTAAATACAACAAGTTTAGTTTAACAACTAGATGGCTACTTTTAATATTTTATGTTTCAGTTCCTTCTGAAATGGATAATGCATCCTCAATCTCAACCCCTAGGTATTCAATATGTGCTGCTGCACATATCAGGTATTATGATCAGTAAGTTATTATGTGTTGTATACCTTCTAAGTAATTGTATATTAATGAGTCCCATCATCAGGACTCACCATAATAAATTGTCTTTGGGGTAGCTTTTAAAGCAGCTATAAAGAGTG
>NZ_QOLD01000005.1 GCF_003333305.1 Candidatus Colwellia aromaticivorans | reverse complement strand
TTTTGCGTTTTTTCTTACCACTGCCTTCTGGTTTTGCCATCGGCTTTTCTGCGGCTAAAATAGAATCATCAGAAATTTCATCCGCTTCAAAGCCTTCAACTTGCTCACGTTCAAGCCAAATTTTATTCTTCTTCTCGATTACTTTGAAATGATGATAATCTTCATGGTCGATAAGCGATATTGCTAAGCCTACTTCGCCAGCACGGCCACTTCGTCCAATACGGTGCATGTAGTCTGACGGACTTCTTGGTAAGTTAAAGTTGATTACTACAGGTAGCTTTTCGATGTCTAGACCCCGAGCAGCAATATCCGTTGCAATTAACACGTCAATTTCGCCAGCTTTAAACCCGTCAAGCACGCGACTACGTTCTCTTTGGCCTTTATCACCGTGAAACACTGCGGCGGTAATGCCACGTTTAGCGAGCTTTTCAGCTAAATGTTCACAATGGTGTTTAGCATTGACGAAAATAAGCGCTTGTCGCCATTTATTTTGTTTAATCAAATGTGCTAACACAGCTGTTTTTTCGCCCTTATTAACGGTAAAAACACGTTGTACTAAGGTACTGGCATCGCTACTTTGTAATTGTATTTCAATCGGGTTGTTGAGCAGCTCTTGAGTTAACGCTTTTACTTGCTCAGGAAAGGTCGCTGAAAATAATAAGGTTTGTTTTTTCTTTGGCATCAGCGCTAACAACGCAGATAGCTCGTCAGTAAAGCCTAGGCTTAACATTCGGTCAGCTTCATCAAGCACTAAGGCTTTAACCCTATCGAGCTTAATGGCATTACTTGAAATTAAATCGAGTAATCGACCTGGCGTGGCAACCAGAATATCAGTGCCGCCGCGTAATGCCAGCATTTGAGTATTGACTGATACTCCACCAAAAACAGCAACCGTTTTAATTTCGCCGTTAAAATGCACCGCATAAGATTTAATGCTGTCAGCAACTTGCTTAGCAAGTTCACGAGTAGGCACTAAAATTAATCCCGTAACAAAATTACCTTTACTGCTTTTGCTGCCCACTGATATGTCAGCGCGTAATTGCTGCAATAATGGCAGTGCAAAGGTGGCAGTTTTACCCGAACCGGTATTTGCCCCTGCAATTAAGTCACGTCCGGCTAATATACTCGGGATAGCTTGCGCTTGAATGGGGGTTGGCTGTTGATATTTCAGCTCAGCTAATCGAGCTAATAAGGGGGTAATAAGGCCAAGTTCTGTAAAGGTAGCAGGCGTTGTGACAGAGGTCATTAAGTTAAAGGGCTCAGAGCAAATAGAATAGCCCACTATTTTAGCGTATTTATGCCCCTATAAGTTAGTGAAATCGATCAAACTCTGCCGTAATGTCATTAAGTATGCTCAATTCATAATACAGTTAACGTATTTGTATGAATGCCGCATTGAAGCTTTTAAGCCTCAGTGGTATTATTCGGCTGAAATAATGAGTGTTCAACTAAAGCAGTAGACCCTGAAGGTTCTCTTGCTGTAGTTGATATTTATCATCCTATTAATATTTTTATGCTATTGAGAAGAGATAACGACCTAACTTATCAACTTACCAACCTATTTGAATTCTTAATAATTAAAGACTTATGGCAAAAAATACGTTTACCCCCGAATTACTTGAACGGCACTTTACCAAGAATGAATGGAAAAAAGGCACGAGAATTTTTAATGCTAACGGCATTAAAACCTGCGCTCTTGATGGTGAAATAATTCGCGGTGTGGTTTTTAGTGAGCGCTCTCGCCAGACGAGTTATTTAACGCGTTTAGTGTTTGATAGTAAACGTAGTGATATTGCCAGTTATTGTGATTGTTATGTTGGTCGCGACTGTAAACATGGTGCAGCCTTAGCGATATATTTTATTCATGAACATTTTGATCGAAACAGTATTGCAACATCAGAAAGAGTGATTGATAAATGGCTTAGTCAATTTCAAGCTCAGCCAAGTAGATACCCACCCAATGTTCAACAAAAATCATTATTATATTTTTTAAAACCCAACAGTTATAACGAAGAAGATTTTTTAACATTAGAAATTAAATCATCTCGTCCTAAAAAAAGTGGTGGTTGGAGTAGCACGCTTGGCAGTGAATTTTCTACAAGCTCGTTAATTAATAGTGCCTATGCTAATAACGATGATGTTACTGTGCTTACCGAGCTTATGCGTACTAACCAATTTGGCGATACCATTAAGTATTTTGATTTATTTGAACGTATTGTAAAAACTAACCGCTGTTTTTGGCATAAAAATTACGACTTGGATGAAGCAATTTCCCTGGGAGAGCCGTTAGAAGCACAATGGCAATGGATAGCTCTTGATAACAATCTACATACATTACAACTTGTTTTAATGCAGCCTTCAGCAAGTATTAGTATTATCAAAGCACAACCACTTTGTTATTACGATGAACAACAAAATTGCTTTGGACAAATCAATACCAATACCCAATGTAATTTTGAAGCAAATTTACTAAATTCACCTATTTTTGAAGAAGACAAATTACCTTGGGTATTGAATAAGCTATCGATGTCGTTAGGTGATGCCGTGCAGCGTTTGCCTAAACCAAAAACAGAATATTCACAAGAATTAACAAAACCCGACGTGTATTTGCACTTTTCTACGCCCTCAGAAAATAACCCACAAACGGGTCACGTGCGGGTTAATTTCTCCTATCAAGGCAATTTAGTTAATCCGCATAACGAGAGTGCTACGATTACGCTATCAAAGCTAGTTGATACTGAAAGCGATAGTGCAAGCGATAGTGCAAGCGATAGTGCAAGCGATAGTGCAAGCGATAGTGCAAGCGATAGTGCAAGCAAGGTAAAGCTTTATCGAGATTTAACCTTTGAACAAACGGTTATTGATAAACTTACCACGTTAAAATTTATCACTCAGCCTAAACCTAAACGCTACACTTTTACCAATGAAGATTATTTAAGTAAAGATAAAGACCCTAAATATTCAATGCTGATGCAAGGCCGCTATTTATGGCATCATTTTTTGCATCAAGAAATACAATTACTTAAAGATCAGGGCTGGAACATTAGCTTTTCTGATAATTTCTATTTTAAAGCGCTCTCCACCGATAGCATTTTTGATGCCGAAGTGATTGAAACCGATGACCATGATTTTTTCTCCTTAGGGCTAAATTTAACCATTGATGGTAAAAAAATGCCCGCATTTCCTATTTTACTTGGTGCTATTGAGCAACTACCTAAATCGGTATTACTTGATCGCGAAAAAGAACAGCTTGTTCCTCCAGATTCACCTATTTATGTTGATCTAGATAACGGTGATTTTGTTGCCTTACGTTATCAAAGCGTACAGCCAATATTAAAACAATTTATTGAATTGTTTATGCCTAATGCCCTAAATGAAGATGGCACCATGGAGCTATCGCGTTTTCAAAGTCATCAAACGTTGTCCATGTTAGATGACCAAGGAATGATAGCAACAGGCACGAATAAGTTAAGAGCGCTGGCTGATAAGCTAAAAGACTTTCAACAAGTCACCACTGTTGCTATACCTGAAGGCTTAAATGCAACCTTAAGAACTTATCAGCATCAAGGACTAAACTGGTTACAGTTTTTGCGGGAGTATCAATTAAACGGTATTTTGGCTGATGACATGGGTTTAGGTAAAACCATTCAAACCTTGGCGCATTTATTAATTGAAAAGCAGCAAGGCCGACTTAATAAACCAGTATTAATTGTTGCGCCCACCAGCGTTATTTTTAACTGGGCTAATGAAATAGAAAAATTTACCCCACAACTTTCTTATCAAATATTACACGGTAGCAAACGTCATCAGCACTTCGGCTGTATTGAGGGGCTTGAAGGCGATGAAAATCAGGTTGATATAATAATTACCAGTTATGCGTTAATTACTAAAGATTTAGAGCACTATAGTGAACAAAAATTTTACTACCTTGTGCTTGATGAAGCCCACTATATAAAAAACACCAAAACTAAATTATACCAAGCGTTTATGTCACTTAAAGCGCAGCATAAATTATGCCTAACCGGTACCCCTATGGAAAATCATTTAGGTGAATTTTGGGCGCAATTTAATTTTTTACTGCCTGGATTTTTAGGCGGACAAAGACAATTTACCAAGCTCTTTAGAACCCCTATAGAAAAGCATGGTGAGCTAGAACGTAAGCAGTTATTAAATCAGCGCATTAAGCCGTTTATTTTACGAAGAACCAAAGACAAAATAGCCACTGAATTACCGCCAAAAACCGAAATAATTCAAAAGTTGCGTATTGAAGGAAAACAAGCTGAGCTTTATGAATCAGTGCGTTTAGCTATGGATAGTCGCTTAAAGGATATTATTGCTGATAAAGGTTTAAAACGTAGTCAGATAGAAGTATTGGATGCGTTATTAAAACTGAGACAAGTATGCAATCATCCTAAGTTATTATCACTTGAAGGAGCTAAAAAAGTAAATCAATCGGCTAAACTTGATTATTTAATGGAAACGCTGCCTGAGCAAATTGATGAAGGCCGTAAAATATTAATCTTTTCACAATTTACCAGTATGCTCGCTTTGATAGAGAATGAGCTGGTTGATGCGGGGATTGGTTATGTTAAATTAACGGGCTCAACCACTAAAAGACAAGAAGTCGTTGATAAGTTTCAACAAGGTGAAGTGCCAGTATTTTTAATTAGCTTGCGAGCAGGTGGCGTGGGTTTAAACTTAACGGCAGCCGACACCGTTATTCATTTTGACCCCTGGTGGAACCCAGCAGTAGAAAACCAAGCCACTGACAGAGCTTATCGTATTGGGCAAGACAAACCTGTTTTTGTTTACAAATTGATTATTGAAAATTCAATAGAAGAAAAAATTCAAAAAATACAGCAAAATAAAGCCGAACTAGCAAAAGCGTTGTTATCTGAAGAAGTGAGTGATAACAAGCTGAGTTTAACGGATGATATTTTAGGCTCACTGCTTGAGCCGCTGAGCTAACATAAAAATATTACCAATTAAATGTATCTATTCACCATACCTAGTATTCCCGTCATTCCAGTTGTGTCTTTGCCTACAGGACCTAGGTACTTAGCTTTGGTCTGGAACTACAAAGCTGAAGCTGGAATCTCAGTGTTTAAAATTCTAGACTCCCGATTTAAAGACCTCAGGAGTGACGATAGGTGAATAGTTACGTTTATTTTTTACTTCGTTAACGGGTGATATTATCAATGCAATCCCTCAGTAGTGATGTGTGATAAAAGCTGGGGAATGTGTAAAAAAGGTGAATGTGTTCTTGTGTGAATAATAAAGGGAGCTGCAGTTCAGCTCCCTTTATTTCATCAGGTTAACAATAAATAGTTACTGTGAAGGTTTACTGTAAAGCTGACGCAGGAATAAGCGCGGTTTTACTTGCATGTACTTGGTCAAATAGACTAAAGAATGCTTTTACCTTAGCTTTGTTGCTGGTGTTGACATCTTTACGCGCTAATAGGTCATCCAAGGTAATATCCCCAACAAAGTAACCCGCCCATGCGTTCAGAGATAACTTAATGCTGATATCCGCTTTGTGACTGTATTCGCTCAAGGTAGGCACAAATTCAGTTATACCACTACGTACATGTAAGCCCATTACCCCTGAAGCATCACCATCAACTTCTATAGACAATACTTGGTTTTTACCATAACTGACTTTAGGGTCAAGACGTACACGGTACTGTTCAACAGTTGTTGCTGCTGGAAAGCCTGTTACAGATTCAGGTCCGGTAAACATAATAGTTGGAATTTGTATTTTTCCTTCCATTTCTAAGGCTTTTGCTAAATAGAATGAGCGTGGGATACTTGCTTGGGTGTTATAGCCCATTTGACGCATCGCATCAGCCAATAACTGACGAGCCTCTGCATCAGTAGGATTTACTTTCACTAAGTAGCCCGCTAATTCACCCGCCCAAGCATATTGTTTTGACTCGAGTTCTTTTCTTAGCTCAGCTTTAACCGCTTTTTCGCCACCAAAGCCTTCGACTATTTTTTTAGCTTGCTCAATCGGAGCGATACGGTTTAATGTTTCTGTTTCACGCCCAAACCAACCCAGTGCATACTGATAGATATAAGACGGGTAGTAAGAAAGCTCACCATATCCCATAAAGTTATTTGGCTGTTCAGCCAAATCTTTTGGCATTTGCACCCAATGGCGCAATTCTTCTGGCGTTTTACCATGTAAAATACCGCGCAAGGTTTGGTCATATAAGTACATAATCGCATCATAATACCCCGTCAATGTTGCTTGAATTTCTGCTTCGCCACTAATATTAACTGAGTGAGTATTGATCAAGTGCTTTGGCTTAAGATCGCGGATCATTTTCACACCGCCAGCCCAATCCGTTGGGTCACGATAAACAGAACCACGTAAGGTGTAAAAGTTTGGAAAAGTTGGCCATAAATGGTTATTTAATACCGTTCTAGACTCAGGTAAATAAACAACTGTTTGGTCATTGGTATCGCTGTCAAAGGCAGTATAAAAAACCATCTCCACACCGTCAACCGTCATTGCTTGACCATTGGTCACCGGGGTATTAACGGCAACAAAACCTTTAGTTTTTCCAACCGGAGTTGGCGCTTGGCCATCTGGACCATCTGCGGGTAAAAGGAAAGAAAACTGCTCTAATGTTCGCGCTAATAGACTTGGGCTTAATTCCGGAATCGCTGCACCTAAACCGCCACTTTCAAGAATATTTTTATTTAAATCAGGGTGGCCAATAATAGTGATATCATCACCATAAGCATCAACAATGGCTTGCGTACCAAAAGCATAATGAGCGTGACTATAAATAACAGTTTTAATTGGCTTATCACTGAAAGTTTTTATCAATGCCATAATCTCTTGTGCTTCTTCAACATCATCACCAGTATCGTAAATAATCAGCCCTTCATCACCTTCAATAACCGCCTTATACCCCCAATGGTAACCAACAACCGCCCAAACACCCTTTTCAATTTCTTTAACATATGGTTCAACTGGTTGAGTTTTCGCAAGTTCTTCTATCGTTCGTGCATTGACAATGCCACCGTTATCAAAAGTTGTATGTTCAACGACTTCGCCACTATAACCCCCTTGTGGATAGGTAAAGTTAGACGAATTATGCTCATGGGCCATTGCCGTTGTTGCGGCGAATAAACTGGTGGCCACGACTGATAAAATAAACTTTTTCATGGTATGTCCTTTATATATTAATTAACTGTTTTAATTACTTCACATTTAGCGATTAACTAAACGTCTTGATTGATAGTTATTTTAAAGAAACATTGAAAATTTGATGTGTGTTACCAGGTGTTCAATGTGTGATTTAAGTGCAGGTTTGTTATGTTGATGAATGTGAAAAGTTGCACTTGCGGTTAAGAAAGTGCAATTTTATTAGACCATGTTCGTATATAATTTTTATTTCACTTCTTCTGGTAAATTAAACTGATAAGTACCATTTATAAATTCCTCACCGGGTTGATACATACGCCACTGGTAATAAAAACCTTCACCAGCAAACGGTAAGCAATTAATACGTGCATCTTCACACCCTCCCAGATGAATGGTGTATGAGCCACTTTTGTCGGTCTTGGCCGTTACGCTATTTAGGCTATAATATTCAAGTTCATTTTTAACAAAAAAACCGTCACTGTTGTACATAGAAATCGACCAAAAAGCATCAACAGGCACATCACTAGGCACATCAATTTTATAACGTTTATTGGTATCAAGATTCAACTGTACTGGTTGGTACATCGCATTTTCTGCAGGTAATAACCCCCAGCCAGCGACGGTTGCAATAGTGTGTTTTAACGAGTCAACTTCATCACGCTTTCCCATCGAGCCATGGGTATCTTTATGAGCAAAATTAATTAGACTTTGCACCGTTGAGAAAAGCGCTTTATAACGTTCCATATCATAGTTAGGTAAGATGAATTTTTCATTTAACGTACTTTCCGCTTTTAAACCATCTTGTAATTGATGCGCTGCACTTACATCTTTTGTTGAGTCAGGGTCGATAAATACCCGAGAAATCATCGTGGCGTAACGACTACCTACCTCCTCTTGAGTTAAGGTATATTGTCCCGCTTTAGTGAACACATCATAAACATAATGATTTTCATCAATCACTTGCAAGCTCAAGTAACGCCCTTCATTTTCTGGGTAAGTAATCGTTACCGGCTCTTTCAAATCTAAAATGATAAAGCTATAGAGGGTATCTCTGTTCATCGCAATAGTCGTTTGATTATCAATATCAGTAGGTACCCTTAAATGGAACCACTCATTAATACCAGTAAACTGTTGGTAACGATCAAACTGTATATGACTCTCCACCGTTGTTAAGTTATCTAAATTGACATCTATTAGCTTCGTTTGGGCTTGAGATGTGATACTGATTGCGGTCAATAAACTGGTTGCCACTACTGACAGAATAAACTTTTTCATGATATTTCCTTTGTGTATTAAGTAACTGTTTTAATTGATTCACATTCAGCGGTTAACTAAATGTCTTGATTGATAGTTATTTTAAAGAAATGCTGAAAATTTGATGTGTGTTAACAATTAATGAATGTGTGATAGCGTATATTTCTGACAGTTACGTGCTGGCTTCATACTATGGATTAAGACAGCAAGCTTGATTGACAGAGATGTAGTAGTGGATGTTTTCAAAATACCCCATAATACAAGACGGTTTATTGGTGTTTGGTACGCTACGTATCCATAGACAAAAAGTGAAGGAAAAAAAGCCTCAAGGGTAGAGATTCCAATTACACAGCAACTAAAAAACAATAATTGAGGATTCTCGTACAGACAGAGTGCTTCCACCTTATATAGTTCACCGCATTAAAGATGCAAGAGGAAAACAAGCTCAAGATTTATCGCATCCAACACAGTGTAGACCTAATGACATTTCAGAAGCCTTTTGAAACTTCCGAGACGAATTAGGCTTATATAAAGAGTTACCGAAAAAAAATCGTCCTACATTCCACGAGATCCGATCTCTCTCCATTTTCTTGTATAGTAAACAAGGTATAGTAAACAAGGTATAGTAAACAAGGTATAGATCCACAAGAACGCGCCGCTCACTCGGATGCAAAAACCACGAAGAAATACAAGGAAGGACATATTGAATGGGTACAAATTCAAGCGGCAGAATTGAAAATTTAAACTACTGTATAAATAAATAATAAGTGGACGGAAAGTGGACGGTCTAAAAACAAAAAGCCTGAATAAAATAAATTATTCAGGCTTTTTCTTGCATCAAACTTGGTTAAAAAGAGTTTATCTTTTTGCCAATTTCTCTTTAATACGTGCTTTACGGCCAGATAGCTCGCGCAAGTAGTAAAGTTTAGCTTGACGTACGTCACCGCGACGTTTCACTTCAATTGAATCAACAATCGGGCTATGTGTCTGGAATACACGCTCTACACCAACACCGTTCGAAATTTTACGAACAGTGAACGCAGAATGTAAGCCACGGCTCTTAACAGCAATAACAACACCTTCAAATGCTTGAAGACGTGATTTATCACCTTCAGTAACTTTTACTTGAACTACAACAGTATCGCCTGGAGCGTATGTTGGTAGGTCTTTTTTTAATTGCTCTTGTTCGAGCATTTCAATAATTTTACTCATAATACCTTCTTCCTAGTGTGCACAGACTAAGTGGATCGTGTTTGCTTCTTAATAGACGCTAACATTTTTTCCTGCTCAGCTGTCAGAGCTAGGTTTGTTAATAATTCTGGTCTTCTGGTCCATGTTCTCAATAGAGACTGCTTTTGGCGCCATAAGCGTATATATTCGTGATTTCCGCTTAGCAAAACTTTCGGTACAGACATTTCATCCCCGTTAGAGGTTGTCAATACGTCTGGCCTAGTATAATGAGGGCAGTCTAATAAACCATTAGAGAAGGAGTCCTGCTCTGCTGATTTTTTATGTCCTAATACACCCGGCACTAATCGTGCTATCGCATCTATTACATTCATTGCAGGGAGTTCACCACCACTTAAAATGTAATCGCCAACCGACCATTCTTCGTCAATATCTGACGCTATTAATCGTTCGTCTATGCCTTCATAACGACCTGCTATAAATATCAGGCAATCATCTTGCACTAATTCACTCACACCCGCTTGGTCCAGTTTTCGTCCCTGCGGTGACAAATAAATAACACGAGCTTTTCTACCGTCAACTTCTGCAGCTTTACGCGCAGAAGCAATGGCATCTCGTAGTGGCTGCACCATCATCAACATACCTGGACCACCGCCGTAAGGGCGATCATCAACAGTGCGATGTCGATCATGAGTGAAATCTCTTGGGTTCCATTTATGAAACTCAATAAGTCCACTGCGAATTGCTCGGCCTGTCACCCCATACTCGGTGATAGCATCAAACATTTCGGGAAAAAGGCTTATCACCCCTATCCACATTTTGCTTTTCTTCAAAGAAGAATCAACACTAGTCACAAGCTAGAAACCTGGGTCCCAGTCAACACAAATTTGTTTATTTTCAATGCTTACCGATTCAACAACTTGTTCAAAAAGATAAGGGATTAACCGCTCTTTTTTACTAAAACCATCGTTAAGGTTCGCTTTCACAACCAGTACATCATTAGCGCCAGTTTCCAACATGTCAGATACCACACCAAGATCGTAACCTTTAGTAGTAACAACAGCCATTCCGATTAAGTCACGCCAATAATAATCACCTTGCGATAATTCTGGCAATGTACTTTCATTGGTTAATATTTCAGAACCGACCAATGCTTGCGCATCATCTCTGTCATCAATACCACCCACTTTAACGACTAAGCCTTTGTTGTGCTTGCGCCAATCAGTAATATCTACTGTTCGCGTATTATTTCCTAATTTTAATGACCAAGGAAAATAGTCAAGTATGGCTTCGGTTTCATCGGTGAATGAATGAATTCTCAACCAACCCTTGATACCGTAAACAGCGCCTACTTTACCTAAGGTAATTTGATTTTCTGTACTCATATCAACCCACTAATTTCTACTATTGCCTACTACTTTTACTTACTAAGAAAAGCTATTAAGCTGCTACTTGAGCATCTTTAACTAACTTAGCCACACGATCAGATAAACCAGCACCCTGACCAACCCAATGGTTGATACGGTCAAGATCTAAGCGTAATTTTTCCGCTTGACCTTCTGCTGTAGGGTTGAAGAAACCAACTTTCTCGATGAAACGACCATCGCGAGAGTTACGGCTATCTGCAACAACAACCTGATAGAATGGACGCTTTTTAGCGCCACCACGAGCTAAACGAATGGTAACCATATCGTCCTCTTTTATATTTAAGTGTTAAAACGAATTTTCCAGACACCTTCTGCCGAACCGACAGAAAAGCTCGCGTATTTTACGCTTTTAAGAGATAAACACAAGGGAAACTTGAAAAGCAGTAGAAAGAGATGGGATTAAGTAGCAAAAAATAAAGTGTGAAACCATGAATAAACTGCGAGTTATCAAAAGTGCGGGTTAATAAAACGCCGCACTGTCTTTGATTTTATTTATACATAACGATAAAGTAGAAGCATTATGAGTGTTAACGACCAAACATTCCGCCTCCGCCGCCCATGCCACCACCTGGTGGCATCATACCTTGCATGCTTCGCATCATTTTTTTCATGCCACCTTTAGCTGACATTTTTTTCATCATTTTTTGCATTTGAGCGAATTGCTTTAATAGTTTATTCACATCTTGAATTTGTGTACCTGAACCAACAGCAATACGACGTTTACGCGAGCCTTTAATTATATCTGGACGTTCACGTTCACCTGGCGTCATGGAATTAATAATAGCTTCCATTCTAGTGGTAAGTTTGTCGTCCATTTGGTCTTTAACTTTTGCCGACATATTACCCATCCCGGGTAATTTATCCATCATGCCTGCCATGCCACCCATGTTTTTCATTTGTCCTAGCTGGTCACGAAAATCTTCTAAACTAAAACCTTTACCACTTTTGACTTTTTTGGCTAATTTTTCAGCCTTTTCACGATCTACATTTTGCTCTATTTCTTCAACAAGCGAGAGTACATCGCCCATTCCTAAGATACGAGAGGCTATTCTGTCAGGGTGAAATGGCTCTAATGCTTCAATTTTTTCGCCAACACCCATAAACTTAATGGGCTTACCCGTAATATGACGAATTGATAACGCTGCCCCACCGCGAGCATCACCATCGGTTTTCGTTAAAATAACACCAGTTAAAGGTAGTGCATCATTGAAAGCCTTAGCGGTATTCGCGGCATCTTGCCCTGTCATTGCATCAACAGTAAATAGCGTTTCAATAGGGTTGATTGCAGCATGAAGGTCTATAATTTCATCCATCATGCTTTCATCAACGTGCAAACGACCCGCAGTATCAACAATTACTACGTCAAAAAAGTTTTTCTTGGCATGATCGATAGCAGCATTGGCAATATTAATAGGCTTCTGTTTAATATCACTTGGAAAAAAGCCTACGCTAATTTCTTCAGCTAACATTTCAAGCTGCTTAATCGCCGCCGGACGGTATACATCAGCACTAACGACTAATACCTTTTTCTTTTCACGTTCAGTTAAAAATTTAGCTAATTTGGCTACAGAGGTAGTTTTACCTGCACCCTGTAGACCTGCCATCAAAACTACCGCAGGAGGAGCGGCTCTCAAATCTAGGGTTTCGTTAATGCCCCCCATTGCAAGTTCTAGTTCTTTTTGAACAATTTTTACGAACACTTGCCCAGGCGTTAGGCTTTTCGATACATCAGTACCTACCGCTTGCTCTTTAACTTTACCGACAAAATCACGAATAACAGGTAAAGCAACATCGGCTTCCAATAACGCCATGCGTACTTCACGCAAAGTATCTTTAATATTGTCCTCAGTTAAGCGGCCACGCCCACTGATATTTTTAAGGGTTTTACCTAATCGTTCGGAAAGATTATCAAACATGAATAACTCGAATAAAAACTATTAACAAAAATTATGACGCTATTATACCTGCGCTAACGATAATCTAAAGAAGAAAATGTTAACAACATTATATATCAGAGAAATACGAGAGTTAAACTAGGCATATATGTTATAATAACTTCGGTTTTTTTATAGTTATTTATTTAGGTAATGCTGTGGAACAGTTAACGTTTTTCATCAAAAATTTTATCGATCTAAGCGCGGAAGCAAGCCCTTGGTTATTACTCGGTTTATTAATTGCTGGCTTAATGAAAGCTTGGGTGCCAAGTAAAATTCTAAGCAAGCATTTAGGCAAAGGAAAATCAGCCATTGTTAAAGCAGCCTTGATCGGGGCACCATTACCGCTATGCTCTTGTGGCGTAATACCTGTTGCAACCGAATTAAGACGAAGCGGAGCATCAGCGCACGCTACGGCAGCATTTTTAGTTGCCACACCTGAAACAGGCATTGATTCTGTATCAGTTTCCTATGCACTGCTAGGGCCGATTTTTGCTATTTATCGTCCTTTTGCAGCAATCATGTCAGCAATCATTACAGGGTTATTAGTATCGAGTATTAAAGAAGAAGATATTAAATCGCCAACTGCAGAGGTAAATCAAAGTAACAGCAGTTGTTGTGCTAGCAAAAACTCGACTGAAAAAAGTTTGATAACTGAGCCTAAAGTTAGTTCTTGCTGTAGTTCAAAACCAGCCATTAAAGAAATAAAAGTCGCAGCTAAGACAAGTTCATGTTGTTCATCTAACACCGCAACTATTTCAGAAGTAGCACTTATATCTTCCTCGACATTGACTGATTTTTTTGAAAAAACTAAAACGGGTGTACATTATGCCTCAACAAAATTAATTGATGATATTATTATTTGGTTAGCTATAGGCCTTATTTTTGCTGCAATTGTTCGTACCTTTTTACCTGAAGAGTTTCTCTTAAGCTACGGTAATGGCTTACCCGCCATGTTACTTATGATCGCCATATCTATCCCTATGTATATTTGCGCTACGGCTTCAACACCCATAGCAGCAGGGTTCATTATGGCAGGGTTATCACCGGGTACTGCTTTGGTGTTTATGATGGCAGGTCCAGCAACCAATATTTCAACCTTGGGAGTCATTAAAAATGAAATGGGTGGCGCGGTATTAATTCGTTATTTATTGGGTGTTGCTTTATGCGCTATCGGCTTTGCTAGCTTACTTGATTTAGCTTTGAATTATTATTCAATTAATATTGGGGAGCAAATGCAACATTCTCATGAACTATTACCCTATTGGTTTGGCTTAACCTGTGCGGCGTTAATTGCATTTTTAGCGATCAAACCATTAAGGAAGCTAGTATTGTAAATCTTTACTATTATTTTTTAATTTAAATCAAAGCTTTTACTTAATTGCATAGTATTGGTTATTTTATCTGATAGAATCATTTTAATTGTATCAAGTAGGAATTTATAGTGGATTTTTTGGTTATTGGATCTAGCATCGCATTTATTGCTTATATGCTTGCCACCTTGGCAATTTTATCGCGTTTATTTCACCCGAAAGGCCCTAATCTAAACAAAGTATTAGTATTTGCCGTAATTGCTATAACCACACATATATTTAATGACGCGCAATTATTGTTTAGTCAAGACTCCATCAATTTCAGTCTGCCAAATGTTATTTCTCTAGTCAGTTTAGTTATTACCATCGCTATTTCTCTTATAGCACTACGCATGAAAGTTAATTTATTACTTCCGGTTATATACGGTTTTGCGGGCATATGGCAATTAATGATGATTTTCATACCAAAAACAGAATCAATTCCACTTATGGCAGAGAAAGTCATTTTAGTTGGTCATATAAGTATTGCTTTAATTGCCTATTGTATTTTAATAATTGCCACTTTATACACCTTTCAAGTTGCCTATATCAACCTAAAATTAAAGAATAAAAACCTAACTGCCGTGATACATTTACCGCCATTAATGCAAGTTGAAAAACAACTTTTTACCATTTTAATGATTGGTACAACATTTTTATTTGCTAGCCAACTTATTGGTCTTCTTTTTCTCGATGGTTTTTGGGCCAAAGAAAATCTTCATAAAACGGTGCTTTCTTTAATCGCCTTGGCCATTTACATTATTATATTAGCAGGACATTTTTATCAGGGTTGGCGCGGTCATAGAGTGTTATTATTAACGATAATGGCAAGTACTCTATTAACGTTGTCATACTTTGGTAGTCGGTTCGTTAAAGAGTTCATGCTGTCTTAATTTTACCACGTTAACTTTACTGCTTAATAAAGGATCACCTTTTTGGAAAACATATCAACGCAGATGCTTTTTATTATTTTAGGCATACTGATACTTATTTCAGCTTATTTCTCTGGCTCTGAAACGGGCATGATGTCACTAAACCGATATCGTCTAAGACACCTTGAAAAAGAAAAACACAAAGGTGCAAAACGCGTTAGTAAATTACTAAAGCGACCTGACCGCCTGATAGGTTTAATCCTTATTGGTAATAACTTGGTCAACATTGCTGCCGCGTCTATTGCGACTATCATTGGTATACGTTATTTTGGCGATGTCTATGGCATGTTAGTTTCAACGGTTGTGCTAACGTTAGTTATTTTAATTTTTGCAGAAGTTACGCCTAAAACTCTTGCTGCCCTATACCCTGAAAAAATAGCTTTTCCTAGCTCAATACTGTTAACACTATTACTTAAAATATTATTTCCATTAGTCATCGCGGTAAACTGGATCACCAATGGTATTTTGATGCTTTTGGGTATTAGCTCTGAACAGCGAGAACAACATAGTTTAAGCTCAGAAGAATTACGTACTGTCGTAAATGAGTCTGGCGGATTATTGCATGCGCAAGATCAAAGTATGCTAATGAGTATACTAGACTTGGAAAAAGTGAGTGTTGAAGACATAATGATCCCTCGTAGCGAATTAGTGGGTATTGATGTAAACGACGATTGGAAAAAAATTCAAAAACAATTAACTCAAGCTAACCATACACGCGTTTTACTTTATCGCGATAACATAGATGATGTTGTTGGCTATATTCATGCGCGCGATGCCTTAAAACTACTATCAAAAAGTCAATTTACCAAAGCAACATTATTACGTGCTGTACGTGAATTATATTTCATTCCTGAAGGCACACCGCTTAATATTCAACTATTAAAGTTTCAGCATGCAAAAGAACGCTTAGGCTTAGTTGTGGACGAATATGGTGATATTCAAGGGTTAGTAACGTTAGAAGATATTCTTGAAGAGATTGTTGGTGACTTCACAACCACCATGACACCAACACCAAGTGAAGAAGTAACTTTACAGCCTGATGGGAGTTATTTGGTTGATGGCAGTGCCAGTATTCGTGACGTAAATAAAGAAATGTCTTGGCTGCTACCAACTGATGGTCCAAAGACACTCAATGGTTTAATTATTGAGCATTTAGAAGATATCCCACAAAATAACCTCAGCGTTCGTATTGCCGGTTACCCTGTAGAAATAGTAGAGGTTTCAAATAACAGAATAAAAATAGTACGTGTTATGCCAGAATTTTTTGTCAGTGAAACTACTGAAGAAGATTAAATATTCACGCAAAAATAAGAAAAAGTTAATAACAAAGTTATCCACAGCTAAAATAGTAAAAAGAGCTTTCCACAATTTCTGTGGATAACAATCCCAAAGCCTACTAGCCACAGCTTCTTGCTATTTCAACCATTTTTTTAACAAATATTTCATCTTTTTTTAAATAAATGATTGCAAAATCACTAAGCTAGGACCTACTTGGTTTTAACAGTTTTCTACAATATAAAGAACAAAGTGGCAAGATTTTTTCCTTACCACTATAAAATCTTTTCATTCTTACCCAAAGAATAATCGCCATAGCCAACCATGGTTTAAATCAGCTTCACAGCTTTTTAATTGTGATGAGTAACGCCTGGCTCTGTTGTCTACTTTTCTTGATACTTTGACTAACCACGCTTTCTTTTTATAACTTTTATGCTTAAAGCCGCCCCAACCTTCATGATAGTTTAAGTACTGGTTATAAGCATCCCATTTAGAAACACCATTAATTTTTTGTGTTTTAAAAATGAACCATCCCATAAAGTCGATAGCATCATCAAAGTCATCTCTATCAGCACCAGAATTATCTGTTTCACGAACATAGTCACCCCAAGTCATCGTCTTAGCTTGTGAATAACCATATGCACTACTTACTCTTCCCCATGGAATAAAACCAAGTAAATAATCTCTAGGTGGCTGTGCATCATGCCTAAATGAACTTTCTTGATACATCATGCTCATGGGCACATGAATGGGTACTCCCCAACGTTCTCTGACATCTTTTGCAGCAAAATACCAATCTCTATGTTCACGAAATATTTCACAAATATTTTCAGGGTTTTTGGGTGGTGGTGTTGCACAGCTAGATAAAAATAAAGTACTGAGCACTATAAAAAAAATAGATTTAACTTTAGGGGAAAGCAATAATGCCATAAATGATTCTGTGAACTTTTTTATTTAATAATAAATTAATAATGCCAGAATTCTCAATAAATTGGCACTATATAGCTAATTATTTGGTGAATTTTAAGAGAATTAGGATATTAGGTTTTGAATTATAAATAAATTGAACTTATCTAGAAATTAGCACTCATACCTTACAGTTATGTTATTCCCTTAATGTTTCATGTTTTTATGCGCTTTCTTTACCGTTAGCGCATTTTTTTTGCCTAACGTTTATCTAAAACAAATGTTATTCCCACTCTTATAGCTAAGTTTCATGTTTATTTCATAGTGATATTGGGAGATAAACTAGAATACTCTTATCTATAGGAGCACGATTTTTGTATTTTAAAAAGACTGTTTGTCATGGTAAGAATAAACAACATAGTGATGAGTTTACTCAGAAGCAGCTTGAGTGCAGGCGTCACCTTTAAGGTGGTGACATGGAAGTTGTTGTCCGTTTTGATTTATATTCCTGTTTAAGATACAACGGAAATACAAATCAAAATTCAATCAGGGAAATACTAGGGGCTGTTGATCTTTCGAGATTGTTTTTGCAGCGATTTGTTGGGTATTTATACAAGGCAGAGCCTTTGTCATGTGGTTGTTCAGGACAATATGCTGCTGCATTGTCTTATAAGCTACATCCATGTAGCGTCACATAAAAAGGTGATAACGCCGTAAAAATGACCAACAAATGCTGCTCGAAGGATTCGGCTAAAAGCGTTTTACTCATTGTTGAGTAGTATTTGCTTAGAATGATTAGACTACATATTACTCGCCGCGATTAAAATGCTTTACTCTCTTTAAAAAAGGCGAACAAAATTTAACAGCGAAAGATCAACAGACCCAAAAATTAATTGTTAAAATAATCGTCTAAAAAGTCATCAAAGTTTAATTTATCATTAGCTTCAATATCAAGCTGGCTTTGATGAGATTTATCTGCGCCATCAACAAAATATTGCTTAGAATAAAACTGATAATCACGATCAAGTGAGTCTTGGCGATATTTAGCCGCCTGTGCTAGTGAGTATTCGGACAGGCTTTGTTCTTGATCTACCATAATAGATAAAATTTCTGCAGACGGGGTTAAGCTTGCATCATTTATTTTTGCCCGCTCTCTCGTGATTGAGTCACTATAATTAGTGGTATTGTAGGCATTATCTAACAGTGTTGCCACATACGCCATATTATCAAATAATTCATTGCCCCAAGTCATTACCGACTTTTGAGTAACTTCACCTTGGCAATTATCATCACATAATAATAACTCAGGATCACGTCCACGAAGTACCACTTCATTCATGTTTTTTTCATGGTGCTGCTGTGAATCACAATCAAACTCTTTGTTATCAATAAAGGCACAATAAGTTAAAAATATATCTAAAAAATGTACCTGTTCAATGCTAATACCCGTATCAACAAAAGGATTAACATCAAGTGCTCGTACTTCAATATATTCGACGCCGCGATCACGTAATGCTTGTGATGGTTTTTCGCCTGTTCTCATTACTTGTTTTGGACGGATTGGCGCATATAATTCGTTTTCTATTTGTAAAATATTACCATTAAGTTGCTGATACTCACCATTAACCTTTAAACCAATATCGGCAAACTCTTCAGACTTTAATCCAATCGCTTGTTGCACACTATCTACATAATCATGCAAATTGTTATAACATATTTTTAACGATGCCTGTTCACTACTCGTATAACCTAAGTCGCTCATTCGTAATGACGTTGCATATTCTAAGTATAAAGCCCCACGGGGTGATTTTTTAAAAGGCAACGGTGATGCTTTACCTTGTAAGAAAGAATCACAAAGCGCTGGTGAACTGCCATATAAATACGGAATTAACCAACAGTAACGCTTATAATTTCTCAATATTGAAAAATATCGATCTGATATAAAGTCACTCATCTCTTGTTCATTGTTATGCAAAGATTGCATAACTTGCCAAAAGTTTTCAGAAAATGAAAAGTTAAAATGAATACCGGCAATAACTTGCATCATTGAGCCGTAGCGATTCTTTAGCCCTTGACGATAAACCGTTTTCATTTTACCAATATTAGAGCTGCCATATTGCGCCAACGGAACTTTATCCGCATCATTAACAAAACAAGGCATACTCATTGGCCATAGCAATTCGCCATTGATATTAGCAAAAGTATATTTTTGAATATCTTGCAGTTGTGCTATCGCTTCTTCAGGCGAGTAACTTACTGGTGTGATAAATTCTAATAAGGTTTCAGAATAATCGGTGGTGATTTCGCCATGCGTTAGCGCAGCCCCTAATTGACTATAGTGACCCTGCTGCGACAGCTTCGCTTCAGGCAAAATTCTTAAGGCTTCACGCTCAATGCCTCGACCGATACTAGCAAGGGCTTTAAAGTTTTTCTCTTGATTAAAAGCGTCAATATAATCGTGCAATGATAATGTCAAAATAATTCCTACGGTGTTATACCAATTCCAATAAGCGTCTTCCCATTCAGCGAAATTTAAAAGGCTTAGAAGCAAAGCGTTGATTGAAGAGAATGGTTATTCCCTTATCAAAATCAATAACGTAGCTTACAGGCCTTTTAAACTCGCCCTTTGGGAGTTTGCCAGTGATTCTATAACTGCATATAATTTCTTTCATATAGAATAACTATATACAAAAAAATTATATTTGTTCTCAAACCACTGGCAAGCTCTGAGAGGGAACTAACTTAATGGATTTGGTATTAAACAAACCCCTTATTTAATGAACTATAAATGAGGGGCTTTTATTGATTTTCAATGGGTAACGTAAAATTACTGTTATTATTGTATTACTATTTTGCCAACGGTAACTCAATAATATCAAGGTTCATTTTTTCTAATTGTGACTTAATAACCTCACCGTCACCGACCACAATCCATTGCATTGATTTACTTAGTTCTTTTGCCGCAATATCATTTAGTTGTTCAAGGGTAATAGTTTTGATGATCTCACTTTGCAGTTCACCATAGTTCTCAGCTAAATCAAACTGTAATAACTGCCTTAAGAAACCACTTTTTTGCGCGGGTGTTTCATAACTTAATGCTTCATTTTGTGAGATAGCTTGGCGCATAAAATCAACTTCATCGGTTGTTAAACCATTTTTTTGATAATGAGCTAGCTCTTTTTCAATTTCCATCATGGCATCATAAGTATGTTCTTTTTTTACACTAGCACCAGCACTGAAGCGACCTAATGTTTTCCCTGCAGAAAAGTGACTAGATGCGCCGTAGGTGTAACCTTTGTCTTCACGCAAGTTTAAATTGATACGGCTATTAAAAGCACTCCCTAAAGGGTAGTTCATTAAAGTCGCTTTAAAGTACTCTCCTGTCGCATCATAAGTCATTGCTCGGCGACTGTATTTAATAACAGATTGAGTTGCATTGGGTAAATCTACAAAATATATTTTATTAGCCGCTACTTTTGGAAAATTGCTATAAACAGGGATAGTATAATCGCCACCTTGCCACGATTTTAAATAATCAAGTTTAGGTAAAATTTCACTTTTACTCACATCTCCAACAATCACCAAGCTGGCATGTTTAGGGGAGAAATACTGTTTATAAAAGTCTTTGATATCACTGAGTTCAATAGCAGAAACTGTGTTAATTGTGCCGCTGCTTGGTAAACCTACGCGGTTATTAGTTCCATAAGTAACTTGCTTTAATGCTCTACTAGCGAGTGTGCGAGCATCTTTACTGCCCTGCTCTAAAGACTGGATCAGCTGATTTTTCACGCGATCAAAATCATTTTTATCAAACGCTGGGTTTAGCATCATGTCTAACATTAATAATAATGTGGCATCAAGATTCTTCACTAATGAACTAACACGTACCGTAGTATTACGCCCAGAGGAACTAATATAAATATCACTGCCTAATTTCGCTAGCTCATTTGATAACTCTTCTTTGATATAGTTACTAGTACCCTCATTCATCAAACTAGCAGTAAGCGAAGCAATACCTGCTTTTTCTATAGGATCCAGTAAAGTCCCTCCTTCTATACTTAATAACAAACTCACCGTTGGTGTTTCACTATTTTCTGTCGCTATAATCTGCAAGCCATTGCCAAAACTTTCACGCCATAATTTAGGTACTTCAACTTGTGGGTTAGCACCTGCTTTTGGCGTAATACTACGATCAAAGCTGCTAGTATTTTTCATAATAGGGAGATCAAGTTGAGCAATTTCAGGTGGATTATTCACATCAGGTAAAACAAAATCATTAGGTTTAGTTATAACTTGTGGTTGACCCTGTGGATAAATAGAGAGTATTGCAGCACCTTTACCCTTAATGTACTTTTGATAAACGTCCATTACATCAGCTTTAGTCACGTTGTTATAGCGAACAACTTGTTGCTCAGTATAATCTGCATTTCCTAAAATGGTTTGATAATGTGCTAACGTTGACACTTTACCTGACACACTTTGTAAGCCATAAATAGTATCTGTTTCAATACCAACTTTGGTTTTCAGCAAATCTTCATCATTGACACCACGCTGCTCAAACTCAAGCAAAGTATCATTAATTACTTGCTCTATTTTAGCCAACTCCATACCCTTCTGCGGATTAGGTAAAGCAAAAAAACTCATTTTACAACCTAATTCACTACAAGGATGATTAGCGCCGGCCTGTACAGCAACACCAGATTTAACTAAATTTTTATATAATAAAGAGGTGGGTCCGTTTCCAATAATATTAGAAAAAACATCCAGTGCGGCTTCATCTTCATGCATACCGTAAACGGTAGGAAAGCTAATATAAAGTAACGGTAAAGAAACATTATCACTAAACGAATAATAGCGGTTATCAGGTAAACTTATTAACTGCTTGGGTATATTATCAACTTCAGGCCCTGTTTTTAAACCACCAAAATATTGATTTATCCACATTAATGTTTGCGATTCATCAATATCACCACCGATAGTTAACACTGCATTATTAGGACCATACCAACGACTAAAAAACGCTTTTAAATCAGTAACAGTGCCGCGATCTAAATCGGTCATATAACCAATAACAGGCCATGAATAAGGATGTTCTCTTGGGTATATCATCTGGTTTACTGTTTCATTTAAACGGCCATAAGGACGATTATCAACATTTTGACCACGTTCATTCTTTACCGTGGATCTTTGTACTTCAAATTTTTCTGTCGTAATTGCTTCGAGTAAAAATCCCATTCGGTCTGATTCAAGCCACAGCATTTTTTCTAACTGGTTCTTAGGCACCGTTTCATAATAATTAGTTCGGTCGGTATTTGTTGTGCCATTTAAATTACCTCCGCTTTGGGTAACAATTTTGAAATGCTGCTCATCAGTAATATTTTTTGATCCCTGAAACATCATGTGTTCAAAAAAATGAGCAAAGCCTGATTTACCTAATTGCTCACGTGCTGAGCCAACATGATAAGTGACATCTACATGTACCAAAGGATCCGAGTTATCTTGATGTAAAATAACCGTTAGGCCATTAGCCAACACGTATTTTTTAAAAGGAATAGCTAAACGTTCTTCAGTGGCAACAACTGTTTCAACTAAGCTAACACCTGCAGGCAGAGATACCTTTCCACTTAACTCAGATAAATTTTCTTGGCTCGTACACGCAAATAATAATGAGCTCGCTAAAGCGATAATGCTAAGCTTGGGAATATAGTGAGTAAAACTTTTCAAAATAACATCCTGCATATAGAGTAATACCAATTAAATGAATTAATGATTCAATGTCATTTAAACATAAGCAATGAGGGTAAATTTTCAAGAACACAGGTTTTTAGTTCCAGAAAAAACCTAAGTACCTACATCTATGTAGGCAAAGCGCTTTCAAAACCAATAATCGGTTATTGGGATTTAAAGCAACGATGTTATTGGATATTTAGACCATTTAAAAAGAACACTTAGTTAGTTTGATTGGTATAAAATAGTTTAATTGAATTATCATAACAAAGTTAAATGAGAACAGGTTAACTTAAATGTTTAAAATTATTACACAAACTGACGATTTTGTTGTTGTTGCTAAAAGTGCGGGGGTAAATTTTCATGATGAAGGGCAGCAGGGTTCAGGATTATTTTCTCAAGTAAAAAAACAGATGGAAAAGCAATTTGCAATTGCTGATCTTTATCCAATACATAGACTAGATAAAATGACTTCTGGTTTAGTTTTATTCGCAAAAAACCTTAAAAGTGCGCAAATTTTTGGGCAGTTATTTGAAGAGCATAGCGTTGAAAAATACTACCTTGCCATCAGTGATAAAAAACCGACTAAAAAACAAGGATTGATAAAAGGTGATATGGCAAAAAGTCGCCGCGGTATGTTTAAGTTACTACGGTCTATGGATAATCCAGCCATTACCCAGTTTTTTTCTTACCCTATTGCCAATAAACAACGTTTGTATTTATTAAAACCCCATTCAGGTAAAACGCATCAACTACGTGTCGCATTGAGTAGTATCGGTGCGCCGATTCTTGGTGATCCTTTATATAACTCAAACTCAGTTGCTGACAGAGGCTATTTACATGCTTATGCACTACGCTTTAGTTTTTTAGGAATAATGTACCAATTCATTTTACCTAGCGATGAGGGTGAATATTATTTAAGCCAAAGCATTAAGGATAAACTAACTGAATTAGATCAACCTTGGTTGTTAAATTGGCCAAAATAGTAAACTAAACCCTTCGACTGCTTCGCGCTCAGGATAATCGGACAATAACTCCCTTCATCCTGAGCTCGTTCATCCTGAGCCTGTCGCCCTTCGACTGCTTCGCGCTCAGGATAATCGGACGATAACTCCCTTCATCCTGAGCTCGTTCATCCTGAGCCTGTCGAAGGGTCGAAGGATCGAAGGGATTAAGGGTTAGCCGCTATAGCGAATGAAAAAACACTATCGCTATAGCGCTTGGACAAATAAACTTGGTGTACCATGGCCAAATTTTCCAGAACAAACCGTGTTCAACATTGTCATTACCTTGTTTTATTTCAGCTAAAACGTCACTACGTTGCCAAATCCAACCAACAAAAATACAACACAGCATCGCAATTAATGGTTGTCCATATACAGTAGAAAGACTAATAACAAAACCAAATAGCACATCAAAATTTAATATGATTAAGGTACTAATTATAAAAATACCCAAACCAACAAATGTCGTTGCTTTTTTACGCTCAATATTATGTCGCTCAACAATAAATGATACAGGACCTTCTAACATTGAGATACTTGACGTTAAGGCAGCAATAGACATTAAAACAAAAAAACCAAAGCCAACAAATAAACCAATGCCGCCCATGCCATCAAACAAGGTTGGTAGCACTTCAAAAACTAAATTTGGTCCAGAGATTAAACTACCATCGTCACTAAAAATAGCGACACCTTGTGCTTGAGCAACGTACATAGATGGAATGATAAGCAAGCCTGCTAAAAAAGCGATAGACACATCAATTAAAGTCACTTGGGCGCCCAAAGTGACTAGATTTTCTTTCTTAGAGATATAAGAGCCATAAATTACCATAACACTGGTGCCTAACGATAAAGAAAAGAAGGCTGAGCCAAGCGCATTAATCAGTAAATCAGGTTCAAATACACGAGAAATATCAGGATTTAAATAGGCAGCAAACCCCTCCCTTGATCCATCTAAAGTAAAAACATAAATAATTAATAAAATGAGTAAGCCAATTAACATTGGCATAAGTCGTTTCGACCATTTTTCAATACCGTCTTCAACACCTCTGCGAATAATAGAAATGGTGAGCATCATAAATAACGCTGAAAAAATCAAGTTACGCGCTATGGATTGGGATGTTAGCCAACTTGATGCCTCATTAAAACCTAAAGTTGTGGTTACTGGTTCAATCGCATACGACATCATCCAACCGGCTAGAATGCCATAAAAACTCAAGATAAGTGCCGCACAAATAATACCGCTAAAACCAACAATAAATGCAAAACGTTTTTGCCATAAATTACGTGACATTTTCTGCATAG
This sequence comes from Candidatus Colwellia aromaticivorans, assembly GCF_003333305.1. Taxonomy (GTDB): domain Bacteria; phylum Pseudomonadota; class Gammaproteobacteria; order Enterobacterales; family Alteromonadaceae; genus Colwellia; species Colwellia aromaticivorans. The sequence continues at coordinate 4,038 of NZ_QOLD01000005.1, read as the reverse complement.
ACGTTACGGCATTAGCTTGACCATAGCGACCAATTAATAACTCAGCCATAAAAGCAGGGTACGCTAAACAAAAGGCTAGTACTAAATAAACTAAAACAAACGCTGCACCACCATTACTCGCCGTTTGTGTTGGAAATCCCCAAATGTTACCTAAACCAACAGCAGATCCTGCCGCCGCCATAATAAAACCGAAACGCGAACTAAAGCCGCCTCTTGATGCACTCATTGATAATTCTCTTTGTTAATATTTTCAGTATTTATCGCTTATACCAATTGTAGAATGATTTGGTATTCCTCTTATCTTCATATCCTGTTTATAGAATAACTCAGGATTCATGCACAATATTTCGAATATGTAATTGACGAAATAAGGCCTTTTCCAAAGAGAAGCAAATTATTACTGTTATTATATTTATAGTTATAATTATTTTCGACAGGTTTAATCTACTGAAAAGTTACCAACATTAATAGAGTGAAACGCTAAAAAAACAAAAAGCTCATTGATTTAATCATATGAGCTTCTGACAACTTTACTTTACAGTAAATGTTATTTTTCGTATTTCGCCTTGAGTTTAATCCACTTCAGGACGCATATGAGGGAATAAAATAACATCTTTAATCGTTGGAGAATCACTAAATAACATCACCAATCGATCAATACCAATACCTTCACCAGCTGTTGGCGGTAAACCGTGCTCTAGCGCACGAATATAGTCATCATCAAAATGCATCGCTTCATCATCACCAGCATCTTTTTCTTCTACTTGTTTCTTAAAACGTGCCGCTTGATCTTCAGCATCATTTAGCTCTGAGAAGCCATTGGCAAGCTCACGACCACCAACAAAGAACTCAAATCGATCTGTTATAAATGGATTCGCATCATTACGACGTGCAAGCGGTGATACTTCCCATGGGTATTCAGTAATAAACGTGGGTTGATCCAATAAATGTTCAGCGACTTCTTCAAATATTTCACAAATGTATTTTCCCGGCCCCCAAACTTTAGCCGCATCTCCTTCTTTAACACCTACTGCTTTTGCCATTGCTTTAATGGCATCAAAATTATTTTCAGGATCACGTAGTGCTGCTTCATTAATCTGATGTCTTTCTTCACTAAACTTAACAATAGCGTCAACCATAGATAAACGTTGAAAAGATTTTCCAAAGTCGTAGAACTTTTCTTCGACTACTTCACCTTCAGCATTTTTAACAGTATTACGAACCATAGATGTGCCCAGTACATCTTCAGCAACAGTACGTAGCATTTCTTCAGTTAGGTTCATTAAGTCATTGTAATCAGCATACGCTTGGTAGAATTCAATCATAGTAAATTCTGGGTTATGACGTGTTGATAAGCCTTCGTTACGGAAGTTACGGTTGATTTCAAATACACGTTCAAAACCACCTACAACTAAACGTTTTAAGTAAAGTTCTGGCGCTATACGTAAGTACATGTCGATATCAAGAGCATTATGGAAAGTTTGAAAAGGTTTGGCCGTTGCGCCACCAGGGATCACCTGCAACATAGGAGTTTCAACTTCCATAAAGTCACGAGCAACAAGAAAACTACGAATACCATCAACTATTTTTGAACGCATTTTAAACGTATTACGAGTGTCTTCATTGATGATCAAATCAACATAACGTTGACGATATTTCATTTCTTGGTCTGATAAACCATGAAATTTTTCAGGCAACGGGCGTAATGATTTAGTTAATAACGAATATTCATCCATATTCACGTAAAGATCACCTTTACCTGATTTATGTAAAATACCTCTAACACCAACAATATCACCAATGTCTAAACTGCCTGACTTAGCTCTAATTTCTTTTTGTACGGTTTTTTCAGCGTAAGCTTGAATTCGACCTGACATATCTTGTAGAACTAAGAATGGTCCACGTTTCGCCATAACACGACCCGCAATAGCGTAGGTTACTTGCAACGCTTCAAGCTCTTCTTTGGTTTTCTCACCATGTTCAGCTTGAATATCTGCGGCTAAATGTTCACGATTAAAATCATTAGGAAAGCCATTAGCTGGGCAATTTTCACGAATTTTTGCTAATTTGATACGTCGCTCAGCAATTAGTTTGTTTTCGTCTTGGGCAGAGGCTTGGCTGTTTTTTGCATTGTCAGTCATTTTGTTTCTCATTACTTATCTGTAAATTAAGTTTTATACCCGTTCCACATGAAGATGCATGATTCAGCTGGAATTAGAAACGCCTTTAGGCAAGGCATTGATAGAAGAGAATGGTTATTCCCTTATCGAAATCAATAACATAGCATAAAGCGTTTCTAAACCAGCCCCTTGGGGAAGTCTGAGCAAATCATACTCAGCGTTACATTTCTTTTTAAGGGAGCAACCCTTAATAAAAAAATGTGCCTTGATTATGAATCGCTCAGACTTCCTGAAACGAGCATCTTAAAGTGGAGCGGGTATACTACAAACCAGATTCAAGTCTGGCTTCTAAAAAGTTATCTAAATCGCCGTCTAATACAGCTTTTTTTCGGTTTATACTGTTTCTGTTTTCAACACCGGTTCTTAAATCTTTATTACAAACCAGACTTTAAGCTGGCTTCTAAAAATTTATCTAAATCGCCGTCTAATACAGCTTGGGTGTTTCTGTTTTCAACACCCGTTCTTAAATCTTTAATACGGCTATCATCTAATACATAAGAGCGAATTTGACTGCCCCAACCAATATCAGATTTTCCGTCCTCAAGTACTTGCTTGTCTTCGTTTTGTTTTTGCATTTCTAGCTCAAACAATTTTGCTTTTAATAATTTCATCGCGCTAGCACGGTTTTTATGCTGAGAACGATCACTTTGACACTGTACTACCGCACCCGTAGGGATATGCGTTAAACGAATAGCCGAGTCAGTTTTATTAACATGCTGTCCACCTGCGCCAGAAGCACGGTAAGTATCTACACGTAAATCAGCGGGATTAATATCAATTTCGATATTGTCATCAATTTCAGGATAAATAAATGCTGAAGCAAATGAAGTATGACGGCGACCACTTGAGTCAAAGGGTGATTTTCGCACTAATCTGTGCACGCCCGTTTCGGTACGTAACCAACCATAAGCATATTCACCAGTATATTTAATGGTACAGCCTTTAATGCCCGCAACATCACCGCCAGTCACTTCAATAACTTCGGTTTTAAAACCGTGTGCTTCGCCCCAACGTAAGTACATACGCATCAGCATTTCAGCCCAATCTTGTGCCTCTGTGCCGCCTGAACCCGATTGAATATCGAGATAACTGTTATTAGCATCTTGATCGCCACTAAACATACGGCGGAATTCAAGCTTTTCTAATACGGCATCTAACGCATCAGTCTCACTTTGGGCATCATCAAAGGTTTCTTGATCTTCTTCTTCAACGGCTAATTCTACTAAGCCTTCAATATCGTCACAGCCAGTTTCTAACTCAACGATGGTATTAACCACCTCTTCAAGCGAGCTCCGTTCTTTACCTAACGCTTGTGCCCGTTCAGGTTCATTCCAAACATCGGGTAATTCTAATTCTCGTGAAACTTCAACTAAACGCTCAGCTTTAACGTCGTAGTCAAAGGTACCCCCGAAGTAAGTCTGCACGTTCGCGAATTTCTTTTAATTTATTTATTATTGGGTTAATTTCAAACATAAGCTTTCGAACATAATCCTTCAAAAATAAGTTTTAAAATATATCTTTTTAAACGAGTTCACTCGTTAGGATAATTAAAAAATAGTCGCGCATTGTAGCGTAAAAAGACTGGTAAATAAACGGTTAACACCGGAGGCTTTCGTTATTAAATATATAACTTTTAATAAAAATAGAATTAACATTAACATTAACACACCAAAAACAAGTTATATTGATATTAACGTGCGTTGTTTTTGGTGTGTCAAATATATAGACAATATCGAGTAGGGTGAGGCTCATGCCTCATCCCTCTCACAGAACCGTACGTACGGACCTCGTATACGGCTCATGCAATTTACTATTTCTCATCACTTTGATCAGTAATAAGAAGCGAGAACGCCTGTTT
>NZ_QOLD01000073.1 GCF_003333305.1 Candidatus Colwellia aromaticivorans | reverse complement strand
AACGACTGTAGCTAAAGCTAAAGAACTACGTATGGTAGTAGAGCCATTGATTACATTGGCTAAAACCGACAGTGTTGCAAATCGCCGTTTAGCGTTTGCTCGTACACAAGATAAAGAAGTAGTAGGTCTTTTATTTAACGAACTTGGTGCACGTTACCAAGAGCGTCCAGGTGGTTATACTCGCATTTTAAAATGTGGTTTCCGTACTGGTGATAAAGCGCCTATGGCTTATATTGAATTAGTAGACCGCCCAGTAGTAGAAGATGCTCCTGAAGTAGTTGAAGAGTCAGCAGAAGCTTAAGCACTAGCTTACTTTGTAAGAATTAAAAAACCGAGCTTAGGCTCGGTTTTTTGTTTTAGACTAAAAAATATTTTGAATTGATTAAATAAAAATGCTGGGTTAATAAAGGATTTCTTTTATTTATAGTAGTAAAATCGAAACTTTGAATAAAATCAATGACTACTTTATGGACGTCTCGTGTAAACGGAATATCATTATTAATATCAGTATTTAACTTATGCTATCCAGTGAATAACTAGAATAGGCAAAGCTTATTACTATTAATGTTAACATAATGCTAAAATAGCTAGGCTACTATACTGGTAATGAAATATATTAATAGTAGGGGCTCATGTTTACCCCAATAAAATAGACTTCAGTCGGTTTATATTTGAACATTGTAAATGTAAATACCCTAAGAATAGATGGTTATATCTCTAACATAAGTTTGGCTAAGTCTTACCTATTGACCTTATTAAAAATTACCCGTGTAAAATAGCTAACTTTTAATCTATCTGTTGAGTCCTACGAATATGTCTTCACGTAATCCTATTATTGCAATCACAGGCTCGTCTGGCGCAGGAACTTCAACGACCACTTCTGCATTTGAGCATATATTTAGGACGTTGGGAGTAAGCTCAGTTAATGTTGAAGGGGATAGTTTCCATCGTTTTTCTCGCCAAGAAATGGATCTTGAAAAACGTAAAGCGAAAGAAGCGCGTTCAAATATTAGTTATTTTGGTGATTTAGCTAATGATTTTGATGCTTTAGAAAAATTGTTTTCAACTTATGGAGAAACGGGTAAAGGCATGATGCGCCGTTATTTGCATACTTTTGATGAAGCAGTGCCCTATAACCAAATGCCCGGCACATTTACCCCCTGGGAAGAGTTGGGTGAAGGCACTGACCTTTTATGTTATGAAGGTCTACATGGCGGGGTGGTAACTGCAGATAACGACGTCGCTAAGCATGTTGACTTACTTATTGGTATGGTTCCTATTGTTAATTTAGAATGGATCCAAAAAATCGTTCGAGATACAAAAAAACGTGGTCATAGCCGTGAAGCTGTTACTGCTAGTATAGTGCGGAGTATGGAAGATTATATTTCCTTTATTACCCCGCAATTTTCACGTACCCATATTAACTTTCAGCGAGTTCCTACCGTTGATACTTCTAACCCTTTTAGCGCTAAAGCTATACCAAGTTTGGATGAAAGTTTTGTTGTTATCCGTTTTCGTGAAGTAAAGAATGTCGATTTTCAGTATTATCTGCGGATGATTGATGGATCATTTATGTCACGGGTTAGTACATTAGTGGTGCCAGGGGGTAAGATGAGCCTTGCCATGGAGTTGATCTTAACACCACTTATTCGTGATTTGATTGAACGTAAAACACAGGCAAATAAGCAGCTCGATTGGATGAGTGATTTGTAAATATAGTTGCGAGTTAATAGTATCTAGTTACGAGTTATGCGGAGTTTGTGAATAGCTGTTGCAACTCTCGCTCTATTTGAATTTTTATTTCATTTTGCTGGGTAGTGCTTAAATCAGCTCGATTATACTCAAACAAGTAATCATTAACAGCAATCTCATTTTTACATAGTTTAGTGTGAAATAAGTTGTGTGCGATTAGGTTATGGCTTTCTACTTTAAAAGTGTTTTTTAGTTCAGCACTAAGGTAATCACTAATATTATCCAATTTATCATCAACAAATAACTTTTCCCCATGCTTATCTCGGGTCATTCCACGAATGCGATAATCAATATCAATAACATCAGCATCAAACGATTCAATAACATAATTAAGCACTTTTAGTGGTGAAATAATACCACAGGTTGATAGTTCAATATCGGCTCTGAAAATAGCTATACCATTTTGTGGTGATTCTTCAGGGTAAGTATGAATACACAAATGGCTTTTATCTAAATGGGCAACGAGTGATTCAGAAGTAGACTTGGATAACGGTTCGGCTTGTGACTCTTCGGATATCATTAAGGTAACACTTGCACCTTGAGGTTGGTAATCTTGTTTGGCAATATTTAATACATTCCCCCCAATAGCATGGCATATTTTAGTCAGTACGGTATTGAGATTGTCAGCGCTATAGCGCTCTTTAATAAACAGGTTATAACGTTCTTGCTGATTAGTAAGGTAATGCAATTTATATAAGGAGAAACTTAAACTCTTAGTTAAATTATTGAAGCCAAATAAAGTTATTTCGTTCATTGATAGTTATTCTATGATGATTGATAGATGATGACTAATTCCAACGGTGCAACCGTTGATGGTTTGTAGGGTCGTTGTGTAAACTTATCACATCAACGAAGGTGTAATTTCCTAAATATTTTATGAATTTTTGGTCCGTAAGATATTAATTTCGTTATCGAATAAGTTTTTGATTAATGTTGCAAACTCTTTGATAAACCGACGTTGTGCTTCAGTCGTAGGATTATCTACTATTCCTGAGAATATTTCTCCAAGATCATAAACGATAGCGTCAACTTCACGTATAATAGTATTACGTTGACTAAAGCTTAAACCTACATTTTGACCACAGACTGAAATGATTTGTTCACTTAATTCAATTTCAATAACGTGCATTACGGTATCAGCACTTTTGTTTGTAACAACGATATTTTCAAATAAGTTTAAATGCTCAGTTAAATATTCGATAATATGAATATAACCTTCAGTATCTGTGACCATAATAATTGTTTGAATACCTATTGAGTGTGATAAACAGATTATATAGCTGTAACTCTACAATTTTTTTGTCGGGTTAAGCAAGTAGAAAATAGAAGGTGAGTTAACTCACCCTGATAATTACGCTTATAGCATGTTATACCCATGTTACTTCAACACGTCGGATTCAGCTGGAGTTAGAAACGTTTTTAGGAAAGGCTTTGATTGCAGATAATGGTTGTTCCATTGTCGAAATCAATAACGTAGCATAAAGCGTTTCTAAACCAGCCTTACAGGGGCCCCTGATCAAATCATGTTCTTCGTTGCATCTCTTTTTAAGGGAACGACCCTTAATAAAAAGATGCGCCTTGATCATGAATCGTTCAGCTGCCCTGAAACGCACATCTTGAAGTATCATGGGTATAAGTAGTATTTGTACTTTCAAAAATTTTATCGGCAGAAGCAGCAACGAAACCCGTATAAAGCTCACCGTTATCTAATGGATAACGTTTAGCAAACTCATAAAAGCAACTGGGGATTTCTCTGGTTACATCAGAAAACTCAACCAGTGCTTTATCTGCTAAAATGGATGACTGCTCTAATTTTACCGTTTCATCACCTTTAACTTCACCGCCAGCACTGTTTAAGGTATAGCCGGCTTTTTTAAGCGTGTCATTAACATCAATAATAGAGTCGAAACCATCAAGATGGTTTATGCTAACAGTAAAGTGATTTGCACGATAACCCCAAGCGGCTAGCCATGCTGCGTATTCACTTGTCGCTAGTAATGTATTGTAGTCAGTTGAACTTATTTTCCAAGGCCGACCACAATAGAGAAAATCAGCTTTTTCACTAATGTTTTTAGGTAGCTGATTTACGAGATTATGGATGATTTCTTGTACTTCAGCCGAAAACTCTTCAACCCGCAATTCACTGATAAATACTTTTGGCATAGTGCTAGTGCTGTGTTCAAAATGCTTAGCAGTTAATTTTTTATCAGCAAAATCATATTGACCACATTCAGTATAGCCAATTGAAATAAGGTGCTTTGCCAATTTAGCTAAGTTCACTTTTTCAATATTGAACGTACGGTAAGCGACATGATCATTAATCACGTCATTGCCATTACCAAGTAAGTGGTGAATTTTATTTGCCGAAGGAGTAACGGTTAAATACTGTTGCCAAATTTTATCAAAAAGGGCTATTACTTTCGCAGTCATAATTATTCCTATAAAAGTTAATAAAAGTATCTTTTAACATGTTAAAGCTTAATGCCTGGGCTTAATGTTACAGGCAATGACACTTTATTAGCTTCCACTGAAGCAATAGGATAAGCGCAATAGTCAGCGGCATAAAAAGCACTCGCTCTATGGTTACCACTAGCCCCTATACCGCCGAAAGGTGCGGCGCTACTAGCGCCTGTAATAGGTTTGTTCCAGTTAACAATACCAGCCCGAATACGTTTAAAAAAGTGATTGTATAAAGCTTCACTATCACTTAGTAAGCCAGCGGATAACCCAAAGCCAGTGTTATTTCCTTCATCTATGGCGGCGTCAAAGTCAGTGTAACGATATACTTTTAACAACGGGCCAAAGTATTCTTCATCTGGAACATCAGCAATAATATTTGTTACATCAATGATACCGGGAGAAATAAAGCCCGTATTTGCTTCAAGGTGTTTTAATTCAATGATTGAACTAGCACCTAAATCAATTAATTTTTTCTGCGCGGCGACTAAACTTAAAGCTGCTTTTTCTGAAATCATCGAACCGATAAATGGTTGTTCTTCATCGTCATAATAGCCAATAGTTAATGCTTTAGTTACTTCAATTAACTTGGTTAATATAGCCTCACCCTGCTCGCCTTCTTCGATAAATAAACGACGAGCACAAGTACAGCGTTGACCTGTAGTTACAAAGGCCGACTGGATAATGTCGTGAACAACAGCAGTTATGTCACTAACCTCTTTAACGATAAGTGGGTTATTACCACCCATTTCTAAGGCTAATATTTTACCCGGCTGTCCGCCAAATTGTTCATGTAAATAGTGACCAGTTGCTGAACTTCCTGTGAAGAATAGTCCGTCGATCATTTTGTTGCTTGCCAGCGCCTTACCCGTTTCTATTTCACCTTGTACAAGGTTGATAACACCAGCAGGAATACCAGCAGCCAACCAAATTTTCAATACTTTTTCTGAAACTTTTGGCGTTAATTCACTGGGTTTAAATACGATGGTATTTCCGGCAATAAGCGCAGGCACAATATGGCCATTTGGCAAATGTCCAGGGAAATTATAAGGACCAAATACGGCGACAACACCATGAGGTTTATGACGAATAAAAGCTTTGGCTCCGGGCATCGGATTTTCAACCGTACCTGTACGTTCTTTATAAGCGTTCAGAGAAATATTGATTTTACCTACCATAGCACCTACTTCACCGAGTGTTTCCCAGCGAGGCTTCCCTGTTTCAAGGGAGATGGTATTTGCTAATGCTTCTTTATTTTCGCCAAGTAATTCAGCGAACTTTGTTATGATACTAACACGCTCATCAAAACTGATAGTTGACCAACTTTCAAAGGCAGTGCGTGCACTATTAATCGCTTGCTCTACTTGCTCAGGAGATGCGGTTTTTCCTTGCCAAATAACGTCGTTACGCGCAGGATTAACAGAGTTAACGTCATGACCTAAACCTGCTTGCCATTGACCATTAATAAGCTGAACTTTATCTGAATAATTGGTAGACATATTTATTCCTATTAAATTTAGGCTGTTATACCAAGTGTTCAATTAATTATTTCAATTGGTATTAGTTACTAATAAGGCGAACCCAGTCTCCTTGTTTTACCTGTAGTGCATTTGCTATATCGCTAGTGATCACCACTTGATTTGCGGTTTCACGTAATGTTAATTTTATTTGTGTTGCGCGAAAATCTTGAACCTTGGTATTGCATATAATGTATTTTTGGTTGCTTTCACCACCGCATGCATTATCAATTAACACTTGATACTTATGACTATCACGAATCGCTCTTATTTGTTTCAGCTCTGCTTCAACGGTCGGGCCAGCATCAAAAATGTCGATATAACCTCGACGAGAAAAACCTTCCGCTTCAAGTAAGCGTAGCGCAGGTACGGTATTATTATGTACCTTATTAATTACTTGCTGAGCTTCTTTGCTTAATAAACTGACATATACGGGATATTTAGGCATTAATTCAGCTATAAAATCCTTATTACCTATACCGGTGAGATAATCGGCTTTTGTAAACTGGATAGATAAAAAATGCTCTTCAAGCCAATCGTAAAAAGGGGATCTACCTTGCTCATCACTAACGCCACGCATTTCAGCAATAACACAATTTGCAAAGCGCTCGCTATGTTCAGCCATAAACAAAAATCGACAGCGTGATAAGAATCGACCATTACCATCTTTTCGATGACTTTCTTGCAGAAATAAAGTACAAATTTCGGTAGCACCAGTATAGTCATTACATAAAGCGAGTGTTTCAACGGTATTGTGAATATTTAGTTCACGTGAACTATGTACAACCTTACCTAAGTGATAATGATAAAAAGCATTATCTAACCCGACAGCCGCTTCTATACCCGTAGTACCAATTACTTGGCCTGTTTGGGTGTCTTCCATGACAAATAAATAACCTTGATTACCTGGCTCACAAACCTGTAAACGAAAAGATTCTTCTGAGTGATTAATACGGTTTTTTAATATTTCTTCGTTTACAGGCAATGAAGTAAAGCCATAACCTGAATCAATGGCAATACGATGTAAATCGTTATAATCAGTTGCTTTAATAGGGCGGATAATAATCATAAATAGTTCTCGATGATTAGATAAAACCCAAGTAACATTTATGTACTACCACATGAACGTTACTTAGGGTATTAAGCAGTACTGTTTATTTAAACCAAACCAAATAATGAATTAGTCAATCCATTACTTCAATTGGTATCAAGATGCTAATGAAACCACTGCTTTTTCAAAACGCGCTAAACCTTCAATAATATCTTCATCAGGAATAACTAATGACGGAGCGAAACGTATAACACTTGCACCAGCAACCAAGGTCATTACGCCTTCGGCCATCGCGGCATCTAAAAAGTCTTTAGCTTTACCTTGGTACTTTTCGTTTAATACCGCGCCAATGAGTAGGCCTTTACCTCTAATTTCACTAAAAACGTTATATTTAGTATTAATTGCATTTAAGCCATCTATGTAAAGTTGTGCTTTAGCTTTTACGCCAGCAAGTATTTCGGGCGTATTAATTGTATCAATAACCGCTTCAGCAACAGCACAAGCCAGTGGGTTTCCACCATAAGTACTCCCGTGAGTACCAACTTTTAAATGCTTGGCTATATCCGTAGTGGTTAGCATAGCGCTAATTGGGAAGCCGCCCCCTAAACCTTTAGCTGAAGTTAAAATGTCTGGTGTGACGCCAATATCCATGTAGGCATAAAGTTCACCTAAACGGCCAGCGCCTGTTTGAACTTCATCAAAAATTAACAATGCGTTATGTTCATTACATAATTCGCGCAAGCCTTGAATAAAGCCAGCTGTTGGCGACACAATACCACCTTCGCCTTGTAATGGTTCAACCATAATTGCGCAAGTTTTATCTGAAATTAATGCTTTAACACTTTCTAGGTTATTATATTCGGCATGATCGATATCACCTGGTTTTGGACCAAAACCATCAGAATATGCCGCTTGGCCACCAACGGTTACGGTGAAAAAAGTACGACCATGAAAACCTTGTTCAAAGGCAATTATTTGAGTTTTATCACTGCCATGAACATCTATCGCCCAACGACGCGCTAATTTTAATGCGGCTTCGTTTGATTCAGCACCCGAATTAGCAAAATAAACTTTATCTGCAAAGGTAGTATCGACTAATTTTTTAGCTAAACGTAGTGCAGGTTCATTGGTCATAACATTGGATACATGCCAAATTTTTTCACTTTGCTCTTTTAACGCACCAACTAAAGCCGGATGACAATGTCCTAAACTGCTCACTGCAATACCGCCCGCAAAATCGATATACTCTTTATTTTGTTGATCCCACACTCTAGAGCCTTGACCACGTACAGGAATAACAGCAGAAGGTGCATAGTTTGGTACCATTACATCATCAAATGTATCGCGGCTTACAGGAAAGTGTTCTGACATCTTTAAAATCCTCATTGATTGGTGGAGTGTTTGTAACGAAATGACTAACTTCAGTATAATAAGCAAGGAAATTTATTGCCTTTAATTATAGGTTAGCGCTCAAAAATAGACAGTAAGACCAATTGAAGTAATGAATGGAATTGAGTCATTCATTATTTCATTCATTATTTCATTCAGTATAAGTATGACAGAACAAAGGAAAGTTGTCTTATTTAATAACTCTGTAGCCTAGTGAAAATAAAGGGTTAAAGGTTTTATTCAAATTTTGTGAATATTTATAGATAGTCAGTAAATTAGCCAGGGACGTACTTTTGTTAGTGGGAAAGTGCTTGGTTGATAAATGCTATAGCGAGGGGGATTTCATAAATAATCAAAAATAATCTTATTTCAATATACAGACCCTAGTTAAACTTTAACTTTATGTGGTCAATATCACTTTTATTTAATAAAGAAATTTCTTTTTCACTCAATTTTACCGTCTCGAATAAAAGGCTCATTTCATCATCATTAATTAAGTTAGCATTACTTAAACTACGATAATTTACATACACTTTTGCTTTAGCAACGACTTGTGCAATAGGAGACATTTCATCAACATTCTCACTATAAGCTAAATCAAACATTGCTCCGGTGATAGGGAGCCGAGTAAAGTTCATTAATTCGATTAAGTCCGCCGATAATTTGCTACTACGTAAGGTCAGTTGCTCTAACAATAACCCAGGTGAATTATCAATTTTAACCAGTACATTATGTAATAGTTTGTCTTTGTCTTCGACGGCCTGATGTAATGCATCTTTATACATATCATTATAGGTATTTAAAAAGCATCGTGTCACCGCTAATTGACCTATGTTTGACAGCATGCCGGTGGTAAATGCAGTATACCAATCTAGTTTTTTATCTTTGGCTAATACGCGGGCAGCGAGCGCTACTGATAGACTATCATTCCATAATTTTCGTTTCATTAAGCCGTAGGGAGCAGTACTATTAGGTAGCCAATGTTTAAGAATAAATGTAGGCATAACCAACTTTAAGTTATCTAAACCAATATAGCTTAATGCTAACTTTGCATCGTTCACTTGAACATCGGCTCGTTTTCGATATTGAGGCTTGTTTACTAAACTGATTAAGTCTGTGGCAAGCCAGAGTAAAGAGGAAGATAATGGTTGTATTTTATTAATTGATGTCGCTCGTAACGACAGTAATTCTAGAATGGCTGGCGCAGCGTCTTCAATGCATAAAATGTTATGGTATAAATGGGTTTTATTATCAAATTCTTTATTAACTTGGTTGCGAACTTGTTCATAGAATGTGTCTGTTACTTGGTTGCGAAAATGCTTTTCACCATACGCAGCAACAATTTTTTCCTGTTGGGCTTCTCTTTCAACGCTTAATAATTCACGGCGACGATTTTCTTGTTCACTACCTTGGTGATTAACAAGGTTGATTTTTCCATCTTGTTGGTCAGCAAAGTCTTTACTAATAGACAAACTTAACGCACGTTGGTGTATAGATGAAATGATGTCGTTAAGTTCAAAAATTTGCATAATGCTTCGTGGCTATCGTAGTTAGTTAAAATGGGCGTTAATAGTGTAAGTTTATCGGTTTATACCAATAAATCATTAATTTTATGTAATTATCTTTTGTATAACTCAATAAAGTTTTGTAAAAGCGCTTGGCCTTGTTCGGTTAAAATTGATTCGGGGTGAAATTGCACACTACAAATCGCGAGCTGCTTATGTTGCAACGCCATTATTTCATCTCTATCGCCTTGTTCATTAATACTCCAAGCAGTGATGGATAATTCATCAGAAAGTGATTGTTCATCAACTATAAGTGAATGATAACGAGTAACGCGTAAAGGATTTTTTAGCCGCTGAAATAATCCTTTGCCATCATGTTTAATTGCACTCGTTTTACCATGCATTAATTTTTGTGCTTTTTTTATTTTAGCGCCAAAGTGTTGAGCAATACACTGATGTCCTAAACATACGCCTAGCAAAGGAATGCGTCCGGCAAAGTGTTTTACCACAGCTAAAGATATTCCTGCATTGTCAGGATCACAAGGGCCGGGAGAAATAACTAGGTAAGCAGGGTTTAGTTTTTCAATTTCCACTAAACTGATTTCGTCATGACGAAAAACTTTTACCTCTTGACCTAGCGCTTGAAAATAATGCACCAGATTGAAAGTGAAAGAGTCGTAATTGTCGATCATTAATAACAAAGTCGATAAGCCTAACTATGAAAACCGCGGCTATTCTAATCCTTCGACAAGCTCAGGACAATCGGAATTTTACTCGAAAGAGAAGAAGCAAGAAAACTATGCATAAGAAAAGGCACTTAACTCGCGTTAGGTGCCTTTTAAACTTTTCTTGTAGCTTACTATCTTACTATAGCTAATTAAAACTTAGCGGTAGCTTGTAACCACAATTTATTGGTATCAGTAAGTTTTCCGTAAACATCACCTTGACTATAGTTAGAAAACTTCACTAAAACGCCATAGTTTTTATTTACTTTATAGTTAGCAACTAAATCTAATTCGTTACCAAAATCAATGCCACCTACATCAGACGAAAAATCATGGTAAGTTGCTGCTAATTTAACACCAGAGACAGCACCTTTTACTGTAAGGTAAATATCTTCCATACCTTCTTTAGGCGTGCCTAAAAACTTATCTGCCCAGCCTTGGAATTTATGTTTAGTTGCTAGGGGCGTGTTAAAACCAACATTATTATCACTACCTAATAGTTCATAACCACCTAATACTGTAACAGTACTAAATTTATAGCCTACTTCAGCATTTAAGTATGTTGCTGTGTAACTGTTAGGATTTTTGCCATTGTCACTTTGACTTGCTGCGCTTGCATTAACAAGTACAGGACCAAATTTACCGTTGTAAAGTGCGCCGTATGTGCTACTAGAGTTGGCTGCACCGGTTTTAAAATCTAAAATATAAGCAAAAGCCGCAACTTTATGAGCTTTATTGATTTTGTAGCCTAGGTTAGCTAAATGAAAATCACCACTGACATTTTTAGCAAAGATATCATTGATATTATGAATGTAGCTATAATCAACTGAGAAAGCGCCTGTATTATATTGAGCACGAATACCATCATAGGTTTGTTCGTTTTGACGCCAGCCAACACCACCAACAAAACGTTGGTTATTATGTAAAATGCGTTGACGACCAGCAATGGCACTGAAATCATTTCTAGTGTATTTAATATAGCCTTGGTTTACATCGGTTCCCGTAGGATCGGCAACAACAGAGTAATTGTTATCTGCGCCAACTTTATCCCAGTAGTTATCAGCTAAAGCGCTCACATGATCAACCTCTAAACCAAGAGATAAATTATTGTAATTACCTGTTTTGATGGTAAGGCGGCTTTTTACAGTTAATGCATTTGCATTATCTCTGGCATTATCTTCATCAACACCTTCGTAGCGAGCGCGAAAAGATAAGTTGACCTTGCTATCTGCTAATGCATCAGTAATGCCTTTACCATGTGCAGGATCTGCTGCAAAAGCAGCAGGTGCTGATAAAATAGCAGCGGTTAATAAGGAGAGCGTAAATGTTTTTACGTTGATATTTTTTGTATTCATTAGTAATGTCCCATTTTATGTTTTATAAATTGTCTAAAATTTGTATTGGTACGTTTTATTATGTAGTTTTATGTACGCTTAGGTGGATTCTTACACTCACACTGACTTGATAAGTTGATTTAAATCAAGTTGTGAAATCAACTTGCTAAATAGATAATATATATTGATTTGAATCAAGCTTTCTCAAATTTGTAGGCTTGTGTCTAAGGGCGGATATTACTGAGTTATTTAAATTACTTTGCTATTGGCTAGTTATAATGATTAATTTGACTTGGTTATACTTTTCTTTTGTTAAGAAAGCACCTGAGGGTAAACTTGCTGTCGTGCAATTAGATTATGGTGCTATTACCATTGATGAATAGGGCGATATAGATCACAATTCAGGCATCAAAATACGCGGTTAACTTTGGTTTTTTAAAGAGGAACAAAATGAGTGTATTTAGTAAAATAAGCTCAACATCAAACAAATAAATAATACTAATGAAGTTCCTTGCCAAAATTTCACGGGATTCCTTTGTATTAATGGTTGGCTTTTATATTCATCAATAGCCTCGATATTAGGTTTACTCAAATTAGCATAGAACTCAGAAAATACCTGTGGACGTAAATTAGGATTAGCTTGTGTCGCCTGTTGCAATGTTAAATCTAACCAAAGTGGTAAATCATTTCTATGTTGTTTAATACTGCGATAATGCCATTGCTGATAATGAGTGTAATTATTATTAGCTCTAACATTTGGTTTATAAGGTAACTCACCAGTTAGCATCTCATAGCAAATAACACCTAAAGAAAATAAATCACTTAAATGATTTGCTTTCATCGTTAGCAGTGTTTCAGGGGCAATATAATTTACCGAACCTTGCGGTACACTTTCTAGTAATGTCTCTTGATTTTCATCTAATGAAGCAACAAATACAGCACCATAATCTATTAACTTGATTTGCCCGTATTGGTCAATCATTATGTTATCAGGCTTTAAATCTCTGTGCACAACCTCGAGGCGTTGAAATGCACGTAACGCTGAAATTATTTGTTTGATAATATCTCTTACTTGGCCAATACTCGGGTGTGGGTTGTCATACATCCACTGGGTTAATGTTTGGCCGTCAATATATTCGCTGATGTGGTACAGAAACTTACTATTGTTATCGAATGGCTTTGTGGCCATAACATTAACGTGGTTTATTCGCTCTCCAAGCCAAGCTTCACGAAAAAACGCCTGCAAATATAGTGCATCTTCAGTAAAGTTTGCTGATGGTGTTTTAAGGGTTAATGTTTCGCCAGTATCGCTATCTTCAACAAGGTACACATGCGATCTATTACTAGCATGTATGATTTTTTTTATTTTAAAGCTATCAAGTGTTTGACCGATTTCTAAAGCAGGTGGAATCGCTTTTTTACGTAATTCGGTTTCAATTTCCGCTAATTGTTTATTAGGGAGATTGGTAACCATGACTAAAAGGCAGCTGACATTATCATCACTACCTGCTGCTAATGCCTGCTCAACAAGGGCTTTACTCAATCGCTCTAATTCTAAATTATCGGGTTCACTCGATAATGTGTTTAACAATGTTGTAACTTGTTTTTTCGTTAAAAATTCATGAACACCGTCGCAGGTAAGCAGATAAATATCGTTTTTTTGCAA
Source organism: Candidatus Colwellia aromaticivorans (assembly GCF_003333305.1). Taxonomy (GTDB): domain Bacteria; phylum Pseudomonadota; class Gammaproteobacteria; order Enterobacterales; family Alteromonadaceae; genus Colwellia; species Colwellia aromaticivorans. The sequence continues at coordinate 135,349 of NZ_QOLD01000073.1, read as the reverse complement.
AGAAACTTGATGAACATCTACTTGTAAACGAGAATCTGCACCTAGTGCTCGCGTTAAAATGACGGATTTATGGCCTTGCTTGCAATTATGATCTTGGCTTAACGCTTCGAGTTGTTTATTGCGATATAAAGTGATTCGAGTATCACCTACATGAAAGATATAACCGGTCGCTGATTTTAAAATCATCGACGAAAAAGTGGTTAACCACTGTTGTCGCTGTGAAGAAAGGTAATGGTCTTCATCAAGAGCACTACTTTTTTGAGAATATAACCACTGATTTAAACTGGTAATAACCTTAGCGGCAGATTTTTGAGTCGACCATGTTGGCGGTGTGGAGTAGTAGTCACTAATAAATTGAGTAACAGCCAATTGCGATGCTTCAGCGGCTTTATCAGCACTAGAAACACCATCGGCAATACAGGCAATGACGCCTTTTGATATGAGATCATTTTCCTTGGGAGGAACTAAGGCTGCAAAGGCGTCTTGGTTTTCTGCCTTGATACCAGCACAAGAATAACCGCCAAATTTGACTTGTAAGCCTACTGTGGACTGTAGTTTATCTGTCAGCTTATTATTAGCGGTATCATTCTTTGTCTTTGCAACCTCGGTCATCACTTAATTCCCAATTAATTTAATGAACTTGAATTAGTTCTACAGTACCATCTTCACGAACTTCGGTAATTGTTCCTTTAGGCTCAGTCATGAAGAGTAAGGTGATAAAACCAACAACAGCAGTTGCAGCTATCACTAAAAAGAAATCTTGATAGCTCACCATTGAAAGTACAGTTAAGTAAACAACCGCACCTACATTACCATATGCCCCTGTCATACCAGCTATTTGGCCTGTTAGACGACGCTTGATAAGTGGTACTGCAGCAAATACTGCCCCTTCGCCAGCCTGTACGAAGAACGAACAGCCCATAGCGGTAACAACGGCTAATGCTAAAGGCCAACTACTATCAATAGATGACATAGCAAAATAACCTAATGCTAAGCCAGCCGTTAAAATAAGCAAGGTTTTCTTACGACCGAATTTATCACTTAACCAACCACCACCTGGGCGAGACATTAAATTCATAAAGGCATATAGGGAAGCTAACATACCGGCATAAACCATATCTAAAGAAAATACATCAGCAAAAAATAATGGCAGCATAGAAATAACTGCTAGTTCAGAACCAAAGGTAGCAAAATAAAGTATGTTAAGTACGGCAACTTGTTTGAATTCATAACGGTGAATTTCAGGAACTTCTTGAGTAAATATATGACCGTTTACTTTATAGGTTTGTCTAACTTCAAGGATAAATAATACCACTAAAGAAATATAAGCAATAAGGGCACTTTGCTCAGAAAGTAACTGAACACCTGCTGGTGATAATTTCCAAGTTAATAATGCTAATGCTCCATACATCGGTAGTTTCATTAGTAATAATAAGAAAAAGTCACCTTTACTGGTAACTTCCATCGCGCCAGTTTGTGTAGGTTTAAAGTAAGTTGAACCTTTAGGGGTATCGGTTACGTTGATATACCAAACAACACTAAATAATAAGCTCATTAAGCCTGTTAAGCCAACCGCGTAGCGCCAGCCTTCATCTATACCAAAATACTTTGTGACAAAAAGTGCAATCGCAGGTAAAGACATCGCAGCAGCGGCAGATCCAAAGTTGCCCCAACCGCCATAAATACCTTCAGCAGTACCTAATTCGTTAGCAGGAAACCACTCACTTACCATACGGATGCCAACAACAAAACCAGCACCAATAAAACCAAGTAAAAATCTTGCTAGTGCGGCTTGATGAAAGTTTTCAGCCAAAGCGAACATAAAACAAGGAATACTACATACAGCTAGTAAAATGGCATAGGTAATTCTAGGTCCATATCTATCAGTTAGCATACCAATGATAATGCGTGCAGGTATGGTTAATGCAACATTAAGAATTAATAAGGTTTTTATTTCACTACTGCTTAATCCTAAGCTTTGCGCAATAACGGCTAATAAGGGCGCATGGTTAAACCATACGGCAAAGGTGATGAAAAAAGCCATCCAACTGAGGTGTAAAACTTTCATTTTACCAGTAAAGGACAATATTTTTATGCCTGTTTGAGCACTCATGAGTAACTCCTTGTTAAATATAAAAAGTAAAAGTTGAATTACGTGAGAAAGAGCAATTAAAATGCCAAGCCGCACTTTCTTTATATATTCTTTATTATCAATTGCTTGAGGTTGTCACGTTTAAGGTGGGCTGTTTTTTTTGCACTGTACTTATCTATATGCACAGATGGAGTGCAGTAGTTGTTGCTTCTACTTTCTTACTGGTATACTAGGGCTAGCTTACTTATCAAGACTACAATAAAGAAAATAGTTCGCACATGAAAATTAATTTATTAAAGGTATTTTGTTGTTTATTCTTATCCTCTTTTACTGCCGTTGCCACTGAGAATGTAGCCGATTGGCAGAAACCGAATGTTCAATTTAAGCAGGATTTTGATTGGCTAAAGCTTGCTTCTGATGAATGGTTAAAAGGTGACTTTGTTTCAATGTACGACGAAGAGCTTGAATTTGATAGCGATGAGCTTGATATGCAAACTATTGATTGGGAAGATGTTGCCGAGTTAAGAAGTAAAAGTATACTTAGTATCCGTATGATTGATGGCACTATTGCTGAAGGTTATTTAGTGGTAAAGGATGGTAAATTAACGTTAGTACAAAATGGTCAGGCAACTAACTATAAAATGTCAGAATTAATTTCAATAGCATCTTCAGCAAAAAATGAACTTGATTTATGGGATGGCTATATTAAATTAGGCGCTAATTTTCGTCGAGGTAATACGGTACAGTTTGACTATAACCTAACAGCTGGAGTTCAGCGAAGAAGTTCAAGTAGTCGTTTAAAAGTAGATTACACGGCAAACTATAGTCGTTATGAAGACCAAGATACTAAGATAGAATCTGTTACTGCTGATAGCGCTAGGTTAACATCTACTTATGATTGGTTCTTTAGTCAAAGAGTATTTTTACGAGCCACGGATTTTGAGTACTTCAGTGATGAATTTCTCAATGTTGATTATCGGTTAAGCTACGGTATTGGTCTTGGTTACCATCTCATTGATAATAGTCGTACTTCTTGGGATGTTAATGCCGGTCCAAGTTATCAAAAAACAAAGTTTAACAATGTAGCTATAGACAAAGAGAGTAGTGAATCATCACCGGGTTTATCTTTGGGTACCGATTTTACCTATGAAATTACCGGTGAAATTGACTTTGATGCCTCATATAATGTTCAATTTGTTAGTGATGAGTCGGGTGAATATTTACATCATTTTGAAACAGGTATAGAAATAGAGTTAGCTAGTGATTTTGATCTTGATATAACCTTATACCTTGATCGTACTGAAAGCCCTCACGCAGATGAGTTTGGTAATATTCCCGAAAAAAATGATTATCGTTTTGTGGTTAGTTTAGGATATGATTTTTAACTCTCAGTAGTGAGGTTTTTTAATAAATAAGAGTCTTAGTAACAGAGTGCTACCGGTTAGCGCTCTTTTTTTATTTTAGTTTTTAATGGTGTCGTTTTTTAGTTTTATGATTAGGCTTTTATTTTCTTTATTTTTTATCGCTCTGGGTTTGAGTCGTGATATTTATGCGCAATCAAACGACATGAGTGTTGTTACTTGGCAGAAACCCACACCTGTTTTTAGTCAATCGTTTGATTGGTTGAAACTAACCTCTGATGAGTGGCTCAAAGGTGACATTATCTCTATGTATGATGATGAACTTGAATTTGATAGCGATGAGTTTGGTGTTAGGTTTTTCGATTGGGAAGATATCAGCGAACTACGTAGTCGTTTTGATCAACAAATCCGCTTGGCTGATGGCCAGATTGTGCAAGGGTTTCTTATTGTTAAAGAAGGTCACCTTACTTTAATAAGTGGAGGGACGGAGCAACACTTTCCTTTAGCTGACTTACTTTCGATCACTTCTGCTGCAGATACAAGAAAAGAGCTTTGGGATGCTAAAGTGAGTGTAGGTGTTGATCTCAACAAGGGTAACTCCAATCAACTTGACTATTTGGTGACCGCTCAAGCACAGCGCCGCACGCCTTTCACTCGTCTTAGGGCTGATTTTACTTTTAACTATAGTGAAGCATCTAACGATGATGTAACCAATGTATCGGTAAATACACGACGTTTTAATACTTATTTAGATTGGTTTTTTAATGCGGAGATATTCTTTCGAGTTCTTGAATATGAAAATTACAGTGATCTTCAGCAAAATATAAAAGTTCGACATAGCGTTGGTACTAGCTTAGGTTACCATATTGTAAACACTAAGCGTATTGAATGGGACTTTACCGTTGGACCTAGTTATCAAAGTACTCTGTACCATTCTGCAGCGGCTAATGAGTCGGATGACAGTGCAGCGCTAAGTTTTAGTACTTTGTTTGAATATCAAATCTCGAGTAAAATAGACTATATCTTAGATTATCAAATGCAGTTTGTTAGTGAGGAGTCTGGAGCGCGAAATCATCATTTTAAATCAGGCTTTGAATTGGAGTTTATTAAAGATTTAGATATTGATCTACTCTTTTACTTCGATCGAATTGCAAAACCTGTTGCCGTTATTGTGCAAGAAGCACCAGAATCAAATGATTATCGTTTGGTGCTTAGTGTTGGCTATCGATTTTAGTGTCAGTTATCTATACTCATGATACTTCAAAATGTCTGTTTCAGGGCTACTGAGTAATTCATGATCAAGGCGCATCTTTTTATTAATTGTTCCCTTAAAAACAGATGCAACGACGAGCATGATTTATTCAGAAGCCCCCGCAGGGCGAGTTTTAAAGGCTTATATGCTGTGTTATTGATTTCGACAATGGCGCTACATGGATGTAGCTTATATGGACAATGCGGGAGCATATTGTCCTGAACAACCATTATCTTTAATCAATGCCTTGCCTCTAAGCCTTTTAATTCTCGCTGAAACGAGCATTTCGAGGTGACATGAGTATATGTTTAATCACTACATCACTTTGCGCAAGACTAGAACAACATAAAATATAGCCTTGTTGTTTTTCTTCTGCTGATAAACCCTCATCAGCTAATTGAGTGACTTCGCCACTAATTAATTTAGCCTTACAGCGACCACACATACCCCCTCGACAAGAAGAAGGGATAATTAATCCTGCTTCCTCTCCATGCTCTAACAAGGTTTTTTGGTTATCTGCAGGTTGGGTTTTATTCCAAGTTGCAAATTGTATGGTAACTTTTTTCTTTTTATTCACTGTGTCGGTTACTGCCGTTGAGTTAGGTTGATTAAAACTAGGAGGTTGCTGTGACTTGTTAATAGTAAGTTTATCACCTTGTTTTATGCGACCACTGGTTAATGGTATTAAATTTTGACCGAATAACACTTCGCCATTGCTGGTTTGTCGATACGTTTTCAGTGTGCTTAGCGGTTGCTGTTGAGCATCTTTTATCCCATCTTCAGGATTCACCGTTGTAAATATACAGCGCTCGCAAGGTTTGCTCACTTTAAATTCAATATCACCAATGCGAATGTATTGCCAACCGTCTTCGGCAAATGGCAAGCAGTTATCAACAACAATATTGGGACGGAACTGTGCCATTGAAACTTTTTTTTGATTATTAGCGAATAGTCGTTGATTGAGATCATCTAATGACGCTTGAGAAATTAATAGCAGTGGATAACCATCAGCAAAAGCGAGTTTTCGTGCATCGTCAGTATTCGTTTTTTTCATCCGAGATGATGCTTCGCCAAAATATAATAATTGACAGGCTCGTTGTAAGTACTCACTAATCCAGGAGTTGGCTTTTGTCGAACAAAATTGCCCAGCTATTTCATCGTCCCATACCCTTACATTTTGGTATTGACTGCTAAAATTTTCATATTCTAGCGATAGCGTTGGCATATTTGGGGCAGACAACTTTATTCCTTGCTCGGTAAGTTCCGTGGTAACCAAGCAGAGTGTTGGCTCCGTACGAGCGGTGATAAATTGCCCTGAGTTATCACTAATAACAAAGCGTCGATCGAAGGCTAAGCCTAATTCATCAATATTTGCATGAGGCAAACTGATACCCATCGTTGATTTAATGGGGTAAATATAAAGATTACTAACGGTTACTGTTGGCATATTTTGTTTAATAGTTTTTACTTGTCCTGAGGGGATATACCCGTAATCATTCAAAATGCTCAAGCTCTTCTACGATGGGGCTAAAAACGATTCATACTGCGTTATTGATTTTGACCATGGAACAACGATGCTCCGCAATCAAAGCCTTGTCTAAATCGTTTTTTCTCCCACTGCAACCTGCACTTTGAAAGGTCACGGGTATAATGTATATTAAGTGTCATAATGTTTCATCCTATTTTAGCTGATTTTTTTATACACCATGACAAATAAAATTCAACATCTTCATATCCTTGGTATTTGCGGTACTTTTATGGGCGGTATTGCCGCGATAGCCAAAGAGCTTGGTTTTCGTGTTACCGGCTGCGATGCACATGTTTATCCTCCCATGAGTACACAACTAGAAGAGTTAGGCATTGAATTAAAGCAAGGCTATAAAACCAAACATTTTAATGATGAACCCGATTTAGTTATTGTTGGCAATGCCATGTCTCGTGGCAATGTCATGGTAGAGTATATGCTTGATCGTAATATTCCTTATATTTCTGGCCCGCAATGGTTATTAGAAAATGTACTCAAAGATAAATGGGTATTAGCGGTATCAGGTACTCATGGTAAAACCACTACCAGTAGCATGCTAACTTGGATTTTAGAATACGCACATTTATCACCAGGTTTTCTTATTGGCGGCATACCTCAAAATTTTTCATGTTCTGCGCGACTAGGTAACGCTCCCTTTTTTGTTATTGAAGCGGATGAATACGATACCGCTTTTTTTGATAAACGCTCTAAGTTTGTACATTATCGTCCAAGAACGTTAGTGATTAATAATTTAGAGTTTGATCATGGCGATATTTTTAATGACTTATCAGATATTCAACGACAATTTCATCATTTAATTCGTATGGTTCCCAGTAATGGCTTGGTTTTGTCTCCGAAAAATGAAATGGCGATTAATGATACTTTAGCTATGGGCTGCTGGACAACTATAGAGCACAGTGCATGTGCTAATGGTTGGCAAGCGAAAAAACTGATTGCTGATGGCAGTGAGTTCATCGTAACGTTTAAAGGCGAAGAGCAGGGGCTAGTGAAGTGGCCGCTTATTGGTGATTTTAATATTGAAAATGCATTGATGGCGATTGCTGCCGCACGTCATGCTGGTGTACCAAGCCATATCGCTATTGAAGCCTTGGCTCTATTTGTCAATAGTAAACGTAGATTTGAGCTACGTGGTGTAGTGAATGATATCAGTGTTTATGATGATTTTGCCCACCACCCTACGGCTATTGCTAAAACCTTAGCGGGCGTGCGGGCAAAAGTGGATAATATAAATTGTACAAGCGCTCAAAAAGGACGGGTATTGGCGGTACTTGAACCGCGCTCAAATACCATGAAATCTGGCGTGCATAAAGCGGCTTTACCCTTATCTTTAGCACAAGCGGATCAAGTGTTTATTTTTCAAGATGAGAAAATAAAATGGTCAGTTAGTGATTTAATTGATACTTGTCAACCGCCATGTTTTGTGGAAAAAAACATTGATGACTTAGTGGTTAAAATTGTTGAGGAAAGTCAAATGGGCGATACTATTGTGGTGATGAGTAATGGCAGTTTTGATAATATTCATGAAAAAATATTAACTGCAATTAATAATAATTAATTCTAAATAGGGAATAGGCTTTTGGCAGCACTCAACACGGTTAAATTTAATGCTAAACAATTTGATAAAAAGATAACTTTAGCCATTACTGGCGCTTCAGGCTCTGCTTATGCTTTACGTTTGTTAGAATGCTTACTTGCGGCTAATTACCAAGTATATTTATTATGCTCAAGTGCTGGCAGAATAGTACTTGATACCGAGCTTGATTTTAAATTACCTGCCTCGCCTGATGCTGCCAGTGCAATACTCATTGAGAAATACCAAGCAAAGGCTGAACAAATCATTGTTTTTGGTAAAGAACAATGGTTCTCGCCAGTCGCTTCTGGCTCGGCTGCGCCTAAGGAAATGGTGGTATGCCCTTGCTCAACAGGCACGTTAGCTGCTATTAGCCAAGGGATGAGTGATAACTTAATTGAACGGGCAGCTGATGTGGTTATTAAAGAGCGTGGTCAGTTAATTTTAATGGTACGAGAAACACCTTTATCAACGATTCACCTCACTAATATGCTGAGTTTATCACAACAAGGGGTAACGATAATGCCTGCAGCGCCGGGCTTTTACCATCAACCACAATCTATAAATGATTTGATTGATTTTATGGTCGGCCGAGTATTAGATCACCTTGGCATAGCGCAAGAAATCATGCCGCGTTGGGGTTATCAAAACTAATTACTCTCTACTTATTTTACTTCTTCACACCATACTATTACGCTTCTGTATTTCCCAAGATGCTGTTTGAGCAATAGTTTTTCTATGAGTTAAATCAATAAACCTTAAGCTTTATATTTATTTGTCGATAGAGCATTATATCATGTAGGTATAGTGCTCTTTTATTTATATTTTTCACTGGAAAATTTTATGTTTCAACAAATGTCTTTAGCGACAAAAATTAATGCGGCTTTGGTTTTAATCGGCTTATTATTTTTAAGTACCACGATATTTTTTTTCTACGATGATGAAAAAGAATTAGCAGAACATTTTGTTGAGCGTAATTTAGAAAGCTTGGCATTAAATTATTTTGATTCAGTCAATACCATGATGTTAACGGGAACTATTGGTAATAGACAAATGATTCAAAATAAAATTATTAGTCAAGATGACATTGTAGAAGCGCGTATTTTGAGGGCTCCGGCGTTAACTAAAGTATTTGGAGAAGGTTATGCCGATCAAAGTGCTAAATCGCTCTTTGAGAAAGAAGGGTTAGCAGGCACAAAAGCGTTTAAAGAGTTTAAGCAAGACGGCAAGCGTATGATGAGTTTCATTATGCCCATTGTAGCCAGTGATGATTACCGGGGCACTAACTGTTTGACCTGTCACCAAGTAAATAATAATGAGATTTTAGGTGCGGTAAAAATTACCTATGATCTGTCTTCAGTTGACCAAGATATTGCCGATTCGATTACTCATGCGACTATTTTACAACTTATAATTACCCTTATTAGTTTTGGCTTATTAAGCTACACCTTAAAAAAAGTGGTTTTCGTTCGCTTAAAAACATTGCTAAATACCATTAAAAGCGTTGAAGAAAACCTTGATTTGAATACCAAAATCAAAGTTAAATATGATGATGAACTTGGCGCTGTAAGTTCAGCCTTAAATGGCATGATGGCAACCTTTAGAGAAAGTTTTTTATCAATCTCTGAAGTAACGAATAAATTGACTCTATCAGCTCAAAGTGTTGATGAAATATCATCATTAACCCGATCTGCGGTGTTAGAACAAAAAAATGGCACTGATTCAGTTGCTGCCGCTATCAATGAACTTGATGCTTCTGCGAATGAAGTACAACAAAATACCCAAAGTGCGGCAGATAAATCTGTATCCGCTAATGAAAGAGCATCAAAGGGCTTAACCTTAGTTGAACAAGCCCGAGATGGCATCGATGAATTGCGAGATAAAGTCATTGATAATACTAATATGATTACTGAGTTGAGTAATAAAACTAATGAAGTCAGTAGTGTTTTAGAAGTGATAACAGCGATTGCGGAGCAAACTAATTTATTAGCATTAAATGCGGCTATAGAAGCTGCTCGGGCGGGGGAACAAGGCAGAGGCTTTGCTGTTGTTGCCGATGAAGTGCGTTCACTCGCCACTAGAACGCGAGAATCTATCGATCAAATACAGTCAACTATTGGCGCTTTACAAAAAGATGCGAAAGGCGCGGTTAATTCAATGAATGATGTTAGCCAGCAAGCGAACGAAAAAGCGGAAGATGTTACTAATGTTGCAAACCTTTTAGTTAATATTTCTCAGGAAATAAAAGAACTTGATGAGCTAAACTGTCAAATTTCAGATGCGGCTAGACAGCAAAATTTAGCTGCAGACGAGATTAATGTTAATGTGGTTAATATTAGTAATGTGGCTGAAAAGTCGAGTGAAGATGCTATTCGTGGTAAAGAAATAAGTGAACATTTATTAACGCTATCAAAAGATTTAAATAACCAATTGGCAAGATTTAAGTTATAGGATATGGTGGGTAATATGATTATTAAGTCAGAGCTAGCATGCCCAAATTTCCATTATAAGTATAAGTAGGAAGTAGGTACTTACTCATCTGCACCTATATTTGTCATTTCTATAATGTTTTAGCTCCGCAAATAATTATATTGGTTTAGTATGGAATAATATCAAGGCTTTTTTCAGCTGTAATTTTTAGGTTTGCGGCTTTCATAGTTAAAATTAGGATGGTAAGTGTGCGTTCATTTTCTTTGTTTATGTTATCACTACTGCTTTCATGTACTGCTTATGCAGACCAAGAATCTCTGTATTCTTCTGATACTATCACCACTTTTTTATTGGGCGTAAGTCTACCGATAATACTGTTTTTTTGTTGGCAATTATTTCGCCGTTTTACTCGTGAAACGTTACCGTTAACTGCAGAACATCAGATAACCAAAGAAGAACTATTTAATTATACTCACGATTTAGCGACCAACCTACCGACAGCTCAACATGCACTGAAACAGTTTGAACAGGCTCTGAAAACGACGAAAAAGGCAAGTATGGCCGCGGTTGTTTTTAAACCGATTAATTTTCAGCAAGTGAATACTGTTTTAGGTCACCATAATTCAGACATATTATTGTTGCAATTAGCTTTTTGCTTAAAGAAAAGTGTCGCTAATAATCAAAGCTTACTTAGTTTTGATCAAACCCCTGAGGCGGTAAGATTAGCTCGATTACACGGTTTAGACTTTTTAGTGGTATTTGATCTATCTTCGAGCAAGCATGATGCTAAGAGCGTGCTTGATAACTTATGCCAGCAACTCGCTAAAGCGGTTCCTGAAGCAATGAGTTTTAAAAGCTTTTCATTAAACTTTGAATTAGCTTTTGGTATCGCTATAAGTGGTGAACACGGCAATAGTGTTAATGAGATAGTTGCTCATGCAACGGATGCTTTGTTAAAAGGCGAAGAGGATGAGCAAAGGATTCAATATTTTGATAATAGTGCTGTTTTATACACAGAGCAGCAATTATTGTTAATGGAGCGTTTGCGACAAGACATTCTTGCTGAAAACCTACATTGGTACTTACAACCGCAAATTAATGTTAATGATCAAAGTATTGTTGGTTTTGAATTAAAAGTTCATTGGTATTATGGAGAAGAAAAGCCTTTAGAGTTATCCGATTTCATCGAACTTGCTGAGCATAGTGGTGAAGTATATCTATTAACGAAACAGATGATAATCCAGGCTTTTGAGACATTATCTACGTTAAATAAACTTGGCGTTCAACAACGAGTCTCAGTTAGTTTATCGAGCAAAAATTTACTTGAACCTGATCTAGTCGATTTTATTGGACAGCAAATGGAAAATTATAATGTTGCTGGCAAATACTTAATGATTGAGCTCAGTGAGCAAGTGATGTTATCTGCATGTCAACGAGCGAAAAAAACCATAGATCAATTAAAATCTTTAGACGTTACTATTGCCATTGATGATTTTTCAGGCAGTTATGAATCGTTACGATATTTACGAAAAATGACGGTTCATCAAGTAAAAATCGACTGTCAACAGCTAGTCACTAACGAAGATAATCGCGCTGACAAAGCGATCATTAATGCGTTAATTACTTTAGCTCGTAGTATGAAATTATCGTTAATTGGTACTAATATTGATAGACATGAAACCGTTAATAGTTATATAGCAATGGGCGGTAGTCTAGTACAAGGGAGTATTATTCACGATGGATTTGTACTTGACGAAATGGAATTATGGCTTAAAAAATGGTTTACTCAGCACCCTGAAGCTAAGCCATCTAAATAATTAATAATTTTGCATCTTCAAGTGGAGCGAAAATAAATGTTAATTCGCTTCGCGTTGTAATAAAAATGCTTTTATTTCATCACGAGAGTTAAGAATATGCTGTTTTAATTTGGCTACAGCATTGTCGATATCTCGCGCCTGACAAAAAGCTAAAAGCTCGGCATGCTCAGGACCTGCTTTTGAAATACCGCCCGCCCATAATAAATGCATACGAATATAACGATCAGCATTTTTATTTAAAATATTAACTAAATCTGCCGTTTGTGGTCTATTTGCACCAGAGTACAAGCAGTTATGAAAATCAGAGTTTAATTCACTCCAAGTGTTTGCAGCATTTTCTTTGCCTAAAGCACTATCAAGATTCACTAAGATATCAGTAGCTTGTACTAAAGCATCGTCAGTAATGTGTACTAATGAAGCAGCTAGTAAATCACCTTCTATCATCGCTCTAAGTTCAAATAGTTCATCGACTTGAGCAGCACTTAGCTCAGTAGCGCTAGCACCTTTGTGAGGTTCAAAAATGACCAAACCTTCCGCTTCAAGTTGCAGTAATGCTTCTCTAACTGGAATACGACTAACATTTAATTCGTTTGCTAATGCTGCTTGACGCAATGGCTGACCAGCGACGATTTCCCCACTAAGTATTTTTTCTCTTAGTATTTCAACAACTAACTGGGTTCTAGTTTTATATTCAATTGCCATTGGATTATGCCGTTTATTCATTGCCTATTTTATACAATCTATTATAAAGAGTTTATAGCTGAAAAAAAGAGCTAGGATTAAATCTTAGCTCTTTTTGGTCAAGGGAATGCTGTAAACTAAGACAGTAAACTCATTTTGTACTTTTTGGGTAGTAATGCTTGTGGCATATTTTGATGAGTATGGGAAGTTGTAATGAATTTACTTGACCAAGCCTTAGTTGAACCGATTAATATTTTACCTCAAGATGGTGAAGTACATTATCATGGCGAAATAATGTCTTTAGCGGAATCAGATTTTTACTTGAATGCATTGTTAACTGAAGTTGACTGGCGATGTGATCAAGCGGTTATCTTTGGAAAACACATTAAAACCAAAAGAAAGGTTGCTTGGTATGCTGAACAACCTTTTTCTTACACCTATTCTAATATCACTAAATGTGCTCTACCTTGGACACAAAACTTGCAAGTTTTGAAGGCCATAGTAGAGCAAAAAACAGATGAAACTTATAATTCATGCTTACTCAATTTATATCATAATGGCAGCGAGAGTATAGCTTGGCATAGTGATGGTGAGAAAGATCTTAAAAAGAATGGTGCTATCGCCTCATTAAGTTTTGGCGCAATACGTAAATTTTCTTTTAAACAGAAACACACTAAAGAGGTGGTGTCGCTTGATCTAAAAGCAGGTAGTTTATTAGTGATGAAAGGCGAAACTCAACAACATTGGCTTCATCGCCTTCCACCGACTAAAAAGGTGCAGGATATACGAATTAACTTAACCTTTAGAACGATTGTTCCATGAAACAAGCAAAGACTTTACGGTTATTGCTTAAAAGCTTAAAAGCTTAATTGCCTTTGTTCCACTTATCAAATAGCTCGTTCGCTTTTTCTATAGCCTTGTCTTTGGCTTGATCTTTTAACACGTCTTTTTGTGAATTTTTCGCTTCTTTCCAGATAGCCGACAATGCTTTTTTGATCATTACACCGCCTAGTTCATTAGCAGGCACACCGTCTTCACCGCCAATGTTGGCTAAATTAATATCAGGTAGTATTTTTTTATGGGTAGTATTACCTAGCTTGGTTAAATCAACGCGTAGAGCGACTCCAGCTAATACAAATTTTTTCACACGTATTTTAGGCGAATTAGTTTGACTAGGACTAGTTTCGCCACCTGCTGAGGATTGAGGCATGTTTTTATTGATGGCATCAAGGATTACCTGAATGTTAGAGCCGCCAGCTTCATTAAACTCAACGAGTGCTTCTGGTTTATTGATGACAATAGCATCTATCACGACAGGTTTACCTTCACGTACTCCAGCTAAGCTCTCAATATTAATATCTAAGGTGATTTCCTCTAAAGCAAACAAAGGAGTTGTTGTATAGCCGCTAGGGTTATTTAATATTAAACCATTGATGGTGCCTGCACCGCTTAAAAGTTGCATATCTACTTTTTCTACTGTAACTAGCTGCTCAGTAAATTTTTTACCTTGTACTTCTATTTGCTCTGCAATAAGAGCATTTAGCTTATCACTGGTAAGAAACCAAAATGCCCCCCCAGCAATTGCTAATACTAAAGCGACAAATATAATTAATTTTTTCATAATATGTTTTCTCCAATTGAGCGCTTCTTGAGCGATAGTTTTAGTGCTTGTTCTTAACGTTCCAGCTGCAAAGTGGTAATTTATGGGAATTTAATAACTTAAACCGATAAGTAATCGATAGTAATACCAATAGAACTCATTTATTAATTACTTAGCGGGAATTGCTCCGTTTGGTATAAAAGCAGTTTGTAAGCTTAATTTGTTAATTAAGGTTTTACAAGGCTCAATAGTAAGGTATACAGCGATAACTGGAAAGACTGACAGGGAAGGGGAGACTTTACAGATAAAAAAGCACTATTAGGCACAATCACTGAATTTAGCGCAAATATAAGGTCGAAAGTAATTGTCTTCAGTGTTTCTGAAAATTAAACTGATATTATACAAGCGTTGATATTTAATGCTGATGGGTGTTTACTAATAGACAGTGAAGCTGATGCATTACAGAGGCTACGATTAAAGTGCACTACAAATTTATTTAAAAACGAGGCTTTAAAAGCCGGATGTAAGCGGCTATGTGGGCAGTAGTGCATAAAGTAAATCAGTGAAGGGGAAACATCGCATGTTACTAGCTGTATTCAGGTGAGATAAATTTATGAAAAGATCAGTAATATTCTATTTATATCTTAGCCTGTTAATGACGAGTTTTATTTTTGTATCTTTGAAAGTGCTCGCATCAGAAGAAGAAATGCAAGCGTGTTTGATAGATAAACTTAATTCAGAAAATTTAGATAAAACGGTTAGACAATTGAAGCAAGAATGCTCAGAGTCACTATTCGATCTAATCAATACTAAGCCGAATAAAGTAACTGATTTTTTTGAGCAAGACCTAAAAACAAATAATTTGGCTATAGAGCCTTATGTGATGACTCCTTATGTTATGACACCTCATAGAATGAATTATATTTTACCTGTCAGTTATAGTAACAATGTCAATAAAGAAGCCTACGATGAAGTAGAAAACTGGGCTAATAATCTTGAAGATATAGAGATTAAATATCAGCTTAGCTTTAGAGTTCCTTTGCTTACAGAAAGTATATTTACTGAAGGTGACGGTATCGCTTTTGGTTTTACGTTACAGTCATGGTGGCAAATTTATGCACAGAAAATTTCTCGTCCTTTTAGGGAAACAAATTATCAACCAGAATTTTTTTATTATGCTCCTTTGAGCTGGCAACCGTTAGGAGGTAACACCGCATTACTTCTTGGTTTTGAACACCAATCAAATGGTCATTCATTATCTTTATCACGCAGTTGGAATAGACTCTATGCAAATATCGTTTTTGCTAAAAAGAACTACGCTATTTCCTTTAGACCTTGGTGGCGAATTCCTCAAGGAAATAAAGTAACTACACCTACTGAACCGGGAAATGATAACCCCGACATCACTGATTATATGGGGCGATTTGAACTTTCGATGGTTTACAAGTGGCAGGGATATAATTTGCTTTTTAAAGGCCGAGAAAATTTTAAAGAGCACAACGGGTACGTGGAGTTAGGTGTAACCTTTCCTATTTTTGATCGGTTAAAAGGTTATATTCAATATACCAATGGTTATGGCGAAAGCCTAATCGATTACAATCACTCACAACAAACCATTGGTATTGGATTTTCTTTAACCGACTATTTTCAAGATTAATCTTGCTCTTAAAAGTTATTTTTAATGGTCTATGTAAGTGACAATATATCGCCCAACAAGTAAATATAACGTTGATGAAATAGTCATTAAAGAAATTAAATAACAACAATTTGCAGCCTCATGGTGCTAAATTGATGAACTCAAGTACTTGTGTTATAAACTTGGAACACCTTATTATAGCCTGACAAAATAAGAGCTATTTGAAATACATTAGGAGCTAACTATGCGAGTTTGGATGATAATAAGTTTACTACTTATATCGAGTAGTGTGTTTGCAACAGAGCATGTTGTTGAAATTTTCAAAAAAAAATATATCCCAGCCGAGATTACTATTAAACAGGGTGATAGCATTACTTGGAAAAACATTGAAAAACGTCAATATCATAATGTTTGGTTTAAACAGTTTGATAAGGAAGAGCCGGATTATTTTTTTCCTGATGAAAGTTATCAACGAAGCTTTGATGAAGCAGGTGATTTTCCTTATGAATGTGGGCCACATCCGCGCATGAAAGGACGGGTGACTGTTATTAAAAAATAGAGTGAAAATTTATATGCACTTCCATCATCACGTTTAAATAAGCGTGATGCTGAAAATTAATTCCATAGCCTTTAGTGGATCTTTATACCCGTGACCATTCAAAATGCATGTTTCAGTGGGAGAAAAAAACGATTTAGACAAGGCTTTGATTGCAGAGAATGGTTGTTCCATTCACTAAATCAATAACGACGTATAAATCGTTTTTAGCCCCATCGTAGAAGCGCATGAGCAAACCTATTTCATTGTTGCGTCAAAGAAATAGGGAATGACCATGATTTAATTGACGCGCCTCAAACTAGATTTGCTCAAGCACTCTGAATCGAGCATTTTGAATGATTACGGGTATATATTTCAGTTTCAATAAAAAAGTACATAGCTAGGGCATAAACTAAAGTTAAATAGACGAAAGAAAACCTAATAATAATATACCCTTAAAAAAGGCAAGGTTTTATTATTATTAGATTTTTTACCTAAACAACCTCATTGTTTTTTGATATGGCGCAATAATAGTTAACTTTTCGACACATATTTTTACAACTATCCGTAAACTTTGATTTCTATCAAGCTATCTGTGTGTACTTCTCGCTATTATTCACGAGCTTTACTCAACCAAGTAATTTTTTGTACGAAAATGTAAATAACTTATTATAAGTTAATACACATAACTAACGCATGAATTTTAATCATTCATTAAGGGATACACCATGTCAGAGAACTTTACTAAAGGCATGGCAAGGAATATTTATTATGGAGGAAGTGTTTTCTTCTTCTTAATATTCTTAGCTTTGACTTTTCATACTGTAAAAGAGATGCCTAAACGGGATAATCGAGAAAACATTACCGAGGCTGTAGCAAACGGTAAGCATTTGTGGGAAAAAAATAATTGTATCGGTTGTCATACGTTAATTGGTGAAGGTGCTTACTTTGCACCAGAGCTAATGAACGTTTATAACCGTCGTGGCGGTGAGGCAGGCTTTAAAGCTTTCTTCAATGGTTGGATGAAGGCGCAGCCTTTAAACATTCCAGGTCGTCGCCAAATGCCACAATTTAATTTAACAGATCAAGAGCTTGATGAACTGGCTGAATTTTTAAAGTGGACGTCTGAGCTTGATGCTAACAACTGGCCACCAAACATAGAGGGATAGAGCTGTGAATACTTTGAAATATCAATCACAAGCAGTAGCAAAGCCTTATTTCATCTTTGCTATGATCTTGTTCGTTGGCCAAATACTATTTGGCTTATTAATGGGCATGCAATACGTTGTTGGTGACTTTTTAGGTGGTTTAATTCCATTTAATGTTGCGCGTATGGTGCATACCAACCTACTTATTGTTTGGTTATTGTTTGGTTTTATGGGGGCTGCTTATTATATGATCCCCGAAGAGTCAGAAACTGAATTGTATAGTCCTAAACTGGCAATAGCATTATTTTGGATATTCGCTGCTGCGGGTGTACTCACTATTTTAGGTTACTTACTTGTACCTTATTCAACGCTAGCTGACATTACCTTTAATGAATTATGGCCAACAATGGGACGTGAGTTCCTTGAGCAACCTACTATCACTAAAATTGGTATTGTAGTGGTTGCGTTAGGTTTCTTATTTAATATAGGCATGACTATTTTAAAAGGTCGTAAAACTGCCATAAATATGGTGATGATGACTGGTTTAATTGGTTTAGCCGTATTCTTCTTATTCGCTTTCTACAACCCGACTAACTTAGCATTAGATAAGTACTTCTGGTGGTTTGTCGTACATTTATGGGTAGAAGGTGTTTGGGAATTAATCATGGGCGCAATCTTGGCTTATATATTAATTAAAGTAACGGGTGTTGACCGTGAAGTAATTGAAAAATGGTTATATGTGATTATCGCTATGGCGCTTATCTCAGGTATCTTAGGTACAGGTCATCACTTTTACTGGTTAATGACACCTGAATATTGGCAGTGGGTTGGTTCTATCTTCTCAGCACTTGAGCCACTTCCTTTCTTTGCTATGGTTTTATATGCCTTTAATATGGTTAACCGTCGTCGTCGTGAACATCCTAACAAAGCCGCTACATTATGGGCATTAGGTACAGCGGTAATGGCTTTCCTAGGCGCGGGTGTTTGGGGTTTCTTACACACTTTGTCATTTGTAAACTACTATACACATGGTTCACAAATTACTGCTGCTCATGGTCACATGGCTTTTTACGGTGCTTACGCGATGATCGTTATGACGATTATCTCTTATGCAATGCCTAAACTTCGCGGTATTGGTGAAGCAAATTGTAATAAAGCGCAAGTTGTTGAAATGTGGGGTTTCTGGTTAATGACTGTTGCTATGGTATTTATCACCTTGTTCTTAACGGGTGCAGGTATCTTACAAGTATGGTTACAACGTATTCCTGAATCAGGTGAAGCATTAAGCTTTATGGCAACGCAAGATAAGTTAGAGATTTTCTACTGGTTACGCGAAATTGCTGGAGTATTCTTTTTACTTGGTTTGATTTCATATCTTTCTAGCTTCTTTATTACAGAAAAGAAAGCAGCGTAATATAAGTTACCAGTAACAAGTTAATTGTTGCGAAAATAATAAAACCGCGAAATTAGTTTCGCGGTTTTTTTTGCTTATAGCTTGGTATAATCTAATACTTCAATCGTTATTATTGCAGTAACATTTAAGGAAAGCTTATGAAACGAGTAGTGCTCTACAGTATGGATAAGTGCCCTCATTGCCAAAGTGCTAAAAACTATTTAGAAAAGCAGAAAATACCTTATCGGTTGTGTAATATAAAAACGGCGAAAGGACAAAAGGAGTTTGCAGCCACAGGGCTACGTGGTGTACCAGTACTGAAGGTAGGTGATCAATTATTAAAAGGTTTTTCGGTTACAGAGTTTAATAAACTGTTTAAATGAGAGGTGCTAAATTTACTATTTAACTAAGAGAGTTGCTCTCAGAAATATGTACTTTGAATAATTTTGGGTATATATGTTAGTGTAGTTAAGTATATTCTCACATACGGGTTAAATTGTTTTTAGGTTTTTATAGGGATATCATGCTTTGCCGTTTGTTTATAAATCCATAGTCGCGGTACTTTTTATTTGTAGTAACTTTACTGTTGGTGCAATGCCATTAAATGATAGTTTAGTATTACAAAATATGGATCATGAGCTAAATCAACAGCCATGGCAGACTTATCAAAAAATTCAGTCTCAAGCTGATAAATTAGCTGATGCGACACCAGATTATAAATTATGGTGGTTGCTACGCAAAGCTCAAGCTGAAAATTTATTAGACCTTTTTGACGAATTTCAACAAACAGTTACCACTGCTCAAGCACTTGTAAATGAAAAAACCCCCGATCGTATCGCCATTCACTTTAATATTTTTTACGGTATTATTCTGCAACGACAAGGAAAATACCAAAAAGCTCGAAGCTTACTAAAGCAAACGCAACAAGCTGCAATTACCCATAAATATACTGATTTGGCAGTTCATGCAAAGTTAGAACTCGCTTTTACACGTAGCTTAACGGAGCACTATGAATACTCACTAACTGGTTTGCAGCAAGCATACGTTGAAGCTTACGCATTAGATAATGATTTTTTGGTTGCTAGAATCAATGAAGTTTATGGTGATATTTACGGGTATTTAAATGAATATGGCCAATCAATTGAGTATTATCAAAAAGCACTAACAAGCTATCAGCAGCTTGCTTATCCGGTTCATGTGGCTGAAGCGCTATATGGGTTAGCGGTGACTTATCGTTATTGGCAGAAATATGATTTAGCATTGAATTATTATCATCGTTATCAAAAAGTAATTGAATATAGTCTTAATAATATCGAGGGTAATTTTTATGGCCTATATGGGATATCAATGAGCTTGGCCGGAAAAGGTGATTGCACTCAAGCGTTGGATTATATAGAGCAAACTTTAAGTATAAAGGGGTTAATTGACTATAAAGCCGAACTTTATAAACGTCAGGCTTTGTGTTTTATAGACAAAAACAAGTTACACCTTGCTACCATTGCTTTGGATAATGCTGCGACTATTTTTGCAAATATGCCTGAGTTAATAGGTACTCGATGGCAAATAGAAGTTATTGAAATACGGGCACAGTTACAGCAAGCTAAAGGTAATAATGAACAAGCTTATCAATTATTAAAGCAGTTTAATCAACGTAAAGTTGCACTATTAAAGAAGAATACTTCTGATCGGTTATTACGTGTTAGAGGTGTATTAGAAGCTGAACGACAAAACGTAGAAAACTCTTTGTTACAACAAAGAGCTAAAGTACATGAATTACAATTAGCACAGCAAAAACAAGATAATACCATTCAGAATTACATTATAAGTTGTATTGTGATACTTATCTTATTCAGCTTGATTTTTATGTATTTTCAATGGCGAAATAATCAAATACTATTGACGCTATCTATTCGTGATCCCCTAACAAATTTATATAATCGTCGTTATATACTTGAGTTTCTTAATACGCTTGTTAACGAGACCAATTTAGAAAAAAACCAAGTTTCTATAATGCTAATAGATATTGATGATTTTAAGCCGATTAATGATCTTTATAAACACGCTTTTGGTGATCAAGTGATTAGTAAGGTAGCGTCAATAGGTAAAGATACCATCAGAAGTGAAGATGTTATTGGTCGTGTTGGTGGTGAACAGTTTTTATGTGTATTGCCAAGAATAGATAGTATTCAATGTTTAAATATAGCTCAACGTTTAGTAAAAAAAGTACATGGTTATGAGTTTTATGTTGGTAAAGGAAGTCATAAAC
Organism: Candidatus Colwellia aromaticivorans; assembly: GCF_003333305.1. Classification (GTDB taxonomy): domain Bacteria; phylum Pseudomonadota; class Gammaproteobacteria; order Enterobacterales; family Alteromonadaceae; genus Colwellia; species Colwellia aromaticivorans. The sequence goes on along the minus strand of NZ_QOLD01000073.1, from coordinate 114,022 downwards.
AGCTAGTAAAGCTTACTGTTAGTATTGGAATATCGACAACATCGGTTGACACTATAAACAGTTCAGACTTATATTTGCAAGCCGATAAAGCGCTACATAATGCAAAAACGAGTGGTAAAAATCGAGCTTTGCAATATTGAGACACAATATAACATTCGTGTACAAAACAACATTAACTTTGAAAGTAACTCTTACTACACCATGACTAACCATTTGATTCAACAATCATTAGAGCTACAGCATTTAACAATAGATGCAATCAACCTTGTGCAGAATTATTTAGAGCGACTTGGATATAAAGCGCAAATTCATTTTGAGTTAGAGGGATGTTATCGTTTTGATAACAACGTGGATCAAAAATTAGACTTTAGCCAGATTAACCAGTGTTTACGCGAGTTAGATATTGAGGGTGAAATTGTCGGTGAATATTGGCGAAATCAATGGGAATACGTGTCACTTTTTAACGGTCAAACGCCATTAAAAGAAGCCCATAATTTACACCGAGTAATCACCAGGTTACCGCAACTTTTTCAACAACTTTATGGCAAAAATGCAGTAATAGAGACCTTGATTCAACCGGTCGTTTGGTCTGGCGATCAAGGGAAGCTTATTTCGGGTTCTAGTCAAATTTTTACCAATGATACGCGTGCTGTTCATATTCCTAATGCGGTGCAATTAAATGTTAGCGTACTTGATAGTCGCGGCAATAACCTTATTGTTGAAGAAGGCTTCGGAGAATATTTACAAAATTGTTTTTTGCGCACTAGTTTAGAGTGTTGTTTATTGTATTTACCTGAAGAAGCTGCTTTTGAACGTTTGGCGTTGAAAACACAGTACGGTTTAGCGCAAGAGCTCTGTTCGCCTGTAGATATATCGGGTGGTCACCAAGGAAGTATTGCCTTGTATAAAAAGCTTGGCAAGCATAATCAAAATATGGGTGAAGAGCCTTTATTATACGATAGTCATAATAATGTGTTATCGGTACAACAAAACTGGCAAAAAACAGCTCGAATAGAACACAGGTTAGGCGCTGCGAGCATTCATTACAACCCTTATATTAATGTACTTTATGGCTTAATAAATGTGTTAGATACGGTGCAAGCTTATGAGAAAAAAACGTGTTTATTAACCGATAGCTTCACCCCTATAGCTTTACCATCGTCTCTTTTTACTGATAAAAAAAATACTGCTACTTTAGGTGCTTTGGATTTATTCAAAGCCAGTACTTGGTTTAGTGATAGTATTAATTTTATAGAAGAAAAAACGGCTAGTGTGAAAGTAAAAAATGTATTTGACTGTCCTGTGAAGTTAGGCGATAAAATACAGCAAGCAATCCTCGCACAATATCAGAAAAGTATTTTTAACTAGTGGCTCTCATTAACTAAATAAAATAAGTAATGAATTTATGAATATCACTAAAAATCAGCGAGCCAAACCTCCGCAGCTAAATAGCGCAAGTGTAAGCGCTAAAAGAGATGAATTAAAAGACTACTTCAAGCTAACATGGGCTAAATACGAGTCTCTTTTTTCACTTATTAATGATGACAGTGCTTATTATTTAAGACCTGAGCGTTTACGTCATCCGTTGATTTTTTATTTTGGCCACACCGCTACTTTTTATATCAATAAACTTATATTAGGTAAATTTATTTCTGAGCGAGTCAATAGCAAATTAGAAGCTATTTGTGCGGTTGGTGTTGATGAAATGAGCTGGGATGATCTAAATAGTGAGCATTATGATTGGCCCAGTGTTAATGAGGTTAGAATCTATAGGCAGCAAGTGTCTGAGTTAATTGAAAACTTAATTGATAACATGCCACTTTCATTACCCATTACTCAAGAATCATTGGCGTGGATTATTCTGATGGGTTGTGAACATGAACGAATTCATCTTGAAACCTCGTCAGTGATCATGCGCATGTTGCCTTTGCACTATCTTAGTGCGGTTGAGCCTTGGTCTACTTGCCGTCATGTAGGTAACGCGCCTACTAATGAGTTGGTGCCAATAAAAGGACGGCTAATCGAATTTGGTAAACCTGCGATTGACGATACGTTTGGTTGGGATAATGAATATGGTGATGACCAGTTAAGCGTAAATGATTTTCGCACATCAAAGTATGTCGTTTCTAACCAAGAATATTTAGCCTTTATAGAGGCTAAAGGATATCAGCAATGTGAGTTTTGGACTGAAGAAGGGCAGCAGTGGCTCGCTTTTACGAAAGCGACTATGCCTCACTTTTGGTTTAAAAAAGAGAATGACAATAATGAGGAAGTTTATTGGCAACGTAACTTATTAAATGAAATCCCTTTACCGTTAAACTGGCCTGTTGAAGTTAATTACCTTGAAGCTAAAGCTTTTTGTCAATGGAAAAACGGCGAGAGTACCGGTAATGAAAGGCAACTTATCCGCCTACCTACTGAAGCTGAATGGCTTTGCTTACGTGACAACGTAGCAGGTGACTTAACTACCTGGCAAACAACGCCTGGTAATCTTAATAACGAAGGTTATGCGTCTTCTTGCCCCGTTGATCAATTTGAACACAATGGACTTTTTGATATTATCGGTAATGTTTGGCAATGGACCGAATCAACCATTGATAGTTTTCATGGCTTTGACGTGCATCCGCTCTATGATGATTTTTCTACCCCGACCTTTGACGGTAAGCATAACTTAATTAAAGGGGGGTCATGGATTTCTTCTGGTAATGAAGCAATGAAATACTCGCGTTATGCCTTTCGACGTCACTTCTTTCAACATGCGGGCTTTCGTTATGTGCAAAGTCAAACTAAGAAATTACCTAACCTTGCAACTAATCATTATGAAAACGATGCTGCAATTTGTCAGCAATTACATGCTCAATACGGACAAGCCAAATCTGCTATGCCACTAGCAGTAAAAAATTATAGCCAACAAATTACCGATGAAATAATAAAGTGTGTTGAAAAATATCGGGTAGCGACTAATACCTGCCTTGATTTAGGCTGTAGTGTTGGTCGAACAAGCTTTATGTTAGCGCAATACTTTAATCAAATAGACGCGCTTGATTTTTCTGCTCGTTATATTCGTTATGGAGTGAACTTACAACAAGGGAAGTCTGTTCGTTATACCTTAGCAAATGAAGGAGATATTGTTGATTTTCATGAATTCAATTTAATGGATGTTGATTTACCTTGTAGCGATAATATATTTTTTAGCCAAGGTGATGTGAGTAACCTCAAGGGCGTTTTTAAGGGGTATGACGTAATCCTTGCTCAGCACGTACTTGAACAAAGCTATGATCCTCGCGCTTTTTTGCAACAAGTACATTCGCGATTAAATGCTAAGGGTTTGCTTATCGTTGTTTCAAGTTATGATTTTGATGAGCAACAAACAAGTAAAGAGAACTGGTTAGGGGGGCTAAAAATTAATGGTGAAAATGTTACTGGTTTTGAGGGTTTATCACTAGAGCTAGCGTCGCATTTTAACTTAATAGAACAGCAACAGTTAACGCGCCCTGTCAAAATAAATAGGCGAAATTTCACGCTAAGCTTTCCTCATTTAAGCGTGTGGCAATTAAAGTAACGATCTCTATACTCAAACTCCCTACTATAATTCCGTTCCCCTGAACGTAAATCAGTCGAAGGATATCCTGCTTCTCCTTCGACTGACAACTCCTTCTTTTCGAATATCATGAACTTATCAAAGGATGCACCAAATCAAAACGCTAGGTAAATATTACAGTGCTATTTTGGTGCACTTACATTTTTATTATTAAACTAATTAGGCTAACTTATTGATTTAAAATGTTTATTATTTTTGGCATATGAATTGTATTGTAATGTTCAAAGCATTTAATGAATACAATAAATAGAGGTCTGTTATGAAAATAGTTAACGCAATCATTAAGCCGTTCAAACTAGATGATGTTCGCGAAGCCATTTCTGAAATTGGTGTTGAAGGTATCACCGTTAGTGAAGTTAAAGGTTTTGGTCGTCAAAAAGGGCATACCGAATTATATCGTGGCGCTGAATACCAAGTGGACTTTCTACCGAAAGTGAAATTAGAAATAGCCGTGAACGATGATATTGTTGAGCGTTTAGTCGAAACTATTACTAAAGCGGCTTACACCGGAAAAATTGGTGACGGTAAAATTTTTGTTTATGACCTTGCGCAAGTGGTACGTATTCGTACTGGCGAGCAAGATTCAGAAGCCCTATAAGGATAAACATAATGGAACAGAATATTTTTCAACTTCAATATGCCATGGATACTTTTTATTTTCTTATCTGTGGTGCGTTAGTCATGTGGATGGCTGCTGGCTTTTCTATGCTAGAAGCCGGTTTAGTAAGAGCTAAAAATACCACTGAAATTTTAACAAAGAACGTAGCCTTGTATGCTATCGCTTGTATTATGTATTTAGTTGTTGGTTACGACATCATGTACGGCGGCGGTGTATTTTTAAATGGTATTGCACTTGATGGTGCAAGTGATGCTGAAGCGTTAGTTGGCGCAGTATTAGCTGAGTCTGCTGAAGCTGGTTTTGATGGCGGTGCAGTATACTCAAATGCTTCAGACTTCTTCTTCCAAGTAGTATTTGTTGCAACAGCTATGTCAATTGTATCTGGCGCAGTTGCAGAGCGTATGAAACTTTGGGCTTTCTTAGCTTTTACCGTAGTTTTAACAGGTTTTATATACCCAATGGAAGGTTCTTGGACTTGGAATGGTGATGCTGTTTTTGGTATGTATACATTAGGTGACCTTGGTTTCTCTGATTTTGCAGGTTCTGGTATTGTTCATATGGCAGGTGCTTCAGCGGCATTAGCTGGCGTTTTACTACTTGGCGCTCGTAAAGGTAAATATTCTAAAGACGGTAAAGTAAATGCTATTCCTGGTGCTAACTTGCCTATGGCTACGTTAGGTACATTCATTTTATGGATGGGTTGGTTTGGTTTTAACGGTGGTTCAGTATTAAAACTTGCAGACATCAATAGTGCTAACTCAGTTGCAATGGTATTTTTAAACACTAATGCTGCTGCTGCTGCTGGTGCAATTGCTGCGCTAGTTTTTGCTAAAATTTTATATAAGAAAGCTGACTTAACCATGACATTAAATGGCGCGTTAGCTGGTTTGGTTGCGATAACTGCTGAGCCTTCAACGCCTTCGCCATTACAAGCGACTATTTTCGGTGCTATTGCAGGTGTTATTGTTGTTATATCGATTATTGCACTTGATAAAATTAAAATTGATGATCCAGTAGGGGCTATCTCAGTACATGGTGTGGTTGGTTTCTTTGGTTTACTTATTGTGCCAATTACTAATTCAGGTGCTAGCTTTAGTGGTCAGTTAATTGGCGCGGCAACTATCTTTGTTTGGGTATTCTGTACTAGTTTTGTTGTATGGTATGCTTTGAAAAAGGTTATTGGTATCCGTGTAAGTGCAGAAGAAGAATACGAAGGTGTTGATATTAGTGATTGTGGTATGGAAGCCTACCCAGAGTTTACTCGAGGTTAACAATAAAGGAGATAAATAATATCCCTTTATTAACTAAAAAAAGCAGCGATTTAGCTGCTTTTTTATTTTCATTAAAACGCTTAGCATCTTAATGATATTTTAAGTTTATTTAGGTGCTGTCAGCTCAATTAAAGTATTATTACTAAGATAAGCATTATCAACATCTTGTAATTTATTGTAGCGAATCATTGAGCGGATACTATCAATGTAGACTTGACCACGTTCTGAATATTTATCTAATGTACCAGCTAACACTAAACCTGATATTGGTTTATTTTCTTGTCGTAATTTTGCACGTAAATTTCGTAACTTTTGATAGGCAGAAGTAATGTTAATATTTAGCATATAACCTTCAACAGAGGCTAACGGACTGTCAAAACGTGCTAATCCATAATTGCCCAGTTCTTTTCGTTGTTGCTTCGGTACCATGCCGTTACCTGAAAAATCCCATTGCCCAAAAAAAGCATTACCTTCTTCTGTAAACCTAGAAGTTGCCCAACCACATGACAAAGGCTCTGCCTTGTATAATACCAATTACACTAACTAAGTGATCATTTTCAAATGGCTTAAATATCCAATAACATCGTTGCTTTCAATCCCAATAGCCAGCTATTACTCAATCAAGCGCCTTGTTCTTGAGCATTTATTATCATTGAATTTTGTAACCTTAATTAATGTAAATGGTATAAATACCCAACAAATTGCTGTAAAAACAATCTCGAAAGATCAACAGCCCCTAGTAAACCTGTTTTTATTATTAAGAAATAGAGGGAAAGATCAAGTAACCTCACTACTTTTTAATGCTATTAATACGTCGGGATACTATCTTTTCTCTTATAACACTAGGTGATTAACTTATTAATGAGCTACCTTATCATCGAAAACTTTCATTAATTCCGTTTAACACACGGCTGCCAGGACAAAGAGCATCTTGATCTAACTGATTCAATGGCGTGTCATTGGTATCGTTGATTTCATGATAATCACTGGCAGTAGGCTCTAAATAAAAAAGCCCTGTTAATATTTTTCCGTCTTGCTTATGTCGTTCAATATCCATAATAGCTTGACTAGCATTAGTGCTGTCGTAACCTTCATCAACTTTTTGAATACGCATAATAGAGCCATCATGCAAACAAACGTCTTCACATTCTGCACTATCACCGCTACTAGTGATTTCTGTTTTCACGGGCACAAAATCAGCAATAGCACCTGTAGTAACATGATCATGCACATAGTCATATGAACGAGTAGAGCCAGCATGGTTGTTAAAGGTTACACATGGCGAAATAATATCAATGAAAGCAAAACCTTTATGACTTATGGCTGCTTTTATTAGCGGTACAAGCTGTTGTTTATCTCCAGAAAAACTTCGAGCAACAAAGCTTGCCCCTAACTGCAGTGCCGTGACACATAAATCAATATCGTTAAATAAACTTAAATCCCCGCCTTTGTTTCTAACGCCTTTATCGGCAGTGGCTGCTAATTGACCTTTAGTTAGTCCATAAACCCCATTATTAGCGACCATGTATACCATATTTAATTGTCTGCGCACTACATGAGCAAATTGCCCAAAACCAATAGAAGCACTGTCACCATCACCTGACATGGCTAAATAGAGTAATTCTTGATTGGCTAAATTAGCCCCCGTAGTCACTGACGGCATACGGCCATGTACGGAGTTAAAACCATGCGCTTTATTGAGAAAGTAATTAGGTGCTTTCGAAGAACAGCCTATTCCTGACATTTTAGCAACTTTGTGAGGCTCAATTGATAATTCATGACAGGCCTGTATGATCGCCGCAGTTAAAGAGTCATGACCACAACCTGCACAAAGGGTTGAGAGTGCGCCCTCGTAATCTCTATATGTTAACCCTAAATCATTAACAGGAAGACGCGGATGGCGAAAAGTTGATTTAATAAAACTCATACCTATTCCTTTAAACTATTTTTACTATATAAAATTCTAAACCCTAGGCAAATAATTGCCCACGAGGAGGGTTATGACTGATTAACCCACTTTTTTGTTTAATTGAGGTGATGCTAACTGTGCCAACACTGTTTGCACAATAAAGTCACTGGTGATTGGTAAACCATCAAAATTTAAAATACTGGTCAGTTTATTTGGATCTATCTGTAATTCATTCACCAGTAAACTTTTCATTTGAGCATCGCGATTTTGCTCTATCACAAACACTTGCTTGTTCTTAAGGCAGTGTTCATCAATAAACTGCTCTATTTGTTGATGAAAAGGAAAAGCTTTAATTCGTAGAGTATCAGTGGCTAATCCTTGCTCTTGTAATTGATCAATTGCCTCAGCAATTGGATGGCTGCTAGTGCCAAAATATATTAGTGCCAATGGTGCTGTTTTCTTGCCTTGTTGTATTTCTGGCTCAGGTAAAAATTTAATAGCTGAATTAAACTTCTTCGTTAAACGCTCCATGTTATCGACATAGTCGGCAGATTTTTCTGTATAGCCAGCAAAGCGATTACGTGAGGTACCACGATTAAAGAAAGCGCCTTTCTCTGGGTGAGTTCCTGGTAAAGTGCGATAACAAATACCGTCATCATCTACATCTAAATAGCGACCAAAAACTTCAACTTCATCAAGTTGTTCAGCCGTTAAGACCTTACCCTGGTCGTAGCGTTTATCATCTTGCCAAGAAAACGCTTCTGACAAGTGCTCATTCATGCCCAAATCTAAATCACTCATTATGATAACCGGTGTTTGTAGTTGCTCAGCTATATCAAATGCTTGCGCACTAAAATCAAAACATTCAGTGGGACTGTGTGGAAATAACAATATTTGCTTAGTATCACCATGTGAAGCATAAGCACAGGCCAAAATATCAGATTGCTGTGTACGTGTTGGCATACCAGTTGAGGGACCAGAACGTTGAACATTCACCAATACCATGGGAACTTCTGTAAAGTAAGCGAGCCCTAAAAATTCGGTCATTAATGACACACCGGGACCAGACGTCGCAGTAAACGCTCTAGCACCATTCCAACCGGCACCTATTGCAACACCTATTGCGGCTAATTCATCTTCGACTTGTATGATGGCATAATTTTTTTTGCCACTCGCGGGGTCAATTCGTAAACGATGACAATAGCTGGAAAATTTTTCAATAACCGAGGTAGAAGGCGTAATTGGATACCAACCAACCACCGTAGCACCACCATACACAGCACCAAGACCAACCGCAGTGTTACCATCAACCAATATCCGATTATCAATTAAGTCACGACTTTCAACTTTAATTGCTAATGGGCATATAAAGTGTTCATTCGCATATTGATAACCGAGTTCTAAGGCATATATATTAGGCGTTATAAGCTTTTCTTTACCTTTGAACTGGTCGCGAACCAATGCCTTTAGTAAAGCAAAATCCATACATAATAATGCCGCTAGTGCACCCACATAAATAACATTTTTGAATAATTGCCTTTGCCTTGGATCACGATACTCTTTAAGGCAAATATTTGATATTGGCATGCCTAAATAATTAATATCCGAACGGATTTGATTATCTGATAAAGCTCGGCTTGAATCATAAAGTATGTAGCCGCCCGTTTTTACTGTATTAATATCATCATTGAGACTTTGAGCATTCATGGCAACGATCATTTCAGCTTTACCGCCACGTCGTCCCAAATAATTTTTTTGTGAAATTCTAACTTCGTACCACGTTGGCATACCTTGAATATTTGACGGAAAAATATTCTTGGCACTTACCGGAATACCCATTCGTGAAATAGCCTTTGCAAACATATTGTTAGCACTGGCAGAGCCGGTTCCGTTGGTATTAGCAAAGCGCACTACAAACTCATTTATTATCTGCTGTGATGATGTTTTATCATCGCTAATAGCTAGGTTATCAGTCATACGTTCTACCTTACTTAATGTTAACGCTACTTTATCGTGGCATTTATATTATTGATTAATAGCTTTTTCATATCCCAAGCACCTGTTGGGCAGCGCTCTGCACACAAACCACAATGTAAACAAACATCTTCGTCTTTCACCATAATATGGCCCGTTTTTAATGGTGCCGACACCAATAGACTTTGTTCGGTATTTAATTCTGATACCCTAAACTGTTTTACCATTTGCGCATCTTCACTTTCTTCTTCAACAAAATTAATACAATCCATTGGGCAAACATCTTCACAAGCAGAACATTCAATGCAGGTGCTTTCGGTAAATACCGTATGTACATCGCAATTCAAACAACGACTAGCTTCGGCTAAAGCAAGCTGTTCATCAAAACCCAACTCAACTTCAGTGGTTAATGTTTTAACTGCTTCATCCCACGCTATATGCGGAACTAGATTGCGTTCTTGGTGATCAATACCACTTTGGTAACTCCATTCATGAATGCCCATTTTTTGACTGATGAGATTAAAACTGGTATCAGATCTGTCCTCAATGGGATCGGCATTTTGACAAAACAAATCAATTGAAATAGCCACTTGATGACCATTAGCCACTGCCGATATGATGTTTTTAGGACCAAAAGCCGCATCACCACCAAAAAATACCGTAGGTAATGTCGATTGCAGAGAGTGACTATTAACTTTCGGCCTACCCCATTGATTAAAGGAAATACCAATATCGCGCTCAATCCATTCAAAGGCTGTATCTTGACCTACCGCAACTAACACTTGATCACATTCAACCAGTAAGGTTTCACCTGTTGCTTGCAAGGTGCGATTACCCACTTTGTCATAGACAGATTCAACTTGTTCAAACAGCACCGCAACTAATCTTCCCTGTTCAAGTTTATATTCTAACGGATTGTAATTAGGCAAAATGGTAATGCCTTCGGCTGCGGCATCTTCTTTTTCCCAAGGAGAAGCTTTCATCGTCTCAAAACTTGAACGCACTAATACGGTTACTTCTTCTGCGCCCAATCTTTTCGCAGTACGACAGCAATCCATTGCGGTATTACCTCCACCAAGCACAACTACTTTTTTAGGCGCGGGAGTATTTTCATCATACTGTAGATGTTCAAAAGAAACCTTTGCTAACCAATTTATGCCCGTGTCAATTTGGGCGTACTCAGATTTTTCATCAAGCTGATCATGGCCAGGGATTTTCAACCATCGACCATTGGGTGCACCTGTGCCAACAAATATAGCATCAAAGTTGGCTTGTAATAATTTGTCTAGCGAGGAAATTTCTTCCCCAAAATGACATTCAAGTCCCATATTTATTATATAATTTAACTCTTCATCAAGGACTGCTTCGGGTAAACGAAAGGCGGGTATTTGGCTACGCATCATGCCACCTGCTTTAGCATCACGCTCAAACATGACCACATCATAACCTAAGGGTAACAAATCTCTAGCGACAGTCATTGAGGCAGGTCCAGCACCAATAAGCGCAATACGCTTGCCATTTTTTTTACGAGGAGCTTTAGGTAAAAATGCGGAGATATCTTCTTTATTGTCGGCGGCAACACGCTTTAACCGACAAATAGCCACGGGCGTTTCTTCAACTCTACCTCGACGACAAGCTGGCTCACAAGGTCGGTCACATACTCGCCCTAAAATTCCGGGAAATACATTTGACTCCCAATTAAGGAGATAAGCATCGGTATAGCGTTTTTCTGCAATTAAACGGATATATTCAGGGACGGGGGTATGAGCAGGACAAGCTTGTTGGCAGTCAACCACCTTGAGAAAGTGTTGGTAATTACCGGTATCAGTTTTCTTCAAAGTTAGCTCCTTTAAACATTTTATCTTCACTATTTAAGTGAATAAATGTAAGTACTTATTCGAATTATTTACTGTTTATTATTATGTCGTTACATCGTTTAGCTTATCTTATAAAAAATAAAATTGATTTAATACCTTAATTCCAACAAAGGTAATAGTTACAGCAATAAGTTTTGCTCAATTTTATAATACTCATCTGTGGCATTAATCAGTGAATTTGCTGTTAATTTTGGTACACCATAAACAATCGTATTCACATTATATTCGGATTTAATATGACGGAGCAGCATATCAAAATCGCCATCGCCAGAAAGCAGTACTATGGTGTCAATATCTTGCGTCGCAGCCGCAGTCATAATATCAATGGTAATGCCAACATCCCAGTCACCTTTGGCTGAACCATCACTGCGCTGGATAAAAGGTTTTAGTTTCACCTCAAAACCAATATGTTTTAGCGCTTTTTGAAATTTATGTTGTTGATTATCACTGCGCGCAATGGCATAAGCAGTCGCCTGCACTATATCGCCCTTAGCAAGCAACTCTTGCCACAATAAACGATAATTAAATTGACGATGATAGGCATCTCGCGTGGTGTAATAAATATTTTGTACATCAACAAAAATGGCGATTTTTTGTAACAAAACAACTTCCTTAGCCTGATTTACGTTATTTATCTAGGCTTCACCAGACTTTTGTCTAATAAAGTAACATTATTATTGCTTTTACTCTTGTCACTCACAAATGATGAAGTTAAAGTAGTTAGCTGACATTATAATAATAAATCAAGAGTATAGGAATAAAATATGTCTTTTGAAGATGACTATCAAGTAACTTCTAAATTCAGTGAGCATACCCATGACTTTCTCTCTAGTCATTTAATTGCCCCAACACCCGTAAATTATTCAGTAATATATCTTTATATTAGCAATGAAAATGAAATGTTATCGGCCGCTATAGATAAAAAGCTGCAACAGGGACAATTAATTACCGCAGATTTTATGGCTGATTTATTCAAACGCTATGTATCCCTTACTCAACAAGTAGAAAATACTGTATTAGCTCCTTTTGAAGAAACGTTAAGTAAAACGCTAGAACAAATCAGTAAACAAGTGAGTAACGAAGATAAAGCGGTAAATAATTTACAAAAGTTAGATAAAATTTTAACTAAGTCAAAAAATAATAGCTCTATGGACAATATTGTTAGTTATCTTTTTAACACGATAAACAACACCAAAGCCCAACATGAAGAACTGTCTCAAAAGTTAACTGCGACACAACAAGAGATTAATCAACTAAAAGACAAACTTTCTTCTTCAAGACAAGAAGCCTTAGTTGATTCATTAACAGGTTTGCTAAATCGTCGTGGTTGTGATGAAAAATTACAAAATTTAGATCTCGCTGATACTCATACCTCATTAGCCATTGATATTGATCATTTTAAGAAGGTTAATGACACCTTTGGCCATTTTATTGGTGACAAAGTTATTCAGCGTATAGCCAAAACAATTCAAAACAATATTGGTGAGCAAGATCTTGCCGTACGCTTTGGCGGTGAAGAGTTTGTGGTCGTAATGGCTAACACGGCTATTGCTGAGGCAAAAATCATCGCTGAAAAAATCCGTATATCTATATCTATAATGAAGTTAAAACAAAAAGACACCAATACTTATTTACCACCAATTTCGGTTTCTATCGGTATTGCTCAAAACGATAACATTTCAGAGTGGACTACCTTATTTGAACAAGCAGATAAGGCACTGTATCAAGCTAAAAATTCTGGACGCAATCAATGTATTTGTGCCTAGTGAAAAGTGCGCCTTGTTCATAGTTCACCATGGTTTACTTAGGCGTCCTGAAACTCGTATCTTGAAGTGGTTTGGCTATAAATAAATGTTAAACTCCTTCTTTTATCTGACCAACAATTAACTTTAGCGATGATGATGTCTATATTGCGTTCTTTCTTTTATTTATTATTAAAACTCCCTTTACGTTTATTGGTTCGTAGTAAAATAGTGCAAGATGCCCAAGCATCTGTAGAAACTCAAACGCGCCCTATTTTTTACGTAGTAAGTCACCAATCAGCCAGTGACTTATTAACACTTCAAGCAGCCTGTAAAAAACAAAAATTGCCTGACCCGTTAAGCAAAATTAAAATAAATGGCAAACTTTTTGACCGCACTTTATGTTTAGAAAAACCTAAATCAGTGCTTTCATTGTTTAAAACAAAACAAACTACCGCATTACATCAAGGTCTAGATATTCTTAATCAACACGATATTAATAAAGAGCTTGATGCGCAATTAATACCCGTGAACCTTATTTGGGGTAGAGTACCAACCCAAGAAAAAAACAATGCCAATGTTTCTTCACTACTAGCGGAGCAAGCTTCTCCTACTTGGCTTCGGAAAATTTTCATTGTACTTTTTCTCGGTCGCGATAACTTAGTACGATACAGCGAAGCACTCTCGTTAAGAGATATGTCTGACAATCACGGTAACGATGAAGCCACGGCACATAAATTACTCCGTGTTGCTCGTTTTCATTTTCACCGACAAAACATTGCAGCAAAAGGGCCGCGTCTTATTCATCGCCAGCAAATGTTCACCGCTTTATTTGCTAATCCTGCAGTGATGCGCATTATCAAAGACGAAGCTAAAAGTAAAAACCTCAGTACTGAGCAAGTAAAAAAACAAGCACAAACCATGATGGAAGAAATAGCTGGTGATTACAGCGTTTCATTAGTGCGCTTGGGTGAACGTATTTTACGCTGGCTGTGGGGCCGTTTGTATAGCGACATCAAAGTGAATAACTCTCAAGTATTACGAGAACTAGCTCAAGACGGACACGAAATTATTTATGTACCGTGCCATCGAAGCCATATGGATTATTTATTGCTTTCCTACGTCATTTTGCAAGAAGGTTTAGTTATGCCGCGTATTGCCGCTGGCATTAACTTAAACTTTTGGCCTGCGGGGCCAATATTTAGGAAAGGCGGGGCTTTTTTCATTCGCCGTAGTTTTGCTGGTAATCGTTTATATTCAACCATTTTCCGTGAATATTTAGGTTTGTTGTTTGAACGAGGCTATTCAGTAAAATATTACACCGAAGGTGGCCGTAGCCGTACAGGTCGATTATTAAATCCTAAAACTGGCATGATATCCATGACTATTCAAAGTTTACTTCGTGGTATTGACCGCCCATTAACCCTAGTACCTGTGTATTTAGGTTACGAACATGTTATGGAAGTTGGCACTTATCACAAAGAGCTTAGTGGTAGTGAAAAGAAAAAAGAATCTATGTTTGGTGTACTTAAAGCCATTAAAAACTTACGTAATTATGGCAATGGTTATGTTAATTTTGGTGAACCTATCAATATTAATGAATATTTAAATAAACAAGTGCCCGATTGGAAAGCGGCGATTGATCCTATCAACCCACAAAAGCCTAACTGGCTAACGCCAACGGTTAACGGTATGGCAAATCAATTAATGACAGGTATCAATCAATGTGCGGCTTTAAACGGCGTAGCATTAGTTGCGCTTATTTTACATGCCTGCGAAAACAAAGCCCTTGCTAAAGCTGATTTAGAAAAACAACTAGATTTTGCACTAAATATTCAACGACATGCACCTTTTAGTGACCAATTAACGATACCGCAAGAAACTGGTAGTGAATTATTAACCCATGTTATTTCACTTAATAAAGTAACAATATCCACAGATAGCTTTGGTACTATCATTTCACTAAATGACTCTGCTAGCCTAGAGATGCGCTACTATCGAAATAATATTTTACACACCTACGGTTTAATCTCGTTAGTGTGTAAGTTATTAACTAACAATACTAAAATAGCTCAAAAACAGCTAACAGAACAAACTGTAAACATACTAGCTACTTTAAAAGATGACTTGTTTTTGTGGCAAACACCGGAGCAAATGGCTAATCAAGTTGAACAGGTTTTAGTCTTTTTAGAAAAAGCAGGTATTGCTAAACACAGTAAAGCGGAGTTCTGGTCATTAACGGATGATACTGAGCAACTAAGCTACACCCACCATATGGCTGAATGTATGGATGAAAGCTTACAAAGGCTTGCTATTATAACTTCATTAATAACGCGATTAGAGCCTCTTACTAGAAGAGATTTAGAGCAAAAAGTTGTTGCTATAGCCAAGCGATTAGCAGTATTAAATAATATAACCGCACCTGAGTTTATTGACAAAAAAGCGCAAGCTACCTTAATTAACACTCTGCGAGAACAAAATTATATCGCGCTTAATGAAGACGGTTTGCTCGTAACGACTGAAACGATGAAACAACTTAAAATGTCAGTAACCAACCTAGTTGCAATTGAAGTATTACAAAGTATTGCCCGTTCATAAATTTTACTTTCTATAGTCGCTCAATGAGAACCTGACAATATTTCTGAAATTAGATAATTGTCAGGTGATTAGGTTAGTTTGTCTTAATTATTATGCGTCGTTACAGCAATTATTCATCTATAATCCTCTTTCCCACTCTTGCCTAATAGGAATGCTTCCTGATTGGTCTAATGCCATTTGAACCGTATTCACTAGCTTTTCTTTATCTTTACCTAAAACTCCCTTCAATACTAAATAATTTGAAGCGTGATCAGATCTAAAAACTGTTTTTTCTAATTCAAGTTTTGATAATAATAACTTCATTTCATTAAATAATTCTAATTGAGTTAAAAGACGAAATGGTTGATATTGACGATCTGTGAAGGGTTTAGCAAAGCGCTCTTCACCTTGAGGAAAACTAACGACTAATGTTGATAAGTAGTCAGGTTGGGCTTCATTCATTAACCGTGCAGAATTAATTGCGTGCTGTTTTGATAATTCAGGCCCACCTAAGCCATTTAATATCATTACTGAACTTTTCATTCCTGACTGTTTTATTTTATTTAGGGCAATTAATGAACTATTGTATGTTTCACCTTTGTCAATTAATTCAAGTACTTCATCATCTCCACTTTCACAGCCAACATACATGAGCTTTAACCCTAAGTCTTGCAGTTCAGATAGTTGTTCAACAGTTTTATTTGTTAAATTTCTCGGTAAACAATAGCTAGAAACCCGGGTGACTTGAGGTAAGTACTGTTTGATTAACAGTAATATTTCTTTTAATCGCTTAAATGGCAACATCATAGCATCACCATCAGCGAGGAAAACTCGACCAACGGGCAAGCCTGATTGCGCTATTGAAATAATTTCTTTCTCAATCAAATCTACTTTTTTAGGTTTAAATTTTTTATTTTTATCTGAATACATTTCGCAAAAAGAACAGCGATTCCATGAGCAACCATTGGTTACTTGCAATATTAGACTTTTCCATTCACTAGGAGGGCGAAAAACGGGTTCTGTATACTTTAGAGGGTACATATTAAGCTCTTATTAATTTTGAGGTTACTGCCGAAATTTATACTTTATTTGTGATTATAAAGCTTTATAAGATAGTTAGATAAAAACAATGGTATTGTAAACCTCTCTCAAATTATTCACACCTAAGTTCTCGTTTTAAATTCTTCCTACATAGCGGCTATTAGTGAAATAAAATCATATCATTTTTTATGAAAAAGGCAGTCAGACTGCTTTTATTATGATGCCAGTGATGCCACAACATAGGTCGTAGTTGTTTAATTTTTTAATTTAAACGAACGGAAAATGTTTAAGAAAACAGTTAAGCATAGCTTCACTATTTGTTAGATTTGTAATTATTTTCTTCCTTTTACAAAGTTTACCTTGTTGCTTGAACGTTTCGACACAAGATTTAGAACCATGTCGATGGACTCCTGTACCTCTTGATATGCAAGTGATTGGCATTGGTTATGGCATTGGTGGGGGATCAAAAATTGAAAGTGTGAGTAAGAATGACAAAAAGCATACGTTATTATCGGCACTTTCATTTGGTATGCCTATTAGTCGATCGCAATCAATAAAGTTTGTATATATTTACCAGAAATCAAATTCATCAATTGGAGTTGATTCTAACTCACTCACTTTTGCATGGTCTAAATATTTTTAACCCTATTTCTTGCAAGCTGCGATAGGATGAATCACGGCTTTGGTTATTTTACCATGTTGGTGCTTGACCAGAGGTGGATTGATATAGCCAGTAAACTTATTTGATTTCAACTGAGATAATAAGGTGCAATCGGTGGTTAAATTAATAATTAATCCTGTAGATTTCTGAGACTTTATTTTGTTTTTATTCTTTGTCTTCATATCTTTATCAATAGGTAAATCATTGACAAAGCTTTTCTCACGACTTGCGGCAACAATACAAATTCTATTTTCAGTAGCGCGAGATAATAAACTATATTCAACCTCGCATGGCTCTTGAATCTCAAAGGGTACCAGTAATACGTGGATGTCATTTAAGGCCGCAACGTTGACTATTTCAGGTATGTTAGCATCATCGGCTGTTAGCATAGCAACGTTAATATTCCCTTGCTCTAAGGGCAATTCTATAATGTTTACCTCATTACCTAGTGCGGTCCACTGATATCGTTGACAAAAATGTAATTGCTGTTGTACTGCGAATACACCATGTTCACTTATTAGCACTGCCTGATGCTTTCCTTCAATCACTAAACTCGTGCACACGTACTGAAAAGGTCTCAACACTGGGCTAACTTGATTAATTAGCTGCTGGCTCAGGCATGCTGCTGCAGCTATTTGTTCCGCGTTATTCAGGATTGTTTTATCTGCGATAAAGAATAACTCAGGTAATTGAATAATATCACTGAGGTTATTTTCAATGTAATGACAAACATCTTCAATGGCTTGCTCGTTAGACTTGTATGTTGCAAATATGGCGACATTGGCAGTTACAGGGACTTTATTTTTCTGAATATGTGCATCTTCATGCTGAGGTACTTTTTTCAAGTGCAATGGCTGATTTATCGATGCTGCTAGCCCTTGATAAAGTTCAGGTCGCCGCTGCTTGATCAGGTCAGTACCATCTGGGCGGAGTTTTTTATTGTTGATGCTGCATTCTGCCAAGTCAATATCAGCGAAAATAAAACCTTCTTCATTGATCGTTATCTTTGCTAGCACCTTACCATTTGGAGAAACTATTTGGCTTTGACCTGAGCCTACAAGAACTTCATTCGGGATCAAATCTTCCGCTGAATAAATGACACTTTTTTCTTGTGGTTGTTCCTCTAGTGCTTCTTGTATTTTTACTGGAGGTACTAGTGAACCAACCTTATTTGCCGATGCTAAAAACACTTTATTTTCGCACGCTCGAGCAGGTCCATGTAAATTACTTTGATCTAAGACGAATGAATTTATTGAATGACACAACAATTGCGCGCCATGTAAAGCTAATCCGCGTGATGCTTCAAAGGTCATACTATCGCTACCAGTCAACAGTCCTAATTTTCCAAAAGGTGTTGTTATCACCTCAGACACTTGTTTAGCACTAGTAAAAAAATTATTTTCATACCCCGTCAATGTTTGTTTATCTGCTTGGTGAATGAGATCTCCACTTGGGGAAAATAAACATGAAGTGACACTAATATTTGATTGGATCGTGCCATCTTGATGATCGCGTAAAAGGTCTCGTCGTAAAGTAACATTGAGCACAATGTAACAGTCATGTTGTTTCGCTTGCTGTGCTATACGTTGTAAAAAAGTACCATTAGCGGGTAAGGCTTCATTCCAGGCCTGATTATGATCGACGTACCCAGGTTGAGCATGACAAAACAGGGTATTACAAAACTCAGGAAGAACGATTAGTGATGGCTCACACACTGCCGCCTCATTTATCATACGAATACAGGTTGCTAAGTTTTCTTGAGTATTTATGGAGGAGGCAAACTGAGAAACGGCTACTCGCATTATTTATTTTTCCATGTAACTAATAATTGATACAATTTTATGGGGACTTAACATTGACTACAACCACTTTATTTATGACACTGAATTATTACTAGCCAAAAGATAAAGCAATGAAAGTATATATAACAATACTCTTAGCGCTTGTGATCAGCACTTGCTGTAACGCATACGATAGCCTCATTATGCAAACCAATGGCCTTGATAAGAACATTTCAATATCATTGGTTGCTGACGGAATATCAATTCCTTGGGCTATGGTACAGCTGCCTAGCGACGAAATCCTGATCAGCGAACGAAAGGGAGAATTACGGGTGATCAAAAATGGTCGCTTGTTGTCTAAACGCATCACCGGGCTACCCCTGATTCATAGTAATGGTCAAGGGGGGTTACTTGACCTAAAACTTCATCCAGACTTTTTGAAGAATCAATGGATCTATTTTACTTATGCCAGTAAAGACGGCAAAAGCTCAGGCAGCAATACGGCATTAATGCGAGCCACTCTAAATATTTCAAACTTATCATTAACTGATCAAAAATTATTATATAAGGCTCAACCTAATTCAAAGAAGGGGCAACACTATGGTGGTCGCATTGTATTTGACGATAAAGGTTTTATCTTCTTCTCCATAGGTGATAGAGGCCAACGTAATGTAAACCCTCAGGATCTTAGTAAAGATGGCGGGAAAATATACCGATTACATGATGATGGAAAAGTTCCTTCAGATAATCCATTTTCAGATCAGGATGGTTTTAAATCTGCTATATTTTCTTATGGTCATCGTAACCCACAAGGAATAAGTATTGATCCCCGTACCAAAAATATTTGGTCACATGAACATGGGCCTCGCGGTGGTGACGAAGTAAATATTATTAAAAAAGCTATCAATTATGGCTGGCCAGAAATCAGTTACGGCATTAATTACAATGGCACAAAATTTACCGATAAAACTGAAGATAGCAAAATGGCACAACCAGTTCTTTATTGGACACCTTCAATAGCACCATCAGGCATGATTTATGTTTCAAGCGATAAATACCCATTATTGCAAGGAAAGTTTTTAGTAGGCTCAATGAAGTTTGACCATTTAGTGTTATTAACCATTGAAGGCGAGCAGGTTCTGAGCCAAGAAAAAGTTTTTGAAGATATTGGTCGTACACGAAGTTTACTGCAAGGGAAAGACGGTTATATTTATGTCGGTATCGATGGGGTGGGGATAAAAAGGCTTATTCCAGAGTAATTATAGCGTTTCGGAGCAAAGCTTTAATATTTTCTTCACTATAAAACTACTGCGTATTTCTTTTTTATGAGGAAAGATTACTGTAAGCAAAGTGATCATAAAAAAAATTACAGCATCTTATTCATTATCCTATTCACAGAAGTTATTTCATTGGCGATAACCGGACGACGGTTATATACTTATCATCATTGCAAGTTGAAAGTAGCTTGGGGTTTATTGACCTACTTGAGGAGCTAGCCCGTTGTTTACTTGATGAAATTAACTTAGCTCAACAAACTGACAAATTAATAGTGACTTATGAAAACACAGTTCTCTTATTCACAAGTATTGCTTAGCGTTGCCATAGGTTATTTAGCTTATGCGTTGCTTAGTTTTACGAAAGAAATCCCAGAGTTCATTCATGCCGTTGATAGAACCACTCCTCATATTTCAGCTATAGTAAATGAAGTCGAGTTAGTGAGGATTGAAATTGGCAAAGTTAGGACTTTAGTCGATAAACAAGTCCCCGCTATTTTAAGGCAAGTTGATACGACTCTACCTATAGTGGAGCAAGGTTTAGCGCAAAGTGAACAATATTCGAAACAGCTACCGCAGTTGTGGATACATTTAGAAGAAATAGAAAGACAAATTCAACTATTGCAACATTCTTTACCTAGTGTTTTACAGCGTGTTGACGCAGTGATAAAGACAACTAACGCTACCACGGCAGAAGTGTCTCTGTGGCGTGCACACTCAACGCAGTATTTAACCGAGATTAAGCACTCACGGCAAGATATCCCTCAATATTTAACGCGAGCAGAAGTAATGATAATTGAAGCTAAAACGATAGGGCAAGAAGCAAGTAGTGGTTTAGTTTCAGGCTTTATACAAGGCGTAATTTCTCTGCCACTTGATGTTGTTTCTGGTTTAACGGGGATTGTCGATGCCCAATCTCTATCGGCAAAAAATTTAACTGCAAAAGATGTAACTATAATGCAAGAGCAAGTGTTGTTATTGTTAGCAAATAACAACAAAAAACAGGTTTTTTGGCATAATAATGATAGCGGTAACAGGGGTAAAATAAGTAAAACCCCCAAGTTTAAAAAAAATGGACTTTCTTGTCATAAATTAACTTTTGTAAATCACTTTAAAGATCAGCAGGAAACGTTAGACGAGTTAATGTGCCAAGATAAATATGATTTATGGCAAGTGATGTAACCAGAATACTTTTTTGTGTACAATAAAGAAATATATATTTAAATCCACTTAATGTAATGATAGGAATTTCAAATGGCTAGAGAACAATTTGGTATTTGCGCTGAGCCTAATTTACACGGCAGTTACCTACTTTTTAATGCCTTAGATGATAAAAATGCATTTATTCGAACGGCATTGTCTCGTTTGCCGGCACTGTTTGAAGATTATGCTGATCAGTATTCAGAAGCTAATTTAACGGGAGTGGTTGCTATTGGTGCTAATTATTGGGATGAATTTTATCCGCAGGCGCGCCCGGCATTATTAGAACCTTTTCCGTCAATGAATAGTGATGATCGAGTAGCACCGAGTAGTAATGTTGATATTTATATTGAAATTCGTAGTGATCGTGGGGATGTTAACCATATTGTTTGTTCTAAAGTTTGTCAGCTACTTGCCGACAGTGTCGAATTGATTGAGCAAATACAAGCATTTCGTTTTTTAGATGGTCGAGATTTAACTGGTTTTGTTGATGGTACTGAAAACCCAAAAGGAATGCACCGCAGAGATGTTGCTTTAGTGAAAGATTGCGATGATACCATTTTTTCAGGGGGTAGTTATCTACATACACAACGCTATCAACATAATTTAACGCTTTGGAATTCATTGAAAAATAAAGAGCAAGAAGATACTTATGGTCGTACCAAATTAGATAATATCGAGTATAAAAATGAAGATAAACCCTTAACTGCGCATACCAAGCGTACAAGTTTAAAAGATGAGCAGGGTAATTCTATTGAAATATTAAGGCAAAGTATGCCTTATGGTGATATGAAGTGCCAAGGTTTATTTTTTGTGTCTTATTGCCATTCACCTAAACCGTTTGCCGTGATGTTAAAAAGTATGATTCATGGTGATGAACATGGCAATGTTGATCACCTGCTTAAATATACCCAAGCTGAAACTGGGGCGGCTTTCTTTGCCCCTAGCTTAACTTTTTTGTCGGAACTTGAAGCGATTACTGATGATGCTGAATCAATATAGTCGTTTGATCATAAAATGAAAAGTAACTAAAGAAACTGTTGTCCGCGAATTTACACAGATTTTCACTGATTAGGGAGAAGGTATAAAAATAAAAACTTAATTTTTTGTATCTATTCACCATACCTAGTATTCTCGTCATTCCAGTTGTGTCTTTGCCTACAGGACGTCGGTACTTAGCTTTGGTCTGGAACTACAAAGCTGAAGCTGGAATCTCAGTGTTTAAAATTCTAGACTCCAGATTTAAAGACCTCTGGAGTGACGATAGGTGAATAGTTACAATTTTTTTTATATCCCTAATCAGTACAAATTCGCGGGCTAAAGTCTTTAATATCCTATTCTATATCTAATGGATCAGCAGATAGTATAATGCCGGTATTGTCTGCATAAATATGATCGTCAGGTAATATCGTCACTCCACCGAAGTTTATTGCTACATCACTTTCGCCAAATTCATTGTCGTTAGCGCCAACGGGAATTGACACCAAACCTTGAATACCTAGTTCTATCTCTTCTATGGTGTCTACATCACGAACACTACCGTAACAAATAATACCTTCCCAGCCATTGTTAGCTGCCGTTTCGGCAATGTTGATGTCTATTAATGCGCGTCTTGTAGAACCACCACCATCAATAACTAATACTTTACCAATACCATCGGTGGCGACTACTTGCTCTATTAATCCTGTACCCTCAAAGCATTTTATAGTGACAACTTTGCCACCAAAAGAATGTCGACCGCCATAATTACTGAAAATAGGATCAATGACATCAATTAAGTCTGCATAGGTATCACACAGTTGCGAGGTATTATATTCCATGACAAAGCTCTTTTATTAGATAATAAAACTAACCTCAGTATAACTTGTTAATATTAAATTTAAATAGCTACCTGTATTTTATGATAAAATTCTATTTAACAGGAATAGTACTTTTCACAAAAAAAGACTTCTATCTAATGTTTAGAAATTTAACTTCGAAAGATCAACAAACCCTAGCTATTTTCGCTAATTTCAATCCGCTCTTTAGTTACTTGGTCGAGTTTAATCATATAGGAGTTTCGTCCTATGCCATTAAACTCTTCATCGGTAAAAATGATGGTATTATCGTCAAAAAAAGTTACGGCTTCTTTTTGGGTGACTATACCTAAATCAATTTTATAGGTATCACCTGAGAAAAAATTATCGCCTTGCCAATTTTCAAATAACCATAATCGTTCTGAGTCTAATAGCACTAATTTAGTTTTATCTGGGCTTAACGCGGCAGAAGTTATCCAACAGAGTTTTTCATGAGTGGTACAGGTATTAAAATTGCTAACAAAATTGGCTTGATAATTATCGGCATGATCGCCAATTTTATATAAATTGGTATAACCATCAAAAGGCTCAGTACGATTTTTTGAAAAAAGGTATAAGTGTTTTTTATAAAAAACAAAGGCTTCTAAATCAAAGTTTTTTTCTGAGGCTTTGGGTGGGAAGTTTAGCTGTTCAGGAAAGGTGAATTTAATTATTTCAGCTTGAGTTTCTGTGCCCTTAATATCTATAGGATTTTCAATTTTATAAATGGTTAACCACTTACGTTTATTCTCATTGTTACCAAAATCACCAATGAAAAAGTGGCCAAAATCATCTTGGGTCATATCCTCCCAGTCTAAATTTTTTGCATTGGTAATAGTGATTGTTTTGTTCACTTTTCCATCGCTTTGTATTCGATGTATTTGTGCTAAATTACCCCCATCATTAATGCCCCAAAATTTACCGGCCTTGTCGACCTCAATACCAGAAATCTCTTTAAGCTTACTATCTAAAGTAACTAGTTTTCTGCTATAAAGCTGATTAATTGCGATCAGGGTAAGTGCTAACACGAGTAATGTACTAATGAGCGCTATCGCGTAAAATGATCTTTTTATCATTAATTTTCCAAGTAAAGCTTAACACTTTGAAGTGAAATGGGTATATGCCCATTCCACTTCAAAATACACTTCTCTTAATTTAGCCATAGCACCACAAGCGCCAGTGTTATATAACGAAATCAGTCGCGCTGCTGCCTAATAGCAAATGAAATAAAATTGATATTAAGCGGGGGGATTGTAGCGCAATTTATAATTGTGTAATATTGATCATCGCTTCACGTGAGTGACCTGAAGCTTTAAGTTCACTTAAGTAATGCTGCCAGCGTTGATCATGTTCTTTTATGAGTTGTTCGAGATAATCTGAAGAATAAATAGCACTGTGTTGATCATCAAAAGTAAGTCGATAACCGTGTTTGCCAACATTTTCTAATGTCGTTAACATTATTGATTTTTTATGGCTAACCAGTGCTGGTTGTTTATTACCTGTTGTTGGTGAAAATACGCGTAAATACTCAAAGCTTAATTGAGCAACCTTACTATTAACAAACTTGAGAGTAAGGTTATGTTCCGCATTATTAATAGTAAAACCTGTAATATTCATAGTGTTTATTTTTAACTCAAATAGATCACAGTATAAAGCGACTCAAATCTTCGTCTTTAACCACTTCACTCAAGATGTCATCGACATAAGTTTTGTCGATAAGTATCGTTTCACCTGAGCGTTGATCGGCATGAAAAGATAACTCTTCAGTCAATCGTTCCATCATGGTGTGTAATCTACGTGCGCCAATGTTTTCAGTGCTTTCGTTGACTTGCCAAGCCGCATTAGCGATTGCTTGAACGCCATCGTCGCTAAAAGCAATTTTCACGCCTTCAGTCGCTAATAGTGCAATATATTGTTCAGTGAGTGAAGCAAAAGGTTCGGTTAAAATTCTAACAAAATCATCCGACGTTAGCGCTTTTAATTCAACACGAATAGGTAAGCGACCTTGTAACTCAGGAATTAAATCTGATGGCTTAGCCATTTGGAATGCACCTGAAGCGATGAACAAAATATGATCGGTTTTGATCATGCCATGCTTAGTGCTAACCGTTGAACCCTCTACTAACGGGAGTAAATCACGTTGTACACCTTCACGTGAAACATCGCCACCGCTATTACTGTCAGCGCGTCGACAAATTTTGTCAATTTCATCAATAAACACAATACCATTTTGCTCTACTGCGTAAATGGCTTTTTGTTTAATGTCATCGTTATTCACTATTTTAGATGCTTCTTCTTCTTGTAGCGCCTTCAATGCGTCTTTAATTTTCAGTTTACGTTTATTTGTTTTTTCACTCGACATGTTTTGGAACATGCTTTGTAATTGTGAAGTCATGTCTTCCATACCAGGAGGAGCCATAATTTCAACACCGACTTGTGGTGCGGCTAAATCCAGTTCGACTTCTTTATCGTCTAACTTTCCTTCGCGTAATTTTTTACGAAAGATTTGACGAGTATTAGTCTCTTCACTTTGTTCATCATTACCAAAACCATCACGAGCAGGGGGTAGTAAAATATCTAAAATACGCTCTTCTGCGGCTTCTTCGGCTAGATGTTGCACGCGACTCATTTCATCTTCTTTAACCATCTTAATTGCCATATCGGCAAGATCTCGAATAATGGTCTCAACTTCTTTACCTACATAACCCACTTCAGTAAATTTTGTTGCTTCAACTTTGATAAAAGGCGCACGCGCTAATTTAGCTAAACGGCGAGCAATTTCAGTTTTACCAACACCCGTTGGGCCGATCATCAAAATATTTTTTGGGGTTACTTCGTTGCGTAAGGCTTCATTTAACTGCATACGGCGCCAGCGGTTTCTTAAAGCGATAGCAACAGCGCGTTTTGCATTACTTTGACCAATAATATGGCTGTCTAATTCATGAACAATTTCACGTGGTGTCATATCTGACATGTTTTAATCCTCATTTCGTCTTGGTTTAGCACCAAGGCAATAACTTTCGTAATCCCAAATCCGTAACTATAGCGAGAACTATAATTCGTCTATGGTTTGTTCTTGGTTGGTAAATACACAGATATTACCGGCAATAGTTAGTGATTTTTCCACAATTTCTTTAGCACTTAACTCGGTATTTTCTAATAAGGCGGTTGCTGCAGATTGAGCAAAGTTTCCACCGCTACCAATGGCAATTAAATCGTTCTCAGGTTGAACAACATCACCATTACCGGTAATGATTAATGAGGCAGTTTCATCGGCCACAGCAAGTAATGCTTCAAGTTTTCTCAAGGCGCGATCACTGCGCCAATCTTTGGCTAATTCAACAGCGGCTTTGGTTAAATGGCCTTGATGTTGTTCAAGCTTACTTTCAAAGCGTTCGAATAAAGTAAAAGCATCGGCAGTACCACCGGCAAAACCAGCAAGCACCTTGTTATTGTATAAACGGCGTACTTTTTTAGCATTACCTTTCATTACGGTATTACCAAGTGATACTTGTCCATCACCACCAATGGCTACTTTGCCATTGCGTCTAACTGAAACGATAGTCGTCATATTACTTCCAATCCGAAAAATTATATTTTTAATGTAATTGAAATTGGGATCATTGCTGACTTTTCAAGGAGGGAGTTAAATTATTTCCATAATAGAACTTGGCAGCGATTGACACGATTGTTTCGTAATTTATGCTTATCTTGTTCTGCTAATCGTTTGCGAGAGTAGGGACCTAATATCACTTTATACCATGTACCGTTACTACCAATAGATTTTTTTATAAAGGCTTCAAGGCCTACAAAAGCAATAGTCGCTTTTAATGTTTCAGCGCGTCCTGTTGTTTTGAATGAGCCGCACTGTAATCTATAAGGACCTTTTTGTGTTACTTCGTATTGACCTACTTCAATTTCTTTGGTTTTTAAGTTTTCAACGTAGGTCCATTTTTCTTTCGGTGGCTTAGGTAAATTCGCTTCTTTTGTTGCAGGCGCTGTCGTTATATTTTGAATCGGCGCTTTAGTTTTTGGACTTGTTTTTAAAAACCATAAACTGTAGGCAAAGGCGGCAATTAATATGATTACTATAAAGCCGACAAGTTTGGCTTTAACTGTTGATTTATGGGTAGGTGGGGGAGTGTTCTTTTTGTAAGGGTTGTTTTTTTTCTTTTTTGCAGGTGTGCGAGCAATATAATCTTGATTTGACATGAATAACAGAAGAATGCGGAAAAGTGTTGCTATTCTAACGGTTCACCAGTTTAAATCAATAGGATCAATATCTAAACTCCACCGTACTTTATGATGAAATTCGTTATTTGGTATTACATTCAATAACTGTAAAATAGCGATATGTAATTCTTTTCTAGATTTTGATTGCAGAATCAAATGGTAACGGAATTTCCCCGCTTTTTTTTCCATCGCGGCAGGTACAGGCCCGGCAAATTCACAGTTTATTAATGTTTGTTCAGTTAGTGTCCGTAAAAATTTTTCAGGGTAACTAGGGTAGTTTGCTTCGGCGCGGATCAATGCTTGAAAACTAAACGGGGGTAATCGTGCTTGCTTACGTTCAATTAATGCTTGTTTGGCAAAATGTTGATAGCCGTTATGCACTAGGTCTTGTAATAAAGGATGTTCAGGATAACTGGTTTGCACAAGTACTTTGCCGGGCTTACTCGCACGACCAGCACGACCTGCTACTTGGATAAGTAATTGAGCCATGTTTTCGCTTGCACGAAAATCAAAACTAAATAGCGCGCCATCGCCATCAAGTACAGCGACTAACGTTACATCAGGAAAATGATGACCTTTGGCAAGCATTTGTGTACCAATCAATAGTTGATGTTTTTTCTCGGTGATTTCTTGTAATAACTTCGTTAACTCACCTTTTTTGCGGGTACTGTCTCTATCAATCCGTACTACGCTAACATCAGGGAATATTTCGCTGATACGTTGCTCTAGTTGTTCGGTTCCTTGCCCAACAGGTGCAATACGAACGCTACCACAGCTAGGACATTGTCTTGGTACGCGTTTTTGGCTACCACAGTGATGGCATATTAATAATTGCTGTTTTTGATGAAAAGTATAAGGTTTGTCGCAGCGTTGACAATCGCAAAGCCAATGACATTCCTGGCAATTGATGGCTGGCGCATATCCACGACGATTTAAAAACACTAGTACTTGTTCACCGCGTGCTAATGTTTGTTTAATTTCATGTTTTAAACTACCCGAAAGACCAAATTCCATTTGTTGTTTGGCTACATCAATCAGTGATATTTTTGCTTTATTACTTTGCCCCGCACGTTTATGTAATTGATGGTATTGATATTTCCCAGAAAGGGCATTTTGTAGCGATTCAAAACTAGGGGTGGCGCTACCTAGTACTATAGGGATATTTAATTGTCTGGCACGTAAAATAGCAACGTCTCGTCCGTGATAACGAAAGCTGTCTTGTTGTTTTAATGAACTATCGTGTTCTTCATCAACAATAATCATACCTAATTTATGTAGTGGAGAAAAAACAGCAGAACGCGTGCCAATGACAATAGCGACACTATTTTGTTGAGCATTAAGCCAAGTATCTAAACGTTCAGTATCATTTAAGTTGGAGTGATGTAAACAAATGGGAACATTAAATCGTTGCTCAAAACGCAACAAAGTTTGTGGCGTTAGGCCTATTTCAGGCACTATGACCAACACTTGCTGATTATTAGCGAGTACATTTTCCATTGCCTGTAAGTAAACTTCGGTTTTTCCTGAGCCGGTAATTCCATCAATTAAGTGACAAGCAAACTGTTCAATCGATTGATTAATGGCCGCAACAATAATTGCTTGCTCGGTTGAGAGTACTTGTTTGTTTTCTTGCGCTAATGCGCTCTCTTGCCAAATAAATTGACAAGGTTGCTGCTTAACTTCGGTTATTAACGTTTTAGCTGTTAGTGCATTAAGTTGTGCTTTGCTATAGCCTAAAGTACGTAATTCAGCCCAACTTATGCCCTGATGTTTATCTATTAATTGATAAAGCGCGTGCTGCTTCGGAGCCTTTGTTGCTATTTTAGTGATTTTTTCGCGCGTTTCATCAGTGATGTTTTCACTATGCCAAACCATTGGTGGTTGTAACTCTAGTTTTTTAACTTGGCGCAATAATTTAGGTAACGCTTGCTGAAATACATCGCCGATTGGATGATGGTAATAATTGGCACATAATTTCAGAAAGCTTACTAAGGAATCACTTAAATGAAATACATCGTTAAGGCGCTTCGCAATAGGCTTTATTTTTTTTGCATCAATATCACATTCATTATTTACGGATACA
Organism: Candidatus Colwellia aromaticivorans; assembly: GCF_003333305.1. GTDB lineage: Bacteria > Pseudomonadota > Gammaproteobacteria > Enterobacterales > Alteromonadaceae > Colwellia > Colwellia aromaticivorans. The sequence goes on along the minus strand of NZ_QOLD01000073.1, from coordinate 84,344 downwards.
ACAATCGCAATAACTTGTCTTGCACCAAATGATACGGCAACTCGTTCTCCAATATGTATTGGTGGTTGTTGCATATCATTAGGGATTAGATAGGTAAATAGTTGCCTCATAGGTACAGGAACGGCAACTTGTACATAACTTTTAGGCATTAGCTGGGGTGATGTTGCTTGAGAGGAAGTTATTTTTTCAGACACGTGATAAATATGAGTGATTAATGTTTTTAGTGCTGACTATCTTATCGCAAATCCATTCTTTTATTAATAAGTCTTTTTTAATCAATTTTGTATTGCTTTTGCTTGCAGTAGTTGTTGTGATCATTTATTATTCGCCCCCATTAATTTTACAACCGTATGGTGCTTGGCGTTTTCTATTCAATTAGTTATAAACGGCTGAGTGGCGATACGCCCAATTTCTCGAAAGAGATAGAGGTTCCCATGAAAGAAGGCATTCATCCTAATTATGTTGCGTTTACAGCAACTTGTTCTTGTGGCAATGTTATTACAACTCGCTCAACAGCTAAAAAAGACATTCATTTAGACGTATGTTCTGCATGTCACCCATTTTACACTGGCAAGCAAAAAGCTGCTGAGACTGGTGGTCGTGTTGATAAATTCAACAAACGTTTTGGTGCACTTAGTAAGAAGTAAGTTTTACTTTTTATGTTATTTGCTACTAACTAGTATCAAGGCATCATACGAAAAAAAAAGCGCCTATTGGCGCTTTTTTTGTGGATAAAATTTGTTTTCAAACCATTTATTGTCATGTTGTATTTAACTATCTATGTAACTCTATACACAACCAACCCACTTACTTAAAAGTTGCATATTTTGAATCGTTCAAAGGTTATTTCTGCTCAAAAGCTGTTTGTCATCTCACAAGAGCAAGAGTGTAGTATTCAGGCGTAAGCCTTTTTTACTAATATTATTTAAAATATTAGTAAATGGGGGTGATCTTCTCAGTAATGTTCTGTATAATCGCGCTCCCTACGTTACAAACTGTCTTTTTATTACTTTTAAGGTAGCTTATAAGTAGTGATGGGCGTTAGGCTCGATACTCGAAGGGGTAATTGCGTAGTCTATTATTAACCGGTAGGACAAACATCATGTTTGACTTACTATTTAAGTAACATATTTTAAATTGGGTTTTTTAATGAAAACTTTTGTAGCTAAACCAGCAAGCGTACAACGCGAATGGTTCTTAGTGGACGCCGAAGATAAAACTTTAGGTCGTATCGCTACTGAAATTGCAAGCCGTTTACGCGGTAAGCATAAAGCAGAATATACTCCTCATGTAGATACTGGCGATTATATCGTTGTTATCAATGCTGAGAAAGTACGTGTAACTGGTAATAAAGCGAAAGGTAAAATTTACTATTCGCATACTGAATTCCCTGGTGGTCTTAAGCAAATTAGCTTTGAAAAGCTAATTGAAAAAGCGCCAACACGTGTACTTGAATTTGCTGTTAAGGGCATGTTACCTAAAGGTCCTTTAGGTCGCGAAATGTTCCGCAAATTAAAAGTGTATGCAGGTGCTGAGCACGCGCATACTGCACAACAACCACAACTTTTGGAGCTTTAAGCAATGGCTGATAATCAATATTACGGTACTGGTCGTCGCAAGAGCTCAACTGCTCGTGTGTTTATGAAAGCTGGTAACGGTGCAATCACAATTAACAAACGTGACATTTCTGAGTACTTCGGTCGTGAGACTGCTCGTATGGTTGTTCGTCAACCATTAGAATTAGTTGAAATGTTAGAAAAGTTTGACTTCAACATCTCTGTAGTAGGCGGTGGTATTTCTGGTCAAGCTGGCGCAATTCGTCACGGTATTACTCGTGCATTAATGGAGTTTGATGAAACTTTACGTGGCGGTTTACGCGCGGCTGGTTTCGTAACTCGTGATGCTCGTAAAGTTGAACGTAAGAAAGTTGGTTTACATAAAGCGCGTAAGAAACCACAGTTCTCAAAACGTTAAAATTCGTCATATTCAGAATTTATACGGCATTGTCTGTGTTGTTCGCCCCAGTCACTTAGTATATCTAAGCTCAGGGGCTCACAACTTGACGGCTTTGTCTAAATCCAGAATATTTAGAATTCAACTTGAGTATTCGTACATTCTACGATTTTAAAAAGCCGACTTTATGTCGGTTTTTTTATGTCTTAAATTTATAGTTACTATTTATTACAAAAATTTGATTGCTATTATTCCGCTATCATTGTTATCCATTTCAGTTTTTTTCTATTTTTACAGTACTTAAGCCCCTTTTTACCTTGTAAAAAACCCGCTATTTCTTTATGATCGTAAAAATTTTTTGTCGATATGCCTTTTGGTATAAATCTGATCAAACAAAAACAATAGCTACGCTAGTTTAGGAATGTTCTTTTTGTACGTTTTGTTAGTGAATATTGTAGTGAAAAATAATTGTTTGGTAATCAATATGAATTGGAGAGTGTGAATGAGCAATGTGCCTGTAAATAACGGCCGCCGTCGCTTCCTAACTGCGGCTACTGTCGTTGTTGGTGGTGTTGGTGTAGCCGGTGTTGCTGTGCCTTTCATTGGTTCCTGGAATCCTAGTGCTCGCGCGAAAGCTGCGGGTGCTCCAGTTGAAGTTAATGTAAGTAAGATAGAGCCTGGTCAATTAATCCGTGCAGAATGGCGCGGTAAACCTGTTTATGTCGTTCGTCGAACGGAAAAAACCGTTAACGATTTAGCTAAGCATGATGATCAATTGCGCGATCCTAGTTCAGAGAAAGCACAACAACCAGCCTATGCAACCAATGCTTATCGCTCAATTAAACCTGAATTTTTGGTCGCTCTAGGTGTTTGTACACATCTAGGTTGTGCACCGACTCATCACGGTGGTGATTTTGATCAATTCGTTGAAGGTGTAAGCCAAGGCTTCTTTTGCCCATGTCATGGTAGTAAATTTGATATGGCAGGTCGTGTTTTTCAAGGGGTTCCTGCGCCATTGAATTTAATGGTTCCTGAGCATTCATTCACTAGTGCAGACACATTATTAATTGGTGTTGGCTCTGATGTAAGCAAGGGAGATGCATAATGTTAGCTAATTTTATGGCTTGGATGGACAAGCGGTTGCCTTTAACCGATGCTTGGAATAAGCATTTGGCACAATATCCGGCACCAAAAAACTTTAACTTTTGGTACTTTTTTGGCTCATTAGCCATGTTAGTACTAGTAAACCAAATTTTAACTGGCGTATGGTTAACCATGAGCTATGAGCCATCAGGTGATGGTGCATTTGCCTCTGTTGAATATATTATGCGTGATGTTGATTACGGTTGGTTGCTGCGTTATATGCATTCAACGGGTGCCTCAGCATTTTTTGTTGTCGTTTATTTACACATGATGCGCGGCCTTATGTATGGTTCGTATCAAAAACCACGTGAGTTATTGTGGATCTTCGGTATGTTGATCTTTTTGGTATTAATGGCTGAAGCATTTATGGGCTATTTATTACCTTGGGGTAACATGTCTTACTGGGGAGCACAGGTAATTATTTCCTTATTTGGCGCAATTCCAGTTATTGGTGATGATTTAACACTGTGGATTCGTGGTGATTATGTTATCTCTGGCGCTACGTTAAACCGTTTCTTTGCTCTGCACGTTATTGCGATGCCATTAGTGTTGGTTATTTTAGTGTTCTTGCACATTTTAGCTTTACATGAAGTGGGTTCAAATAACCCTGAAGGTATTGAAGTTAAGAAGAAAAAAGGCAGTATTCCTGTTGAAGAACAAAGTAAGTTTACTTTCCATAAACAATATACAGATAAATACGATATTGTAGATGCTATCCCGTTCCACCCTTACTATTCAGTAAAAGATATTATGGGTGTTGCTGGTTTCTTAATCCTATTCTGTTGGGTTATGTTCTTCGCACCTGAGGGTGGTGGTTACTTTATGGAAGCGCCAAACTTTGAACCAGCGAATGGTTTGAAAACACCTGAACATATTGCACCAGTATGGTACTTTGGTCCTTTCTACACTATTTTACGTGTTATTCCTGACAAGTTATTAGGCGCTATTGGCATGTTCTCAGCCATTATTGTGTTATTTCTTGTACCATGGTTTGATCGCGGTGTGGTGAAATCTGTTAAGTATCGTTCTAAGTTACATTTATTCAACTTAATTCAGTTCTCAATTTGTTTTGTTGTATTAGGTGCTTTAGGTACTTTACCAGCAACACCGGTTTACAATATGATGGGTACCATTGCCAGCTTCGGTTACTTTGGTTTCTTCGTAGCACTTTGGTTCTATTCTAAGAATGAAAAATGTAAGCCAGTTCCAGAGAGGGTTTCACACTAATGAAAAATTTAATTAAAGCGTTAGCCTTCGGTTTAGCTACTATTGTGTCTATGTCTGCATTGGCCTCATCAGGTGGTGCTAATTTAGATCACGCAAATAATGATTTAACCGATAAAGAGTCATTAAAAAATGGCTTTAAAACCTACATCAACTATTGTTTAGGTTGTCATCAGTTACAGTATCAACGTTATAACCGTACCTTTAAAGATTTAGGCATTGAAGACGCAGATGGTGTTGAAAACTACATGTTTACTGGTGAAAAACCAGGTGATCACATAACAAATACCATGCCGACAAAAGAAGCGGCAAAATGGTTTGGTACTGCGCCACCAGATTTAACACTTGAAGCTCGCTTACGTAGCCCAGACTGGATCTATACTTACTTACGTTCTTTCTATATGGATAGTGAGCGTCCATTTGGTGTGAACAATAAAGTATTTAAAGATGTTGGTATGCCACATGTATTGCAAGACTTGCAAGGTGTTAGCTCAATTGACGAACATGGTACTGTATCACCAGCAATGGGCGGCAGTTTAACTACTGAAGAGTACGATGTTGTCGTACGTGATCTAACTAACTTCTTAGAGTATGTTGGTGAGCCAAGTAAACTTGAACGAAAAAGTATGGGTGTAAATGTCTTAATCTTTTTGTTTATTTTCTTTATTGTTGCTTATTTCCTTAAGAAAGAATATTGGAAAGATATACACTAGAGAGTTACAAGTTGTAGGTCGTACTTCGGTACGACAAGATAATTGATTGGGGGCTTTGTGCCCCCATTGTCCGTTTTATTGAATCATACCAATTGAAATAATGAATTAGTCAACTTAGAGCTACATTAGGGAATTTAGAACAAGCGAAATAAGTCAAGCATAGTCGTGCTATGGTTTATTTATTTGGCGCTGTTATCAGTTTCCTAATAAGCTCCCAAGGGCGAGTTTAAAAGGCTTGTATTCGGCGTTATTGATTTTGATAAGGGAATAACCATTACCTGCAATCAATGCCTTGCCTATAAACCTTTTAATTCTCGCTAAGTGATCAATTCATTATTACAATTGGTATAAGTAGTTTTAACATTAGGAGGCCCTATGGCCGTAGCAGCAAATAAGCGTTCAGTCATGACGTTATTCTCGCATGCTGATGATATGTATAGTCATCAAACACGTATAGTATTAGCAGAAAAGGGCGTTGGTGTTGATATCAATTTTGTTGATTTAGCAAATTTGCCAGAAGATTTACTTGACTTAAATCCTTACGGCACAGTGCCTACTTTAATCGATCGTGAATTAGCTTTATATGAAGCTAAAATCATTATTGAATATTTAGATGAGCGTTTTCCTCATCCACCATTGATGCCTGTTTATCCGGTATCACGTGGTCGTAGTCGCTTAATGATGCATCGCGTTGAAAATGATTGGTATAGCCTAGCTAAAATCATACTATCTGGCCCTGCTGATAAAGCACAAAAAGCACGTTTAGAATTAAAAGAAAGCCTGCTAAGTATCGCGCCTATTTTAAATGAAGCACCCTACTTTATGAGTGAAGAATATAGCTTAGTTGATTGTTATATCGCTCCATTACTATGGCGTTTACCTGTTTTTGGTATTGAACTTGATGGACAAGGTTCAAAAGAACTTAAAACATACATGCTGCGTTTATTTGAACGTGAGTCATTCCAAGCATCATTAACTGAAGAAGAACGTGAATTACGTTTTGGTCACCCTGCTTAATGGTTGATTCTACTCAGGTGAAAATGAGCTCTAATAAGCCTTATTTAGTTAGGGCCTTTTATGACTGGATTTCAGATAATGATTTAACACCTTATATTGTTGTTGACGTAAGTGTTTATGGTGTTTTAGTGCCCATGTCATACGTGAATGATGGTCAAATAGTGTTGAATGTCGCAGCATCGGCAGTAGGGACTATTGCTTTAGGCGTTGAAGGTATTGAATTTAGCGCGAGGTTTGGCGGTAAACTTGAGCATATTACCGTACCCTATGGTGCGATAGCAGCTATTTATGCAAAAGAAAATGGTGCTGGTACTTCGCTACCGATAGAGCACCCAACGGAAGAAGAAATCAATGTTCAAGACGATGCAGAGAGCAACGTTAAGCCTAAAGCAAGTTTAAGCAGTGTTTCATCTACAGCTCAAGCGGCTGAACCGAAAAAAGCAACAAAAAGTAAAGCGAGTTTAAAAGTTATTAAATAATACTTCGACTACTCGTTCCTCGCGCTCAGTATGAACGGGTGATTATTTGTTCCTCGCGCTTAGTCCGAACGGGTAAATTCTGTTTTATCCGTTTGTCCTGAGCTTGTCGAAGGAAGCTTGTCGTACTTCGACTACTCGTTCCTCGTGCTCAGTATGAACGGGTGATTATTTGTTCCTCGCGCTCAGTATGAACGGGTGATTATTTGTTCCTCGCGCTTAGTCCTAACGGGTAAATTCTGTTTTATCCGTTTGTCCTGAGCTTGTCGAAGGAAGCTTGTCGTACTTCGACTACTCGTTCCTCGCGCTCAGTATGAACGGGTGATTATTTGTTCCTCGTGCTCAGTATGAACGGGTGATTATTTGTTCCTCGCGCTTAGTACGAGCAGGGAAGTTCCGTTTGTCCTGAGCCTGTCGAAGGAAGGATATTTGCTTACAAATATTCAAACGCCTTAAACACGCGACTAACACCGCTAATATTACGGGTGATATTAATCGCAATATCCGCTTCTTTTTTCGTAACTAATCCCATTAAAAACACCTCAGCATTTTCAGTAATGACTTTAATGGTATTACCATTTACTTCGTCACTAGAAAAAAGCGCGCTTTTAACTTTGGATGTTAACCAAACATCATTTGTTTGTGTGGTAATTGAGGTAAGATTACCAATACGGATTTGATTGTGAATACGTACCACCCCATCGATATTATTGATTATTTTTATTGCTTGATCTCTAAGGTACGTATTCGGTGCTTGACCAATAAGTAGTACAGAGCCATTAACACTAATAATATGCAAATTAGTGTTGTCGTTTAATGACTTATTTTTTGTTATTTCATTATAAGCTTCAATTTCAATACTTTGATCATCAATTTGATTACCAATGCTACGTCTATCTGTCGCCATAGAAGCGCTAGTAGTGATAGCAACTACGGCAACAGCAGCACAACCTTGCAGTACGGAAACAATGAGTAAAGCAGCACCGAGTTTAAAGGACTTATTTTTAATAGATTTGGAAATAGTAAACATGTGAAATTAAGACTCCGATTGAGGAAATAAAGTAGTATCGATGATTTCGCATAAGCAATGTAGCACAATTAAATGAACCTCATTGATACGGGCTGTACGAGCAGAGGGTACTCTGATTTCAACATCACCTTCACCCAATAAGCCAGCAATATCTCCACCATCATTACCGGTTAGCGCAATAATAGGAATATCACGAGATACTGCGCTTTCAATGGCTTTTATAACATTTGTTGAATTACCACTTGGTGATATGGCCAATAAAACATCACCGTTATTACCCAAAGCACGAATTTGTTTAGAGAATACTTCATCATATTGTGAATCGTTGGCAAATGAAGTGATTGTCGCACTACCTGCAATAAGGCTGATAGCGGGTAAACTCGGACGTTCGGTTTCAAAGCTGTTTAGTAGTTGTGAGCAGAAGTGCTGTGCATGTCCGGCAGAGCCACCGTTCCCACAAGCAAGCATTTTATTACCCGATAATAGACTTTGTACCATCATCATACCGGCTTGTTCTATAGCGCTAGAAATAGCTTCAGTAGCTGCTATTTGGGTTTGAATGCTTTCAGTGAAATTATTTTGTATCTGTTCTAGCATGGGGTAAAGCAACTCCGGTGTTGTGCTGTTGTAACTTAAAAAGCATTTTTGAGCCAAGTTACCTGTGGTTGGTTAATATTACCTTCTAAGGCAATAACATCAAAACGGCATGGGGTATTATATTCGTTTAAGTTGGCTTGATGGAAAAAAAATGCTACGCAATGTCTAATTTTATTTTGCTTGGCCTTAGAGACTGCCTCTATTGCACTACCAAAGTGATTATTTTTACGATATTTTACTTCAATAAAAACGAAAGTATCGCCATCACGCATAACAATATCAATTTCACCTTGACGGCAATGTACATTTCTATCAATAGGAGTTAAACCATGCTTTATAAGATAATCTTCAGCAAACGCTTCGGTTAATCTACCGCGTGCATGGCTTGTGTTACTCCATAACAATTTGCATCACCTTATTATTTTGATACCTACCCCAAATTAGGCTACGAGTTAATACATTATTGTGATTCAATTTTAATACACCCGTTTGACCGAAGTGGCGAATATAGGGGGCTTGTTGCATTAATTCTGCTTTATCAAGTAGGTTATAGCTATCATATCCCATAGCGAATATTCGCGATAAACTGTCGGTACGCCTAGGCCATAGCTTATGACTTAACCGAGCTAAATTTTTATTTTGTTGCTTGGATGTTAGTAGCCAAGGCATTTGCGTGAAAGTTAAACCTTGCAAATCATTGGTACTGCCATTGCTGTTATTGTTGTAATCAAAATTACTATGGCTTCGAGAGCTAGCAAAAACAGGGATTATACTAGCAAAAGGGCTAGTATTGACATCGATATATGGCTTAACTAATCGAGTTTGTGATGCGGAGCCTATTAGATAAATCATATCGATATCACGGCGATTTCTTGACTGAGACTTAATGTTATTTTTAAGTCGATTTTTCAATTGCTTTATACGTTTTTGACTCGCGTTTACATCAAGGGCTTCTTTTAAACTTGCTTGCATTTGTTTACCTTGATTGAAGTAAACAATATCAACATTATCGCCAGTTAGAATTTGCCATTGTTGACTAAAAGCAACGGCTAGGCGTTTTGACACGCTATCTTGGTGGCTCAAAACAATCGGGTTTTTATAGTTTTTCTGGCTGAGAGTTGCAGCTGCCTGTATTGCTTCATCTTCTGGGCGCATAGATAAAGCTGTTTGATAGCTAGCGAGTTTATTATTGATCGGCAAGTTAAGAAATAGACTCGGAATTTGCAGCGCTATTTGCTGCTCGCTCAGGTTTAAATAGCTTTCTACATTAGATTTTAATAGTGGTCCAATAACATGGTCTATGCTCGATTCAGTAAATTGAGTGGCAAGGGTTGTCCAATCTATTTTGTTAGTGTCAATGAAATGAATTTTATTAGCCGTATCATTTTTATAAGCGGATAAAATACCTTGTTGGGCAGCTAACCCAGCACTTTTTTGACTGCCACTCAAAGGCAATAACACCGCAATATTTTCAATTTCACTCACAGATAATGTTGATGTTAGTAACTGTTCAGCAATAAGCGTGGCGGGATGTGTTGGGTAGCGTTCTTCCCACAAACGTAAATAGCGAGGAAACTGTTCGTTATTAGCACCATACTTGTGGCTATAGTTAAGTAACTGCTGCCAACCTTTAATAAATGGAGGATCAGTTTTAACTAATTGTGCCAGTTGCCACTGATTAAGTGATTCAAGTTTATGCCACAATGAAAAAACATCTTGCGTTGAGGAATCATCATTGAGTGAAAAAGCCATTAATTCGGCAGCAAGCGCTTTTACCGGTTGTTGTTTTACTTCTAATGCCTCTTGTAAATATAGGTAATATTCGAACGATAGTTTCAAAGGTGTGGTAGGATTTTCAGCATTAACATAAGTCACTAATTCACGGGTAAGTTGCAGTTGTTTATACGCGGATTGATGATAGTTTAAGGCTTGTAAACTTTTTGCCTTAACGAGCAACAATCGATAAGTATATGAGTGATTTTGTTTAACCATATCGGAGATCTTATTTGCTAACCAAAGGGCTTTTGAAAAATCTTGTTGTTGCAGGAATAACTCACTGGACTCAACTAATAGTTCATTGATTTGCGCTGTTAATAGAGGCGTTGGCGCTAAGTTGTTAAGTGATTTAGCCAATGTTAGTTTTTCTTCAACAGTTTGGTCAATAATCACTTTATCTGCTTTTTTACTCATTGTTTTTGTCGGTAATTTTGCCACCGGAGTTTGCGTACTACAACCGCTCAAGAAAAAGGTAATAAGTAATATTATTCCAAATAGAATGTGGGTTTGTTTGTACTTAAATGACCTAGTCAAAGCAGTTCCTTGTAAATGAAAGACTAAAATTTAGTTTGGCTCAAATCGTAAAAATCCGTGCGCCTTTATCTCGCTGTGAGGTTATAATACCAATCAGATTAATTAATGGTTCAAATTTTAATGAGTGTAAATTTTCAAGAACAAGGCGCTTGATTGAGCAATAGCTAGCTATTGGGATTGAAAGCAACGATGTTATTGAGTATTTAAGCCATTTAAAATGATTACTTAGTTAGTCTGATTGGTATAATAAACGCCATTGCAATGAGTCTCAACTAAATTCAAATGAGAGAAGTCAGTTTACATGAGCGATTTTAACATAAACCCCGGTACCTTATATATTGTTGCCACTCCCATTGGGAATTTAGGTGACATCAGCGCAAGAGCTTTAGCCGTATTAACACAGGTTGATATTATTGCTTGTGAAGATACGCGTCATACGCAAAGGTTATTGTCAGCTTCTGCGATTAAAAATAAAACTTTGTCTATGCACGATCATAATGAACGACAAAGACAAGATTACATTGCGCAACTATTGCAAGAAGGTAAAAGCATTGCACTTGTTTCCGATGCAGGCACGCCGCTAATTAGTGATCCTGGCTTTCATCTAGTGCGCCACTGTCGTAGTCTTAATTTACCTGTTTCTCCTATTCCTGGAGCATGTGCCGCCATTGCTGCGTTAAGCGTTGCTGGCTTGCCTACTGATCGATTTTCTTTTGAAGGCTTTTTACCGTCAAAATCAGGCGCTAGACAAAGTACGCTCTTAGCTTTAGCGAATGAACCCAGAACGATGGTTTTTTATGATGCACCAAGGCGGGCAATTGATACCATAAAAGATGTGGTTAGTACGTTAGGTGGTGATCGTTATGTTGTTATTGCACGTGAGTTGACTAAAACTTTTGAAACCATTCATTCAGATACGGCTGATAACTTACTCGCTTGGTTAGAACAAGATCCCAATCAGCTTAAAGGTGAAATGGTGCTGATCATTGAAGGTCATAAAGTTGATGTAAATGCTATATCACCTGATGTAATCAAAACATTAAAGTTGTTGCTTAGCGAAATGAAGCCTAAAAAAGCTTGCGCTATTGCAGCAGAAATTCATGGTGTTAAAAAAAATGCGTTATATGATATTGCACTAAGCTTTAAAGCATAACTGTTCATGCATTGAGTATACCCAAACCACTTGAAGATGCAGAATTCAGCTGGAATTAGAAGCGTCTTTAGGTACAGGTTCATAGTTCCAGACTGAACCTAAGTACCTACATCCATGTACGCAAGGCATTGATTGAAGGTAATGGTTGTTCAGGATCATATTCTCCTGAGTAACCATTAATAAAAAAATGCGCCTTAATTATAACTTGCTCAGACTTCCTGAAACTCGTATCTTCAAGTGGCTTGGGTATACACGGCATTAAATAACCTTAACAATGCGAAAACTCGCTTTTTCAACGCTATTGTTGCGGTAGCAGAATAACTTGCTCACTGTCTAGCTAACAGGTAGAATGCTCATCGAGTTGACTAGACAATCGCTGCCTAATTTACGTAAGTATTTTTAGGGGGAGGAAAGTCCGGGCTCCAATGAGCAGGGTGCCAGGTAACGCCTGGGCGGCGCAAGCCGACGACAAGTGCAGCAGAGAGAAGACCGCCGATGGTTGTTTCTTAGGAAACTTCACAGGTAAGGCTGAAAGGGTGCGGTAAGAGCGCACCGGATTGCTGGTAACAGTAATTGCAGGGTAAACTCCACCCGGAGCAAGACCAAATAGGGTTTCATGACTATTGAACGCAAGTTTATATAGTATAAGCGTGGCTCGCGTGGAAACCGGGTAGGTTGCTTGAGCCTTAGAGCGATTTAAGGCCTAGACGAATGATTGTCACTCCTTCGGGAGATACAAAACCCGGCTTATGTGTCATCTCACCAATTCTAGTGATCGCTTGATTTATATCATAAAAGTTGAGCGGTTACTGAAGTAAAATCAAACCAATAAAATCAAACCAATAAAATCAAACCAAACCAATCAAACCAAAAATATAATCGCTGTAATGGATAATGGCCAATGAAAAATATTAAGCCACTTTCTATTATAGCTGTCTCTAATATAAAATAATGAGTAGGAATTACTAGTTTATAGTTTTTGCTGTTTAGATTTATGTCAAAAAATTACGTGCCTATGTAGATGGTTCAGGATCGTCATCCCCGTAGTGTTTTAATCGGGGATCTAGTGTATTAAGCGCAATAGATCTTCGATAAGATACTTCGAAGATGACGGTTACAGTTACATCCTGAGTTAACTGCATAGCCATGAAAAATTATTAGGAAACCTTATGAATTTAATTAATAACTTAGTATTTAAACAAAAGTTAATATTACTTGTATTGATACCACTTCTTGCCACACTTTATTTCAGTTTGAGTAATTTAAATGCTTTAACATCAAAGCAAGGGCAGCTTGAAGATATTCAAGAATTGATTACCCTAACTATTGCTAATAACGCGCTTGTTCATGAGTTGCAAAAAGAGCGTGGCGCGACTGCTGTTTATATTGGAAGTAAAGGAAACAGTTTTTCTGACGAGTTAAAAGAGCAACGCAATCTTACCAATAATGCTCTCACAGATTTAAATGCAATGTTTAAAGGTTTTTCTTCTGATAATGATAATGTAAATGAGATTGTTTCAACGATTAAAAATGGCTTATTAAAATTAGATGGTATTAGATCTCGTTCAGGTGATTTTTCAATCCCTATGAGTGAGACTATCGGTTATTACACTGGTCAAAACCACAAGATGCTTAGCTTAACAGGGTTCTTTTCAGCTATAAGTCCAACAGAAACAGTCGGTGATGCCATTGCATATTATGTGCTTTTAGAAGCTAAAGAGCGAGCTGGTATAGAGCGTGCTGTTGTTAGTGTTGGTTTTACAAAAGATACCTTCACACAAGCAAGCTTTCAAAAACTTATCAGCCTTATGGCTTTACAGGATAATTATTTCGAGCAGTTTATCTTTAAAGCGTCATCGACAACCGTAAATGCTTATAAAAATATATTAAGTAATGATGCTGTAGTTGAAGTCAAGCGAATGAGAAAAGTGGCATTATCTGTTGGTCAAAACGGCCCTTTTAATGTTGATGCAGCTGTATGGTTTAAAAATGCTACCGCACGAATTAATTCACTTAAAGATATTGAAAACCTAATTGCCGATGAGTTTATTTCTGATATTAACAAGCTGCTTAGTGAAGCAAAAAACAATCTCATTGTGAATTTGCTTGTTATTATTTCAACTTTTATTATTACTATTTTTATTGTTTACGTTATTTTGACAAACTTAATTAAACAGTTAAAGGAAATTTCAGTAACGATGGAAAAAGTGACCGAAAATAATGATTTGACGGTACAATCAAAGGTCTTTAGCACGGATGAATTAGGTAGTGTTGCCAAAGGATTAAATAAAACACTAAGCACTTTCTCTCATGCCATCACTGAAATTAAAGATAGCAGCATTTCCCTTGCGACATCTGCACAACAATCATCTGTTATTTTGAATGAAAATGTAGGTAGCTTATTGCAGCAGCGTGATGAAACCGCTCAAGTGGCCACAGCAATAGAGGAAATGTCGGCAACGGTTCAAGAAGTATCTCGCAATACTAATGAGGCTATGTCATCGACACATCAAGTGAATACTAAAGCGATTGAAAGCCAAACTGTAGTTGGAAATTCTTTAGAAGCAATTAATAATTTAGCATCAGAAGTTTCTGAAATAGGTTCACTCATCTCAGGACTGCACTCAACTACGTCCAATATATCAAATGTTATTGATGTCATTAAAGGTATCGCTGACCAAACTAACTTACTTGCCCTAAATGCAGCGATAGAAGCGGCTAGAGCAGGGGAGCAGGGTCGAGGTTTTGCTGTAGTCGCTGATGAGGTCAGAACTTTAGCTCAACGCACCCAAGATTCCACCATTGAAATTGAAGGAATTATCAATCAATTACAAAATGAAGCCAACAGTGCAAATACTATGGTTATTGGCACTCAAAAACGTGCGGATGAAAGTATTGATGGTGCTCATCAAATTGAATTATCACTAACAAGTATCGTAACGGCGGTATCTGATATAAATCTGATGATAGAGCAAATAGCTACAGCGGCAGAAGAGCAAGTTAGTGTGACAGAAGAAATTAATAAAAATGTCAATGATATAGATAAAAAATCTGCTGAAGTAACGACAGGAGCTCAGGATGTATCACAGGCGGCTAACGAGCAAGTAGATATTGCTAATAACCTTGAAAGGTTGGCTGCTAAGTTTTTAGTATAGTTAGGTTATTTAAGCAAACTTTGTGAGTTGTTTTACTCAGAAGGAAACTTTACGCTTTGATATGCTTAGCCTCAAAATCGAACGATAAAACAATTTACCTTGTCGCTAATTTATTGATTTTATGGGGTAAATATCATTATAATAATTGGCTTTTGTATCAGCTTGAAATTTTTTAACCGTTTGTTTTTTTAAGCTGTTACTAAGGTTTTATACCCAGTGTCATTTACTTGTATATTTCAGGAATATTTTGTGAAACAATTATTTAATCCCGCTATAAATTTAATGAAAAGCCTGAGTTATTTTCGCAAATTTATAGTACTTGGAGGGCTATCACTTCTTGCATTATTGATTGTTTCAATTTATTTAATCTCTTATTTGTCCGAGTCGATCAGTACCGCTAATCAGCAGCTAGAAGGCTTACATCAGACACAAAAAACATCAAGATTAATCCAATTACTACAACAGCATAGGGGAATTTCTACAGCGGTTCTTGCAAATATTAATGGTAGTACTGATAAACAGGTATTAGTTAATAAAAAAGTCAATGATAATTTTTTGAAAGTCAGCAACGCATTGCCTTTAGCGTTAAAGAAAACAGCAAAATGGTCTACTATTACTGATCAGTGGAAATATTTAAATACAAAGAAAACCACTTTAGAACAAGAGAATAGCCATAGCTTACACACAAAACTAATTCACAATCTAAATTCTTTTCAACTAAAAGTGGCTGACTATTATCGCTTGCTTGTAATGGATGATCTTGATTCATATTATTTAACAAATAGCGTTTTATTCACCATGCCCATCACGTTAGAGCTACTCGGACAAGCACGTTCTGAGGGTGTTTTATATCTAATTAATAAAGAGACAAAATATAAAAAAAACATAATAAAACTATTAGCAAATACCAATATACCGATTGGTGTATTTAAAAATAATATGCAAAAGGTTAGAAGGGGATTGATTTCGGATGGAGAAAATATTACTGCTCAGGCGCTAATTCAAACAATTGAGCAACACATCAAATTAACCTTAGAAGAGGTTATATCTGATACAACTTCTATAAGTTCTCTCGAGTTTTACACTCTATCTACTTCCGTTATTGATAAAGGATATCAATTTTTAGATAACTCACTTTCTTTTACACTCAGTGGTTTGCTCCACAGCCGAGTTACACAAGCAAACACTCATTTAATTGTGAGTATAGGCTTTTCGTCAGTGTTATTTCTTATTGTATTGTATTTCATAATAGGAATGTATTTCTCAACAGTTCGCAGTATCAATTATTTAACTAAAGTTACGGGTAAGTTTTACAATGGTGATCTTGATGCTCGCGTAACACTTGATACACATGATGAGCTAAATAATATTGCTATTGGGTTTAATGAAATGGCGGCATCCTTTCAAAATCTTTTGATTGAGAAAGAAGAAATAACCACAAGCTTGCGTGCTATTATTGATAATTCACCTATAGGAATTTGGTTTACAGGAGCGGATGGGCGTTATCATTTTGTTAATAAGACATTTTGTGACTTAGTAGGAATAGAGGAAGCAGAAATGCTTAATACTCCTTCAGCTAATTTAGCTGACGTATTAGGAAGTGAAATGGCACATAATTGCTTAGATTCAGACAGAGCTGCTTTAGAGCAAGATCTTCCCCATGTTTCTTATGAAATAATCCCTCGTTTAAATGAAAAACCATACATTCTTGAAGTCACAAAAGTTAAATTGAAAAATACGCAAGGAGAGCTTGTTGGTTTGATCGGTATCAGCAAAGATATTACAGATCAACGTCAACAAGAAGATGATTTAAAACTTGCCGACATAGTGTATCAAAATAGCGCTGAAGCAATGATGATTACCGATATTAAGAATGAGATTATTGCGATTAATCCTGCTTTATCTGATATTACCGGCTATAGCAGAAGCGAATTAATCGGAAAAGATCCTAAAATATTTAGCTCTAATAAACAAAGCCCACAGTTTTATCAATTAATGTGGGAAGAAATAGAGCTAACCGGAAAATGGCAGGGTGAAATTTGGAATACCAGAAAAAATGGAGAGGATTATCCAGAATGGCTTTCAATTAATACTATTTATGATGACTATGGCAAAGTATTCAGACATATAGCATTGTTTTCAGATATAACAGAAGAGAAAGAAGCGAATGAACTGATATTAAGGCAAGCTAATTATGACAGCCTGACTAAGCTACCTAACCGAAGAATGTTTATTGATAGGTTGGAACAAGAAATTAAGGTGTCTCAGCGTAAGAAGCAAAAATTTGCTTTGGTTTTTCTGGATTTAGATAACTTTAAAACCATTAATGACAGTAGGGGGCATGCCTATGGTGATGCACTACTTATTGAGGCTGGAAAACGAATTACTCATTGTGTTCGAGAAGTAGACACTGTTGCTCGATTAGGTGGTGATGAATTTACCATTATTTTATCTGATTTATCTGACATACATAATGTCGAATCTATTTGTCAGAAAGTGTTACTCGCCTTAAGTCAGCCATTTTATATTTCAAAAATGTATACGTATATATCCGCTAGCTTAGGGATTACACTATATCCAAATGATGCAAGCACCACTGTGGAACTGCTAAAAAATGCTGACCAAGCAATGTATCTTGCTAAGGATCTCGGCCGTAATCAATTTTGTTACTTTACTGCCTCAATGCAAGAGCAAGCTTTAAATCACTTAGAATTAATGAATGACTTGCGTAAAGCGATTAGCTTGAATCAACTTGCTGTGTTTTATCAACCCATTGTTGAATTACAAACAGGTAATATTCGTAAAGCAGAAGCCCTTTTACGCTGGAATCATCCCGTCCGAGGCATGGTGAGCCCAGCAAAATTTATTCCACTCGCAGAAGAATCCGGATTAATCGTCGAAATAGGTGATTGGGTATTTAAGCAAACCGTGCAATACATTAAAAAATGTAAAGAACAGCTTGGTGTAGATATACAAATCAGTGTCAATAAATCACCGGTACAATTCAGAGAAACAAAAAATCAGTTAGATTGGCTAACCTACCTTACTGAAAATCAATTACCAGGGAAAAACATTGTTATTGAAATAACTGAAGGTTTGTTAATGAATAATAATATAAACACAATAGAGCGGCTTTCTCAGTTCAGAGCTGCTGATATTGAGCTATCTATGGATGATTTTGGAACCGGGTATTCATCACTATCGTATTTGAAAAAGTTTGAGCTTGATTACCTAAAAATAGATCGATCATTTACAAAAAATTTAGCGGTGGACTCAGAGGATATGATTTTGTCAGAAGCCATTATCACAATGGCTCAGAAGTTAGGATTGAAAGTTATTGCTGAAGGTATCGAAACAGAAGAACAAATGAAGTTACTCCTTGATACTGGATGTGATTATGGTCAAGGGTATTACTTCTCAAGGCCTATACCAGAAGATGAGTTTATGCAGTTATTATCTCGAACTAACCATTAGAAAATAGCTTGAGTATGATCTCAATAAAAAATACGGTATATACCCATGTTACTTCAATATGTCGGATTCAGCTGGAGTTAGAAACGTATTTAGGCAAGGCTTTGATTGAAGATAATGGTCGTTCAGAAGCACATTCTCCTGAACGACCCTTAATAAAAAGATGCGCCTTGATCATGAATCGTTCAGCAGCTCTGAAACGCACATCTTGAAGTATCATGGGTATACACCTGTTCTGATGCTAGTGATTGGAGCAAAGGCCTTTGTTAGACATAAGAATACAATGAAAGGAATACTCAGCTTGAGCATATTAACCATGACTATTGGACTACACCAGTTAATCTTTGCTAACTTTTGGTGCTGACGAAATATTGCGTTAGTTAAGTTCGATATTCAGCATTAATTCTGACGTAATCATAGCTAAAATCACAAGTCCAAATAGTAGCGTCTTCATTACCACGATGAAGTTGTACCGTAATATCAATTTCTGCTTCATTCATGACAGCTTGCCCTTCATCTTCTTGATAGCTTGCGGCGCGGCCACCTTTTTCAGCTACTAATACTTCACCAAAATATAACTCTAGTTGCTCGGTATCTAGATCAGCCAAAGATTTACACTCTCTTGAGGCATAACCAATAGCCGCAAGCACACGCCCTAAATTAGGATCAGAAGCAAACATGGCCGTTTTAACTAATGGGCTTTTGCCGATAGAAAAACCAATGGTTTTTGCTTCATCAATGCTCAATGCTCCTTTAACCGTTATCGTTAAAAATTTTGTTGCGCCTTCACCATCACGCACAATGGCTTTAGCCAAATACTGCGCTGTTTCAAGCAACGCATTGTACACTTCGTTAAAACCTTTATCGTTACGTTCTCTAATAACGGCAGCATTGCTTTTGCCAGTGGCAATAACAATAAATGAGTCATTAGTTGAGGTATCACCGTCAACAGAAATACAGTTAAAAGATAAGTCTGCAATCTCCTTAGTTATTTCATCTAATAATGATTGAGTAATATTGGCATCGGTCGCGACATAACCCAACATGGTCGCCATATTAGGATGAATCATACCTGCACCCTTGGATATACCGGTAATATTTACCTGTTCGTTGCCAATTTTTACCGAAGTAGAATAAGCTTTTGGCGCAACATCTGTGGTCATAATAGCCCAGGCAGCATCCGCCCAGTTATCAGTGGTTAAATTAGCAACGGCAAGTGGCAAGCCAGCTAAGAGTTTATTCATCGGCAAATGTTCTAAAATCACCCCTGTGGAAAAAGGCAATATAGACTCAACAGGAATAGCCATTATTTCAGCTAAATTTTGACAAGTAGTTAGTGCATCTAACATGCCTTGTTCACCTGTTCCGGCATTGGCATTGCCCGTATTGATCACCAATGCTTTAATACCCGCGACATCCTTATTTTTTACGGCATCTAAATGCTTTTTACATAAGGTTACGGGCGCAGCACAAAAGCGATTTTGGGTAAAAACGCCTGAAACGGCACTGCCCTTGGAAATTTCAATAACGAGTAAATCTTTACGATTTGGTTGTTTTATATTCGATTCGGCCCAGCCTAGGCGAATGCCTTGAATTGGCGCGAGTAAAGCTGGAATTATTTCAGGTAAATTGACAGGCATAAAAAATTATTAATAACAGAAGAGTAGGTAAATATTACGCTTTTCTGGTTTTTTATGCAAAAGCTATCTTTGTCGTAAAGCCGCTTCTTTAGTCAAAATTATTGAAATTAGTATGGTTTAATGAGTATGTATTATTGTTTGCGAATCTGGCTAGCACACTCAGATAGCACAATGGCACCCGCAGTTGAAACATTTAAAGAATTACCCATACCAAACATGGGAATATGTATTTGATGATGACTTAATTTTAATGCGGCTTCACTCACACCTTTTCGTTCATTTCCTAATACCAATACGCACGGAGAAGGGTAGACTATTTCTTTATAATCAATAGACCCATGGCATAATTCAACACTAAAAACAGTGTAATCTTTGTCTAATAAGGTTTGTAAACTTGTAGTGGTGGAGTCGCTATATTCAATGCAAACCCATTTAGCTTCATTTCTAGAGGCTTTTTTCAGCTTCTTGTCTGAAATAGTTAACGCCCCACAAACGATGATTTTTTCGATAGCGAAAGCATCGGCTAAACGAATAAATGCACCAACATTATAACTATTCGTGACATTATCTAGTACTAGTATCAGAGGAAGTTTAGGTTGGTTTAGATATTCATCTCGAGTAGGTTTGTTTTTTCTAAGATCTTCTTTACTAAGTTGTATTGCTGAATTCATTTTTCTACTCTTGTTAAATATATTGCTTATTGTCTGGCTATGATAGCGCTATTTTTAGACCATAAATTATTTTAAGCCGTGTGTTGCATAATCACCTTTAACGGTTAACTGCACAGTCACGGGGGTATCTGATGTGTTTTTCCAATACCAACCATGAACGCCAGGAAATGGTGTAGTGAAACTACCTTCCATGCGATTTACTGTGGCTATGGCATAACTTTCAAAATAACCGGTGGTGTCGCCTTCTGGCTCGCCATGTAAATCAAAGTACAAAGCCGTACCGTTTGTTAACCACAGGTAGGATAATTTTTTATGCTGCAGCATAGTAAATTTGTATTCGACGCCACTATGAGCAGGAACCATTATATCAATGGTTTCAGCAACGCCTTTGTTTTTCTCTGCTTTTTTTTGTGATGAAGTAATGGGAGCTTTTTTTGCTTCTACACTATTGAATACGGTTAACCCGAGTGCATGCCCAACACCAGTAGGATCAATATTATATTCCGCAGGCAATATGATAGTAACTAAGGTTATTACAGCGAAAATAATGCTGAATAGGGTGTATTTAAATAGTGTTGCTTTGGTTAGCGCAATGGTTTGTTGTTGCATAAATTTATCTCTAAATTCCTGTTTATAATTGTAGTTTATTCATTTTTGAGCTAATTAATAAAATAGCCCGTTAACTGGAAACCCATTAACATAAAGCCAGCACTCATCAGTAAGCAGTTTGTACTCGTAGCAAAATAGTTGAAACTACTGTGTTTACGCCAAAAGTTAATCACTAGTAAAATGAATGCGAGTGCTGTGAACTGCCCTAATTCAACACCAATATTAAAAGCAATTAAATTCGGAATTAGGCCATCTTCAGGTAATTGAAACTCTTGTAATTTTGTTGCCAGACCAAAGCCGTGAAAAAGTCCGAATATTAGCACTGCCAATTTCGGATTGGGAGATTTACCAAATAGTTGTTTAAAGCCGCCTAAGTTATCAAAGCCTTTGTAGACTACTGACAACCCTATGATTGCATCAATCAAATAAGCATTAACTTGAATGTCGCTAATGACGCCAAAAAGTAAGGTTAAACTATGTCCTAGTGTAAACATGCTGACATAGAGTAGGACATCACGGCCACGGTATAAAAAAAATAATACGCCGACTAAAAACAGTAGATGATCATAGCCAGTGACCATATGTTTAGCACCAATATACAAAAAGGGTAAAATTTGTATACCAGTATTTTGTTGTAGAAATGCGCGTGTACTATCATCAACACCGTGTGCAAAGGCTTCATTAGGTAGCACTAAGGCAAATAAAATAATAAGACTAAGTAAACAAGACTGTTGAAGACGACTAGGCATCTATTGCCCCTCATTATGATATTTTTATTAGGTTATTTTGGATAACCATTTGAACAAACGGAAATGTTTGGAATAGCCTGCTGAATAGATAATTGATCTTCTCACATCCTAAGGGTGAAGAATACTATGGTTGGCGTAGACTTGGCAAAAGAAGTTATTCAAGTTTGTATTTATTGCAACAACCTTACTCTTCCTTCTAATGCAGAAATAATGCATCATTACTTTCTGTTAATTAAACATTAGCTTTCTAATCTAGGCATTCAATACAGCATAAATGTATTTCACTTTTGACTACTATTTACGGCTTGCTTTTTAATGAACTTTAAGAAAATACCATGACAGAACAACTACCTATATCAATCTATGTGTGTGATGACTTAACTGAGAAATGGGTTAATATTAATTCAATCACCAATAAACTTTCAGCACAGTTTAATTTTCAAGCTATGACGGCCAATTGGTATGGTGATGAAGATAATATTCTTTTTATTCAGTTATTGTTAGAAACACCGCAACGTTTTGCTATTCAAAAGAAAAAGCAAAAAGAAAATCAGCAAACTAAACAAGCAGAGACATTGAAAACTCACTCAGATGATGTCTTTAGTGTTATTGATGATAAAGAACCACAGCAGTTAATTTTTACAATAGCGATTACTGAATCTGAACAGAATTTATTAGCGCAGCAAGCAAAATTACTCAATGGTTTATTACAAATAAAGTTGCAAAAAGTTCTCAACATTATTGCTAAACAATTAAACCTCAAACCAATTTAAATTTATTCATTATGTCTATCAGTCGTGCTCGTCTAGATCGTTTAATCAGCGAAAAGTGTCAAATTAATCGAAAAAAAGTTCGCTTGTTATTGGCGCAAAAACGCGTGAGTGTTGATGGGGTTATTGCCACAGATATTGCTCAAGCAATTGATAAGTTCTCTATTATCAAGTTTGATGATCAAGTTATTCAGGAAAATCGCGCCTTGTATATTATGTTGCATAAACCTGTCGGCGTGGTGTGTGCAACGAAAGATGATAAACATAAAACCGTGATTGATTTAATCAACTTAAAATTAACACAGGCAGAGAAAATAAGTTTGCATATTGTAGGGCGTTTAGATTTGAATACTTCAGGTTTAGTATTACTGACCAATGATAGCCGTTGGTCAGAGCAATTAACATCACCTAAAAGTAAAGTCGCTAAGCGGTACTTAGTAACATTGAAAAATCCATTAGATCATGATTATATTAACGCGTTTGCCAAAGGTATGTATTTTGCCTATGAAGATATTACCACCAAGCCAGTAAAGCTTAATATTCTTTCTCAATATCGCGCAGAAGTGATTTTAATGGAAGGGCGTTATCATCAAATAAAACGAATGTTTGGACGCTTTGATAACCCTGTTACCGCATTACATCGCACATCAATAGGTCCATTTATATTAGATGAAAACTTATGTGTGGGTGAAAGTAAATTTATTAGCATAAGTAATAAAATTGTAATATAGTTTTGTTATGCTATTTGCATTAATACCCTAGACTTTGTGCTGAATCAAAGAATACTTTTCTGATATTGATTATCATTATCATTATCATTTATCAATAGTGCTAAATCGTAATAGCGTAAGCCATAATAAAACCCTATTTGATTTTTGAGCACAGTAGCGATAGTTAATGTTGTTCGCTATGATTTATTTAATGGATATGCCGCTTTTAGGCAAATACAATCAAGGAATGAAAGCATGAATAAGGATGTTTCAATCACCCCGAAGCAATATGATTTTATTGCTGATATTCAACGTAAAACCTTAGAAAAACTTGCTGCTAATGATCCTGTTGCGGATATTTTAAATTCCCTTTGTTTGTTAGCTGAAAGTATTTTGCCTAATGCTGTTGCCTCTATCATGATGCTTGATGCAAGTGGTGGCTTACTAAGCGTGAGGTGCGCTCCTTCAATTCCAACTGTTGGTCATGAAGCCTTAGCTAAGTTAAAGCCGGGGCCATTTGGTGGTTCATGTGGCAATGCGGTTTTTCATAATGAAGCACAATATGTGCAAAATACTTTAGAAGATGAGCGCTGGAAAAACCTCCGTCATATCGCTTATGACTTTAATATATGCTCTTGTTGGTCAATGCCTGTTAGTAATGAACATAAACAAGCCATAGGTTCTTTTGCATTATCATCATTTGAACATAGAACACCGGCATTGTTTCATAAAAAAATACTCGAGACTTGTTCTTCTATTGTAAGTATTGTTTTAAAAAGGCAGCTGAATGAAGATCGTCTACTATTACTTTCTGTTGGGTTTAAAAATGCCTCGGAAGCTGTGGTTATTACAGATAAAAATAATAACATTGTTGAGGTGAACCCCGCTTTTGAAAAAATATATGGTTTGTGCGAAAGTGACGTTCTAGGTAAAGACCCTAAAATTTTATCTTCGGGTGAGCAAGGTCATACATTTTATCAACAGTTGTGGCAGGAACTGTTGCTAAAAGATCAATGGCGTGGCGAAATAACTAATAAGAATCAAAATGGCGAGTTAGTTGCTCAATGGATGAGTATTAGCGTGATTAGAGATGAACATGGAGAAATACAAAATTACTTGTCTGTATTTAGCGATCTAACTAAATTAAAGTCAGCCCAACAACAAGTGGTAGAGATGGCATTTTATGATTCAGTAACACAGTTGCATAATAAAACCTACCTTGAGCAGCAAATACTGGCTAATGAACAAAACTATTCGCTGCTTCTACTTAATATTAATAACTTTAGTTACCTAAATACCGCTTATGGTTTTAATATTGGCGATAAAATATTAACCGCTATTGCGAATACTTTAGTGAATACTTTTACTACTCATGAAACATTTAGACTTAATTCTGATGAATTTGGCTTGTTATTTGAAGGCGAAATTAATGTTGCGGAACAAATAAAAATTATTCAACAATACTTTTATAATACGCTTATTCAAGTTGAAGATATTTCTCTGCATATTGCTTTTACTTATGGTGCAGCGCAAGGGAAGAAACATTTATTACATAACTGTGCTATAGCATTGAAGAAAGCAAAAAGCTTAGGGAAAAACCGTTATCACATATTTGATGTTAAAGATGATCTTGTTGATGATTCGACCCGAGAGGGGTTTATTGCCAGTAATCATTTATTGTATTCAGCGTTAGAGCTTGATCAGTTTACACCTTACTTTCAAGGTATATATGATAATGAAAATCAAACAATACAAAAGTTTGAAGTACTAGCGCGTATTATTAAAGGGGATAAAGTCATCTCGCCATTTCACTTTTTAGATACGGCAAAATTATCGGGTTTATTACCTGAAATTACCCGAATAATAGTGGATAAAAGCTTTAAAATCATGAGTGATTATGATTATATTTTTTCAATAAACATTACCGAAGATGATTTAAGTCAAAACTACCTTTTAGATTATTTAGAGGAAAAAACCGGACAGTATAAAATACAGCCTCAGCGTGTTATTTTGGAAATACTAGAAGGGGTGAGTGCCACAGGTAAAAAAAATCATATCAATCAGTTAAATGAATTAAAAGCCAAAGGCTATTTACTTGCTATTGATGATTTCGGTACTGAGTATTCAAATTTCGAACGCATTCTTGAACTTGATATTGATTACTTAAAAATTGATGCTAAGTACATAAAAGATATTGATCTCAATGAAAAAAGTTATGAAATTACCCGAGCCATCACTTTTTTTGCTCACAATGCTAACATTCCTTGTGTTGCTGAATTTGTTCACAGTAAGCCAGTACAAACAGTTGTTACAGCATTAGGTATTAATTACTCACAAGGTTATTATTTTAGCAAACCCTCACCACTTCCTATTATTACTTAACGTTAAGCGCAGTTCAGCTATTTAACACCAAGCTCTTGTAAACGTTCTAATAAATAACTGGCTTGGGTGTGCTTTTCTGATAACTTTACTTCACTGCGAGGGTGGAGAAAAAGCGGTAATGAAATACGCGATCTACTATTAGCTTCACCACTTGGATTAATAACTCGATGAGTTGTTGAAGGAAAGTAGCCATTAGATGCTTCTTGTAGCATGTCACCAATATTGATGATTAAATTACCAAAGTCACTGGGCACATCTAACCAACTACCATCTTGACATTTTACTTGTAAACCCGCTTCATTTGCTGCGGGTAATATGGTTAATAAATTAATATCTTCATGAGCGGCTGCTCTAATTGCGCCCGCTTCTTCATTACCTGTCAATGGTGGATAATGTAAAACGCGCAATAAAGTATTTGGCGTATCTTTAATCATATTAGATAGCGCCTCTGAATAGTTTTTTGCCACATGTTCTGGGCTATATTTTTCAACCCAATCAAGTAACTCACCCGCTAGATCAGATGCTAACTGATAGTAATTTAGAATTTCATCTTTTAAGGCTTCGGGTATACGTCCCCATGGGTAAACATGGTAAAACTCTTTTATGTCTTTTTATGTCTTTTTGTGTATGACTTTTCGCGGTTTCTGATATTTTAGAAGAAAAATAACCATCTTGCTTGTCTGCGTCAAAAACAAAATGATGTTTGTCTTCACTATTGAAGAATAGTTGCCAGTTTTGATAGATAGAATTAACTAATGATTGCTCAATTGGGTGATTTATCAGTATGGCAAATCCGGTTTCTCTTAGGCTTTGAACAAAGCACTGTGGTGCATTTTTTGCGGTATAGTCGACAATAGGTAGTGACATGAAATTCTCGTTAAGTGGAACGGGTATAGATTGTAACGGGATTTTTTCTCTATTCAAGTTTGTTAATAAAAAACTACCGCGCTTTGCACTTTGTTATATACTGTTGACAATATTTACTTTAAATTAAAAATAATTAAGCGATTGATAACATGAATTACACCTCTTTTCTAGCTGCGGGTATTGCTATAGTGTTAACTGGCTGTTCAAGTAATGATAATGCTTGTGAAGACATTACTTTAGCCTCAGAGCAAATTCAGCAATGCCAAGTATTACATCGTCAAATAATTAATGCCAAAGGCAAGCCTATAATTCGTACTGAACTTGAACGTAGATACCAACAAGACTGTATTGATATTCGCTACTATCGAGATGAAAAGCAATCTGCCATATGTGGCAATAAACGTCGTGTAGAAGAAATCAGAAAAAACGCAGAACAATAAGCGAGTAACAACAAATAAGATAGTAATTTTTCCTAACGACTTTATGTCGCTAGTAGAAGAAACTAACTTAGCTCAAGTAATATACCCGTGATACCTCAAAATGCGTGTTTCAGGATGCCAGAGCGATTCATGATCAAGGAGCATTTTTTTATTAAGGGTTATTCCCTTAAAAACAGATGTAACGAAGAGCATGATTTACTCAGACATCCCCGTAGGGCTGGTTTAGAAACGTTTTAAGCAGCGTTATTTATTTCGACAATAGAACAACTATTATCTTCAATCAATGCCTTGCCTAAAGACGTTTCTAATTCCAGCTGAATCCTGCATTTTGAAGTAACACGGGTATATATTTACAGATGCCAACAGACTCTAGTTCTTAAATTCAGCAATGGTCACTGTGGTTTCAATCCTTTTACCTTGTCGATAAAGCTTGAATATTAATGGCGTATTTGGTCTTGTTTCTGCAACGATATCTAAGGCTTGGGTAATGCTACTAATTGGCTGATCTGAAATTTGGTAAATCACATCACCGACTCGTATATCTCCGTTATAAGCTGGACTGTTGGCTGTGACGGACTCAACCAAAAAACCCTTTAAATCGATTAAGTAGCGTTCAGCAGATATACCTAACCAACCACGAATTACAATGCCATTTTCAATTAACTGGTGCATAACTTTTGCTGCCAATTCATAAGGTACAGCAAAAAAAATACCTTGAATATTTTGTTGCGGGTTTGATTGAGTAAATTTACGAGAGTTAATACCTACCAATACACCGTTACTGTTAATAAGAGCCCCACCAGAATTGCCATCATTAATTGCAGCATCCATTTGTAAAAAATTTAAGTAATTAGTATTGCTTAAACCACTGCGCCCTGTCGCACTAATAATACCCTGAGTAACCGTTTGGCCTAAATTAAAAGGGTTACCAATGGCTAAAACAATATCACCTACCAATGATTGTTGGTGCAGGTTTTGAGGGATAACGGGCAAATTCTTTTTATCTACCTTTAGTACAGCTAAATCAGTCGCTTGATCAAAGCCAATTAGCTCTGCGGAATATTCTCGGCCACTTTGCAGTAACACTTTAATAAGATCAGCATTTTGAATAACATGCATGTTAGTTAAAATGTAACCATTGCTATCCATTATCACGCCTGAGCCTAATCGTGTTGCTTTGATTGCAGACCTACCATAATTTGGACTTGATTGAATAGCTTCGGAATAAATATTAACAACGGCAGGGCTAGCTAAACTGACTGCTTTGGCATAAGAAAGTGGTTGAGGTGCTTTTGTTTCCCTATTAAGTAATTGCTTTATAAAACTATTGTCATTTAATTTAGGAACCAACAATAGCAAGGCAACCGCAAATAATACGCCATAACTGATCGAGTTAATAATATACTTTAACGCAGGCTTTAGCTTCAAAAGAAAATACTCAATGGAACATGACTTTATGATTTATTTGAGTTTAACACAAAATATAACAGCGACTAAAAATAAAAGGCTGATTTAAAAAATCAGCCTTTTATTTAATCTTCAGTACATATTAAAGGGTAGGTCTTAAGGTAAATAATACCAATGAATATTACCTAACCATCAAGTATTGTGAATAATTATCACGAATAATATTGAGGGCAAAAACCCCGTTCTTATCTTTTAGATAATTACGTAGCTCTGCTATATTATTGATACGAGTTCGGTTTATGGCAGTGATCAAATCACCTGATTGTAAGCCAACAAGTTGCGCTGGTGAGTTCTCTGCGACATTGACAATAATAACCCCGTTATTCTTGTTGTTATTCTCTAATTTTGCCCCTTCAAACATGCGGTGAATACTGGCAGCGGCAACATTATTCGTTTGCGACTGTTTTAACTTAACGTTAAATTCTTGTTCATTGCCATTGCGAATTATAGTTAACTTAACTTTTTTTCCTGCGCCAAGAGAGCCGATTTTACCTCGTAATTCGTTAAAGGTTTTTACTGATTTACCATTGACCTTAGTAATTACATCACCAGGCTTGATACCAGCTTCATCTGCCGCAGAGTCAGGCATCACTTGTTCAATAAAGCCGCCTTGATTCGTTTTTAACTCCATCGCTTTCGCTATTTCGCTATTTACGCTACGGCCGGAGACACCTAATACACCACGATGGACTTCACCAAATTCAATAATTTGTTTGGCTAAGTTATGCATCATGTTACTAGGAATGGCAAAACCAATGCCAACGTTACCACCATTAGGACCTAAAATAGCGGTATTAATACCAATGAGCTCACCACGTAAGTTCACTAAAGCGCCACCTGAATTACCACTGTTGATGGCTGCATCAGTTTGAATAAAGTCTTCATAGTTTTCAATATCTAACCCGCTACGACCTAATGCACTAACAATGCCTGAAGTCGCGGTTTGTCCTAAACCAAAAGGGTTGCCAATAGCTATGGCAAAATCACCAACACGTAATTTATCCGAATCAGCGATGACAATTTCGGTCAAATTATCAGCATCAATTTGTAATAAGGCGATATCGCTATCGGCATCTGAGCCTATTTTTTTTGCTTTTATTTGACGGCCATCTTTAAGAGTGATAATAATTTCATCTGCTTGTTCTATCACATGATTATTGGTAACAATATAACCTTCTTTAGCATCAATGATAACGCCTGAGCCTAAACCGCGAAAAGGTCGTTGACGTGCTTGGTTTGGGTTTTGATTAGGTTTACCAAAAAATTGAAAGATATCAGGAATACCTTGCTTTACTTTATGGGTGCCCTTTACGGCAATACTGACGACAGCAGGCGTAGACTTTTCAAGCATGGGAGCAAGGCTTGGCATAGTTTGATTTTCAATACTTGTTGGCGAAATTGAAAATGCATGGGCATTTGATATAACAAATGAGCTAGAAAGTAATACAGCGCTAAGAATAGCAGACAGCGGAACAAGAGATGATTTTTTCATATGAAAGGGATATCCTAAAACGTAAATGTTAAACAGATAGACTTAAACATGTAAATTAAGTTCACAAATGCCCTAATGGCATTTGTAACACTTTATTTCTAGTAAATAATTTCGGGTATAGTTTTATTTAGCGCTTGAAGTTTGTTGGTGCTTTTCATCAACAAACAGGCCGCTTGCTTTACTGGAGTAATCTAATGGTGCTTCTGTGACAGCATCAATTTTTTTATTTACTTTTTTCGGGTGTCTTAGTCCTGCTGTTTGCGCTAATTGCTCTTGGGTTTCTTGTGAGAAAAAAGGCATAGCATCAGTATCGTTCGTGGTTGCACGTTTTAATAACTGTGTGCTTTCTTGCATTTGTTTCATTGCAGTTTGGCAGGTACTATTCATTTGCTCTAATAATTTTGCTGAGCTTTCAAGATGGTCAGAAACATCGAGTTTATATTGACTTAATGCTGCCTCACTTTTATTAGCTTGCTCTGCTAATTTACGTTGTTCTTGATTTGAAGAGGATAAAAAGTGATTAGCAATAAACCCACCAATGGCGCCGATAATGAAAACAACTAATGCGGTTACTACGGTCATAAGATTACCTTAAATTGAGATAGAAATAAAAATAATGAATAATTCAATGTTAAACATAACGCTGTTATGGTTTACAATAATATAGTGCTAGCGTTTTTATTTATAGCTTTAACTTGCTCATATTAAAAAAATGTTGGTAATTTCTTTTTTTTTAAACCACTAATATTCAAATAAACATGATTAAACTTTCTCCAATTGACAGATATAAACAAGATCTAACAAAAGATGATTTTATTTTTGATGCTGCGCAAGAAAATGCAGTTAAACATTTGCAGCGCTTATATGAAGAATTACAAATTAAGCCGCTTAAAGTATCTAGCTTTAAAAAGGTATTGAATCGCTGGAAAAAAGTTTATGCAAAAAAAGAATCCAAGCCAATTAAAGGCCTGTATTTTTGGGGGGGTGTAGGACGAGGAAAAACCTATTTAGTTGACACTTTTTATGATTGCCTTCCTTTTGAAAATAAAATGAGAGTCCATTTTCATCGCTTTATGCATAGAGTGCATCAAGAGCTTAAGGGGTTAACAGGTCAGTCAGATCCATTAAAAATTATTGCTAAAAAGTTTGCCAGCGAAACTCGAATTATTTGCTTTGATGAATTTTTTGTTTCTGATATAACCGATGCTATGATTTTAGGTACTTTATTTG
Organism: Candidatus Colwellia aromaticivorans; assembly: GCF_003333305.1. Taxonomy (GTDB): domain Bacteria; phylum Pseudomonadota; class Gammaproteobacteria; order Enterobacterales; family Alteromonadaceae; genus Colwellia; species Colwellia aromaticivorans. The sequence goes on along the minus strand of NZ_QOLD01000073.1, from coordinate 53,075 downwards.
AAGAGTTGTTTTCACATAATGTTACCTTAGTTGCCACCTCCAACATTATTCCTGATGGGCTATATCGCAATGGTTTACAACGGGAGCGTTTTTTACCTGCGATCAAGTTGATTAATGAGCACACTGACATTATTAATGTTGATAGTGGTGTTGATTATCGATTACGTACCTTAGAACAAGCTGAAATTTTTCATTACCCACTGGATCAACAAGCAAGTGAAAATTTGCAGCTTTACTTTAAGCAACTTTCTTGTGAGCCAGGTGAAAAAGGTGTTGATATTGAAATCAATAATCGCCAATTAAACACGGTATGTGTTTCTGACGGTGTTGTTTATTTTGATTTTTCAGTATTATGTGAAAGCGCTAGAAGCCAAGGTGATTATATGGAAATTAGTCAACTCTACCACACGGTATTAATGGCTAATGTTAAGCAGATGGGACATGAAAGTGATGACAGTACTCGGCGCTTTATTGCCTTAGTTGATGAGTTTTACGAGCGTAATGTTAAGCTTATTATGTCAGCGGAATATCCACTGGAAGAATTATATACGGGTGGTAATTTAGCGTTCGAATTTAGACGTTGTTTGAGCCGTCTACAAGAAATGCAATCGCATGACTATTTAGCGAGTGAGCATTTACCGTAGCTCCAGTTTCGACCCTTCGACAAGCTCAGGGCAAGCGGTAAACACTCCGTTCATCCTGAGCGCGTAGCAGTCGAAGGAAGGGCAAGCGGTAAACACTCCGTTCATCCTGAGCGCGTAGCAGTCGAAGGAAGGGCAAGCGGTAAACACTCCGTTCATCCTGAGCGCGTAGCAGTCGAAGGAAGGACAAGCGGTAAACACTCCGTTCATCCTGAGCGCGTAGCCGTCGAAGGAAGGTCAAGCGGTAAACACTCCGTTCATCCTGAGCGCGTAGCAGTCGAAGGAAGGGCAAGCGGTAAACACTTCGTTCATCCTGAGCGCGTAGCAGTCGAAGGAAGGTCAAGCGGTAAACACTCCGTTCATCCTGAACGTGTAGCCGTCGAAGTGTTAGTACAAAAGCGTATACAATTTGCGGCGAAATTTAGTCGCAATAACATCACCATCAGGTAGCGCTTTTAATACATCTAAAAACAGCTCTTTGCTTTTGTCTTTTGTTTCGGGGTCGCCACTTTGCACTAAGCGAAATAACAAGGTTAATGCTTCTTCTTGACGATTGACTTGGCTGTATTGTGCCGCTAATTGATGTTTAATTTCTATATCATCAGGTTTGCTGGCAAGTTGCGCTTCTAATGCTTGAATTTCTGGCGAATTAGCTGCTTGGTTGGCAAGTTCAAGTTTAGCGACTAATGCTTGGTAGTAACTATCTTGATCTACCATCATTATCGTTTCTAGTAGCCCTTGTGCTTCGTCGGTATTTCCTGTTTGAATGTAAACATCAATTAACACGAGTTTAATATCGGCGCGTTCAGCATCAAGTTGATAAGCTTGATTTATCGCATTTTGCGCTTCGGCTAACTTATTCTCCGTTAATGCAGTTTGTGCTTGAGCTAGTAATAGATCTTGAGCTTTAGGTAAATGTTTATCTAAAAAGGTGGCAATACTTTCATCGGTTTGTGGCCCTGAAATACCATCAAGTGGTTGCCCATCTTTCACTAAAATAGCCGTTGGTAAACCTTGAATAGCAAATTGCTGTGCTATTTGTTGTTGGCTTTGACAGTCAAGAGATGCCATCAGCATTTGTTCACCAAAAGGCTGTACCTTTGCTGATAGTGCATCTCTTAATTGAATGCTTTCTGGTACTTGATCTGCCCAGAATGCGATTAAAACAAGTTTGTTTTTTGATTCTTCTAATACCACTTGTTGGAAATTTTCTAAATTAATTGCAATCATATTTGAATTCATTTTATGTCCAGAATAAGAAGTTTTTCTAATATTGGTACAGCTAAGCTAATACAAACCATAGTAAGCCAGCACCTAAGATTAAACGATAAATAACAAAAGGCATCATGCCTAGTTTATTTAACAGAATAAGAAAATAATGAATACAGGCATAGGCACTAACAAAGGCGATTAAGCTACCAAGCCCAATCGCTTGCCAGTCAACTGCTTCTGTAGATAATACTAACTTGAGCGTTAAGTAACTGCCCGCCATCGCAATAGCAGGGATAGATAATAAAAAAGAAAAGCGTGCGGCGTTATCTCGGCTTAAGCCTAACATTAAGCCAATAGTCATGGTGATGCCAGAACGAGAAGTGCCTGGTATTAATGCTATTGCCTGTGCTAAGCCAATGAGCATAGCGCCTTTAAGTCCAAGTTTGTCCAGTGGCTTATGTTCTTTTCTGTGGCCTGCTTTGATATCAGCATAGCCTAATAAAAACCCAAACAATAATGTTGTTGCGGCAATCACTAAGGCTGAGCGTAAGTGTTCTTCAATAAAGTCTTTACCTAATAAACCAAATAAACCAGCAGGAATGGTAGCAAAAAGAATCCACCAAGCTAATTTACCATCAAAAGAGTGTTTGTTTTTTTCTGGGCCAATATTGATTGTGCCAAGCCAAGCTACCGACATAACACCTAATTCTTTTCTAAAATAGGACATTACCGCTAATAAAGTGCCTACATGTACAGCAACATCGAAAGCTAGCCCTTGATCTTGCCAGCCCAATATTTGTGAAGGTAATATCAAATGAGCAGAGCTTGAAATAGGTAAAAACTCTGTTAAACCTTGTAGCAATGCTAAAATAATGATTTCTAATGTAGACATAAATTCTTGTTCTCGTCCTTTAATTTAACGTATCTATGATAGATGGTTCAGGAGCATCATCCCCGTGATTTCTTAATCGGGGATCTAGTGTATTAAGCACAATAGATCTTCGATCAGAGACTTCGAAGGTGACGTCTACAGTTACATCCTGAGTTAACTGTATAGTCATGTAATTTAATAATATCTGCAGTTCTTTATTGTCCAAGTCACGAAAAATAAAATTTCAAGCTACCAAGTGCTTGCCATGATAATGGGTTACTTTGAAACTATCTAACTCGCTGCTCGTAACTTGACGCTTTTCTTTCGTTACCAACAATTAGCGACTATTTTTAGTTGTTGGTAATTTTTGTCATAGTTTTGCCAAAGCGTATAATAGTTTTGCTTTATTATGGGATGGACAACTTGCGGTGCTACTTCACTTAATGGCCATAAAACAAAGGCATTTCTGTTTATTTCATTACGAGGCAATTGTGCAGGCGAATCGATAATTAAATCATCATAAAGCAATAAATCGAGATCTAAAGTGCGTGGACTAAATTTTTTGGCGTCGTTTGTACGGCCATAATTAAATTCAATATCACGCAATTTTATGGCGACTTGCTCAACACTCAGTGATGTTTTAATCCCTATAACCATATTTAAAAAAGCGTTACCACTAAAACCAACCGCCTCACTTTCAAATAATGATGAAAGCTTTAGTTGTTCAAAAGGTAAGTCGAAGGCAACAGCGAGCGCGTTAAGCCCCTTTTGAACATGATATTCACGTTCGACGTTACTGCCTAATGAAATATAAATATTAGCCATTAACTTGACTTGTTTGGGTTTAGTTGACCACGTTCAATTTCAACACCTACAGTTGCAGCATTATGTACAGCGCCGGGTTTTCCTATGGTTAATTGTAACCAAGGGATATGAAACTGAGACATTAAAAATACGGCCATACGCTCTGCTAATGTTTCTATTAAGTCAACAGGGTTGTCATTGGCGAAGGTTTCTATCGCGATAGATATCTCAGCATAATCTAACGTTTTTGCTAATTCATCATTTTCTGCTGCTTTGGCAGTATCCCATGCCATAGCAACATCGATAACTAAGGTTTGTTTGATTTCTTTTTCCCATTGAAAAAAACCAATAGTTGTTTGAATATGCAAACCTTTGATAAAAACTTTATCCATGAATTTTCCGTTAAATTATTTTTTGAAGGAATTATACCAATTGAGGTAATGAATTAGTCAATTCATTACCTCAATTGGTATTGTTACAAAATAAAAGCTGAGTTTACCTGCGCAGGTGTAGAAAAACTAGCAGATAACAAGATAGAATGACGAATAATGTTAATTTTTTGAAAAATTCAGATTGCCATGTTGCTATTAACACTTGCCATGATTATTGCTGCTTATCTAATTGGTTCAATTTCTAGTGCTATTTTAATTTGTAAAATGCTTGGTTTACCCGATCCTCGTACCACAGGCTCGCATAATCCTGGGGCGACTAATGTTTTAAGGATTAGTAATAAATTAACTGCCGCTACCGTGTTATTTTTGGATATTCTAAAAGGAACAATTCCTGTCTGGGGAGCTTACTTTTTATACGCTCACTTTTTAGAAAGAGAACCATTATACTTAGGCATTATTGGTGTAGCTGCTTGTCTAGGGCATATGTATCCATTATTTTTTAACTTTCAAGGTGGCAAGGCTGTAGCTACTGCGCTAGGGACATTGCTACCCATAGGCTTTAGCTTAGGTGCTTTACTTATTCTTACTTGGGTTACGGTAGCAAAACTGACTAAATATTCAAGTTTATCGGCAATCGTTACGGTATCTCTTGCACCACTTTATGTGTTTTTTTTAAAGCCACTTTATGTGTATCCCACGTTGATGTTGAGTGCATTAATTATTTTTCGCCATAAAGATAATATTATTCGTTTGCTTAACGGTACAGAAAATAAAATAACGACTAAAATCAACTACTAATAAACGGCTATCAGCTTTTTAGGAACTTCATGAAACAATCACTCAAATCATTATGTTTACATTTCTTAGTTTTGGTTTTAGCCCAGAAATCGGTACTTGCACAAAATTCCCCTCCTGCTAATGTCAATGTTGATAGTGCAAAAATGACTGAGTTATCACCTGTAGTTTCAGTATTAGGTACAGTGGTTAGTCAAAATGACTCTAAAATTGCCGCCGAAGTTTCAGGTCGATTGACTAGTTTATCTGCGATTGGTGCTCGTGTTGCCCAAGGTGATGTGATTGCACGAATTGATGATAAGCAGTTAAAAATTCAATTAAGAGAAGAGAAAGCTAATGTGCTTAATAGTAAAGCTCGTTTACGTTTTCTAGAGGCGGAAGTTGTTAGAAAAAAACAATTATTTAAACAAAAATTATCACCCGAAACCGAATTTGATAAAACGCGGTCTGAGCGTGATATTGCCCAAGGTGATGTAGTTGTTGCACAAGCACGATTAGACAAAACTAAGCAGAACCTTGCTTACACGCAATTAAAAGCACCTTTTTCAGGTATTGTTACCCAGCGCATCGCTAACCTTGGTGAATATGTTGAAAATGGTAGTGCTATTATTCGTTTGGTCGAAATAGCGAATAGTGAAGCCAGTGTTTTTGCGCCTATTGTCGCTTTTCAATTTTTAAAAGAAGCTAAACAGTTATCAGTTGAATCACCACTGGGCTCAGGCTATGCAATGATTAAAGCGATAGTGCCCGTGGCTAATGCACGCTCTCACTTGATGGAAGTACGGTTGGATATGTCAACATTTGATTGGCCAATCGGTTTGAACTTTAAAGCACAAGTGGCTAATGGCCCAAGTGAAATGCTATTAGCCGTGTCTCGTGATGCTTTAGTGTTACGTCGTGATGGTGCCAGTGTATTTCGTGTTAATGAAAACGATCAAGGCGTAATAGCTGAAAGAATTGCCGTGACTATTGGTGCGGGTATGGGGGGGCTGGTGGCTGTTACCAGTACCGATTCTAGTAAAAGCATACAAGCGGGCGATTTAATTATTATCCGTGGCGCAGAGCGTTTGCAGGATGGTCAAAGCGTAGTGATAAGAAAGAATAATCATGAACTAATTTCTCATGATAGCCGTACGAAAAGTAAAACGCCTGATAAGAAAGGAAATCAGTAATGAATTTAACGGCATCCGCACTTAAAAATCCTACCGCGGTTATCGTTGCTATTTTATTGATTGCGCTGTTTGGTGTTATCAGTGTATTTCAACTACCTATCCAATTAACGCCAGATATTAGTAAGCCAGAAATAATTATTTCTACTGGTTGGCGTTCGGCGGCACCAGAAGAAATAGAAGCTGAGATAATAGAACGTCAAGAAGATGTACTTAAAGGTTTGCAAGGACTTGAGTCATTGATTTCCTCGTCTAAACAAGGGAAAGGTAATATTACCTTGCGTTATCGAACAGGTATTAACTTAGAACGTGCGCTAATTGATGTAATGAGCGCGTTAAATCAAGTACCTAATTACCCTGCTGATGCCACAGAGCCGGTAATTACAGTGGGTGGAAATAGTACTTTTACAGCTATTGCTTGGTTTGCGCTGAAGCCATTACCGGGTAATGAGCGAGATATTGTCAGCTATCAAGATTATGTTGAAGAGGTTATTCAAACAAAACTAGAACGGGTTGCAGGTATCTCAAAAACGAATGCCTTTGGTGGTTTATCGTCTGAACTACGCATAACGTTTGATCCCTATAAAGCTGCTGCTCTGGGTTTAAATATTCCAGCGCTAGCATCAACGTTAGCAAATAATAGTGACACTTCCGGCGGTTTTAATGAAGTAGGTCGGAGAAAATATACCTTACGATTTTCGGGTAAATATGGCACAGAGCAATTAGCAGAAATGGTACTAGATTGGCGTGATGGCCAACCCATATTACTCCGTGATGTCGCTAAAGTAGCACTTAGCTTAAGAGATAGAACGGGTATTTTAACCTTAGATGGAGATCCCGCTATTGCGATGAATGCTCAGGCTGAACAAGGGGTTAATGTTATTGCCGTGATGGACGAACTCAAGGCTGCTATGAGGGAGTTAAATGCTGGACCACTAAAACGAGTGGGTCTGAAAATGATACAAATGTCAGATGAAACCATTTATATCAATCGGTCAATGAATTTAGTACGCAATAATTTATTGATGGGTGTTGCCTTGGCTATAATAGTTTTATGGTGGTTTTTACGTAAATTTCGAGCAACATTAATTGTTGCGTTAGCTATACCTATTTCATTAGTCACTACCCTTATTGTTATGCATATTACAGGCAGAACGTTAAATATTATTTCTATGGCAGGTTTAGCTTTTGCGGTTGGCATGGTGCTTGATGCGGCTATTGTGGTATTAGAAAATATTGTTCGTTTGCGTGAAAAAGGAGACGATCCTGAAAAAGCTGCATTAAAGGGAGCTAGTCAAGTATGGGGAGCATTAATCGCATCAACCATTACCACCGTTGCTATTTTTCTGCCAATTGCCTTTTTAGATGCCGTGTCAGGGCAATTGTTTGCTGATTTGGCTATTACCATTGCTGTTGCTGTTGTCGCTTCATTAATTATTGCGGTAACAGTTTTACCCACTGCAGCACGTAAACTACTGACAGAAGTCAGTGCCGATGATCCTCATGCGCATTGGTGGCGTAATATTACTAAGGGTGTTATGCATATTACCGGCACACCAACAAAACGCTTCGCTTGGGTGTTTGGTTTAATGTTTCTTTCATTTGTGGGTAGTTGGTTGTTATTTCCTAAAATTGATTATTTACCCAAAGGCAATCAGAATCGATTTCAAGCGTTTATTCTGCCGCCACCAGGATTAAGTTATCCTGCTGCTCGTTTTGAAATGAGTGATGAAATTAATCGTCGTATGAAACCGTATTTAACAGGCGAAAAAGAACCCAAACTTGCGCATACTTGGATGGGTTTTTTTGGTAGTTTTGGTTTTATGGGGGGGCGTGCAGAGAATGTTGATGATATTGCTGAGATTATCCAAATTATTAATGGTGAGTTTTTTCAAGGTTTTCCCGATACAATAGCCTATGCTTCACAATCGCAAATATTTAGAAGTTTAGGCGGTGGGCGCCGTATTGATGTTGATATTCAAGGTAATGATGTTGATACATTATTACAAGCAGCACAAGCGGGTTACGGTGCAATAAACCAAGCATTGCCAGGGGCGCAAATTCAACCTACGCCGGGGTTAACCTTAGCCGAGCCTGAATTGCGTATGATCCCTAATGAAAGGCGCATGGCCGAAGCGGGTTGGAACCGTTCACAAGTGGGTGCCATTACTCGCTCTTTGGGAACTGGCCTCTATGTAGGTGACTTTTTTAATGGTCAAAAACGCCTTGATGTATTTTTAAGATCAACGGACTGGCAATCACCTGAAGAGCTAGCCGCCATTCCTTTATACACCCCTAATGCTGATGTTCAACCGGTTGGAGAGTTAGTTAATATTGTTAGAACGGCCGGGCCAAGTTCTATTAGACGAGTTAATCGTCAGCGTACTATTACATTGCAAGTAACACCCCCTGATAATTTGAGTTTAGAAGAGGCGATAGCCACAATAAAACTAAAAGCTGAGCCAGCAATTTTAGCGGTATTGGAAAATGATAGTGCCAATGACAGCGGCAATGTCGCGAGTGTTAATTATCGTGGTACCGCTGAAGCGTTAACTGAAGCGTTAACCAGTATGGGGCAAAGTTTTGCTTTAGCATTGATCATACTATATTTATTGATGGCAGCGTTATTTCACTCATTTAAAGATAGTGTGCTAGTTATACTGACTATACCCTTAGCAACGATTGGTGGTATAGGCTTTTTACAATTAACCAATTTAGTTATTTTTCAACCGTTAGACTTATTAACCATGATTGGCTTTATCATTTTACTTGGCTTAGTGGTTAATAATGCTATTTTATTGGTGTACCAAACACGATTGGGTGAGGGTGAAGGTCTATCTCGACATGATGCAGTAGAACAAGCGGTTCGACTAAGGTTAAGGCCTATTTTAATGAGTACTTTAACCAGTATATGCGGCATGTTACCGCTTTTATTGGTTCCGGGTGCAGGTGCTGAACTTTATCGTGGTATTGCTGCAGTGATCGTTGGGGGGATGAGTGTCAGCACAGTATTTACACTAATTTTTCTACCAAGCTTATTACAAATGGGTACTTCGACTGCTCGTTCCTCGCGCTCAGTATGAACGGAGTATTACCGCTTGCCCTTCCTTCGACTGCTACGCGCTCAGAATTAACAGCGATGAATACCCGTTTGTCCTGAGCTTGTCGAAGGAAGGGCTATATCGCAGGCAAAGACTCTAACGACCAACGCGGATTGGCTTTAAAGGTTAAATCTGCGTTAGTACCTGCTTTTAATCGTTGTAATCCAGCATAGGCGATCATTGCCCCATTGTCGGTACAAAACTCTGGTCGAGGATAAAAAACACTGCCACCAAGTTTTTTAGTGGTAACGGCTAGTTTTTCTCGCAGGGCTGTATTGGCACTTACGCCCCCAGCGATGACTAAACGGTTTAAATTCTCTTGTTTTAGTGCCCGCTTGCATTTAATTGCTAAGGTATCAATTACGGCTTGCTGAAAAGCATGTGCGATATCTGCGTGAGTTTGTTTCAGTTCTGTTGCAGTCAATTCTAGGCATTCTTTTCTAACTAGCGTACTGGCCGCTGTTTTTAAACCGCTAAAGCTAAAATCTAATCCAGGCCTGTCTGTCATTGGGCGCGGTAATTTGAATCGCCCTGCTACACCAGATTCAGCCATTTTAGCGAGTGCAGGGCCGCCAGGGTAATCTAACCCTAACAATTTAGCCGTTTTGTCAAAAGCTTCACCAGCAGCATCGTCGACAGATTCACCCAGTAATTTATACTGACCAATACCTTCAACGCGCACTAACATGGTGTGGCCACCTGAAACTAGCAAAGCAATAAATGGGAACTCTGGCGCATCATCTTCTAGCATAGGGGCGAGTAAGTGACCTTCCATATGGTGTACAGGTACAGCAGGTAAGTCCCAACCATAGGCTAAACTTCTACCAATAGAGCAACCTACAAGCAATGCTCCCACAAGCCCTGGGCCAGCAGTATAGGCAACGCCATCTAAATCTTGGGGTGTTAAATTGGCATCTTTTAATACCGCCTGAATTAATGGAATAGTTTTACGGACATGATCACGTGAAGCTAACTCAGGAACAACACCACCATAATCAGCATGCACAGCAATTTGGCTATAAAGTCTATGTGCCATAATGCCTTTATCATCATCATAAATGGCAATGCCGGTTTCATCACAAGAGGTTTCAATGCCTAAAATTCGCATAAAGTTGGTTTCTGTTAACTGAAGTAGGGCGATTTTACCTAGCATTTATTTATTTCGCTAGTTTATTTGTTAGTATGAAAGAATTAGTCTTTACATCGCTAAGTACTTAACAGTAGAATACGTCACCCATTTTTAATAGAGCGGGTGTAGACAAGATTTTTGTTAGTTTAAAATAAACTCTCACTTCGAAGTCCGACGCCGATTTATATAGATTCAATACTAAGGTAAATAAGTACATGCCAGTAATTAAAGTAAGAGAAAACGAACCATTTGACGTAGCATTACGTCGTTTTAAACGTTCATGTGAGAAAGCAGGTATTCTTTCAGAAGTTCGTCGTCGCGAATGTTATGAAAAGCCAACTTGGGAACGTAAACGTAAGAAAGCAGCTGCTGTTAAACGTGCTGCGAAAAAAGTTTCTCGTGAGAACGCTCGTCACGTTCGCATGTACTAAGTTATTATTTTTAATAATGACCTTAGTAACCTCTAGAGTGTATTAGATGTCACTGCTAATTCAACTCAAAGATGAAATGAAAAATGCTATGCGCGCCAAAGACAAATGTCGTCTTGGTGTCATACGTATGGCATTGTCTGCGATCAAGTTAGCTGAAATTGATCATAACACCGAAGCAACAGATGATAATATTACTGCAATCTTAACTAAAATGGTTAAGCAGCGTAAAGAATCTATCAAAATGTTTACTGATGGTGGTCGTGATGAATTAGCGGCTAAAGAAGCCGAAGAAGTAATTGCTATACAGTTCTTTCTTCCGCAACCTTTAACTGACGCAGAAATTAAAGATTTAATTAATAAGGCGATTAACGAAACTGGTGCGGCTTCAATGGCTGACATGGGCAAGTTAATGGCAGTGTTAAAACCTTTGTTACAAGGCAAAGCTGACATGGGTGCTGTAAGCAGCCAAGTAAGAGCCGCGCTAACTTAATATAGGTTGAAAGCTTTAATAAAGCCGTAATGACTTAGGTTATTACGGCTTTTTTGTGTAGAATACTTTATCAATTGTATTTATTTACAAAGTTCCATACAAAATATCTACTGAATGACGGCTGCCTCAAAGCGAGGTGAATAGTCACTATTAATTCTTTCTTTTAATTGATGAGCTTTTAAGCAATATGGCCGGACGCATTTCTCGACAGTTTATTGATGATCTACTTGCGCGTGCCGACATTGTTGACATTGTAGATTCCCGTGTCCCATTAAAAAAAGCCGGTAAAAACTACCAAGCTTGTTGTCCTTTTCATAATGAAAAATCTCCTTCTTTCACTGTAAGTCAAGACAAGCAGTTTTATCACTGTTTTGGTTGTGGCGAACATGGCAGTGCCATTTCATTTTTAATGGAATTCGACCGACTTGATTTTGTTGATGCAGTAGAAGAGCTTGCTAATCACTGTGGTATAGAAGTTGTTCGAGAAGAAAATAATGCTACTCCTGCAGAGCAGCGCCGACAACAGCAAGTTTATCAGCAAAAACAAGATGATTACGAATTGATGAATCAAATCAGTCGTTTTTATCAACAGCAATTAAAAGTTTCCGCCGATAAAGAAATAGCAGTTAGCTATTTAAAAGGCCGAGGCTTAAGTGGTGAAGTGGTTAAACGCTTTGGTATTGGTTATATCAGTGATGCTTGGGATGGCATGATGAAAGCCTACTCACGTAACGGCCAAGCGAATCAGCAGCTTGTTGAATTAGGTATGGCAATTCAAGGGGATAAAAGTCGGCCCTATGATCGATTTCGTGGTCGAATCATGTTTCCTATTCGCGATAAACGCGGTCGAGTAATCGGTTTTGGCGGGCGCGTATTAGGTGATGAAAAACCTAAGTATTTAAACTCCCCCGAAACGCGTGTTTATCATAAAGGTCAAGAATTGTATGGCTTATATGAAGCTAAGCAAGCGAATAAAAACCTTAAACGTTTAGTGGTTGTTGAAGGTTATATGGACGTGGTGGCGTTAGCACAACATGGCGTTGATTATGCGGTTGCATCGCTAGGCACAGCCACAACAACAGAACAATTACAAACTATGTTTCGCACTGTTAAAGAAGTCATTTGTTGCTATGACGGTGACCGAGCAGGGCGCGATGCTGCATGGCGTGCGATGGAAAATGCTTTACCATTAATTCGTGATGGTTTTTCTTTGAGATTTGTTTTTGTGCCTGATGGTGAAGATCCTGATTCGTTAATTCGTAAACAAGGTCAGCAGGCATTTGAAAAAATTCTTGATGAAGCAATGCCTTTATCTAAATTTTTGTTTGAACAGTTAATGAATAAAGTAGACATGAGCTCATCAGAAGGGCGAGCTGGTTTTGTCGAATCATTTAAACCTTTACTGGCAAAATTACCCGATAGTGTATTAAAAGATGGCATCATTAACGATGTAGCTAATAATTTTGGTACCGGCAGTGAGCAATTTCTAACAAAATTTCGTAAAACGGTTACCAATACAGGCATGATTAAAAAGCCTAAAGTGAGTACTAAAGTCACACCAGTTAGGTTAGCCATTGCATTACTGTTAGAGCATCCCCATATAGTTAAATCATTAGGAGATATTTCAGCGTTGCAACCGTTAACTATTCCCGGTGTTGATTTACTAACGCAATTGTTAGTGTTATGTCAGCAAAACCCGAATATAAAAACAGCGCAATTACTTGAATATTTTCGTGATACAGAGCAAGGTAAACAACTGGCAAAATTAATGTGTTGGCAACATCATATTGAAGCGGAAGCCGCGCAGGATGTTTTTCTTGATAGCATTGAAAAATTACTGAATAATTTTGTTGAACAGCGTGCCGAGTTTTTGTTGCAAAAAGCACGAACAGGGCAGATGTCACAGCAAGAAAAACAAGAGCTACAAGCAATACTCAATGCTTAATGTAGCGTAACGACTATACTTGATTTAAACAAAGTAGTTAAAACAAAGAATGTAGGCACTTTTTAGTTGAACTGAAGACTGGAAATAGTACAGAAAACTCGCTATAATTTCCCGCTTTATTTGTGCAGCTTTTGCTATTCAATTTTATAAAATATTGTTTGAATAAACCATATTACCAAACATAGGTGGACACTCGTCAATGGAACCAGCCCCTCAATCTAGATTGAAAGATTTAATAACCAAAGGTAAAGAGCAAGGTTATTTAACGTTTGCACAAGTTAACGATCATCTTCCTCAAGATATTATCGACTCAGACCAAGTCGAAGACATTGTTAGTATGATCAACGACATGGGTATTCAAGTTTTTGAAAACGCCCCTGATGCTGATACGCTAATGATGAGCGAAGCTAATACCGATGAAGACGCTGCTGAAGCTGCTGCGCAAGCCCTCGCGACCGTAGAAAGTGAAATTGGTCGTACAACTGATCCCGTTCGCATGTATATGCGTGAAATGGGTACCGTTGAGTTATTGACTCGTAAAGGCGAAATTGTAATCGCCAAGCGTATTGAAGAAGGGATTAAAGAAGTACAACGTAGTGTTTCTGAATATCCACCGGCGATAAACTTCCTGCTTGATATGTGGGATAACTTTGAAGCGGAAGAATTACGTTTAACTGACATTATTGTCGGCTTTTTAGATCCTGATGCTGAAGATGAAGATATCCCTGCAGCGGCTACGCACGTAGGCTCTGAGCTTTCTAAGGATGAATTAGCAGATGAAGATAAAAATAAAGATAATTCTGACGAAGAAGAAGAGGAAGAAGAAGATACTGGGCCAGATCCAGAATTAGCACGTGAAAAATTTACCGCATTACGTGAAGCGTATGAAAATGCGAATCTAATTATTGCGAAAAAAGGCCGCGGTCATAGTGATGCTCAAGAAGCGATTGACGGCGTTGCTGAAGTATTCAAAGAATTTCGCTTAATTCCTAAATTATTTGATAAGTTAGTTAAAAATATGCGTAGTGTTATGGACAGATTACGCGTACAAGAACGCTTGATCATGAAGCACTGTGTAGTCGGTGCAGGTATGCCTAAAACTACCTTCATTAAAATCTTTCCTGGTAATGAAACCTCTAAAGACTGGTATGAGGCAGAAAAAGCAGCAGGACATAGTTATTCCGCCAAACTTGCTGATATCGAATTAGATGTTGAGCGTTGTATCTACAAATTAAACCTAATTGAAGAAGAAACTTTCTTAAATATACACGGCATAAAAGATATCAACCGTCGTATGTCAATTGGTGAAGCGAAAGCGCGCCGTGCGAAAAAAGAAATGGTTGAAGCTAACTTACGTTTAGTTATCTCTATTGCGAAAAAATACACCAACCGTGGATTACAATTCTTAGATTTAATTCAAGAAGGTAATATCGGTTTGATGAAAGCCGTTGATAAGTTTGAGTACCGTCGTGGTTACAAATTTTCAACTTATGCAACGTGGTGGATACGCCAAGCAATTACTCGTTCAATTGCTGACCAAGCGCGTACTATTCGAATCCCAGTACATATGATTGAAACTATCAATAAATTGAATCGTGTTTCTCGTCAAATGTTACAAGAAATGGGACGTGAGCCAACGCCTGAAGAATTAGCTGAACGCATGATCATGCCAGAAGATAAAATTCGTAAGGTATTGAAAATAGCCAAAGAACCTATTTCAATGGAAACCCCCATAGGTGATGATGAAGATTCACACTTAGGTGACTTTATTGAAGATGGCAGCGGTGAATTGCCGGTTGATTCAGCAACGGCTGAAAACCTTAAAGGCGCAACACATGAAGTACTTGCTGGTTTAACTGCTCGTGAAGCAAAAGTATTAAGAATGCGTTTTGGTATTGATATGAACACGGATCATACCTTAGAAGAGGTTGGTAAGCAGTTTGACGTAACACGTGAACGTATTCGTCAAATTGAAGCGAAAGCACTGCGTAAATTGCGACATCCATCTCGTTCAGAACAGCTAAAAAGCTTCCTTGATGGCGAGTAAATAAGTTTTTACGAGATATATAAAAAGAGTAAGTTAGTTTTCTAGCTTACTCTTTTTTTTAATTGCTTTATGTGAAAAAGAAGGGAATAGAATGTCAATTCAACTGCAAATATTTAGTCTTTTATGTTTACTCTTTATTTCAATAGCAGCTACTGCTGATGAAAGTAGTAACGTTGAAATAACGCCATTCGTTGGTTATCGTTTTGGTGGCGATTTTGATGCGACTAATAATGAAGCTGAAACTACCACCAAAATAAAGCTAAATGAAGACACAAGCTATGGTTTTTTACTTGCTTGGGATTATGACAAAAAGCGTCAAGGTGAACTGCTTGTTAGTCATTATACTAGTCGGTTTTCTCAAACGATAAATCCACTAGCAAGTAATAATGACTTGGCGATTACTTATGCACATATTGGCGGTAATGTACCTATTTCTGATGG
This sequence comes from Candidatus Colwellia aromaticivorans, assembly GCF_003333305.1. Taxonomy (GTDB): domain Bacteria; phylum Pseudomonadota; class Gammaproteobacteria; order Enterobacterales; family Alteromonadaceae; genus Colwellia; species Colwellia aromaticivorans. The sequence goes on along the minus strand of NZ_QOLD01000073.1, from coordinate 37,607 downwards.
CGCAGTACCTTTTTTTGTATCCGGAGGATTAGGTTTAACTCACTTTTCACCTAATGATAATCAATTAAGTAATGAAACTCGTTTTTCGCTGAATATAGGATTATCTACTAAAATACCGGTATCTGAGAATGTTAGTTTACGATTTGGCGGGCGAGTATACGCAACCTTCTTTAACTCAGATAGCCAGATATTCTGTAATGAAAATAATTGTGCAATATCGATATCAAGTGACTTATGGGTACAAAGTGAAGTAAATGCAGGTATTACTTTTTCTTTTTAATTCATTTTTTACTTCAGCTGCTCAACAAATAAGCTATCAGTAAATAAAGACAAAATATTTTTGCTCAGTAGGTGACAATAAAATAAAAAATGCTTATACTGCACGCGCTTTATTAAAGTGGTATATGTAATTAAATAAATAAACCTTTTTATAAAACTGTCCAAATAAATGAAAATGGGCCTTTAGCTCAGTTGGTTAGAGCATCCGACTCATAATCGGCAGGTCCGCAGTTCAAGTCTGCGAAGGCCCACCATTTTCATGTTACAAATCAATCAAATACCCCAGGCCCACCGACTTGTATATTTCGGGTCTTTTGTATGTCTGGAGTTTAGTCATTGATGGCTGTGATGGTCGCTTTGAAAGCTACATTAGATGCTCGTAGTGCGTAAACCCTAGTTTGAAAAATACTCTACAAGTTTAGTTACCATTACACTCTTATATTAAAGGATAATCTATATGCAAGTAAGCTCTAAAGTAACTGATCTAATAGCTCTTACTGCAGCAGATCTAGCGGTTATTGGAAACTTCTTATCAGGAGTAGGGGCTGTAGCCTTAGCTATTGTGGCTTTTTACGGTGTATACAGATGGAGAGCAGAATCCTCTGATAAAAGAGACACATTAGAGACCACAATAGACGAACACAAGCCGCTTTAAGGTCAGAATTTATCTGGTATGAGAGTGCTTCGCTACCGTTAGCTATAAGGTCAACTAATCGCTAATTTCAGACCTTAAGAGTAATAATCGAATATTACCGCTTAACAGAATTAGAGCAAAAGTTTGGTTTTAGTTCGTACGATTATATTTATTTGTGTGAACAATTTAACAATCCCATATTGTTTTAAACTGGAAGCCTTATGCTAGTTGGCAGACATAAATAGTCCTTAATTTGTAATTCTTAAACGTCCGCTTCATTGTACCTCAGTGATTAGAATAATAGAGTATTATTACTCGTACTTAAACAGTCTAAAATTTGAATGATTATCAAATTATAATTGATAATCATAAATAAGAAAAAAGTTTGTGTGCGGGCGTTACTCAAAGCTTCTGAGTACGGTGTTATTGCTAAAACAGAGAGAGTTGGGATTAAGTAGAAAGTTTTATTTAATAGTTGCTATGAGTAATATATTAAGCGGCCATTAAATAAGACTCTCGTCTTAGATTTTTAGCTTTACGCTGGTACGAACCTTTGCCTTTTTTGGCTTTCACTACCTGCATTTTATACAGCTTTGATGTAACTAATGCCGCTAAAAAATTACTTTTAATTTTTCCTCGACCTAGATCTGTTGCACCCATAACAGCTTTCGCTAATGGCTTTTTCTGCTTACTCATGATTTTTCCTTTAAAGTTGTTTATCCATTACGCTAAAGTAATGTCTATTTATTATACAGCTTAATGCATAGGAAAAACTATAAATTATTTAAGATAAAGGCCCATAATTACCATTGCTCATGAATTGGATTTAAGTGTTATAGCAGAAGGTATAGAAACAGAGCTACAAAGAAAGATTCTAACTAAGGTTGGATGTGACTTTGGTCAGGGTTATCTTTTTCTAAGCCTGTGTCATCTCAGCAATTTGAAAAGGTATTTATTAATACCCTAAATCAGATTATAAGTTTCTTTAATAAGATGTATCATACTTTCATAGGACTAAATAAATGTTTACAGGAATAATCAATGAAAAAAACATTAAATTCATATGATTGGCAAGATCCAATGTTTCTAAATAATCAATTAACTGAAGAAGAGCGAATGATTAGAGACACGGCTCATGATTATTCCCAGAGTAAATTACTACCTAGAGTGTTAAAAGCTAATCGAGATGAAGTTTTTGATATTGAAATCATGAAAGAGCTTGGTGAGCTTGGTTTACTCGGAGCTACTTTACCTTCCCAATATGGTGGTAGTGACGTGAACTATGTTAGTTATGGTTTGATAGCACGTGAAGTTGAGCGTGTTGACAGTGGTTATCGTAGCGCTATGAGTGTGCAATCATCATTGGTTATGCACCCAATACATACCTTTGGCAGTGAAGATCAAAAAAATAAATACTTAACTAAACTTGCTAGTGGCGAGTGGATCGGTTGTTTTGGCTTAACTGAGCCTGATTCTGGTAGTGATCCCGCATCAATGAACACTAGAGCCAGCAAAGTTGATGGTGGTTACACATTGTTGGGTAATAAAATGTGGATAACCAACTCACCCGTTGCTGACATTTTTATTGTTTGGGCTAAATTAGACGATGTGATACGTGGTTTCATTCTTGAAAAAGGCATGGTGGGTTTAACAACACCTAAAATTGAAGGTAAATTTTCGCTGCGTGCTTCTATTACAGGCGAGATAGTGATGGATAATGTTTTTGTGCCAGAAGAAAACATGTTCCCAGAAGTAAAAGGTTTAGCAGGGCCTTTTAGCTGTCTTAATAAAGCGCGTTACGGTATTGCTTGGGGAAGTTTAGGCGCGGCAGAGTTCTGCTTTGAAGGTGCGCGTAATTATACGTTAGAGAGAAAACAATTCAATCGGCCGTTAGCCGCTAACCAGCTAATACAAAAAAAATTGGCGGATATGGAAACCGACATAGCTTTGGGTTTACAAGGCTGTTTGCAAATGGGCCGATTAATGGATAATGGTCAATGTCCTATTGAACTTATCTCTATGATGAAACGTAATAATTGTGGTAAATCATTAGATATAGCACGTATTGCCAGAGATATGCATGGTGGAAACGGTATCAGTGATGAATTCGGTATTATTCGCCATGTAATGAATTTAGAAGCGGTGAATACGTATGAAGGGACTCATGATATTCATGCCTTGATTTTAGGTAAAGCAATTACGGGAATACAAGCTTTTTATTAAAGAGGCAACTCAAAAGCTTAGTTGCTAAAGTGAATGCCTTTATGGATGTTAGTAATACCAATCTCACTAACTATGTGATCATTTCTACTTGTTAAAACGACCAACTACTTCGTTATTTATTTAATAGCTAGAACAACTAGTTATTGAAATAAACGCCTTGTATTTGACCGTTTTCCCTACGTATAAAATAGATCACCTAATTAATGAAACTGGTATAAGTTAAATTATTCAATGACGGCCTATATTCAAGTAACGTTAGACAGAACAACCTCAGATGTGTTTAAGTTATTTAAAGTCGAAGTGATCAAAATAAAGGAAGTAGTCGAATGTAACATAGTTGCAGCTGACTATGATGACTGAACATATAAAAGATGATTTCGGTATATCTTTCTAATTTTTCGATAGAAATAAGTATCATGGGTATAAGTAATATATTGAACAGTGTTTTACTCACTAGTAAATGGGATAGAAAATATGATGAATTCGCGTGAATACGCCTTACAAGCTAACGGCTCTTTTGCTTTGCCAGATGCTTGTTTTAAAATAAAAGCTTTGATGGAAGATGAAAATTCAGCGATTAGTGATTTTGCTGATGTGATCAGTGTAGATCCTTCCATGACTTCACGATTATTACAAATAGCGAATAGTGCCATTTATCGCTTTCCCGGTGAAATTAGTACTATTTCTCGGGCTATTACTGTTATCGGTACACAAGCTATTTATAATATGATGCTGGTGGATGTTGCCGCTTCGGCATTTAAGCATTTTGCTAACCAAGCGATTGATCTTAAACGTTTTTGGCGAATGAGTATTTATTGTGGCTTAGTCACTAAAAACTTAGCTATAAAAGCAGGTATAAAAGATATCGAACGCCTTTTCGTTGCTGGTTTATTGCAGAATTTTGGCGAGTTATTAGTGGCTAAAATTAGCCCTGAAATTGCCCAACGCTGTGAACAATATAATCGGGATAATTTACCTTGGGATCTGCAACAATTAGCATTAGGTTTTACCTATACGGATATTTCTGCTGAATTACTTAAAATTTGGCAACTACCAGAAAAAATAATTATTCCTATTCGTCATTTCAATCAAGCACAAAGTAATCAAATAAATAAAGATGTTAAAGTCTTAAACTTAGCTTCAAGATTAGCATTACTTGATAGCCATGGTGATGAATTTGACTATGATGTTGTGATTGATCAATCACTCTGCAAAAGCTTAGGATTGAGTAAAGACGACATACATCAAGTTGCTGAAATTGCAGCAGAGGATGCCGTAGGGATTTTAACGGTAATGAATCCTAAATTATTTTCTAGGTAAGTTTCGTTTGACATAAAACAAAAAGTGGACAAATTATTATACACTTTACGTAAATTTATGCTTTGCCCAAAGAAGACAATGCTAGTAAAGCTTGCTAGCATCAACCACCTATAAAAATTATAATAAATAAAAGTGAAGGACGTTTATGAGCGCATCTAGAGAACATTTCAGCTCACGTATTGGTTTTATTCTTGCTGCTGCAGGCTCTGCTGTCGGTATTGGTAACTTAGTTGGTTTTCCGGTAAATGCAGCGAAAAACGGTGGTGGTGCATTTTTACTTATGTACGCATTATTTGTATTTTTAATCTGCTTACCCGTTATGATTGCGGAAATGGCGGTAGGTAGAAAAACAGCAAAAGAACCCGTTGGAGCTTATAAGGCTTTAAGTCAGAAGAGTGGTTTATGGGGAGCTGCAGGTTTTTTGGGGGTGCTAACGCCTTTTATGATTGCGGTATTTTATATGGTGATAACCGTATGGATTTTTGGTTACATTGTCTTAACACTAACGGGGAATCTAGATTATTTAGCGAGTAATGGTGGTTTTGGAGAGATTATTAATAGCCCTTATTTGTTTATAGCCATGGCTGTTGTTGCTGCGATTATAAATTTTATTTTAGTCGCGGGTGTCAAAGATGGCATTGAGAAGGCAGCAAAAATATTAATGCCGACATTATTTGTCATGCTTATTATTATGGTTATTTTTGTGCTAACGCTTGATAATGCTATAGCGGGTGTGAAGTTTTTCTTAATTCCTGATATCAGTAAAATAACGCCAAGCGTTATTAATGGAGCTTTGTCACAAGCTTTCTTTTCCTTGTCTCTCGGTATGGGGATTTTAATCACCTATGGCTCATACATTAACAATCAAACCAATATTCCAAATTCGGCAAAATTAGTGGCCCTTACCGATACTGGCGTCGCTTTTATCGCTGGTTTAATGATTTTGCCGGCCGTTTTCTCGTTTAATCCTGATGTTAATCCAAATGAATTAAGTGATAGTTCAGTGTCATTAATTTTTACGTTTTTACCTAAAATATTTTTAGCGCTACAAGTATCTATTGGTTACATTGGGGCTAGCACAGTAGCGGCTTTCTTCTTTATTTTGATATTTTTTGCGGCAATAACGTCGTTAGTTTCTATTCTTGAAGTGCCCGTTTCTTACTTAGTGACTGAGAAAAAGCATAGCCGTAAAAAAGCGTTATCAATTCTGCTAATGACCGCCGGTATTTTGACTGTGTTTGCTACTGTCTCGTTTGGTATGATTACCTTTTTTACTGAATTTACCTCGTATGCTGGTGGCACAAAATCATTTTTTGATGTCATTGTAGATGTTTTCTACGACACTATTTTACCGCTGAATGGTTTCTTACTTTGTGTGTTTGTTAGTTATCGATGGAAGAAAAATAATTTATCTGAGCAATTAAGTGTTGGTAACGATGGCTATATTGGCTCTTGGGTTGAGAAGTATATTAATTTCTCGTTAGGTACTTTTATACCCGCTATCGTGTTAGTTATTTTTGTTAATACGGTTGCGCAAAAGTTCTTTGCTGTTAGTTTGTTTGGTTTCTAATCTAGAAAAAACCACTAATAAATTATTTTGAGTCTACAAGCCGGTCAATGTTATTATTGACCGGCTTTCTTTTATTCATTATTCATTACTCATTACTGATACTTCCCCTATGATTGAACACATTGCTGCTACTAACTTTACTGATTGCCAACGCCTTTTTCATGGACGTGGCCATGGCTATGAAAACTTGTCTCATGTAAATGTTGATTGGCTATCCCCTGTTATTTTAATTACGCTTTATCAAGTAGTAGATGAAGCTTGGTTACTAACACAAGCAAAAGCATTACAAAGTTTACTTAGCGAATGCCAGAGTGTGCAAGTGCAGCGTAGATATGAAAAATTTTCTCCCACACAAGTATTGCTAGGTGAGTCTATCGATAAGACAGTCGTGACTGAAAATGATTTGTCCTATCATATTGAATTTGGCAAAGCACAAAACTGTGGCTTATTTTTAGATATGAGTGTTGGCCGAACTTGGGTAAAAGAACATGCTCAAAATAAGAATATACTTAACTTATTTGCTTATACTTGTGCCTTTTCTGTTGCTGCTACTGCGGGTGGCGCGAGTAAAGTTGTTAATATAGATTTAAGTAAAGCGTCTTTAAGTAAGGGACGAGAAAATCATCAATTAAATCAGCTAGCAAAAAAGGACGGTAAGAAAATTATTTTTGAAGGGCTAGATATCTTCAAATCTAACAGCCGTATAAAAAAATACGGACCCTATGATTTACTCATTTGTGATCCGCCTTCTTTTCAAAAAGGCAGTGTAAATATTGAACGTGATTACGCTAAAATTATCCGTCGAATTCCTCAATGGATGAATACGGGTGCTAAGTTGATGTTATGTTTAAATTCACCTGATCTTGATGAACAATTTTTAATAGAAGAAGTAGCGCGAGAGTGCCCAGACTGCGCTTTTGAGCAACGGCTGGCTAACCCTGAAGTGTTTAAAGAAGCATATAAGGGTAAAGGCTTAAAAGTACTGATTTTTACTTATCAGCCAAAAGACTAGTTCTTTTTTCTCTAATCCGATAATAACGGGCAAACCTTGGTATACCTGCTTGGGTTTTACCGTTGTATTTAAAAGTGATTAAGCTGCCAATTTCTGGTGGCTTATGTCTATCTTGATCAGTAAAACCTGAGCCTATTTTGAAAATGACACCTTCACTTGTTTTTACTTGTATAGCGCCTAATAGACCTTGATATTTACCTTTGCCTTCAATGTGTGCCATCACTACTGCTTCTGCATCATGGTGTTTTTTTAGCTTCATTATACTCGCAGTTCTACCGACATGATAATAAGCAATGCCAAGGTGTAACATTAACCCTTCTCCGTTATTTTTGACTATTTTATTAAGTCTTTCATGTAGTTGTTCAACCGTAGTGAGTTTAAATTGTTCGATTATTGATAAGTATAGCGAGTTTGCTTTCTTTGTTAATTGCTGCATGGCTATTATTCGTTTGGTAAAGGTTTCTTTATTTTCAGGAAGGTCAAATATCATAAAGCGGACAAATTTCCAGCAAGTCTCATCAATAATCTTTTTTCTGATACAAGAGAGAGTTTGTTGAAAATAATCTCTCTTAACCCATAATTCGCCATCCATTGCCTTGTCAGGCCAGTTTTTGGTAAACCATTTAGGGCTATGTATAAGGTTACCTTGGCGAGTTAACAAATGTGTACCATTCCAATAGCCACGCATACCATCTAATTTTTCAGACAGCCAATATTGGTTAATATCAGTAACGGTTTTATAGACTGTTGCCTGTTGAATGGCTGGCTTTGGTAGAGGCTTGCTTTGAGCGTTAACTGCAAATAGTATCAGCAAAGTAGTAATCAATAATTTCATCAGTAACATCCATGTTTGAGTAATTAATTTAATCATAGTCTACTTTTTAGTCTAGTATTAATCTTTATTGAGAAGTACTTATAGATAATACCAGTTTCATTAATTAGGTGATCTATTTTATACGTAGGAAAAACGGTCAAATACAAGGCGTTTATTTCAATAACTAGTTGTTCTAGCTATTAAATAAATAACGAAGTAGTTGGTCGTTTTAACAAGTAGAAATGATCACATAGTTAGTGAGATTGGTATAAGTATGTATAGAAAAGAATTAATGTAAAAAATTCAAGGATGAATGAATGACCCTTATCAAATTATTGATTTTTATTAGCTCGTTACTCTTGTTTACTTCCGTAAGCGAGGCAAAAAAACGCTGCAAACCCCTATTAGAAAAATTACATAATATTCAAGCAATGCAGCGTAGTGGTTATTCATCACCACGTGGCCTTAGTTTACGCGCAAGAGAAGATAAAGCGCGTGATAAGTGGTGGCAATGTGAGCAGGGGGCAAAGAACAAGAAAAAAACGAAGAGTAAAGGTAAGAAAAGCAGTAAAAATAAAAGTAGCTATTCTAAGACTGCTTACAAAAAAACACCAGCGGGGACGCCGTTTAAGACTAATAATGTCATTGTTATTAAATCAAAATATCAAGGGAATAAAAAACAAGCATGGCTTAAGTTTTACCAACAACCCACTCAGTGTAATCGTCCTAAAAGCTTAGCTGTTTTTGCCTCTTGTAGTGAAAATAAACAAGTACAGCGGATTAATTTTGAGCAGGAATATGAATGATTTTTGTAACTATTCACCTATCGTCACTCCCGAGGTCTTTAAATCTGGAGTCTAGAATTTTAAACACTGAGATTCCAGCTTCAGCTTTGTAGTTCCAGACCAAAGCTAGACCCTACGTCCTGTAGGCAAAGACACAACTGGAATGACGGGAATACTAGGTATGGTGAATAGATACTGATTTTTTAAGTTACAAACCGCTACTGAGTATCAGATTGTGAATCGCATAGCTGTTTACTAGCGACTATAAGCGATTTTTGTGTTTTTATATTGTGCCACCATAGTATCAACATTATCTTGGCAATATTCACGTAAGCCACTTAACAGCATGTGTTTTTTACCATGACCAACTATTTCACCGTCACTGATTAAATCAAACTCGAGCCAAGCATCACCACGTTTGCCTTCGATAGTTAAACTTGTTTTCGCTAATTTCAATGTCAGGGTGGTAATGTCAAGACGATCTAAGCTTATCTTCATGCATTGATACATAATCATAGGACGTGCAGGGTTAATCATGACATTATTTTCGGTCATTAATTTGACTAAAATATCAGGAAAAGTATGGCCAGAAAAATCAACATAAGCTTTCGTTAAGGCATTTATTAATGATGTGCAGTGAGTTTTTTCTCCACTTGCTTCAACAGATAAATAAGTTTTATTTTTGCTGTCTACAATATCGAAAGTATTGATTATTTCATTAGGAAAAGTTAATGCTATTCCATCATTTATCATGCCTGAAAAGTTAAAACTCATTTCTTTATGTAGGCCTGATTTAGCGATGATTATTGAAAATAGTAAGTCGCCTGGCACACAAAATCGCTTGGCTTCAATATTATGCAAGGGGTTAAAATCATCAGCGACTTGTTTAGCAAAATCACTCCCTTGTTGACGAGTAAAGCTGATTTGCTCATTATTAATAGAGCAATATTTTTCAATAAACATTTTTTCTTGTGACATAGTTACAACTTTTATTTTAAATAAGATTTAGTACTGATTTAGTACTAAATCAACACAACAGGACATTCTAACAGTACCTAGTTCATAAATCGAAATAAATGATTGTAAAAGTAACTCAGCAGACCTCTAATTAATGATAGAGGAATCAGGGTAAGCCAATACCAATTCCTCTTTTTGCTTTTTAGTCAGTGTTCGTAATTGATATTCACGTTTACTCGCACTACTTTTATCTATAGCGGTTTCACTATAAACAAGTTTTACTGGTCGTCTTGCTCGCGTATACTTTGCTCCTAGTTTAGTATTATTGTGTTGATGCAGGCGTCGTTTGATGTCGGTGGTGATACCTGTGTAGAGGCTATTATCATTACAGCGAAGAAAATAAACAGTCCAAGTGTTGTTTTGTGTCATAAATAGTAAATGTTAGTTATTTTAAATAATGGTAAATAAAAGTGCTAGAGATATCAAATGCAGTAATCATCGCTGATTGGGAAATTGAACTTACTGGAATCAGAGCCACTGGCAACGGGGGTCAACGAGTCAATAAAGTAGAAACTGCTATACACTTACGTTTCGATATCAAGCGATCATCATTACCTTCCATATACAAAGAGAGATTACTAAAGCTATCAGATAGCCGTATAACAAGTGATGGCATTATCATTATCAAGGCCCAATCATTTAGAACTCAATCAATGAACAAAGACGATGCACTAAAGCGACTGAAAGAGTTAATCATATCAGCAATGGTTGTCAAAAAATCTAGGCGACCAACTAAGCCGACAAAAGGCTCGAACCTTCGAAGATTAGATTCAAAGAAGAAGGCAAGTTCTAATAAATCATTACGCAGAAAAGTAGACCATTAGTGAATGCATTCATGTGTAATTAGAATTATTTTCGCCTTGATATTAGATGATCCTTATTTTAAATAGCTTCAAAAGAGAGTTATTTAGCTTTAAATGTACGAGTAAAGCTAATCAAAAGTAATTTAAAAAACACGAAAAAATAAAATTTTAATATTGAAGTCAATTATAGAGAGAAAACATGCCAATAAGTGAGATAGGCGCTATAGAAAAATTAACGGCGCAACTGGATACTAATAACTTAGTACAATACCAATTACCTTTAGCGGTGATAAATTCAGACACGACTGAAAAACAAAGTATTGCCTTGAACCCTATTATAGGCAAAACCCTCACATTAAATTTTCATGGTAAAATTGCCTGTAAACATTGTGGTAAAACGACTAAAAAAAGTTACTCTCAGGGATTTTGTTACCCTTGTATGATTACACTTGCACAGTGTGATATGTGCATTATGAAGCCTGAAACTTGCCATCACCACCTCGGTACTTGTCGAGAACCAAAGTGGGGCGAGCAACATTGTATGGTAGATCACTATGTTTATTTATCAAATACTTCAGCGTTAAAAGTAGGCATAACTCGTCATACTCAAATACCAACGCGATGGATTGATCAAGGGGCAACACAAGCACTGCCTATTTTTAAAGTGAGTACTCGCTTACAATCAGGGTTGGTTGAAACAGCACTAGCTGAATATATTGGTGATAAAACCAATTGGCGGGCAATGCTTAAAGGTAGTAATGACGCTATTGATTTAAAAGCTGAAGCTAAGGTGTTGATCCCTCAAATAAAGGAACGTTTAGACGATATATCACTTAAGTTTGGTGACGATGCTGTGCAATTGCTAGATGAAGACATCGTTAATTTAAATTACCCTGTTAGCCAATATTTAACTAAAATCAGTTCGTTTAACTTTGATAAAACCCCCTGTGTTTCAGGTGTTCTGTTAGGTATAAAAGGCCAATACCTTATTTTCGAAAAAGGGGTGATAAATATGCGTAAGTTTTCTTCCTATCAAATTAGTGTTGAATATTAATGTTGTAGAGTATTTAGCCGTTGGGTAATGATAAATAGTTAACATTGATAGGAATTGATAGTGAAGTATTACGTGAGCCGTTGATTATTGAAATTTAGAACGATTAAGTATTTTGTCTGTATTGAGTCCAAGTGCAGCAATGATTTATTGATTTTTTATTTTTGCTATGTATCGATAAATGAAGCGCTATGAAGCATTTTAATAATAAAAAAGCGAGTACCTAAAGGTTACTCGCTTTTTTTTGTACTTTTAATTAATAAAAATTAAAGAGCTACAATGTTCTCAGCTTGAGGGCCTTTTTGACCTTCAGTAACTGTGAATTCAACTTTTTGACCTTCAGCTAAAGTTTTGAAACCGTCACCAACAATCGCGTTGAAATGAGCGAAAACGTCAGGGCCATTTTCTTGCTCGATGAAACCGAAACCTTTAGCTTCGTTAAACCATTTTACTGTACCAGTAGTTGTAGACATAAGAATATCCTAATTTATTTATGAGTAATTTAGCTTCTTTCATTTATTTTTAACTAGGTTAAATGCAAATGATAAAAGCGGGTTTGCTAAAAAGTGTTGCTATTACTTATAAAACAGGACGGGTTATTTAATACGGGTCAAAAACCTATTACGGGTAATCAAGCAAAACATAACATCGAAATGGTGTACAAAAATATAAAACTAACTTCAAGCGCTATGGATTATAAAGCTGTGGTAGGTGTTGTCAATAGAAGTTGTTGATTTTGATCGTGTTAAAACAAAAAAAACGATTCTGGAGCGTGTATAGAATCGTTTTAATGTTAATTAGAGTGAGCGCTACAACTTAAATTCTTGCACTGATTGTTGTAATTCTTCAGCAAGGCGGGCGACTTCACTGCTTGATGCGGCAGTTTGTTGTGATCCAGCTGTAGTTTGTTCAGCTATGGCAACAATAGATTCAAGATTTTCACTAATTTCATGGGCAACAACACTTTGCTCTTCTGCTGCAGTAGCAATCTGTGAACTGCGTCGAAAGCTTCATGAACTGCGTGGGTAATGGTTTCTAAGGCTTTCTCAGCTGTTTACACAATCAAATGCTTTTGACTTGCCAGTGTCCATTACCGTGACAGCCTTACCTGCGCCTGTTTGTAGCGCTTCAATCATGGTTTGAATTTCTGACGTTGACTCTTGTGTTCTAGTAGCTAAAGTGCGTACTTCATCAGCAACAACAGCAAAGCCTCTACCTTGTTCACCCGCTCGAGCCGCTTCAATGGCAGCATTTAAAGCAAGGAGGTTGGTTTGATCAGCAATACCACGAAAAACATCTAAAATACCGCCAATAGAGGCACTATCTTGTTGTAATTGATTAATCACTTGGGCAGCCAAGTCTACTTCAGTTGCGAGTTGCTCTATTGTTTGTTTGTTTTTATTTATTGTTAGGCTTGTATTTATATGGAGCACCAGTGACTGATTGCCCTTGTTAATATCGGCTATAGTTATCACACGACGATTTTTATGAATATATATTTAAAAGATGAATTTGGCTAACGTTTTGAGTATATCAAGCCTCGCTGCTTTTTTATCCCTTATGTCTATTTACTTGGTGCTTTGTGTGCAGGTTCAGTGAAGAGTTTTTTATCATGCCAGCGTAACAGTGTTAAATGATTGCCCCAAACGCATCCTGTGTCTAATGGATAGATGTTTTGATGGGAACATTCACCCATTAGCGCAGCCCAATGGCCAAAAACCCAAGGTGTTTCATTGATAGTCGATGATAACTCAAACCAAGGTAATAAAGTTATGTTTGATTGTTGGTTGTTGTGAATAGTACTGGGAGCGGATTTATTTTCAAATTCTAGGTTTTTATTTCTATAACAGTAACGCATGCGAGTAAATGAGTTGATTGTATAGCGAAATTTTTCTATCTCGCTTTTGGCATCTTTCCAATCATTTGGTTTTTCACCGTACATTGACGATAACCAAGCGTTTCTATTGCTAGAGCTAAGTCGCTGTTGGGCAAAGTTTGCTTGCTCTATTGCTTGGGCTAAAGTCCATTGAGGGGAAATGCCGGCATGACTCATGTAGGCGCTATCATTGCCTATTTTTTGTAATAAGGGTTGTTGGGCTAACCAATTTATTAATTCATCAACATCGTCAGCATCGAGCAATGCATTGAGTCGGTCTTGTTTTTTTACTTTTTTAATACCTGCATAAACGGCAAGTAAATGAAGGTCATGATTGCCAAGTACTACTTTTGCAGAATCATTAAGTGACTTTATAAAACGTAGCGTTGCTAAAGAGTCGGGTCCTCTAGCAACAAGATCACCCGCGACATAAAGTTGATCGACTTTGCTATTGAAAGAGACCTGTTTTAATAAAGCAGTTAGTTCGCTGTAACAGCCTTGGATATCACCGACTAAATATATACTCATGTTACCTCAATATGCAGAATTCAGCTGATATTAGAAACGCTTTTAAAATAGGCGTTGATTGAATAAAATGGTTGTTCAGGATAATGTGTTATTCATTCTTTAAAACGCTGCATACAGGTAGTATTTTTTTGAAAAAGTTCACTCTCAAAATTTAGCGATTAATCTTGCTCTTCTGCTCTTTTCATAGCCCGTCGTGAAAGTTTTTTATTATCAACTTTAACTGGCTCTGGTGGATTATCAACAATAAAATTAGCCAGCATGATGTAATCATCAAGGGTTAAATTTTCGGGACGTAAATTGGCATCAATATTTAGCGCTTCTAATTGTGCAACACTAATGAGGTTTTTAAAGCCATTGCGAATGGTTTTTCTGCGTTGATTAAATGCAGCCAAACAGACTGTATTAAGGGCACTTATATCTTTTACTGGATTTTTAATATTACTGTGTGGCACTAATCTCACTATAGCAGAATCAACTTTAGGTGCGGGTTTAAATGCTTCTGGACCTATTTCCATCACTGGAATTACTTGGCACTGGTATTGGGTCATAATTGATAATCGACCATAAGCCTTACAGTGTGGCCCAGCAGCCATGCGTTGAACGACTTCTTTTTGCAGCATAAAGTGCATGTCTTGAACTTTATCTTTAAACGTTAATAGGTGGAAAATTAACGGTGTGGAAATGTTATATGGGAGGTTGCCAAAAATGCGTAATGGTTTTTTCTCTGTTGCTAGTTGGGCGAAGTCAAAGTTTAAAGCGTCGGTTTCATAAATAGTTAAGTGTGGCGCCAAAAATGGATGATGACGTAGCCTTTTAGCTAAGTCCCTATCAAGCTCTACTACCGATAATTTCTCTGCTCGCTCTACTACTGGCTCCGTTAACGCACCAAGACCTGGACCTATTTCGACTAAATTTTCTCCAGGCTCAGGATTAATAGCATCAACAATGTCGCTGATGACGGCATCATTATGAAGAAAGTTTTGGCCAAAACGTTTTTTTGCTTGGTGACCTAAATGGGTTTTACTGTTCATAATTTCTCGTTTAACATTTCGTTTTCGTTTTCGTGAACCGCTTATCCTGAGCTTGTCGAAGGACTACTACTTACTGCTATTTACTAGAGCGATTGCACTGTTAATGGCTTCTATCATACTACCAGAGTCTGCTGCTCCATTGCCTGCGAGTTCTAATGCAGTTCCATGGTCAACAGAGGTGCGAATAAAAGGTAAACCTAAAGTAATATTAACGGATGAACCAAAGCCTTTGTATTTTAATACAGGTAAACCTTGATCATGGTACATACTTAAAATAGCATCCGCATCTTCTAAGTATTTCTCTTGGAATATAGTGTCGGCTGGTAGGGGACCAATGACATTAATGCCTTCTGCTCTTAATTCGGCAAATGCTGGCTCCATTACTTCTATTTCTTCTCGACCTAAATGACCATCTTCACCTGCATGTGGATTAATGCCGCAAGCATATATTTTCGGATTTTTTATGCCAAATTTACTTTTTAAGTCTGTATGCAGAATACGAGTTACTTTCTGCAATCTCTCAAAAGTTATGGCTTTTGCTACATAGGCAAGTGGTATGTGAGTAGTCACTAATGCAACACGTAATCCTTTGGTAGCTAACATCATTACGACATCAGAGCAGTTAGCTTGAAGCGCAAAATACTCGGTGTGTCCGCTAAAAGGAACCCCCGACTTATTGATTAAACCTTTATGTACGGGGCCGGTTACTATTGCCTCGAATTCCCCTGACATATTTTTATCACTAGCCACTTTCAAGGTTTCAACTACATAAGCACCGTTGCTTGTATCAAGAGTGCCAGGAATACACGCTTGAGCAAGTGGTATATCTAATATGGTTAACGTACCAGCGGCTTGAGGAATAGCGTCAAGGTTAGCATCGTAATCAATTAATACTATCGGTAAATTTAGTTGTTCAGCACGCTGTTTTATTAGCTCTTTTGATGCTACGACGACAAGTTGTACAGGCCAAGCCTGCTGAGCTATAGAAACAACTAGATCAGGACCTATGCCTGCGGGCTCACCGGGAGTAATGGCTATGCGTGTAGTCATTTTTATTTATCCTGTTCAAAAATTTCGATATAAGCTTCATCGCGAGTTTCTTTGATCCATCTAGCGCTTTCAACACCAAACTTACGATTATGTAATATTTGATAAGCGCGATTTTGGTTCATTTGTGAGGTAGCATCAATCATACGACGATCATTTAACTGAATAATGTGCCAACCAAAAGAAGAACGAAATGGTTTGTGGTATTCACCAATTTTCATGGTGGCTAATGCTTTCTTAAATGCAGGATCATAACTTTTGGGATCTGCCCAGCCTAAATCGCCACCACGAACAGAGGTAGGTCCTTCAGAAAACTCTTTGGCTAAGTCGGCGAACGTTGCATCTCCAGCATTAATTTTATCTAGCATATCTTGTAATTGCGCTTCTGCCTTGGCTTCACTTAAAATGATAGAAGGTTTTATTAAGATGTGGCTAGCTTTTACTTCTTCTACTTCAACTACTTGACGACCACGGATATCGAGTACTTTTACAATACTAAAACCTAAGCCTGTTCGAATTGGGCCTACTACCGTGTCTTTATTTTTTCCTGCAATGAGCTCTGAAAATAGTGTTGGCATTTCGTTGATGTTTTTCCAGCCTAAATCACCGCCTTCTAAGGCATTTGCGCCGCCTGATGAGGCGATAGCAATTTTAGTAAAATCTGAGCCTCTATTGAGCAGTTCAATAACTTTATCAGCTCGCTCTTTACTTGCGATCATATCAGCTTGTGTAGCATCCGTAGGGAATTCAATTAAAATATGACCAAGGTGATATTCTACATCATTGTTAATTTGTTCTTTCATTAACTCTAATAAGTTAGCTACTTCTTGTGGTGAAATATAAATACGGCGTCTGACACTATTACGGCGTACTTCACCTGAAATTAGCTCGGTACGAACATTTTCACGATATTTTTCATAATTATCACCATCATTAATGATAGCTTGGCGAAACTGAGATAAGGTTAATTTATTTTCTTTGGCCATATTAGCAATGGTTTGATCTAATTGAGCATCACTAACTTGTATGCCCATACGCTCACCAATTTGTACAGTTAAACTGTCATTAATCAGCTTATCCATGACTTGTGTGCGTAATGCCTTGTCAGAAGGTAGCTCTTGATTATTTTGTTTTGCTTGTTTTTTTATGTTTTTCAGTAAGTCTTGTACTTCTGATTCTAGTACTACACCAGCGTTAACAATTACGGCAACCTTGTCTAGCATTTCTTCTTTAGCTTGAACTTGCGTAGTTAACCCTGCGTAAATTGTGCAGGTGAGGATTAATATTTTAACTAAATTTTTCATGAATTATATATCTTGGTTATGGTGCATTGTTAGTTTTTATATACTTGATTTTATTAGTCGTTAGATTGGTAAACCACTAATTTTGTAAGTAGTAAGGGCGTTTATAGCCGAAAATACTTGAATCAAACATTTCTTGTGTGCCAATAGCCCCTTGTTTGCCATTTAGCCCTTTGATGATGAACTGTAGCACGAAACCACTATTAAATTCATCGCGGTTTTCATTGAATAAGCCATCATCGCTTAAGTTCGAGTTTATATATCTATGATACGCAACGCGTATAGCCCAGCAGCAACTCTCATATTGCAAGCCAGCATAACTTTCTAAACTACGGGTTTGTTTTAAGTCCTCGGTAAGTCGCCCTACAAAAGCCCAGTCTTTATTAATAGCAAAGCTAGCCAATACTGAAGCTTGCTCTAAGCTACTACCTGAGACATTACGAGTGTACCTATGGTTCAATTGAACTGAATTATATTTATCAATTTGATAGTTTAGTGACACTTGGCTTTTGTTGGTGAAGCTTTCCATCGTATTGTATTGAATATCACTACTGATTTGCCATCTGTGATTTAATCGATAAAATAAATTTGCGGCTACAGAGGATTGCTGACTTGTTAGAGAGTCGATATCGGCATCGACAGTATCAATGAGTTCATCAAAAGTATTATTGTCAGATAAGTATTGTATTCGACCGACACTTAAACGAAAAATTTCCAGGTTTGATTGATCAAGTACTCGGCTTGTTATACCCCAAGTATATTGATTGGCACCGGCAATTCTATCTAAACCACTATAACTTCGGTCTCTAAATAAACCATTATAGTCATCTTGCAAATTAGTCGTGTCGTAGAGACCAATATCTGCTTGATCTTCTTCAGGAATATATAAGTATTGTATTTGTGGTTCTATGGTTTGGGTGTAATTATTACCAAACCAGGATAGCGTTCGATCGAAATTAATGCCGCCATGAAACCTTACTTTAGGGAGCGTACGGTTAACATTTTTTGTTAATTCACTGCCATCTTGAATGTCGCTTTGTTGGTAATAAGTATGCATTAACTTAAACTCTGAATTTAAAAACCACGCAGGGGTCGAAACCGGAAAACTTAACCCCGCTTCTACATGGTAACGATTAGCGCTGGCTTGTTGATTGGTTTCGGCTTTAAAGCTTGTTAATTCAGAATAGAGTTCAAATTGTCCTTGTAATGTTTGCTCAGAGAAAAGACTGAAGGGTTGTTGGGCTAAAACTTCAATATGAGGCAAGGTTTTATAGCTTGGTTGGTGATTACCAAGTACTTCAAAATCTTGTATTTTCATTGTAGTTTGCCAGTTCTCCCCAAAATAAGAAAGTTCACCTACTTGATACAAATAAGCATCGTTTGAATTATACTCTTTTGAGCCGATATCAACTAAATAGTTGTCATCACTGATGGTCGTATAATCAATATAGGCACGAAAATCATCTGAAAATGTACCTACATGTTGTAGCCTTGCAAGATAACGGGCGTCATCGTTTGACGTTATTTCATTATCTTTATTTAAGTATTCTATATTAATATTACCTGATTGCAGCTCAGTTAAATAACGAAATTCAGTTTTTAATTGTGTACCCCGTTTAGACATATAATGAGGTGTAAAAGTTGCGTCCATAAAGGGGGCTATATTCCAATAATAAGGCGTTTCAATTTCTAGCCCTGAATTACTGGAACTACCAATTTTAGGATATAAAAAACCACTTTTTCGCTGTTTTGAAACGGGAAATGAAAAATAAGGTAAATACAAAACAGGTACATCGAAAAGTCGAACTTGGGCATGATAAGCTTCGCCAGTGCTACCATCGGCTGATATTTCAATCTCAGATGCCTTTATCAGCCAATCAGGTTCTTCACCAATACAGGTTGTATAGGTTGAATCTAATAAACTTAATCCCTCAGTTGAGTTGAGTTGTAATTCACCGGCACTACCATGACCGGGGTTGCCATACAGTTGATACGAGGTATTAAGCATAACACTGGACTTATCATCTTTACTGGCATTTAGCTCGTCAGCAAGAATATCAATGCTTTGGTTTTGATAATGTATATTTCCGTGCGCATTAAATTGCATCAGTAATCGATCAAATGTTAGTTGATCAGCCGTTATAGTTTGGCTTTTATCGATTAGCGTGACATCACCACTAAAGCTGGCAACTCGATCTTTTTCAATTCTGGAGTACTTTGAGGTAATACGAATGCTATCATCGGTTATTTGCACAGCATCAGTTGCTATAGGTACAAAAGTTGGAATAGCACATTGAAGTTGCGGTTCTGTAGCTTCTTGCTCAGTAGTAATTGCAAACGCAGGGAAAGGCAATACTATCGCTAATATAACGCTACAGGAAAAGATTTGTCGGAAAAAAAGCATTTATTTTTAAGGTTATCTTAAATATACGTGATGAAGCGTATATGATATAGCAAATATAATATTGTAGCTATACCCATGTTACTTCAATATGTCGGATTCAGCAGGAGTTAGAAACGTCTTTAGGCAAGGCTTTGATTGAAGATAATGGTTGCTCCATTGTCGAAATCAATAACGTAGCATAAAGCGTTTCTAAACCAGCTTTACAGGGGCCCCTGATCAAATCATGTTCTTCGTTGCATCTCTTTTTAAGGGCGCTACATGGATGGTGTTATTAGAGAATGCAGGAGTATATTCTCCTGAACGACCCTTAATAAAAAGATGCGCCTTGATCATGAATCGTTCAGCTGCCCTGAAACGCACATCTTGAAGTATCATGGGTATATACCCAAACCCTCATCTTGAGGTGGTTTGGCTATAGGCGTAGCACGTAAATAGCAAATAAAGAATAAGGTAATAAAATAAGCATGCGTATCTGGGGGAAAATTTTAGGGTTTTTATTTGGCTTTATGTTGAGTAAAAGCTTATTTGGCGCTTTATTAGGTGTTTGGCTTGGTCATATGTTTGATCGAGGTAGAGGCTTTGATTTTGATGGCATAACGGGAGGGAAATCTGATGATGTCGCCCGTCAAGCCGCTTTTTTTTACACCACTTTTTCGGTGATGGGACATGTTGCTAAAGCTAAAGGACAGGTGACTAATCATGAAATTGCTTTTGCTAATGCTTACATGGACAAACTTGGGCTAACGAATGAATTGCGAGAACAAGCACAAGATGCTTTTCGTGAAGGCAAATCGGACGGATTTCCATTAAAAGATCGCTTGGTTAAATTTAAGCGAATTTGTGGTAACCGCCATGATCTACGATTGATGTTTTTAGAAATTCAAATTCAAGTTGCTTTTTCTGATGGTGATTTAGACAGTAAAGAACGTGAAGTTTTACACACTATTGCTAAATTTTTAGGCTACTCAGCTCGTCAGTTAGATAATTTATTAGAAATGATTATTGCTAGTGCTTCCTTTCATCAACAACCAGGGCAAGGCTATCAGCAATTTAATGGTGATAATGCACCGACCAGAGCCGGGCAACTTGATAATGCTTATAAAGTTTTGGGCGTTAATAAAGAGACCTCAATTGGTGATATCAAAAAAGCCTATCGAAAATTAATGTCGCAGCATCATCCGGATAAATTAATTGCAAAAGGTTTACCGCCAGCGATGATGGAAGCAGCGAAAGAAAAGACGCAAGATATTCAAGCAGCCTATGATTTGATTTCTAAGCAAAATAAATAAATGAAGTTGCGAGTGTCGAGTTGATAGTTACGAAGACAAGTTACGTAAAGTTTGATGTTTTCGTTACTTGTATTTGCTCAAGCTAGATCTAACGATTTTAAATATCAGAGTTTAACTAAACCTGACAGGCAGCAATAAGCTGTGAGTTCAACCGATCAACGCAACACATTGGTTGAACTCACATGGCTTTTGTGACTGTCAGACTTGATTACAGCTTATAGATTCGAAATTTGAGCAACTACATGTTACTCGTAACTTTTCTTACTCGAAACTTCCTACCAACCAATAGACTTCAACCAGCTATTAATTTGAACAAGTAATTCTTGTTCAGGATAATAACCTACTGCATTATTATTGATTTGACGTTGGCGGTAATACGCTTTTAATTCCTGATTTGCCATGGTTAAACGCTGTGCTGCTTTATCAAGCACAATGGCGTTATCGTATTTTAGGTATAAATCTAGGATAGGGTATTCGCTGTAGGCTAATGTCTTTGCAAAAGCAGTATTCGTTCTATCTATTAATTCATTACTATTTAATAAATAACTGCTTAATAATATTAACGCGTTTGGTGTTGTACCATTTTGGTTTGTGCTTTGTTGATCAAAAATATCAACTAACATAGCGCCATGGTTTCCTTGGGCGATGATAATGACAATGCCAGGGTATTCTTTGCTTTTATTAAGTACAGCGTTAATTAAGGCGGCTAGTTTAGTCTTATAGTCATCAATAATAGTTTTATTAGCCTCTTGTTGCTCACTAACTTTAAGTGCTCTAGAGGGAAAGTTACTAGGCTTATTGGCTGGTTGAATACTGATGGTAGTCCAGCCTTGTTTGGGT
Organism: Candidatus Colwellia aromaticivorans; assembly: GCF_003333305.1. GTDB lineage: Bacteria > Pseudomonadota > Gammaproteobacteria > Enterobacterales > Alteromonadaceae > Colwellia > Colwellia aromaticivorans. The sequence continues at coordinate 15,783 of NZ_QOLD01000073.1, read as the reverse complement.
AATGTTTTTCGTAAAAAGTTAATTGCTTTTGGGTTAACCGCTCCTTGTTGCCAATCAGGTAGTAAAATCGCTACGCCTTTGTTATTTACACTGGTATTTTCATCAATCAAGGTAAGGTAATCGTCGGGGCCTGCTAAAATAGGCGCAACACGATTAGTAGGAAGATAGTGTGTTAAGTCTTCTTTGTGTTGCTGCTCTACTGAAACAGGTAACGGAATGGTTACGTTCTTTTCTTTTTCGCTGTCTATTTTACTGTCTTTTTTATTTTCTACTGTCGTTTTAACTTCTTCTTGTTTATCTTCTTGGGCAAGAACAGTGATGTTTGTGCAAATAAATAGTATTACGGTGAGTATTAGCTTGAGTTGCACATTATTTCCTTTGGTTTTGTTTAATGGTGATACTTTTGTTTCTATTCACCTACCATGATTCCGCTTACCTTGAGCTTGTCAAAGGACTGCTCAGCACTAACGGCAACTTATAAAATAGTTACTTACTTTGTAATTATTCACCATACCCAGCGTTCACGTCATTCCGGTTGTATCTTTGCCGACAGGACGTGGGTACTTAGCTTTGGTCTGGAACTACAAAGCTGAAGCCGGAATCTGCCTGTTTTAAACAGTAGACTCCCGATTAAAACATCTCGGGAGTGACGATAGGTGAGTAGTTACCTTACTTTTAATATATCGGCTTTAATACTAAAAGCCTTAATAATCTTTAATAAACTGCTACTAATCAAATGGACAAGGACTAACAAAACAGAGTAACTCGCCCGTAACTGGGTGGGTTAAGCTTAAGTTTCTCGCATGAAGTTGCAGCCTAGGGCTGATTGTTAATGCTTTTTCATGCGCATATAAACGGTCACCTAAAATAGGGTGCCCAATCGCTAGCATGTGTACTCGTAATTGATGAGAGCGACCAGTCACAGGTCTTAGTTCGAGTAAAGTGCTTTCATCGCCAGAGCTTAATGTTGAATAATCTAGCACGCTGTAATTAGTTAGCGATTGTTTACCATTGTCATGATCTACCATTTGTTTTGGTCTGTTGGGCCAATCACAAATTAAAGGTAAATCAACGCTGCCTTCTATTTTAGCCACTTTACCAAAAACACGGGCAATATAACTCTTTTTAGTTTTTCGTTGTTCAAATTGACGGCTAATGGCCACATGGGCAGGCTTGTTCAATGCCATAATCATGATGCCGGATGTTGCCATATCTAAACGGTGAACTATGGTGGCAGTTGGCAACACGCGTTGTACTCGGTTTTGTAAACAGTCTTGATGCTCAGGTAGGCGTCCAGGCACACTGAGTAAACCACTACTTTTATTGAGTACAACAATATCCTTATCTTGAAAAATAATATCAAGATAAGGGGACATAGGAGGCTGATAAACAAAGTCAGGATTAGCGGCCATTAGTGTGTTACCACTATCATACGTACCGCTTCAAACGTTAACTGAGCTTTATCAATATAATGTTTTAGTTCATCTTGTTGATGAGTAAGAAAATCAATTTCTGCTTGGCGTACACTCGGGTTAATGGTTTTTAATGCGGTTAACCTTTGTTGTTCTTGCCCTAGTTTGCTTTGCATGCTCTTTAAGGCTTTAGCTTGAATGGCTGAAATTTGTTGTTCGCCATGGGATTCTGCTTTAGCCACTAACGGCGCAATTTGTGATTTTAATGCCTTAATTAATTGTAAAGCCATTATTTTTTTAACGGGTGTTAGTTGTTTATCTAACACTGCTTCGCTGACTTTATTGCCAAGGTCATTACCGTTTTTATCCACTAAAATACGAATAGGTGTGGTGGGTAAATATCGACCAAGCTGCAAATGTGCAGGCGCTGTTGCTTCAACGGTAAATAAACATTCAAGAAAAAAAGTGCCTACAGGTAATGCTTCGGCTTTTAATAAGCCTATGCTGGCATTACCAATTTCATCACTAAGCACTAAATCTAAAACACCACGCACCATAGGATGATCCCAGGTTAATAGTTGGTAGTTTTCATTAATTAATGCGGTATCACGATCAAAGGTTACGGTTGTGCCATCTTCAGGTAAGCAAGGAAAGTTGCTATTAAGCATATGTTCACTTTGATTGAGCGCAATGGCATTGTCGGCTTTATCATCTTGTTGAACGCCGAAAACATCTAATACCTGGAACATAAATTGAGGTAAATCAATTTGTCTGTCATTGCGCTCAATTTTTTCTACTAATTCATAAGCACGGCCTTGACCCGATGAATTGAGTTCAAGTAATTTATCACGGCCAGATTCTAGCTCTGCTTTAATTTCACAATGCTTTTGCCAACTGTCATTAATTAATTTCTCTGCTGATGAGGAAGCTTGTTGCGCGGTTAATACGAGTGATAATAATTTTTGACCATAGGCTTCAAATACTACTCGACCAGTAATACAAGTATGTTCAAATGCTTGCAACCCTTGGTGATACCAATCAAATAATAAATGTTGGGCTGAATCTTCAAAGTAAGGCGTATGTAATCGAATAACTTCAGTTTGCCCGATACGATCTAGTCGACCAATACGCTGCTCTAATAAGTCAGGGTTACTGGGTAAATCAAATAATACTAAATGATGGGCAAACTGGAAGTTTCTGCCTTCACTGCCAATTTCAGAACAGAGTAACAACTGTGCACTGTCTTCATCTTGAGCAAAATAAGCGGCAGCTTTATCCCGTTCAAAAATTGATAAACCTTCATGGAAAACTGCTGCGCGAATGCCTTCTTTAACACGTAAAGCGGCTTCTAAATCTATCGCTGTTTGCGCGTGAGCACAGATAACTAACACTTTTTCTTTTTTTAATGACTTTAATAAGTCGATCAAATAATTTACCCGTGGATCAAAGTCGGTCCACTTTTCATTTTGGTGATCAAGTCCATAAAGCATTTCTGGCGTGAAAATATATTTAGCTTGTTTAGAGTTTGCAATGGCTTCAGGACAGTCGCTAAGCATAAACTCATTGATTGTATCTTGATACTGTTCAGGCATTGTCAGTGGCGCAGGGTGAATTTCTCGTGCCGGAAAGCCTTTGATAGTATTTCGTGAGTTTCTAAATAAAATACGACCAGTACCATGTCGGTCAAGCAGCTGCTTGACTAGTTGTTGGCGTACTTCTGTTTGATTAGCACAATTATCGCTATTAAGTGCTATTAACTGTTCGCTAATATCAGATTCTTTTAATAATGCCGTTAGGGTGGTTTCTTGTTCGTTAGTTAATTGCTCTTTTTCAACTAAGGCATTGGCGGCATCAGCAACTTCACTATAATGTGACTCTTCTTCAATAAATTTTTGATAATCATAAAATCGGTCTGAATCAAGCAAGCGTAATCGAGCAAAGTGACTTTCATGACCTAATTGATCGGGTGTAGCTGTCAGTAGTAAAACACCAGGTATCACTTGCGCTAATTGCTCAATACATTGATATTCCATACTTGGGTTATCTTGTTGCCAATTTAAATGATGGGCTTCATCTACCACCATTAAATCCCAATCTTCGCTAATTAATGCTTCATACCACTTAGGGTTTTTAGTGACAAAACCTAAATTAACTAAGACTAATTGTTCAGTACTAAAAGGATTAGTGTCATCTTCTCCCGCTGTTTCAACACATCGGTCGTGATCAAAAATGCTGAATTTAAGGTTGAAGCGGCGTAGCATTTCTACTAACCATTGATGCATTAATGATTCAGGTACTATGATCAAAATACGCTGGGCTCTACCACTCACCAGTTGTTGATGAATAATCAAACCCGCTTCAATGGTTTTTCCTAAACCTACTTCATCGGCAAGTAATACGCGTGGCGCAAAACGGTTACCCACTTCATCGGCAATATACAATTGATGAGGAATAAGGCTAACACGTCCGCCAGTTAAGCCCATTAATTCTGATTGTTGTTGCTCATATTGGTGACGTAAGCAGTCTTTACGTAGGCGAAACCAATCGAGTCGGTCTACTTGACTATTTAATAAGCGATCATGTGGTTTATTAAATTTAATAAAGTGATCTATCATCACTTCTTTTAAAGATGTTTCTTCTAAGTTGTCTTGTCGAATGCCATGGTAAGTCAAAATACCATGCGCTTCAGTACTGGACTCAACTTTTAACATCCAACCTTCATGACTTGGAATAAGATCGCCGTCATTAAAAATAACGCGCGTTAATGGCGCATTGGCTTTTGCATACTGACGAGATTCTCCCGTGGCAGTAAAAACAATGTTAACAAATCGGTGCTCTATACCAGTAACTGTTCCTAATCCTTGATCTGATTCACTGTCACTGATCCAACGTTGGCCGGGCTGAAATGGCATATAATAGAACTCCAAAAAAACTTAAAAAATTAACATGAAAAAAACGGCGCTATAGTAACTGTTAGTGATTAATATTCATAGTTAGCTTAACTAAAAAACCAGTATTTTGGCATTTTTTCTTGTTAAGCTTTAAATAAACTGCCATTGTTAAATGGTAGCTGACGATCATGGTTTGTTACACAGTTTTTTATCATTAATGCTGGAGATGCTTAGATGAGTGAAGAAAAAATTGTTTATATCCTCTATATTAAAATCCTACTACCTGAATTCTTAGCCTTTTCATCCTTTACAGAACAGTGTGCTGTTATACCAATGACGCTACTTGAAGCGTTAGAGTCGAGTAAATATAGACTGAATAATTCTGTATCTCATTATAGTAATATCTTGTCAGGTATTAGGTTAGGAGAACGTTATGCCTAATCATAAAACAATGAGTATTTCAGCATCAGTAACTTTAGCTCACAACCCAACTATTTTCCTTTTATAATCTATGGTTTTAACCAGCGATAATAAAATTGTGTAAAAATAACCTTGAGGTGAACCTCTAATGATAAACCCTAATAAAAATCGCAACCCTAGAGTACTTGATACGTCAGCCTTAGTTCATGATCCAAAAAGTTTACTAGCGTACCGTGATGATATTTATATCTGTTTAACGGTATTAGAAGAATTAGACAATTTAAAAGAGCGGTTGGATAAAAGTGTTAGTCAAGATGCTCGTCTTGTTATTAGAATGCTTGAGGACATTATAAATGGTCATTCTAGCGAAGAGATGGAAAAAGGTATTCAGTTACCCTCTACGGAAACAGCAAAACGAGGTAAGCTATTTATTGGTATAGATACACAGCTAGATTTTGCAAAAGAATTGAAGTACGCAGCGGGTAGTGATGCGGATAATCGCATTATTAATTACGCTCTTCATATGCAAAACGAATTGCAGCAAGATGTCACAATAGTGAGTCGTGATATAAATATGCGTCTAAAAGCAAGAACAATTGGCGTAGATGCGGAAGATGTTCTAGTTGATAATCAAATATCGGATATTGATTTACTATACACAGGGGTACAGTCATTTACAGGTGACTTATTTGACCGATGTGAAGAAGAAAAAGATTTCGCTATGTCAGGGAAATTATATCGTTTTAATCGTGATATTTTCAATGATGAAACACAGCCTAACATGTATTGGTATGATGAAATTGGTCATATAGGAAAAATAAAAGAAGTTAATGACGAGCATGTATTTACGACATTACTTCAAAGGAAGCAGGAGAAAATTTGGGGGATACTTCCTAAAAATCCACGACAAGCGGTGGCTTTAGACCAACTTACCGATCCAGAATTTGACTTAAATATCCTCCTCGGCCCTGCCGGATCTGGAAAGACTTTTTTAGCAGTTGCCGTAGGGTTACACCAAGTGATCGAGACTAAACAATATAAAAAAATTGTTGTTGTACGAAGCCGGAACTTTATGGATGACGATCCTGGTTTTTTACCAGGTGATCTAACCGAAAAATCTTTACCTTTGCTGGCTGGAGTTACCGATGCGCTAATCTCAATGCATGCTAGTGATGATGAGGATGAAAAAAGCACTCGTGCGACTGTAGAGCATATTATTGACCGAGCTAATATAGAATTTACTAGCATGGCATATTTCAGAGGACGTTCTATTGATGATGCTGTTTTAATTATAGATGAAGCACAGAACATGACCAGAGCGCAAATGAAAGGAATGCTCAGCCGAGGGGGGAAAAACTGTCGTACTATTGTATTGGGAAACCTTGCCCAAATCGATGACCGATTCGTTACTCCTGCCAGTTCTGGTGCTAGCGCTGCGGTGAATATATACAGGAATTACGAGAAGGGTAGTGTGCTAATATTTGATGAAGTAGAACGAAGTTCACTAGCTGAATTTACTGAAAAGAATTTTTAGTAGGTTTAAGTATACTGCCAATATTATAGTCATTGATGAACAGGTACTATTTTAAATAGTTGTCATTATGGTGATCAACCAAGCAAACAATGGGGCTAAAACGGCGGTTAAAACACCGCAGATAACTAAAGCCAAAGAACTAAAAGCCCCTTGTTCATTACCCACTTCCATTGCTTTTGCTGTGCCAATGGCATGAGCACTACACCCCATGGCTAAACCTTGTGCTTGTGGATTCGTTATTTTACAAAGCTTGAGTAGGCTAAAACCGCCCAGCGCGCCTAATAATCCAACGGCAATAACCACTGCGGCAGCCAAAGATGCTAATCCTCCTGTTTCGTTGGCAACGGCCATTGCTATAGGGCTAGTCACTGATTTTGGCAATAAAGAAAGTAATAATATTTTATCGTCAGTTAATAATAAGGCGACGGATATACACGTTGAAATGGCAATAACAACACCAAGGCAGCAACTGATTATTATTGCTTTAAATTGTTTCTTTATTTGTTTGACTTGACAAAATAAGGGAATTGCAAGCGCAACAACTGCGGGCTCTAAAAGCCAAATGAAAGGAATGTTTGCTGTTGCATAATCTTGATAAATAAGTGGGGTAAAACTAAAAAGGCCAATAAAAAATAAAATACTCACTAATAGAGGGTTAGCTAATGGGCTTTTAATTGGGCTTAAAAGTTTACGGGCCGTTAAAAAAACAATCACTGTAGCAATAAGATAAAGGTATATCATTTAGAAAACCTTTGATAAAGCCAACCAACAGAGATTAACGTTGCTACTGTGCTGATCACACTGCTCACTATAATGGTGAGCCAATGTGTTGATAACAATTCTGAATATTGTAATAACCCTACACCAACAGGAACAAAAAAGAGCGTAATATAGTTGAGTAAAAAACTGCCTGTCGGTAATACATAATATAAAGGAACTAACCGAAGGTTCAAGCCTAAAAATAACAAGAGTAAACCAAAAATACTACCAGGAATGGGTAAATGGCTTATGTATTGAATGCCTCTACCTAAATATAAAAAAAGCAATAAAATGCCGGCACTTCGTGCTAATTGTCCAACAGTGATAAAAATGTTTTTTTTCATGAAATTTTCTAATACGTAATGGGTAATAATCAAGAACACTACAACTTGATTTAATTTAAGTATTAAAATAATACCTAACTGTTACTTCTTCTCAGAGGAAGATGAATATACCCATGATACTTCAAGATGTGCGTTTCAGGGCAGCTGAATCCGACATATTGAAGTAACATGGGTATAGATATGCTTAACTTAGACTCTTAGAAAATAGTCGTTCTAATTTATTAATAGTTTCTTTGATATTATTGACATCTGTTGGCGCAATAAAAATAGTATCGTCACCGGCAATTGTGCCAAGTACACCGTCACTTTTACCTAAGCTATCCAACAAACGAGCAATTAATTGTGCAGCCCCTGGGCTTGTTTGGATAATGATCATCATACCATTATGTTCTATTTCTAATACTAATTGCTTTAACGGACTTTGTGCGGTGGGTACACCAAGCTCTGCGGGTAAACAATAAACCATTTCTTGGCGTGCGTTACGCGTTCGAACTGCGCCAAACTTACTTAGCATCCGTGATATTTTGGATTGGCTGATATTATCAAAACCTAACGATTTTAATGCATCAACAATTTCGCCTTGAGAACCGAATTGTTCTTGTTTTAATAATTCTTTAAATGCTTGTACTAATGCTTCTTGTTTTTGTTGGCCATTCATTATGTGAGATAAACCCTTTTTTGCTATTTTTCAAACAGCTTCAAGTTGAATTATTTATTTTTAAGTTGCTTGATATAGCCTTTAAGTTGCTTGATATAGCCTTAATACTAAAGTTGAATTTTTTCAACTAGGTATTATACGGTATCATATATGCAATAATAATTGTTTTTTTGTTGGCTATACTATATCTTTTGCACAACAAAATTTACGTATTTACTCGAATAATATTTATTATACAGTTTTACACCCACTTTAATTTCGGAGAGAACACATGAAAGTAGCAGTATTAGGCGCAGCTGGCGGTATCGGTCAAGCATTATCTTTACTATTAAAAACTCAATTACCAGCTGGTTCTGAGTTATCACTTTACGATGTTGCCCCAGTAGTTCCAGGTGTGGCGGTAGATTTATCTCACATCCCTACAGCTGTTAAAGTTGAAGGCTTTGGTGCGGACAATTTAGCTGGTGCACTTTCAGGTGCTGATATTGTAATTATTCCTGCAGGTATGCCACGTAAGCCTGGTATGGACCGTGCTGATTTATTTGCAGTAAATGCAGGTATCATCAAAACATTAGCAGAAGGCATTGTTGCTGCTTGTCCAAAAGCTTTAGTTGGTATTATTACTAATCCAGTTAATGGCACTGTGCCAATTGTTGCTGAAGTATTCAAAAAAGCGGGTACTTATGACAAAAACCGTGTATTTGGTGTAACAACTCTTGATGTAATTCGCAGTGAAGCATTCATCGCTGAATTAAAAGGCTTGAACGTAAGTGACGTTAAAATACCAGTAATTGGTGGTCACTCAGGTACAACAATTTTACCACTTCTTTCACAAGTTGAAGGCGTTACTTTCTCTGATGAAGAAGTCGCTGCGTTAACTCCTCGCATTCAAAATGCTGGTACTGAAGTTGTAAATGCTAAAGCTGGTGGCGGTTCTGCTACGTTATCTATGGGCGCTGCTGCTGCTCGTTTTTGTTTATCTTTAGTGAAAGGTTTACAAGGCGAAGACGTTGTAGATTACGCTTATGTTGACGTTGAAGGTGGTGATGCACCATTTTTTGCTCACCCAGTACGTTTAGGCGCAAATGGTATTGCTGAAATATTACCTTACGGTGAATTAAGCGCGTTTGAAGAAAAAGCTAAAAACGATATGCTTGATACATTAAAAGCTGATATCCAAGAAGGTGTTGATTTTATGGCATAAAGCCAAAAACCAACAGTAATAAAAGTACCGAGTTGCGAGTATCGAACTTCGTAACTCGTGACTTTACTCACTAGCAACTCCCCTTTCTCGTAACCGAGCTTTTCGTAACTCGCTACTTTACTTTCTAGTAACTTTACTTTCTCGTCACTTTACTTATTTCACCCCTTTTGAAATAAGAAACTCCGCATACTCTTTATCTGTTCTCATAATATGGTTCGTTAACCAGCGTTTAAGAAATAGCATTAAATCAGCACTCATGGTTCCTTGAGGGTTTTCAATAAATCTTTCTTTTAATTCCACTACTTGAGCGATTAGTTCACTGTGTTGTCGTTTATGCTCTACTGAATCTGCATAACCATACTCAGCAAACATATCTTCTTCATAGGTAAAATGTTTTTGAGTATAAGCCGCTAAACCTGTAAATATTTTACCTAATAATTCATGTGAGCTATTTGTTAACATGGCATCATTAAGTGCATTGATCATATTGACTAGCTTCTTGTGTTGCTCATCAATGCTGTCTATCCCAACACTTAATTCGGCTGTCCATTCAATTAGTGGCATAAAAGTACCTTACAAAAGTTAATAATCTTTTATTAACGTTAGTTGTAGGTGGTGAAATACACAAGCCAAAGTTCACGTAAACCTGTGTTAGATCAATAACCCTTCGACCCTTACGACCCTTCGACACGCTCAGGGCTCAGGATAAACGGATTAGGCCGCTGTTTATACTGAGTATGATGAATGTATAGCCTCTACTTGTACTGAGCGTGAGGAACGAACAGTCGAAGTATGAGTTATTTCCCCCAAGGGTTCGTCGGGGTAGAAGATCGCGCGCGGGTTTTTTTAGCACGTTTTTGTCTAAGGTTTTCAGCATCATCAAAACTTAACTCTGCCGGTGTTCCCGGTTTTTGATGAGCTGGCACTATGCGATCACGTGGTGGTAATTCAAATTGGGCATTATCGGCAAGTGGCAAGTTTTTATATTGATATAAATAAAAAGCTTCTACTTTATTTTTTGCCCAATCTGTTTTTTTAAGAAACTTTAGGCTAGATTGAATACTTGGGTGTGTTTTAAAGCAGTTTAAGCTTAAATAAGCATTTAAAATCTCAAAACCGTAATGATCGACTAACTCAGTGAGAACTTGTTCTAAACCAATACCGTGCAGCGGATTGTTTTCATATATGTTATCTGAACTCATACTATTTTACTCTTGCTTTAAATGTTTAAGCACTACGATTAGCAGCAATATGGGCTAAGGCAACCAATGCTTGTTTGTAATCAGATTCAGGCAGTATCGATAAAGCATTGATAGCCTTATCTGCTTCTGCTTCTGCTTTTTTCTGCGTATAAACTAAAGCGCCGGTTTGTTTCATGGCACTTAAAATATCGTCTAAATGCTCCATGCCATTACCGTGTTCTATCGCATTTCTAATTAATTGTCTTTGCTCATCAGTGCCATGTGCCATGGCATAAAGTAGTGGCAAAGTAGGTTTGCCTTCTGCTAAATCATCACCAACATTTTTACCCATTTCTTTGGCGTCAGCAGTGTAATCCATAATATCATCCACTAATTGAAAGGCAGTACCTAGGTACTTTCCGTATTCAGCCATTGCTGTTTCAATTGAGCTATCTTGTTGAGTAATAACGGCAGCAAGTCGAGTAGCTGCTTCAAAAAGTTTGGCCGTTTTGCAATAAATAACCTGTAAATAGCTTTCTTCAGTGGTGTCTGGATCATTACAATTCATCAACTGTAATACTTCACCTTCGGCAACTATATTAGTTGCGTCAGATAAAATATCCATAATGCGCATGTCACCCAACTTGGTCATCATTTGAAAAGAACGGGTATAAAGAAAATCACCGACTAATACGCTAGCACTGTTACCAAATAATGCATTGGCCGTTTCTCGACCACGGCGCATGTTAGATTCATCAACCACATCGTCATGTAATAAGGTAGCAGTGTGTATAAACTCAATAATGGCAGCAATGGTGCAGTGTTTATCATCAAGCTCTTCAGTATTCGACTGGTTGAGTGCTTGTGCTGTTAACACTGTAAGCATAGGACGCATGCGTTTACCGCCAGCATTAACAATATAGATGCCTAATTGATTGATCAAAGCAACGTCTGAGTGTAACTGACCATAAATAAGATCATTAACCTTGGTCATATCATCTTGTGAGAGTGCTTGAATTGCTTTTATATCCACTATACTTAATTCCGCTTGGGCTAGGGGGTTATATATAACCACTATATCGATGGGGGTTTTTATTTTTATATAGTAAATTCTACACTATATTCACGGATATAAAAGCTTACACAAAAGGTTTATAATGACTTTGTTGTTAATTTATTTTGCTATTTTTTTCTAGGAATTAAAAACTTTATAAATGATCGTTTTTATACTTGCTCTACTGAGTTTCTTCGCGTAGAATTCGCGCCCTATATTTTTAAATTTAGCAACACATAAAGTTGTTGCAGTACGGAGTAGCTATGTACGCGGTATTCCAAAGCGGTGGTAAACAGCATCGTGTAACCGAAGGGCAAACAGTTCGTCTAGAAAAGCTAGAGCTTGAAGTAGGCGCAGCAGTAGAATTTGATAACGTTTTAATGATCGCCGATGGCGAGAACATCAATGTAGGCGCGCCTTACGTTGCTGGTGGTAAAGTAGTGGCTGAGGTGGTAAACCAAGGTCGTGCTGATAAAATTACTATAGTAAAATTCAAACGTCGTAAGCATTCACGCAAACAAGCGGGCCATCGTCAATGGTTCACTGAAGTGAAAATTACTGGTATTAACGGCTAATTAGGAGCATTTGACATGGCACATAAGAAAGCGGCAGGTAGTACACGAAATGGTCGTGATTCAGAAGCAAAACGTTTAGGTGTTAAGCGTTTCGGTGGTGAATCAGTGTTAGCAGGTAACATTATTGTTCGTCAACGTGGTACTCGTTTCCACGCTGGCACCAATATGGGTATCGGTAAAGATCACACTTTATTCGCATTAACTGACGGTAAAGTTCAGTTTGATGTTAAAGGTCCAAAAAATCGTAAGTTTATTAGCATTATTGCTGATTAATATTAGATTCGATTTTCTAAAAAACCTCGCATCATGCGAGGTTTTTTTTTACCTATTTATTACGATCTTGTTGTGATGATTCTTTCTGATGGAAAAATCGTTTATACTAACAAGATATAAACCACAAGACTTTAGGGTTGTGTAAAACACCATGAAATTTGTTGATGAAGTTGAGATCAGAGTTGAAGCGGGTGATGGTGGTAACGGCTGTCTCAGTTTCCGTAAAGAAAAATATATCGAGTTCGGCGGCCCTAATGGCGGTGATGGCGGTGATGGCGGTGATGTTTATTTGATCGCTCATGAAAGCCTTAATACCTTGATTGATTATCGTTTTGAGCGCTTTCATCGTGCTAAGCGTGGTCAAAATGGTCAACCCCAAAATTGTACAGGTAGAGGCTCTGACGACTTAGTATTGAAAGTTCCTGTTGGTACACGCGTTGTTGATGTTGATACGGGTGAACTACTCGGTGACTTAACCCATAAAGATCAAAAACTGCTAGTTGCTAAAGGCGGCTGGCATGGTTTAGGTAACTTACGCTTTAAAAGTAGTACCAACCGAGCGCCTCGTCAAAAAACTGATGGCACTCCAGGTGAGATTCGCAATCTTAAATTAGAATTATTATTATTAGCGGATGTTGGTTTACTTGGCTTGCCTAATGCTGGTAAGTCTACACTTATTCGCAGTGTCTCTGCGGCTAAACCTAAAGTGGCTGATTATCCGTTTACCACTTTAGTACCTAATTTAGGTGTGGTACGACTAGACTCGCAACGTAGTTTCGTTATTGCCGATATTCCAGGCATTATTGAAGGTGCAGCAGAAGGTGCCGGTCTTGGAACTCAGTTTTTAAAACATCTTGAGCGTTGCCGTATTTTATTACATGTTATTGATATTTTGCCTGTGGATGGTTCTGATCCGCTTGAAAATGCCAAAACCATTATCAGCGAATTAGAGCAGCATAATGCAAAATTAGCAGGTAAACCTCGTTGGGTTGTTTTTAATAAGTTAGATTTAGTACTTGAAGAAGAAGCTAAAGAAATAACTGATGCTATTATAGCCGGTCTTGATTGGAAAGGTGAAGTACATAGTATCTCTGCTTTTAATCGCATGGGCACGCAAGAGCTTTCGCAAAGGGTAATGACTTTTATTGAAGAGTTACCACCAGAGGAAGAAGAAGCACCTATTGATGGTAAAAAAGTTGAGTTTAAATGGGATACATACCATGAAGATGCAATGGCTGATGATGGATTAGATGACGATCTTGATGATGAAGATTGGAACGAAGATGATTACGATGTCGAAGTAGAGTATCGTCCGTAGGTTTATCTAGTATTGACTTAACTAACTAAGTAAGAATAACAAAAAAGAGTAATGGCAGTGTGTCATTGCTCTTTTTTTTATGCCTTTTAAATGCTGCTTGTGCTCTTTGTTTCTTTCGCGTCGCGGTGGCGACAGCACCCAAAGGGATACTGCCTCCGGCATCCCTCTGGACTCTCTCGGAGCTGCGATCCAAACTTAATCTTGCATTCACTCAAGTGTTTTCGACGTAGCAGCGATGAACGGGCATCAGGACAATATGCTCCTGCATTGTCTAATAAGGTACATCCTGTACCGTCATGCCCTACATCGCTTTGTTCATCATCAGGACAATATGCTCCTGCATTGTCTAATAAGCTGCATCCATGCAGCGTCATGATGAACATACGTGAACACTTTCACTCTTTCCAGCGTTTGTACACGCAGATTTAGCGCTTTTTGATATAGTGAAGTACCTCAATATTTTGTGTTTTTTTGATGAAAATAACAAAAAACACTAAAAAAATTCTTACACTAATAGTGCCAAAAACCTTTATACCAATCAGATTAATTAATGGTTCAAATTTTAATGAGTGTAAATTTTCAAGAACAAGGCGCTTGATTGAGCAATAGCCAGCTATTGGGATTGAAAGCAACGATGTTATTGAGTATTTAAGCCATTTAAAATGATCACTTAGTTAGTCTGATTGGTATTATTCCCATCTCAGCAATGAAATGATAAATGAGCAATGGTAGACCTCGACCCGAGACAGGACGTCGCAGGGGTTCCAAGGGGAGACGCGGCGGTACGTCGCCCCTTGGGTGCTGCCGCCAATTTTGCCTGTTGTAAGCATTTAGATTAATTGGAAATATGATTTAATCTACCTATACTTTACCTGTTAGCACACTAGGAGATTTACTCATGATACGTCGAATATTCACCTCCACACTAGCTGTAGTCGCTCTGGCCGTTCTCCTGCTTCAGGGCTGCGACCAGAAAACCACTACAACAGCGGAACACCCCTTAATTACTGAAGAGACCGTAGAGGCGATCCTAGCGATCAAGATGGACGAAGAGTCGAGCCAGATGAGAAAAGAAGCGCTTACTCAGCTCCAGACTCGAGTGGCAGATCTTGATCCAAATGCCCTCGTAAACGCACTAGATCAGCTTTGGCTCATCGACCTCCGACTCGAGGACGATGACTACTCTACACTCCCTACTGTCTTGCTGTATCGCGATATTTTAGCCTCACTAGGCGGTGACGACGCAGTCGGCGGCGGTGTGCGCGCAACCATCGGAAGTCGGTTGCGAAGAGCTTTTCTAGAGTGGTGGTATGACGCTTGGCTCGCGCAGCTTGGAATGGAAGCGATCCGATCGTATATTCAGAGCCCGTTTCACTATCCCCCTGCTGAGGATCGCGTTCGATCTGTAACCAAGAATCAGATCACCGCCTACCATGACTCAGCAAAAAAGAAATTAATCGCGAAGCTGAAAGCTGAGCAAACTGAAGCGCAAGCGAAGGCAGATAGGTTAAGGGCTACTGGTGGTTCTGCTACCGACATCGATCGTCTCGATACACAGGTCACGGCGTACGGATGGGCGATCAATGAGGTCGAGACTTCAATGGCTGCCCCGTAGTGCGATCAGGCTTAAGGTAAGATCAAAACAGCGGAAACAAAATTTTGAGCGCTGTTTAGGTTCACTTTAGTTGCCAAAGTGAACCTAAGTGTAGATGATTTTAAGCTATGAAATAGGTCGGCTCTGTGGCAGCTACCGTCCTTTGATGTTCAACCTGAGAAGTTCGCTACTTTAATTTGTAAAGGGATTTACCAAAGATGTCGTTTTGTGCGCATAGCGGAAGAAAAAATTTGAAATTGTTAGTGTTGGTGGAGGTCAACAGTACACCTGTTAGTTGACCTAATCAGCTCGACAGCCAACTTATTAATCATTGGTATAGCGGACGTTCCAAAGATCGATTTTGAGACTAATTAAAAGTTCAAAAACGTAAAATACAGTTATAGAACGAGAACAATATCTATGACCGCTGCAAGCTCATCAATGTCATTAACTTAAGGTTAATTTTTGCATTTACAATAAGTTAGCTAGTTGCTAACCTAGCTATGAATTAAAAATATAGAGAAATCATCAATGAGCTGTTCAATATTTAATTCAAATAGTACAAA
>NZ_QOLD01000084.1 GCF_003333305.1 Candidatus Colwellia aromaticivorans | reverse complement strand
CGACCATTTCAATGATGAATTGCCATTTTAGTCATCGAGTTGATTAGTTCAAAAAATTGGTAATAGAGCCTTCTGAACGGTAAATTATTATGCGGCAAATAGTGGCGGATTTACGCCGGCACCAACACTTGCCTGTGTTGGCTTCAATAGTCACTCACGTATAGTACTTCCTATTACTTAGTGTTTAAATCTTAATATCTTAAATAAGTATTTGGCTTAAGTGAATCTACACTAGAGCCTTATTCTTATTATGGTAAACTGTTTATCATAATAACTTTTCTGATGTAATAGTGATTCAGGGTTGCAATGTTAAATATTAAATTAAGCCAAATTATTCCTAAGTTGTTGGGTGACATGCTAGTAGATATTAAAATTATTTATTTGTTTGGCTCTCATGCTTCAAACTCTGTAATGGTATTAAGTGATATAGATATAGCTGTATTAACTAGGTCAAAACTATCATCAATAAAAAGATGGCAAGTACAATCAGAACTTGCCAATGTATTAGCGACAGAGGTAGATTTAGTCGATTTATTAACGGCCTCAACAGTTATGCAGAATCAAATCATTCAAAAGGGAATATGTATTTATGATTTTGAGAACTCAGCCGCATTTTTTGAAATGCAAGTTATGTCAATGTATCAACATTTAAATGTTGAACGTGCAGATATTTTAAAACAATATTTAAGTATAGAAACAGAGAGTTAACGAATGATTGATGATGTAATTGTGAATAAATTAGCAACTATTGATCGTTGCTTACAACGTATTAAAGACGTTTATTTAGAAGCAGGTGAACATTTTTCTACTGATTATACACGGCAAGATTCTGTTATATTAAACTTACAACGTGCGTGTGAGGCGGCTATTGATTTAGCTAATTATATAAACAAAATAAAAAAACTAGGTATTCCACAAAGTAGTAGAGATAGTTTTGAGCTTTTATACAAAGCGCGTTTTATATCAGGCGATGTAAGTAATAATTTAAAAAAGATGGTGGGATTAAGAAATATTGCTGTTCATGACTATAAGGAACTTAATATTGATATAGTTAAATTTATTGTTGAAAATCATTTGGTTGATTTTCAATATTTTAATAAAGAAATTAAGCTTATAGCTCTTTAAAGTTCTACTGTGGCAGTATGGTATGGAATAAAAGTTGTTCTACTCTAGGTAAAGTGTTTAATAAAGCAGGAAACTTGAATATTATACTAATTTAAAGCGGGTTGTTAAATATCTGTGTAAATGCGCATGTTTGCTAGCCTTCGACCCTTCGACAGGCTCAGGGTAAACGGAGAGGCTCAGGGTAAACGGAGAGGCTCAGGGTAAACGGAGAGGCTCAGGGTAAACGGAGAGGCTCAGGGTAAACGGAGAAGCTCAGGGTAAACGGAGAAGCTCAGGACCAACGGAGTGTAAACCGTTCACACTGAGAGCTAGGTACGACCCTTCGACCCTTCGACAGGCTCAGGGTAAACGGAGAGGCTCAGGAGTTCATTAATAACGTCATCTTCGAAGTCTTTTGTCGAAGATCCATTGTCTTATTGTTTGGATTCAGTAGAATGTGCTTCTGCATTCTCCCCATAAATCACATCCCAGTGACGTCAGCCAAGACACTGCTGAAATGATATTCTTTTCCAAGGATTTTCAGGATTAGGGATTAAAAGCTTTAGTGGCGAGTTATTTACGCACTCACATTGCTACAGAATAGTCGTGAGATAGCGTTATACTACTGATTAAATCTTCTTGGAATTCAATCATTTTAGATGGCTCAATACCCAAAGGGGAAATTGAGTGGATGATGGATAATTCGTATTTGTTGGTTGTAAAACAACCAAGAAAGATCAGCAATCGCTTTCTATTCATATGTAGCTAGATACGTTTGGCTGCAATTTTATAAACAGAATTTCTTTCCCTTTTACCTACGGCGACAATTGAAACAATAACCTCTAAGTCGCGCACTTGATAAACTAAACGATAGCCCGCTTTTCGAAGCTTAATTTTATAGCAATCTTTCATGCCGTTAAGGCGAGAAGATTCAACTTTAGGGCTATCTAATCTTTCGATTAGTTTTTTCTTAAATTGAGTTCTTATGGTTGAATCTAGTTTTTTCCATTCTTTAAGTGCGTCTTGTTTGAAAACTAATTCATAGGTCATCTAAACTAACCTTTATTTCAGGCTGGTTTTTACGTTCTGCAACTATTTGCGCTAGTTCTAAGTCTTCTAATTTATCCATTAAAAGTTCATATGCTTGTGCAGGAACGCAGTAGAAAACTGGCTGATTTCGGTTAAGCACAGCAACAGGAAATCCATCTCCTTGTTCAACAACTGCCATAGGATTCTTTTTTAACTCAGAAATACTGGTTGTACTTTCTGCTAGTATTGTATGCATTACACTTCTCATTAAACCTGTTTATGGTACTCATAATAGGTCATTTTCGTCTAATTTTCAATATTAAAAATTTTTGAGGAGTAAAATAGCAGCACTAATGATTACACGATTAAAGCACGCTGGAATAGCGTTATTCTCGATGGCTCTATTCCTAAGGGAGAAATTGAAGGCATGATGGATAATTCGTATTTGTTAGTGGTGAATAAAAAGAATAAAAAGGGACACCCTAAATTTGACACTGTTGACTTGAATGAAATTTAAACTGGTATTGTTTGATTTACAAGCAAAACTAACAAATCACCTGAATAGTTACATTATCTCTTATCTGGGGTGGTTGGATCCATTAAACCATGTCATGTTAATTAATTTAGGTGAGGAAAGACGGTTTTTAATTATTCAACTTAAGTTTACGTTGCCTTTAAGTTGGCAAGAAAGCTCGAAAAAGGTATATTACGAATAATTTTATTTAGTTCAAAATAGTTAAGAGAAATAATGAAAGTTACAGTTTTTGGTATTGGTTATGTTGGTTTGGTGCAAGCAGCAGTATTAGCCTCTGTTGGTCATGATGTGGTTTGTGTTGATATAGACCAGACGAAAGTTGATAACCTTAAAAAAGGCTTAATCCCTATCTATGAGCCAGGCTTAACGCCTTTAGTTGAGGAAACGTATAAAAGTGGTCAACTAAAATTCACCACTGATGCTAAATCAGGTGTTGAACATGGGCAAATGCAATTTATTGCTGTCGGTACTCCTCCTGATGAAGATGGCTCAGCTGATTTGAAATATGTACTTGCCGTAGCCGAAACTATCGCAACTTATATGAATTCCCCTAAGATCATTATTGACAAGTCAACCGTTCCTGTTGGTACTGCCGATAAGGTTTCCGCAAAAATTTCTGATGTACTCGCGTCGCGCAATATCGATATTGAATTCAATGTTGTATCAAACCCTGAATTTCTAAAAGAAGGGGCTGCTGTTAGTGATTGTATGAAGCCTGATCGTATTGTAGTTGGTACAGAAAATGAGTCTGTACAAGCGGAGATGCGTGAATTATACGCCCCTTTTAACCGCAACCATGACCGAATGATTTTTATGGATGTACGCTCTGCTGAATTAACTAAATACGCAGCTAACTGTATGTTAGCAACAAAGATTAGTTTTATGAATGAAATGTCTAATTTAGCCGAGTTATTAGGTGCCGATATTGAAGCAGTACGCCATGGCATTGGCTCAGACTCTCGCATTGGTTATCAGTTTATTTATCCTGGCTGTGGTTACGGTGGTTCATGTTTCCCTAAAGACGTACAAGCGTTAGTGCGCACCGCTCATGGTATTGATTATAAACCGGCCTTATTAGAAGCTGTTGAATCAGTCAATTATGCACAGAAACAAAAGCTATATAAAAACTTACATAATTATTTCAACGGTGATTTAGCCGGTAAAACCATTGCCATTTGGGGTTTATCATTTAAACCACAAACAGACGATATGCGTGAAGCATCTTCGATGGTATTAATGGAAGCACTTTGGCAAGCAGGCGCAAAAGTACAGGCTTTTGATCCAGAAGCAATGGAAGAATGCCAACGCATATATGGCCATCGAAGCGATTTATCGTTAGTTGGCACTAAAGAGTCAGCCTTAAATGGTGCCGATGCTTTAGTTGTTTGTACTGAATGGAGTCAATTTAGAGCCCCTGACTTTGATTTAATAGCCAAAACATTAGCGCACAAAGTGATAGTTGATGGTCGTAACTTATACGATCCAATATTGCTTAAAGACCGTGGTTTTTCCTATTATGGGATTGGTCGTGGTGAGAGTATTCAAAAAGTATAATGCCTGTACTTCTCTATCTGCCCTGAGCTTGTCGTACTTCGACTACTCGTTCCTCGCGCTCAGTATGAACGGTTTACACTCCGTCTGCCCTCCGCCTGTCCTGAGCTTGTCGAAGGGATGAAGGGAATAAAACATAACGAATATTAAATATTAGGAATAAAATGAAATTTTTAGTTACGGGCGCAGCCGGCTTTATTGGCTTTCATGTAGTACAGCGTTTATGCGAACAAGGGCATGACGTTATCGGTATTGATAACCTTAACGACTATTATGATGTTAATCTTAAGTTAGCGCGTTTAGATGGTTTAAAACAATACCCTTTGTTTACCTTTATCAAGCTTGATTTGGCTGATCGTGAAGGCATTGCACAGTTATTTTCAAAAGAAAAATTTGATCGTGTAATACATTTAGCGGCGCAAGCAGGGGTTCGTTATTCAATAGATAACCCGATGGCGTATGCTGATTCAAACTTAGTTGGCCACTTAACCATATTAGAAGGTTGCCGTAATAACAACGTGCAACATTTAGTCTATGCCTCATCAAGTTCGGTGTATGGTTTAAATAGCAAAGTACCCTTTGCGACTTCCGATACCGTAGATCATCCTATTTCACTCTACGCTGCTACTAAAAAATCTAATGAGTTAATGTCACATACTTACTCTCATTTGTATAACATCCCGACAACAGGACTGCGGTTTTTTACTGTTTATGGCCCTTGGGGTCGTCCAGATATGGCGCTATTTAAATTTACTAAAGCGATAGAGAATGGTGAAAGCATTGATGTTTATAATAATGGCGATATGCGCAGAGACTTCACTTATATTGATGATATTGTAGAAGGTATTATTAGAATTCAAGATATTATTCCTCAAAAAAATAATGATTGGTCGGTTGAGGGTAGTTCAGCAGCGACAAGCTCAGCACCTTATAAAATATTTAATATAGGCAAGGGTAACCCAGTTAAACTTCTCGATTTTATTCAATCTTTAGAAAGCTCTCTGGGTGTTACTGCCAATAAAAACCTAATGCCAATGCAACCGGGTGATGTTTATCAAACTTATGCTGATGTTGATGATCTATTTTCGGTCACTAAATATAAGCCTTCCATGAGTGTTGAAAAGGGTGTGGAACAATTTGTACAGTGGTATAAGAATTTTTATCGATAGGGACAAACGGAGTGTAAACCGTTCACACTGAGCGCGAGGCACGAGTTGTCGAAGATCCATTGTCTTTTTGTTTGGATTCATTTCCAATAGTAAGTTTTTCTGATTGATCTGCATAGGTATGTATTTTATTGAATAAAAGGGTAAAACAGAGGCAATCTTCCGTGATTAACACATCCCTGTTTTATTCGTCCTATTATGATAATCCTACCACATAACTTCTTCCTGAAGTGTCCATTAAAAGAGCTTCCTGCTCAGTTGTTATTGCTAACGGTATTAAGGTTAGTTCAATTATTAATCTTTGCAAATATTATACTTATTTATTTTGCTTAATTGACATACTGTTTTCATTGTTGTTGATTATACCAATCAAACTAACTAAGTGATCTTTTTAAATGCTCTAAATATCCAATCTCTTGTTAACAATACAACATAGCCTCTTCAGTTAAACTACTTGTTTGCTATTATTGTAGCAATAAGTTACATTAAATTAAGTTATTCGTCATAATAGTAGCATTTAATTTATAGGAGGTGTACATGCTCTCACTACTCACCCCTTTTGATGTACAGTTAGAGTTCAGTCAGTTTTCCAAAAAAACTCGCAAAAAAAAAGGGTACAGTACCAAATCGTTCTCTGCCAAAACAGGCGTACCAGACAGTACAATTCGGAAATTTGAAAAAACCGGTGAAATATCTTTTCGACAGTTCCTCATGATTTACGCAGAAATAGGTAAGCTCACCGAATTACAAAAACTTACTCAGTTGTCTGAAACACCAAAAAACCTCGATGAGGTGTTAAAAAATGCTTGAGCATAAACTGATGGTGAAACGAAAGCTCTCTAATGGCAATGTCATCAAGGTGGGAGAACTGGCAGAAAATAGAACGGGCATATACTTTCAGTACAATGATGAATACTTAAATCAATATTCAAATATTTCACCTTTTGCATTAGAAGAGTCATTAGAAGCCCAACTCGCTCCACAAATACCACATAAAAGACTCCACGGCGTATTCGCAGATAGCCTGCCTGACGGATGGGGACTGTATCTAATGGACAAAATATTTAGAAAAAACGATTATGTCCCTAAAGGAATTACACAGCTTGAACGCCTCGCGTTTATTGGTGATAACTGCTTAGGTGCTTTGTATTATGAACCAACAATAGAACTCGCCACAGGAAGCACCCATGGGTACTCTATTCGAGAATTGGGTAAGCAGGCAGTTGACGAGTTTGAAGGTACTGAAACAGAGATAGTTGAACGTTTGATGAATACGGCTGGCTCTGGTGGAGCTAGACCAAAGATCAATGCCACCCTTTTAGCCGATGGTACATTTACCACTAACAGATACGCAAAAGGAAAGCCTAGCATAATCAAGCTTACTTCAGAAAAGTTCAATCTTGCGCATGAAGAAAGCTTAGTCGAATACTGCTGTATGACCCTAGCTAATCAATGCGATATAGAGACTGCTGGTTTTGATTTACTCGAAGCAGAGCATAATAGATTTTGGCTTAGGCAAGATAGGTTTGACTGTGTTGGAGATAATGGACGACTCCACATGATTTCTGCAAGTGGCCTTCTTGATGCATCATTTCGTGAACCATCTCTTGATTATATTGATCTTATAAAAGCGACTCGCATGATGTGTGGTGTTAGCGAAGCAAAAAAAATGATCAGCAGAGCATTATTTAACTATCTGATTTGTAATCAGGATGATCATGCCAAAAACTTCGCCTTTTTATGCGATGATAATGACAATTGGTTATTATCTCCCTTTTATGATGTGGTTTACTCTCCATCGCCATATAAAGAGCATATGACCTCATTTGCAGGAGAAGGTATCAACCCTAGTAAAAGATCTCTTGAACTTATGTCTAAGCAGGCTGGTATCAACCCAAAGGAAATAAAACCCATTGCCCAAAATCTCATGGATAATATGTTAAATATTAGTGAACTTTTAAAGAACTTAGGCGTATCCTCAAGTAGCTCCAAAACCATAATTAAAACAGTAGAACAAAAGTTAATATTTTTAAATAAGCAGCTTTAACCTGGTATTCCGCACCAATTTTAGGAATAAATTCTCGAATCTTTAAGAATGTTTTTTTTGATAAATTGGCTTTAAATAATTATTAGCAAAATGGCAGTTTGTCTTTTCTAAACGTGTGTAAACCGTTCATACTGAGCGCGAGGCACGAGTAGTCGAAGTACGACAGGCTCAGGGCAGACGGAGAGGCTCAAGACAAGCGGTGAAGCTCAGGGCAGGCGGAGAGGCTCAGGGCAACGGAGTATAAACCGTTCATACTGAGCGCGAGGCACGAGTAGTGGAAGTACGACAAGCTCAGAACAAACGGAGTGTAACCATTCATACTGATCGCAAGGGAAGGGAGTCCATACATCGAAGTTTTTTGTTGAAGATCCATTGTCTTTTTGTTTGGGTTCTTTTCCAAAAGTAAGCTTTTCCTGATTGATCTGCATGGGCATATGTTTGTATTGAATAAAAGGGTAAAAAAGAGGCAATCTCCCGTGATTAACACATCCCTGTTTTATTCATCCTATTATGATCATCCAACCATATAACTTCTTCCTGAAGTGTCCATTAAAATAGTTTCCTACTCAGGTGTTATTGCTAACGGTATTAAGATTAGTTCAATTGTTGAGCTTTACAAACATTATTGTTATTTTTTTTGTAGAGTTTTTTTTAGGTTAATTGGTAGGCTGGTTTCATTGGTGTTGATTCAATATGAGTTTTCTTTGGCTCAAAGGATTTGTTGATTACTATAGTCACTGCGTAAGTTCATTGTTACGGTGTTTTCAATGGTTTGTCTGGGATATAAATAGATCCCTTGAATCAAGTTCAGGGTGATGATTACAAGTGACGTAATTGTTTTTGTAGGTTAGAATATCGTTATGCGTATGCACGTGAAGTTCAAATAAAATAAAGGATTAAGATGACTCGTAAAATAACAAAAGCAGTAATTCCTGTTGCAGGCTTAGGTACGCGTATGTTGCCTGCAACAAAAGCCATTCCCAAAGAAATGTTACCTATTGTAGATAAACCCATGATTCAGTACATTGTTGATGAATGTGTTGCTGCTGGCATTAAAGAAATTGTGTTGGTAACGCATTCTTCTAAAAATGCCATTGAAAACCATTTCGATAAATCTTTTGAGCTTGAAACAACGTTAGAAAACCGTGTTAAACGCCAATTACTTGATGAAATCCAGGCAATTTGTCCTAAAGATGTCACTATATTGCATGTTCGCCAAGGTGAAGCCAAAGGTCTTGGTCATGCGGTATTAAAAGCTCGCCCTATTATAGGTAATGAACCGTTTGTTGTGGTTTTACCTGATGTAATTCTAGATGATTCTAGTGCCAATTTAAAAACCGAAAATTTAGCAGCTATGCTTGCTAGGTATAATGAGGTTGGGGGTTATAGCCAAATTATGGTTGAACCAGTGCCCATGGAACGAGTAAGTAGCTATGGCGTGGTTGACTGTGCTGGCCATGAGCTCGCTGCAGGTGAGTCTAAAGCGATGACCGCCATCGTAGAGAAGCCTCCTGTAGAGGAAGCTCCTTCAAATTTAGCGGTAGTTGGTCGTTATGTGTTATCAGAAAAAATATGGGAATTATTGAAATTAACTCCTCCTGGTGCTGGTGATGAAATTCAACTAACTGATGCCATTGCAATGCTAATGGAAAAGGAAACGGTTGAAGCATTTCACATGACGGGAAAATCACATGATTGTGGCTCTAAGTTGGGTTATATGAAAGCTAATGTTGAATACGCTTTACGTCATAAAGAATTAGGTGAAGAATTTAAGACTTACCTTAAAACAATAGTTTAACTTTACAGTCTAATTTGACTAAAGTCGGGATGAGTATTAAGAATATGGATTTTTTTACCGAAAATAGTATCGTTAAAAAGGCAGTGGTTTGTGCTAAAAACCGTTCGATTATAAGTCTTTTTGATGTACCAAATAGAGTTGATTGTTTTTCGGTCAGTGCTGCTGAACTTTATCTTGATTACTCAAAGCAAAATATTACTAAAGTTGAGTTAGAATATTTGATTTCTTGGGCAAATGATAATGCATTAGCTCAAAAAATTAATGGCATGTTTAGTGGTGAAATAATCAATAATACCGAGCAACGCGCAGTTTTGCATACGGTATTAAGAGCGCCATCAAGTGTTAAACATCAGGTACTAGGTAAAGAAGCCACAGAAGTGGAACAAACTGAGCAGTACATGGCGCAGATTGTTGATGACATATGCCAAGGTAAGTTAACGGGTGTAACCGGTGAAAAATTTACTGATGTATTAGCCATTGGTATCGGCGGTTCATATTATGGCATTAAAGTCGGCTTAAGTGCGCTACACCCGTATCATAGCACTGGGTTAAAAGTACATGTATTGGCTAATGTTGACGGTGCTGCGGTTACTGAAAAACTTGAAACCTTACATGCAGCCACTACCTTGGTGGTGATTATTTCTAAAACGTTTACCACACAAGAAACCTTATTAAATGCTAAAGCCATTAAAAGGTGGATGCTAGCTGAGCTTAACGATACTAATGCTATCGCTAAGCAGTGGTATGCGGTGAGTAGTAATGTTGAAAAAGCGAAAAGTTTTGGTTTGAATACAGAAAATATTTTACCTATGTGGGACTGGGTAGGTGGTCGATTTTCACTATGGTCAGCTGTGGGCCTTCCCCTTGCTTTAGCGATAGGCAATAAGCACTTTACTGAGTTGAAAGCCGGTGCTTATGCCATGGATCAACACTTTAAAACAACCAGTTTTGATCAAAATATGCCTGTGCTAATGGCACTTATTGGTATGTGGAACCGTAATGGGCTTAATTATCAAAGTTTGGCGGTATTACCCTATGATCATGCATTAAGAGCATTACCGGGCTATTTACAACAAACTGACATGGAAAGTAATGGTAAGTCAGTGTCAAAGCAAGGTGAAAAGCTTAACTGGGTTACCGCCCCTATTGTTTTTGGTCAAGAAGGGACAAATGGTCAACATGCCTTTATGCAATTAATGCATCAAAGCGATGAAATTATTCCAACTGACTTTATTGTTGCTTTGCAAGGCACCAGTGATCTTAATGAACACCATAAGGTGTTAGTTGCAAATTGTTTTGCGCAAAGTGAAGCGTTGATGCAAGGTAAAAATTTAACGCAAGCACAAGATGAACTTATTGCTAATGGCGCCAGTAAGGAAGAGGTTTCTCGTTTAGCTTCTCATAAAACCATGAAAGGAAATACGCCTAGCAATACGTTATTGATGCAATCATTAACGCCAAAATGTTTAGGTGCTATTTTAGCACTTTACGAGCATAAAATTTTTGTGCAAGGCTCTTTATGGCAAGTCAATTCTTATGATCAATGGGGAGTGGAGTTAGGAAAACAGCTAAGTGAGCAAGTATTAGCATTGATGAGCGATAATTCTACTAGCCATCAAATGTCACCATCAAGTGTTAAGTTAATTGAAACGTTTGTACAAAAACAAACAACAAATTAACAATCTTATTACAATAATAACCTTCTTTATTACTTACATATAAGGTAAGATGCGTTTCGTTAATCGTTGGTGAGCTTTATTTGTCGTTAACTAATTGTTTTTAATATAAAAAGATGCTTATGAATATTTTAGTTGTTGATGATAAAAAAAGTGTCCGTGATACTATTAGTAAATTTTTAGTTTCTCTTGGGCACTCAGTAAATACCGCAGTTAACGGTTTAGATGGTTTTGAAAAAGCGCAGAAAACGCCATACCACCTTTACATTATTGACCACCTTATGCCGTTGATGAATGGTATAGTATTAAGTAGAAACCTCAAAAAAACTCCATTCTGTGCCAAAACACCTATTTTATTTATGACTACACAGGGAATAGATAGTGTTGAAAGGCTACCTGAATTTATTTTGTTTAGTCGTATTATTAGTAAACCAATTAACGAAACTACTTTTATCTCAGTGGTTGAATCGTTAACGAATATTGTTAATGATGAAGAATTACAAAGAATAGCCTTATAAAATTATTTCCCCTCAAGTTCGACTATAAATTTTCAGTAAATTGCTTTATTCTTTACCACTATATTAGGCATTATTAAATTGGTATAAGAATAAAAATGAATACACAGCAATTGGCACAACTACAAAGGGCTATTAAAACTATTCCTGACTATCCTATTCAAGGGATCTTATTTCGTGATGTAACGAGTCTGTTAGAAGATGCAGAGGCTTTTGCTTTAACGTTAACTTTACTAACCGAGAAATATAAAAATCAAGGTTTCACTAAAGTTGTTGGTACTGAAGCTCGTGGCTTTATATTTGGTGCACCTTTGGCACTTGCGCTAGGAATAGGCTTTGTTCCAGTGCGTAAACCTGGAAAATTACCTCGCGATACTTATGCTCAAGCATATCAATTAGAGTATGGTGAAGATGTTTTAGAGATCCATAAAGATGCATTGACCGCCGATGACAAAGTGTTGATCATTGATGATTTACTTGCAACGGGTGGCACTATTGAAGCAACAGCAAAATTAATTCAACGTGTTGGCGCACAAGTGAAAGACGTTGGTTTTGTTATTTCGTTACCCGATTTAGGCGGCGAGAAGCGCTTAGCAGCAATGGGGTTAATATCTTATTCACTTGTACAATATGATGGTGAATAATCAATAAAGCAGTTATCAGTTGATGTAAAATAATAGCTATTGATAAACAATGAGTTGAGAGTAAAGAGTATTAAATAATATGAGCTATCAAGTATGAGTTATCAAGTATTAGCGAGAAAATGGCGACCTAAAAAATTTGAAGAGCTGATGGGACAAGAGCATGTCGTTACTGTACTTGTTAACGCCCTCGCTCAAGAGCGACTACATCATGCCTATTTATTTACTGGCACGCGTGGTGTTGGTAAAACGACAATCGCTAGAATTTTTGCTAAAAGCTTAAATTGTGAAACAGGTATTACCGCGACACCTTGTGGTATCTGTGATACTTGTTTAGAAATTGATCAAGGTCGCTTTGTTGACTTACTTGAAATTGATGCTGCCTCTAAAACTAAGGTCGATGATACACGGGAAATTCTTGATAATGTGCAATATGCGCCAACCCGTGGTCGCTACAAAGTGTATCTTATTGATGAAGTTCATATGCTTTCGCGCCATAGTTTTAATGCCTTGTTAAAAACACTTGAAGAGCCGCCTGAGCACGTAAAATTTATTTTAGCGACAACAGATCCACAAAAACTACCTGTTACTGTATTGTCACGTTGTTTACAATTTCACTTAAAAGCATTAACAGTTAGTCAAATTGAAACAAAACTCACCGAAATTTTAGTGAAAGAAGACGTTAATCATGAAAAGGGCACCTTAACGCTACTTGCTAAAGCTGCACGCGGTAGTATGCGAGATTCGTTAAGTTTAACCGATCAAGCGATAGCGCAAGGGCGGGGGAATATTACTTTAGCCAATATTCAACAAATGCTCGGTGGTTTAGATCAAAATTGGATTTATAAAATTGTTATCGATCTATTAAAACAAGATGGTAAAAGTTTAATGGCGTTAACTCAAAAAATAGCCAGTTGTGCACCGAGTTATAGCCGTTTATTTGCTGAATTAATTCAGTTGTTTCATCAAATTGCTATTTTACAAATTGTTGACCAACATTTTGATTTATCGCCTGAACATGCTCAATTATTGAAAAAGTTCAGCCAAGCCATGTCGCCAGAAGACGTACAGCTTTATTATCAAATCTGTGTTAACGGCCGTAAAGATTTATCTTATGCATCTGATGAGCAGGCCGCATTTGATATGACATTATTGCGTATGTTCGCCTTTAAACCGATGCAGAAAGAGCAGTTACCTGCAGTAGATACAAATTCACTTGCACCGCGCGAAACGTACAATTTTGACGATAATTCATTCACACTACCCAAAACACAGGCACCAGCAGCACAATTGTCAGAGACAAACACTGAACTATCAACACCAGCATCAGAGCCAACACCCGTTCAAGAAAAAGAACAGCAACTAGCACAAGAAATGGCTGCAATTGAGCAACAAGCCGTGGAGATGCAAGACGTAAGTGTTAAACCAGAAATTACATCAGACGAATTTACTGAGCCAGAACTTGAATTATCACCAAAGCAAGCGCCTGTGCAAGAGTCAGCCATAGCCCACGAAGTAGATCTAGTACAAGAACAAAAAGAAGTTACAGAGCAAGTACAACAATCACAAAATAAATCGAAAACGACAGAATTTGATAGCCCGTTAAGTGCCGTACTTGCCACGCGAAACATGCTGCGTAGCCGTAAAAAACAGTTGGAGCAACAAGAAAAAAAGCCCGGTGACGCCATTGCGCGTCAGTCTAATACTAATCAAGCTAATGCCAAAAGTGTTGAAGCTGTAGCGAAGAATACAATTGACGTTACAGAAAAAAAAGTAGAACTCTCTAAACCTGAGCAACCCTATCAAGCTGAAAATATTAACCCTGCAACCATTCGTAAGGCTAATCAGGTAGATAAGTGGGCACATATGATTGACTCTATGGAGCTTACCGCACGATTAAGGCAATTGGCGATTCATGCCACTATTGATAAAGAATCAACAGAAGAGCATTTGATCTTATGTTTAAATCAAGCAACAAAGCATTTAGTTACTGATACAGCACAACAGCAATTACAGCAAAACATTAGTCAGTTTTTATCTCGTGAAGTTACTGTAACGATTAAAACGGTTGAAGAAACGGTAGCCGATCCCTATCAAATTCAATCACATATTAATGATAAACGTTACGATTACGCCAAAGAATTATTGGAAAAAGATGACATAGTGCTAGCACTGCAACATGATTTTCAAGCAAGTTTGGATGAAGACAGTATTTCAGCACTCTAGTTAGCTTAGCTATCGCTGTTGGTATTATTAATTTCATTGCTAACTTTTTGTTTTGTTGTTTAACCATCTTGGTATAATGCCAATAACAGATCTTATTAACCTATTTTAAAAATACATTTTACCGGAGAATAATTATGATGAAAGGTGGCATGGGCAACTTAATGAAGCAAGCCCAACAAATGCAAGCCAAAATGGCTAAAGCTCAAGAAGAGTTAGCTAAAATGGAAGTGGTGGGTGAAGCCGGCGCAGGCATGGTTAAAGTAACGATGACTGGTAGCCATAGTGTTCGTAAAGTTGAGCTAGATGACAGCTTAATGGAAGACGATAAAGATATGATCGAAGACTTACTTGCAGCTGCGGTAAACGATGCGGTTCGTCGTGTAGAAGAACAAAACAAAGATAAAATGGGCGCACTTACTGGTGGTATGCAATTACCGCCAGGCATGAAAATGCCTTTCTAGGCGGAGATATACCCGTGACCATTCAAAATGCAGGATTCAGCTGGAATTAGAAACGTCTTTAGGCAAGGCATTGATTGAAGAGAATGGTTACTCCCTTATCAAAATCAATAACGCAGCATAAAACGTTTCTAAATTAGCCCTACGGGGATGCCTGAGCAAAACATGCGCATCGTTACATCTGTTTTTAATGGAACAACCATTAATAAAAAGATGCGCCTTGATCATGATCCGCTCAGGCATCCTGAAACTCGCATTTTGAATGATTACGGGTATATAATACTTATATGAAATTTAGCCCATTAGTACAAGAACTTATCGATTCGTTAAAATGCTTGCCCGGTGTTGGCGCAAAATCAGCTCAGCGCATGGCGTTTCAATTACTGGAGCGTAATCGCCGTGGCGGTAGTAAACTGGCCAATACCCTAGCAAGAGCGATGACTGATATTGGTCATTGTCAGTCATGCCGAAATTTTACTGAAGAAAATTTATGCGAAATTTGTCAAAGCCCTAAGCGTAAATTAGCGAGCATTTTGTGTATTGTAGAAAGCCCCGGTGATGTTATAGCCATTGAGCAAACGGGTGAGTTTAATGGTAAGTATTTTGTATTAATGGGGCATCTATCCCCCATTGATGGCATAGGGCCAGATGATTTAGGGCTTGATATACTTGCTAAGCAATTTGCTAGTGGGCAATTTGAAGAAGTGATTTTAGCAACTAATCCAACCGTTGAAGGTGAAGCTACTGCGCACTTTATTGCGGAGTTAGCACAGCAATATCAAGTAAATATTTCTCGCATTGCGCACGGTGTCCCCGTGGGTGGTGAGCTTGAATATGTTGATGGTAATACCTTATCCCATGCTTTATCTGGACGAAAAAGTTACGATCTTTAAAGTAAAATCACCTAATGCCCATAACTCGTAATGTAATACGAGTTATTTTTCTTTCTTGCTCCCTTGAAAAAAAATAAACAATCCTCAGATCATGTAGCAGAGAATTAACCTGATTTAAGCCGAGCTAAACCATCGGGTTATTTACCGAGTTATTTACCCAATCATTTACCAAATTGTAAAATTAAACAGGATCCACTTACATGACAGTCGAAAATAAACCAGTAAATCATGCGTTTGCATCAGATAATGCAAAAATTCTTCAACTAATGATCCACTCTCTTTATTCTAATAAAGAGATTTTTTTACGTGAGTTAGTTTCTAATGCAGCCGATGCTTCTGATAAATTGCGCTTTAAAGCCTTATCAAATGCTGATTTATATGAAGGTGATGGTGAATTACGTGTTCGTGTAAGTTGTGATAAAGAAAATAATACCCTTACTATTTCTGATAATGGTATTGGTATGAACCTTGATGAAGTGATTGAACATCTTGGTACCATTGCTAAATCAGGTACAGCTGAATTCTTTTCGCAACTTTCGGGTGATCAAGCCAATGATTCTCAACTTATTGGTCAATTTGGTGTTGGTTTCTATTCGGCCTTTATCGTCGCTGATAAAGTAACTGTTCGTACGCGTAAAGCAGGTGCTAGCGCTTCAGAAGGTACTGAATGGGTGAGTGCAGGTGAAGGTGACTTTACTACGGCTGCCATTGAAAAATCTAACCGCGGTACCGACATTATTCTTCATTTAAAAGATGATGAAAGTGAATTTGCTGATGATTGGCGCTTAAAATCTATTGTGACTAAGTATTCAGATCATATTTCAGTGTCTGTAGAAATGCTAACGCCAGAGGTACCTGCAGTTGAAGCGGTAGCTGAAGTAAAAGATGATGAAGACAAGGTCACTACTCACGGCATTGAAGGGCGAGATGCTGTTCCTGCTAAATGGGAAGCGATTAATAAAGCAACGGCTTTATGGACCCGTGAAAAAAGTGATATTAGTGACGAAGAGTACAAAGAATTTTACAAACATGTATCACATGACTTTGGCGACCCATTATTATGGGAACACAACAAAGTAGAAGGTAAAACTGAATATACTTCACTGTTATATTTGCCATCAAAAGCACCGTTTGATATGCATAACCGTGAAAAGCAACATGGCTTAAAGTTATACGTACAACGTGTATTCATCATGGATGACGCTGAACAGTTTATGCCAACTTACCTGAGATTTGTTAAAGGTTTACTTGATTCAAATGATTTACCGTTAAATGTTTCGCGTGAAATTTTACAAGACAACAAAGTAACACAAGCTATTCGTAAAGGTTGTACTAAGCGTGTTTTGAAAATGCTTGAAAAATTAGGCAAAAAAGATGCTGAAAAATACCAAGGGTTTTGGGATGAATTTGGTCAAGTCTTAAAAGAAGGCCCTGCTGAAGACATGGCAAATAAAGAGCTAGTTGCTGGTTTATTACGCTTTGCTTCAACGAACGAAAACAGTGCAGTGCAAAATGTTTCTCTTGCCTCTTATATTGAGCGCATGAAAGAAGGTCAAGACAAAGTTTATTATGTGGTTGCTGACAGCTTTGAAGCGGCTAAAAATAGTCCTCATTTAGAAGTGTTCCGCAAAAAAGGCATTGAAGTGTTATTAATGTCTGACCGTATTGATGAATGGTTAGTTAGTCACTTAACTGAATTTGATGGTAAACAACTACAATCCGTTACGCGCGGTGGTTTAGATTTAGGTGATATGGATGATGCCGAAACTAAAGAAGCACAAGAAAAATTAGAAAAAGAATTTGATAGCGTTGTTACTCGTATTAAAGAAGCACTAAAAGGTAAAGTGAAGGATGTTAAATTATCACAACGTTTAACTGACTCACCTGCTTGTATCGTTGCCGATGAAGATGATATGAGTAGTCAAATGGCTAAGTTGATGGCGTCAGTGGGTCAAGAAGTACCAGAGACGTTACCAATCTTTGAAATTAATGGTGAACATGATTTAGTTAAACATGTTGCTGATGAGCAAGACGATGATAAATTTAGCCAATGGGTTGAAGTGTTATTTGAGCAAGCTATGTTAGCAGAGCGTGGTAGTTTAAAAGATCCGGCAAGTTTTGTTGGTCGTTTGAATAAACTTATGTTGAGTCTAACTAAGTAACTTTAAGTCTAGGAATAACTAGACTTTAGTCGGAAAAAGGGGCGCTTTACTATTAAAGAGTGCTCCTATTTTGTATAGTGTCATCCGCTAGAAATAAAATGCATAAGAATTATTACATTAGTGTGATCAATATATTCTTTAAAGAGATAACCGATATCATCTTACTGTAATTATTTTTACTTATTTTTACTTATTTTAAACGTTAACATATTAAGGTTAGTTTATATGCGTATAGTACTTCTTGGTGCACCTGGTGCTGGTAAAGGCACACAAGCACAGTTTTTAATGGAAAAATTTGGTATTCCTCAAATCTCTACTGGTGATATGTTGCGTGCAGCAATTAAAGCGGGTAGTGAAATGGGTAAAAAAGCTAAAGCCGTGATGGATGCTGGTCAATTAGTGTCAGATGATCTAATCATCGGTTTGGTAAAAGAACGCGTCAAGCAAGATGATTGTAAACCAGGATTTTTACTTGATGGTTTTCCACGTACTATTCCACAAGCTGATGCCATGAAAGAAAATGGTATAGAAATTGATCATGTACTTGAATTTGATGTGCCTGATGAAGTAATTGTTGATCGTATGGCTGGGCGTAGAGTTCACTCTGGCTCTGGTCGTACTTATCACCTAGTATACAATCCGCCTAAAGTTGAAGGCAAAGATGATGTTACTGGTGATGACTTAGCAATTCGCCCTGATGATGAACCAGCAACGGTACGTAAGCGTTTAGGTATTTATCATGAACAAACTAAACCTTTGGTAGATTTTTATCAAGCTGAAGCTAAATCAGGTAACTGTCAATATTTAACGGTTGACGGTACCCAAGCAGTTGAAGCAGTGAATGATATATTAACAAAACAACTTGGCTAGTTCATTTGTAACTTGCTTAGTTAACTAAATAAAACTCGCTTCAGCGAGTTTTTTGTTTTAGAGCGTTTATTAGCGCTTGTTAACCATTGCAACGTGTGGAATATCATCCTCTAGATACATTTCTGATACTTGTTCAAAATTATGCTGTTGGTAAAATTCTTTGAGATGTTCTTGTGCTGAAACTTTAATATTTTGCTTAGCAAAGTGCTGCTGACACACCTTCAACCCTTCTGACATTAACTCATGCCCTAAGCCCGTTCCTCTAGCTTGCTTAGCAGTGGCTACGCGGCCAATGCTAATATAGTTATCATAACTCTGACCCGAAGGTAAAATACGTAAATATGCCACTAGAGTATCGCCTTGATAGCCAAGTAGGTGCAGTGTTTCTTTATGTCTGTCTAATTGATTTTGTTCGCTGTCTAAATCTGGGTAATAACAACGTTGTTCAACAACAAAAACATCAATACGTAGTTTTAATGCATCGTAAAGCTGGTGTAATGATAATTCGTCAAACTTTTTTATTTTCCACTGAGTCATGTTTACCACTGAGTTATATTTTTTATTGATATATACCCGTTCCACTTGAAGTGGTTTGGGTATATAAGCATGTAAAACTATTTTTTATGGCGTTGCTGTAATACCGCCATGACTTCTGATAAGTCAATTTTTTGATCGGCAAGTAATACTAGCGTGTGATAAAACAAATCAGCACACTCACCTAATAAGTCTTCTTTAGTTTCTGCTACGGCAGCAAGCGCAACTTCTACGCCTTCTTCACCTACTTTTTGCGCCATTTTTGTGGTGCCGCGTGAGAATAAATGTGCAGTGTAGCTTTCTTTCGGGTCATCATCTTTTTTACTCGCAATGACTTGCTCAAGTTGGCTTAAAAAGTTCTGCTGCGTTAGTTTCTGTTCAGGAAAACAAGACTCTGTACCTAAGTGACAGCTAGGGCCGATAGGTGTGCAAGCAATTAATAAGCTGTCTTGATCGCAATCACTGAGCACTTGCTGAACATTTAGGAAGTTACCTGAGGTTTCACCTTTTACCCATAAAGCTTGTTTTGAGCGACTAAAAAAAGTTGCTTTACCTGTATCCAACGTGGCAGCTAAAGATTCTTGGCTCATATAACCTTGCATGAGTACTGCGCCAGTAGCTGCATGTTGAATAATAGCAGGAATAAGGTTATCCATTTTTTGCCATGCTAATTCATTGATGTTTTCAGTGGTTACTAACATGGTCTTACCTCAATATTTTGTGATTTCAAATAAGCTTTTAATTCGCTTATCGGGATTATGCCTTTATGAAAAACTGATGCGGCAAGTGCGCCATCAACATCAGCTTGTTGGTAAACATCGCTAAAATGCTCCATAGTACCCGCGCCACCAGAAGCGATTAAAGGGACATTACATGCAGCTCTTGCTTGTTTAAGTTGTTCAATATCGTAACCTTGACGAACACCATCTTGGTTCATGCAGTTAAGGACAATTTCACCTGCGCCTAAACTAACTACTTTTTCTATCCAATCAAAAGTTGTCCAACTGGTTTTTTTTGTGCGTTTCTCATCACCGGTAAATTGATAAACTTGATATGTACCCGTGTCTTTATCATAAAAACTGTCGATGCCAACAACTACACACTGTTGACCAAAATGATCAGCAAGGCGTGATATTAGCGTTGGATCGCGCAGAGCAGGGGAATTGATACTAATTTTATCAGCGCCCATCATTAAAATTTCTTTGGCGTCACTTTCACTTTTAATGCCACCAGCAACACAAAAAGGAATATCAATAACTTCGGCGATACGACTAACCCAGCTTTTATCTACTACGCGGCCATCAGCACTAGCGGTAATATCATAAAAAACTAATTCGTCAGCGCCTGCTTCAGCATACTTTTGAGCTAAAGGAACAATGTCACCAATAATTTCATGGTTTCTAAACTGAACACCTTTAACTACTTTACCATCACGAACATCTAAGCAAGGTATTATTCTGCGGGCCAACATGCAATAGCCTCCTCAAGCGTAAATTTACCTTCGAGTAGCGAACGGCCTAAAATAACGCCACTAACACCTGAGCCAATTAACGCTTTAATATCATCAAGGCTGCCAATGCCGCCAGAGGCTTGCCATTGAATACTTGGATATTTTTGACAAAGCTCAATATACAAATCTACGTTTGACCCACTTAATGTGCCGTCTTTTGAAATATCAGTACAAAGAATATGTTTGATACCTGCGTCGATATAAGCATCAAGTAAATCTTCTAAATTTACGCCGCTATCTTCAATCCAACCATGGGTTGGCAGTGTTTTATTACCTTGCTCATCAATTTTAATATCAAGCGCGAGAACTATTTTTTCACCGCCATAGGTTTTTAGCCATTCTAAGACTAGCTCTGGCTGCTTAATAGCCAGAGAGCCAATAACCACACGCGTTGTACCTAAGTCGAGTAATTGTTTAACATCTTCTTCACAGCGAATACCACCGCCGACTTGCGTGATCATGGTCTCATGATTAACGACAGTTTTTAAGGTTGAAAGTTGACGTTTAGTGCTGTCTTTAGCACCGTCTAAATCAACAAAGTGCATAACAGTCGCGCCAGAAGCAGCGTACGCTTGTTGGCGTTCTTGTACTGTGGTTTTGTAGTTAGTTTTTTGATTGTAATCGCCTTGATACAAACGAACTACTTCGCCACCAATCAAATCTATTGCTGGAATCATCATGCTGTTTTTAGCTCCTGAGAGTTTAACTCTAGAAAATTTTGAATTATTTTACTGCCTAAAGCGCTTGAGCGCTCAGGATGAAACTGACAACCAATAAAGTTATCTTTGGCAATGATTGCTGAAAATTCACTACCGTATTCGCAACTGGCAATGGTGTATTCACTAATAGGTGCAGCAAAGCTATGCACGAAATAAAAGTAATCGTCGACGTTAATGCCTGCTAATACAGGGTGATTAGCAACATTGGTTAGTGTATTCCAACCCATGTGAGGTAGACGGTTACCTTTGGCATCAAGAGGTTCAACTAATGTTGGGATAACGCCTAAGCACTCTATTACACTTTCGTTAGCGCCTTCTTTAGAAGACTCGGTCATTAACTGCATACCTAAGCAAAAGCCTAAAACTGGTTGAGTCAAGGTTTGTAAGGTTTCAATTAAACCTTTGTTAGTAATGTTTTCCATGGCGTGCTTAGCGCTACCAACACCGGGAAAAATGACTTTATCCGCACGTTTTATTAGCTCAATATCGTCGGTAACGCTTACGTTAAAGCCAAGACGCTCTATGGCAAATTTAACTGAAGATAAATTCGCGCAGCCAGTATCAACAATAACGTTTTTACTTCCATCGCTACCTTTATCGCTACTTTGTACTGTTTCTGCCATTACAGTGTTCCTTTCGAGCTAGGTAATTCATCACCATCTACTTTGATGGCTTGACCTAAAGCGCGACCAAATACTTTAAATAGGCTTTCTACTTGGTGATGACAGTTACCTTTACTGGTTGATAAATGTAAGGTAATTAACATTGCGTCGGCAAGTGAACGGAAAAAATGCGAGACCATTTGAGTTGACATGGTACCAACATTTTCACTGGTAAATTTTGCATCAAATTCAAGCCAAGGACGACCAGATAAATCAATAGCACATTCTGCGCGACACTCATCCATCGGTAGTACGAAACCAAAACGGCCAATACCCCGTTTATCACCCAACGCTTCTCTTAATGCTTGGCCTAATGCAAGGGCGGTATCTTCAACACTATGATGTTCGTCAATGTGATAGTCACCACTGACACTACATTGTAAGTTAAAGCCGCCGTGGGTAGATATTTGATCTAACATATGATCAAAAAAGCCTAAACCAGTGTCTATGTTACTGCCGCCCTTTTTGTCTAAATTTACCGAAATGGTAATGTCGGTTTCTTTAGTAGTACGAGTGACAGTTGCAGTTCTATCCTGTTCAGCAGATCCAAGTATTTGCTCGCTAACTTGTGCCCAATTTAAAGTATCTCTGTTATATTTAATACCAACGATGCCCATATTAGCTGCTAAACCCATATCAGTTTCTCTATCACCGATAACGTAAGAGTTGGTGAAATCAACTAAGCCTTTTTGTAGATAGTCACTAACCATACCTAATTTTGGTTTACGGCAATTGCAGTTGTCTTCATCAAAGTGAGGGCACAATAATACGTCTTGAAAGGTGATGCCTTGTGAGGAAAATATCGCCATCATTTGATTATGAGGTAAGTCAAAATCGGCTTGAGGGAAGCTTTTTGTGCCTAAACCATCTTGGTTTGAAACCATCACTAACTTAAAGCCTTTAGCTTGTAACTTTATTAGCTCAGGAATAACGTTAGGTTCAAATACCAGTTTTTCTAAGGTGTCTAATTGCTTATCAATAATAGGCTCTTCAACTAAGGTACCATCGCGGTCGATAAATAATATTTTTTGTTGTTTGTTACTCATGATAATACTTCTTTAAGTTGGGTGATTTCTTGTTCGCTACCGATACTGATGCGTAAACAATGCTCTAGTTGCATTTGTTTAGATTGATCGCGGATCAAAATGTCTTTTTCTACTAAGGTATTAAAAACACGTTCTTTTTCTTGTTGGTTAGTACAACGAAATAAAATAAAGTTGGCATCGCTGGCAAATACTTCATTACACCAGCTTCTGTCACTTAACCATTTTGATAATGTCGCTTTAATGTTATTACAGCTTTGCACTCGTTCAGCCATTACTGCTAAATCTGTACTTAATGCTTTACTAGCAATTTCTGCGACGGGCGCTGAAATAGGGTAAGGAGCAATAACTTTACTGAGTAAGGTAATTATTTCTTTACTGGCTAAGGTAAAGCCACAGCGTAAACCTGCTAAAGCAAACGCTTTAGATAAGGTTCTCAGCACAATTACATTGTCGTATTCGGCTATTAAATCAGTGCTAGTTTGCTCTGGTGAAAACTCAATATAAGCTTCATCAACAACCACTATGGCGCTGTCTTTAAACAATTCGATAGCAGCGATAATTGCTTCTTTCGATAATAAGTTGCCAGTAGGGTTGCCCGGTGAGCATAAAAAAACAACTTTTACTTTGCCCACTTGTGAGGTTAAACCATCAAGGTTTAGTTGCATCCCTTGAGAAGAGTTTTGTAAAGGAACTTTAACAACACCAGCGCCGTGATTTTCAGCACTTATGGCATACATACCATAAGTTGGTGGGCAAATTAATATACTGTCTTGATAAGCACGACAGAAACTGCGAATGATCAGCTCTATACCTTCATCAGCGCCACGCGTGGCTAATATTTGCGAGCGCTGAAGGCCGCAATACTCGCTATAAGCATTTAGTAAGTTGTCAGGTTGAAAGTCAGGATAACGATTGATGTTTTCACTGCTTATTTGATAATCGCCTGTGCCGGGTGCTTCATTGGCGTTTAGCCATACTTTACTTTTTGTTTGTTCAGCATCACCACTAGCAAACAACCGACGTGCCGATTGGTAAGGCACCATATCAACCAATTCTTCACGGGCTAATTTTTCTATTAACGTTAATGCGGAGCTCATGGTTATGCTTTTTCCTCTAAACGAATAGTTACCGCACGTTGATGCGCATCTAAACCTTCAGCATCGGTTAATTCAATAATGCATTCGGCTAAGTTAGTTAAGCCAGTTTTACTGATTTCTTGCACGGTATAACGGCGAGAAAAGTCTGCTAAAGATAAGCTACTGATCACTTTTGAATAACCATAGGTAGGCAATACGTGATTAGTGCCACTGGCATAATCACCTGCTGATTCTGGGGTGTAAGCACCAACAAAAATAGAACCAGCATTACGTAAATCAGTTAACAATGCTTGCGGGTTTTCAGTTTGAACAATTAAGTGTTCAGGGCCATAACGATTAGATACTTCGACGGCTTGCGATAAATCTTTCGTTAAAATTAAACGCGACTGTTTTAGTGCTTGCTCTGCTATTTCACGTCTTGATAGAACGGCTACTTGCTTGTTAAGTTCAATATTAACATCGTCGATTAAACGCGCGCTATCGGTTAATAAAATAACTTGGCTATCAGCGCCATGTTCAGCTTGTGAAAGTAAATCAGCGGCGATAAAAGCAGGGTTGGCATCTTTATCTGCAAGTACTAATACTTCTGATGGGCCCGCGGGCATATCAATAGCAAAGCCGGCTACTTGTTGAGAAAGTTGTTTTTTAGCTTCAGTAACATAACGATTACCCGGGCCAAACACTTTATTGACAGCAGGAATACTTTTTGTGCCGTAAGCTAAAGCGGCAATAGCTTGTGCACCGCCGATGGTATAAATTTCAGTGATACCACAAAGCTCTGCAGCGACTAATACTTCATTGGCTAACTGACCATTTTTATCTGGTGGGCAAACGAGTACAGTGCGCTTACAACCGGTTAATTGTGCAGGAACACCTAACATGAGTACCGTTGAAGGTAAGGGCGCTGAGCCTGCAGGGATATACAAACCAACACTTTCAATGGCTTCTGTTTTTAAGGTACAACGGACACCGGGGCAAGTTTCAACAAAAATATCTTCAGGCGTCTGTGCACTGTGAAAGCTTTTTATATGGGTATAAGCCGTATTGATGGCTTTTAAACGTTTATCAGTTAGCGCTAGTTTTGCTTGTTTAACTTGCTCAGCAGTGACTGCTAATGTGGTTAAGGCGATACCGTCAAACTGTTCGGTTAATGCAAAAAGACTTTTATCACCCTGTTTTTTGACTTGCGATAAAATGTTAGCGACCTGTGTTGATAACAAGGCATTATCGGCAATTGCCGGACGTGCAAGCGCATCAGTTTTTTGCTGCTCAGATATTTCTTGCCAATTGATCATTTGAGTATTCATAATTATCTCTAAACCGTTACTACTTAATTTTCAATGTAATTCTTTTAAGCTCGCCGATAGTTGGTTCAAGAGCAAAGAGAAAGCACGGAGTTGACGTTAGTCAATGAGTACTTTCGATGCTGAACTTGAGCCAACTAACCAGAGATTAATGAATTTAGCCCATCATTTTTTCAATTGGCATGACTAGGATTGAGTTACAACCCAGTGCCTTTAAACTTTCCATGGTTTCCCAGAAAAAGGTTTCTGTTGCCACAACATGTACTGCGACTAAATCATCACGGCCTGCAAGAGGTAGTATGGTTGGCGTTTCTTTACCCGGCATTAAGGCGCTAACTTCACTAATTTTGTCCTTAGGGGCATGTAGCATAATGTATTTGCTTTCTTTCGCCTTCATTACACCGTTAATACGAGGAAGTAGTGTATTTAAAATAGCTTGTTTTTCGTCACCTAAAGGCTCAGAGCGTTGAATAAGTGATGCTTTAGAGCGAAATACTTCAGCAACTTCTTTTAAACCATTAGCTTCAAGCGTTGCACCGGTAGACACTAAATCACA
Source organism: Candidatus Colwellia aromaticivorans (assembly GCF_003333305.1). Classification (GTDB taxonomy): domain Bacteria; phylum Pseudomonadota; class Gammaproteobacteria; order Enterobacterales; family Alteromonadaceae; genus Colwellia; species Colwellia aromaticivorans. Next base: position 4,563 of record NZ_QOLD01000084.1, on the reverse strand, counting down.
AATGCCATCGGCTAAACCAACTCTTGGTGCTACTTCAACAGAGCCTTTTAATAAACAAAACTCAACGTTAATGCCATTGTCTTTAGCAAAGCGATTTAATAACTGAGGGTAGGTAGTTGCAAACCGTAAACCGTCTAAACACTGTAAACCTGTGTATTCGAATTCTTCAGGCATCGCGATTGAAAAACGACAGCCACCAAAGTTCAACGGAGTTGTTTTAATATAAGTGTTTTTACTGCCTATGAGTGCACGTGATAACTCTTCTTCTTCGAGCGTATTATCACCAACAATGCCTAAATCACAAACACCATCCATAATAAGACCTGGAATATCGCTACTACGTACTCTCATTATATCAATAGGCATATTTTTAACATGAGCAAGTAAGCGACGGTCGCTAACGTTAAGTTTTAGGCCGCAACCCTTAAATAACTTTTGAGTGTCGTCGCTAAGGCGTCCTGATTTCTGCATAGCAATGCGTAAACGTGGCTCTGATGTAGTCATTTTGTTTATTTCCTAATTTAAATTCTTAATGCCTAAAATTTCTTATTGAAAATATATATACCCGCTCCACTTAAATATGCATGATTCAAGTGGAACGGGTATAGTTGCCATTTTCAATTTACTTAATACGAAAAACCCCCGAAAGGTTTCAAGCTCTTTCGGGGGTTTATAAATTTGGTTATTTAGTTTAACTCCACGAAAGGCTGCAGCCCATCGTGATTTTTCTTTATATTTTCTATAAAGCAAACCTGAACGGACTAGTCCATATGATGGTGATGATGTCGCTTACTTGGATTGATAATCAGGTTAATAATCATAATGTGTTAAACTCAATAGTGTAATGAGATACGTTTTATATTCTCTATGCGTGTACAGTACTGATAAAGTTATTCAGCTGCAAGAAATAAATAGCCGTTTTTTATAACTAATGTTTATATGGTACGTACTTAGAGTTATTACTCTTTTTTTTACTTAAAGTTTTTACTCTATTTGTCGATAAAGTAGGCAGATAACGATGTAAAATTTATATGGTGAGCAATCATGGATATTTTTACTACACAATTAACTCGGGTTGTACCAGTACCCATTAAGCCAGCAAACTTGAAGGTTAAAGCGTTGTTGAAAGAAGCAGGGACGAGTAAATTAAAAGAAGATCCTGATCACCTTGAAAACCATGATTATTACTTTGCTGGAAAGCAAGGTGATAATAAAGCGAATAAAGAAAATGAACAAGAGCCAAAACCTGCTGAGCAACAAGCTGGAACTACTGATGAGAAATCAGCTGATTCTAAGGAGAAAGTAAAACATTTAGATCTTTATGTTTAATGCTTTATGTTTAATAGTAAAGCAGTATAATTCTCCTTTCTTAATTCTCAATTGATTTCTACTCGCTATTCATGACATCTGTAGCCCAAGCTTTTTCCAAAAATGGCACACTAGCCAAAGCCATTGATGGTTTTTCTCCTCGCCAAGCACAAACAGATATGGCAATGGGCGTTGCACAAGCGATTGAAAAGCAATCTTCACTTATTGTCGAGGCTGGCACAGGAACAGGAAAAACGTTTGCCTATTTAATTCCCGCTTTTCTTAGTATTAAGTCTTCGAATGAAGATAAAAAAATCATCATTTCAACGGGAACTAAAAACCTACAAGAACAGCTTTTTCATAAAGATATTCCTCTGGTTAAAAAATCTTTAGCAAGTAACGCTCAAATTGCTTTATTAAAAGGGCGAGCTAATTATTTATGCCGTTATCGATTAGCGCAATACCAAGATAACCGCGGTCAGCTTGATGCCAATACATTAACCGATTTAGTGAAAGTAAAAACGTGGGCTAATAGTACTCAATCGGGAGATATTGGTGAATTGGTTAATGTAACCGAAGACTCTGGCGTTTTTCCTTTTATTACTAGCACGTTAGATAATTGTTTAGCGAAAGATTGTCCTGATTTTGAACAATGTTATTTAGTTAGAGCAAGACAAAAAGCCATTGATGCCGATTTAATTGTTGTCAATCATCATTTGTTTTTTGCTGATATGGCGCTCAAAGATACCGGTTTTGGTGAATTAATTCCTAAAGCACAAGTGATGATTTTTGATGAGGCCCATCAAATAGGTGACATTGCCAGTGATTATTTTGGTGACGCATTCTCAACCAAGCAATTAGTTGATTTATGTGCTGATGTTGCGCAGGTTTATCGAAGTAAATTAACGGATGTAAAGCAATTAGGTTTAGCAGCAGATAAATTGCAAAAAACCTGTCAAGAATTTCGTTTGTTATTTAATTACGATCCTGAACGTGGCAACTGGCGTGAAAAGTGTCAACAGCAACAATTTGTGCAAAAATTTCAACGCTTAAAAGTTGATTTAGATTTTCTATATCAAGTTATTAAACTTTGCATTTCGCGCAATGAGGCTATTGATAACTGCTTTGATAGGGCTGTATATTTGTTAGCGCAATATGATGTAATGGTGAATGTTGATATTAATGGCATGAGCTTTTGGTATGAAACTACGCCCCGTCATGTGGTTTTACATCAAACACCGTTAAGCGTAGCTGATAAGTTTAGTGCCTATGTGAAAGACTCTGGCGCGGGTTGGATTTTTACTTCAGCAACGTTAGCCGTTGACAACAGTTTTGATCATTTCGCTCAGCATTTAGGTTTACAAGATGCAAGTCAGTTGCTGTTAGAAAGTCCCTTTGATTATCAACAGCAATCTCAGCTTGTTGTACCGCGTTATTTACCTGAAGCAAATGATAAAAATCGTGCTGCGCATTTAGCGCAATTGGCAGAGCCCTTAATTGCTGCCAGTAAAGGTGCCTGTTTTATGTTGTTTACTAGCTATAGAGTGATGCACCAAGTGGCAGAAGTTTTAGCTGATAGCATTGATAACCCCTTATTAGTGCAGGGGCAAATGGGAAAACGCGTATTATTAGATAAATTTGTTGAAAATGACGATTCGGTATTATTAGCCACAGCGAGTTTTTGGGAAGGCATTGACGTTAGAGGTGATAAGCTCACCTGTGTTATTATTGATAAACTGCCTTTTGCCTCTCCTGATGATCCATTATTACAAGCGCGTTGTGAAGATGTTAGAAGACAAGGGGGCGATGCGTTTGCTCAAATACAATTACCGCAAGCCGTTATCGCGCTTAAGCAAGGTGTTGGTCGGCTTATTCGTGATGTTAGCGACCGTGGTGTTTTGGTTATTTGTGATAATCGACTAGTCAATCGTCCTTACGGACAAACCTTTTTAAAAAGTTTGCCACAGATGAAACGTAGCCGTGATTTAGAACAAGCCGCCAAGTTCTTAGAGAGCATTGTCTAAGTGAAGAGTCTAAACGTAAAACATAAATTCAGAGTATAAAGGCAGTGTTTTAAAGTCTGTTTTGAAAGTTTAGTTAATATAATAGTTTAATTGAAACATAGTTAATCGATAGTGTTTAAGGAATATTAGTAGTGAATTATTTGGCCATTGATGCTTCAACCGAAGCCTGCTCAGTTGCTTTACAAGTTAACGGTAAGCTTTATAGCCGTTATGATTTATGCCCACAATCACATAGTTTGCAATTATTGCCTATGGTTGATGACGTGTTAACAGAAGCTGGCATTAAGCTATCACAATGCGATGGTTTAATTTTCGGTAGAGGACCGGGCAGTTTTACTGGTGTGCGAATCGGTGTAGGTGTCGCGCAAGGGTTGGCTTATTCTGCAAACTTACCTGTTTTTGGCGTATCAAGTTTACAAGCGATGGCGCAGTTAGCTTTTATGCAAGGAAAGGTGCAAGGGAAAATTAATGGGCAAAAATCCGGTGTTATTGCTGCCATTGATGCCCGCATGGGAGAAGTATACAACGGCTATTTTATGCTTGATGAACATAACATTATGCAGCCACAGTGTGCAGAAGCAGTAACAGCCCCAGAGCAATTAGCCCAGCATTTATCAATTATTGTTAACAAGGCTGAATATGGTGTTGGTACAGGTTGGGATGCTTATAGTGAACAATTATCGTCATTAAAAAGTAATGTTGGTACACCAGAAGTATTGTTTCCAAGTGCTGAGGCAATGTTAGCCATTGGTGTTATTTCACTTGAACAAGGCAAGGGTGTTGCTGCTGAAAATGCACAGCCTGTTTATGTACGTGATACTGTTTCATGGAAAAAATTGCCGGGAAGAGAATAGTTACGTTAAATTAAACTTATACTCATGATACTTCAAAATTTCTGTTTCAGGACTCCTGAGCAATTCATGATCAAGGCGCTTGTTTTTATTAATGGTTGTTCAGGAGAATATGCTCTTGCATTCTCTAATAACACCATCCATGTAGCGTCCTTAAAAAAAGGAGCAACGACGATCATTATTTGCTCAGGCGTACCCGTAGGGCTGAGGGATCCCCATTTTAGTTGAACGCCTCTTTTTGGTAATTCAAAGCGAAGTATTTTAAACTTTTTTCTATATAGTTCAGCGTGATACGCCTTTTGAATTGCTTTATTACTTGTTTGGCTAAAGTTAGAAATGACAGTACCCTACGATTTTTAATTGTATTTGCTTGAAATTTT